>NZ_BRXS01000003.1:0-600000 GCF_030159095.1 Roseisolibacter agri
GTCGCCAACGCCACCGCCGACTTCGTCATCGCGCGCATGCTGCACTCCGGCCGTCTCCACCGACCACCGCCGCAGCTTCCGCTCCACCGCGATCAACGATTCAACAGAGCCGATGACAGGATGACCAGGAGGCTCCGCGGAGCGCATGGAACCACGCGCCGAGATGAGCCTCTTCGTCATCCCGTCATCCTGTCTGCGGTCGTTCGGGTCCCGTACGTTGGGGAGCCCCGCACGGCGCACCGCCCCGTCCCGCCCCGGAGACCGCCTCCATGCTCGCCGCCCAGTTCTCGCGCACCGGCGCACCCGCCGACGTCCTCGAGGTGGTCCAGCTGCCCGACCCGCCGGCGCCCGGCGCGGGCGAGGTGCTCGTGGAGCTGGTCGCGTCGCCCATCAACCCGTCCGACCTGCTCACGATCGCGGGGAGCTACGGCGTGAAGCCGCCGCTCCCCGCGGTGCCGGGCTACGAGGGCGTCGGCGCGGTGACCGTCATCGGCGAGGGCGTCACGCACCTGAAGGTCGGCGACCGCGTGCTGCTGCTGACGGCGCCCGGCACCTGGCGCGAGCGCGTCGTGCTCAAGGCCGCGTCGCTCTTCCCGCTGCCGCCCGGCGACGACCTCCAGCTCGCGATGCTCGGCGCCAACCCGCCGACGGCGGTGCTGCTGCTGGAGAAGTTCGTGTCGCTGACGCCGGGCGACTGGGTGATCCAGAACGCCGCCAACTCCGGCGTCGGCGCGGCGGTGGTCGCGGTGGCGCGCGCGCGCGGCGTGCGCACCGTGAACGTCGTGCGCCGCGAGAGCGCGGTCGAGGACGTGCGCGCGCTCGGCGCCGACGTCGTGGTCGTTGACGGGCCCGACCTCGCGACGCGCGTGCACGCGGCGATGCAGGCGGCGGGCGGCGACCCGGCGCGCCTGCGCCTCGCGCTCGACGCCGTGGCGGGGCGCGGCACGCGCGCCCTCATGCGCTGCCTCGCGCACGGCGGCACCGTCGTCAACTACGGCGGGCTGTCGGGCGAGCCCATCGCGCTCGATCCCCGCGACCTGATCTTCCACGAGACCACGCTGCGCGGCTTCTGGCTGGTCCCGTGGTTCCGCAAGGCGCCGCCGGGCGAGCAGGCGCTCGTCTTCGGCGAGGTGGGGCGGCTGGTCGCCACCGGCGCGCTGCGCACGCCCGTCGAGGCGACGTACCCGCTCTCGCAGGTCCGTGCCGCCTGCGCGCACGCCGCGCGCGAGGGGCGCGGCGGCAAGGTGCTGCTCGTCCCCGACGGAGCGTCCCACCCATGACGAAGGCGCCCGGTGGCCAGTGGGCACCGGGCGCCTCCGCGTCTCGCACGTCGCGATTCAGTGCGCGGCCAGCACCGTCGTCGCGGGCCAGCGCAGCGGCGCGCTGACGTTGCCCGCGGCGTCCATCGCGTGCACCGCGATCCGGTCGAGCGGCGTCGCGCCCGGGCGCACCGTGAACGAGCGCTCCTCGCCGAACACCAGCTGCTGCGTCCACGCGCCGTTCACGCGCCAGCGCACGATCCACCAGCGCACCGCGTCCGCGTCGCCGGGTGCCAGCGCCAGCGTCCACTCGCGCGCGCCGCCCGCGCCCGCCGCTTCGGCCACCGTCACCGTCGGGCGCGCGGGCGCGGTCGCGTCCAGCCACGGGCTCGCGGGCGGCACCGCGCGATCGCCGAACACGGTGCGCGCCAGCTCGTTCGTCACCGTGCCGCCGTTCCAGGTGAGCGTCGTCGTCCCGTTGTAGAGGATCACGCCCGTGGACGGCCCGCGGCTCGCGAGCGCGCGCGTCGCCTCGACCTGCCGCGTCATCTCGGTCACCGGCCACGAGAGGTCGCGCACGTTGTACGTCGCGACGCCCGGCCAGACGTGGCGGCCCTTCGCGTTCTGCGCCGGCGCGGTCCACCAGTCCAGCAGCGCGGTGAACGACTGCCGCGGCGGGTCGATCTGCCAGTAGAGCTGCGGCGCGAGGTAGTCCAGCCAGCCGTTCTGCAGCCAGGTGCGCGAGTCGGCGTAGATCTCCGCGAACGCGTCGAGGCCCGTGATGCCCGCGGGGTTGCCGGGCCGCCAGATGCCGAACGGGCTGATGCCGACCTTGAGCTGCGGCTTCACCGCGTGCACCTCGCGGTACATCCGCTCGACGAAGCGGTTCACGTTCGCGCGCCGCCAGTCCGCGCGCGCCACGCCGGCGCCGTAGCGCGCATAGGTCGCGCTGTCGGGGAAGTCGATGATCTGGTTGGCCGCGTTGCGCTGCAGGTACGGATAGAAGAAGTCGTCGATGTGCACGCCGTCCACGTCGTAGCGGCGCACGACGTCGAGCATCACCGCCATCGTGCGGTCCTGCACCGCGGGCTCGCCGGGGTCCTGCCAGAGCTGCGTCCCGTAGACGCGCACCAGATCGCGCCGTGCGTGCCAGACGTGCGTCGGCGACAGGCGGCTGGTCGTGTCGCTCGAGTTGCCGGCGCGGAACGGGTTGAACCACGCGTGCAGCTCCAGCCCGCGCCGGTGCGCCTCGCGCACGGCCCACTCCAGCGGGTCCCATCCCGGATCGGTGCCCTGCGTGCCGGTGAGCATCGCGGCCCACGGCTCCAGCGTCGAGCGATAGACGGCGTCCGACGCGGGCCGGATGTGGAACACCACCGCGTTGAGCCCCGTCGCCTGCGCCCGGTCCAGCAGCGCGCCGAGCTCCGCCTGCTGCTGCGCCATCGAGAGGTTGTTGCGCGACGGCCAGTCGATGTTCGCCACCGTCGCGATCCACACGCCGCGGAACTCGCGGCGCAGCGCGGGCAGCGTGTCGGGCGCGGTGGTGGGCGGCGTCACCGGCGGCGTGACGGGCGGCGTCACCGGCGGGGTGACGGGCGGGGTGACGGGCGGGGTGACGGGCGGCGTCGGCGTGGGGCCCGTGGGGTCGCCGCCACCGCAGGCGGCGGCGAGGACGGCGGCGAGCAGCGCGAGGGACGGGCGACGCATGCGAGAGGGCGAGGGGATGCGTGGGACGCGCGCGTGCAGCTCTTGCAGCAGCTGCGCGGCGTCCGGACCGGCGTGCAGTGTACCTGCCGCCCCCACCCCCAGCAACGTCGCGCGCCACGTCGCCATGCCCGCTCCCACGCCCGACGCGCCCCACGCCGTCGCCCGCGCGATCGCCGTCGACTGGTCCGGCGCGGTGAAGGGCGCGGAGCGACGCATCTGGCTGTGCGAGGTGGACGCGACGGGCGTCGTGCGGCTGGAGGACGGCCGCTCGCGCGAGGCGCTGGTCGCGCACCTGTGCGACGAGGCGGTGCGCGAGCCGCGGCTCGTCGTGGGCCTCGACTTCGCGTTCTCCTTCCCCGAGTGGTTCGTGCGGCGGCACGGCGACGACGCGCCCGCGGTGTGGCGCGCCGCGCGCGGCCTGGGCGAGGAGTGGCTGGCCGCGCACGCGGCGCCGTTCTGGGGACGGCAGCATCGCGCGCGGCGCGACCCGTCGCTGGAGCACTTTCGCGAGACGGAGCGCGACGTCGGCGCGCTCACCGGCATCCGCCCCAAGTCGGTGTTCCAGGTCGCGGGCGCGGGCTCGGTGGGCACGGGCTCCATTCGCGGGATGCCGCTCCTGCTCACGCTGCGCGACGCGGGCTTCGCGGTCTGGCCGTTCGACGCGCCGCGCGGCGGCGAGCCGCTGCTGCTGGAGATCTGGCCGCGGCTCTGCTACGTGCAGCCGGTCGTGAAGTCCAGCGCCGACGCACGCGCCGCATGGCTCGCGCGCCACGTGCCCGACCTCGCGCCCGCGCACCGCGTGGCGGCCACCCGCTCCGACGACGCGTTCGACGCACTGGCCTCGGCGCTCGCGCTCTGGCGCGCGCGCGACACGCTGCCCGCGCTCCCGCCGGCGCGCGACGACCGCGAGCGCCGCGAGGGGCGCATCTGGGTGCCGCCCGAGTAGCGTGCGCATGGCGCGCGCGTAGCTTCCGCGCATGCCGACCACCGACGCGCTGCCGAACCGCCCCGTGTGGGACGAGGGGCCCACGCTCGACCTGCCCACGCTGCACGGCCCCGTGGACGCCGACGTCTGCGTCGTGGGACTCGGCGGCTCGGGCCTCGCCGCCGTGCACGAGCTGCTCGCGCTCGGCCGCTCGGTCGTCGGGATCGACGCGGGCATCGTCGGCGGCGCGGCCGCGGGGCGCAACGGCGGCTTCCTGCTCGCGGGCCCCGCCGACTTCCACCACGACGCGGTGGCCAAGCACGGACGCGAGCGCGCGGTGCGCCTGTACCACCTCACGCTCGAGCAGATCGCGCACATCGAGCGCGAGACGCCGGACGCGGTGCGGCGCGTGGGCTCGATCCGCCTCGCGGCGTCGGACGAAGAGCTGGCGGACTGCCGCGTGCAGCTGGACGCGATGCGCGCCGACGACCTGCCCGCGGAGTGGTACGAGGGCCCGCTCGGCACGGGGCTGCGGATCCCGACCGACGCGGCGTTCCAGCCGATGACGCGCGCTCGCGCGCTCGCGCGCGACGCGCTGTCGCGGGGCGCGCGGCTGTACGAGGCGTCGCCGGCGCTGGAGATCGCGGGCGATGTGGTGCGCACGCCCGACGGCGTGGTGCGCTGCCGCGCGGTGGTGGTCGCGGTGGACGGCGCGCTCGACCTGCTGCTGCCGGAGCTCGCGCCGCGCATCCGCAGCACGCGCCTGCAGATGCTCGCCACCGCGCCGACGCGCGAGGTGTCGGTGCCCTGCCCCGTGTACGCGCGCTGGGGCTACGACTACTGGCAGCAGCTCCCGGACGGCCGCGTCTCGTTGGGTGGCTGCCGCGACCTCGACATGGATGCGGAGTGGGGCCACGACGCGACGCCGACGCCGTTCATCCAGCAGGCGCTCGACACCGTGCTGCGCGAGCGCGTGGGCGTGCGCACGGCGCCCGTCACGCACCGCTGGGCGGCGATCGTCGGCTACACGGACGACGGCCTGCCCGTGTGCGCGGAAGCGCGGCCGGGCGTGTGGGCGGTGGGCGCGTACAGCGGGACGGGGAACGTGGTGGGGGCGCTGTGCGGCCGTGCGGCGGCACGGAAGGCCGTGGGGCTCGACTCGGACGTCTGGGATCTCATGAGCTAGCTGCGTGCTGCGTGCTGCGTGCTGCGTGTACGGCCGCTCGGGACGCGTCGGCGCGACGGACCCGTTTGCCTGTTGGAGAGGATGCGGATGCTGCGGATGGAGCGGATCATTCGGATCGCTCCACGCGGCGCATGAAGCGTCGTCGCCATGCGGAGCGATCCGGAGCATCCGCTTCATCCGGAGCATCCGTATCCCTCCAAAGGCAACAGGGGTCCGGCGCGCCGATACACGCCACGCAGCACGCAGCCTTAGCTTTCCCGCATGTCCGACATCGCCCCCGCCGAGTTCCGCGGCGACCTCCCCATCGAGGAGTTCCGCCGCTACGCCGCCCAGCTGATCGACTGGATCGCCGAGTATCTCGCGCATCCGGAGCGCTTCCCGGTGGTGCCGCGCGTGCGGCCGGGCGACGTCGCGGCGCAGCTGCCGCCGGCGCCGCCCGCGCGCGGCGAGTCGCTGGCCGACGTGCTCGCGGACGTCGAGCGCGTGATCGTGCCGGGCACGACGCACTGGAACCACCCGGGCTTCTTCGCCTACTTCTCGATCTCCAGCAGCATTCCCGGCATCCTCGGCGAGCTGCTGGCCGCGGCGCTCGACGTCAACGCGATGCTCTGGAAGACCGGGCCCGCGGCGACGGAGCTGGAGCAGGTCGCGCTCGACTGGCTGCGGCAGCTGATGGGGCTCGGGCCGGGCTGGTTCGGCGTCGTCAACGACACGGCCAGCATCTCCACGCTGCTCGCGCTCGCGGCGGCACGCGAGGCGAAGCCGGCGCTCGCGATCCGCGCGCGCGGCATGGCCGGCCGCGCCGACCTCCCCACGCTCCGCGTCTACTGCTCGGCGCACGCGCACTCGTCGGTCGACAAGGCGGCGATCACGCTCGGCCTCGGGCACGAGAACGTCGTCAAGATCGGCGTCGACGACGCGTTCCGCATGCGCGTGGACCTGCTGGAGCAGGCGATGGAGCGGGACCGCGCCGCGGGCATGCTGCCGCTGTGCGTCGTCGCGACCATCGGCACGACGAGCACGACGAGCATCGACCCCGTGGGCGAGATCGCGGAGCTGTGCCGCAGCGAGGACGTGTGGCTGCACGTCGACGGCGCGTACGGCGGCATCGCGGCGGTGGTTCCCGAGCTGCACGACCTGATGGACGGCGTGCACCTCGCGGACTCCCTGGTCGTGAACCCGCACAAGTGGCTGTTCACGCCCGTGGACTGCTCGGCGTTCTACACGCGGCAGCCGGAGGTGCTGAAGCGCGCGTTCTCGCTGGTGCCCGAATATCTCGTGACGCGCGAGCAGGACGAGGTCGTGAACCTCATGGACTATGGGGTGCAGCTGGGTCGCCGATTCAGGGCCCTCAAGCTCTGGATGGTGATCCGCGCGTTCGGGGCCGAGGGACTCGCGGAGCGCATCCGCTGGCACGTGCAGCTGGCGCAGGAGTTCGCGGGCTGGGTGCGCGACGAGCCAGGCTGGGAGCTCTGCGCGCCGCACCCGCTGTCGCTCGTCTGCTTCCGCCACGCGCCGCCGGGCACCAGCGAGGCCGAGCGCGAGGCGCTGAACGCGCGCGTGATGCACGAGGTGAACGCGAGCGGCGAGGCGTTCCTCTCGCACACGAAGCTCGGCGACCGCTACGTGCTGCGGCTGGCGATCGGCAACATCCGCACGGACCGGCGGCACGTCGCGCGCGCGTGGGAGCTGCTTCGAGCAGCCACGGCGAAGTCCCCCGCAGCGGGGCCGGGCGCGCGAAGCTGACCGCTGCGCCGGCGGGGCTCACCCGATCCGCAGCGCCTTCTCCAACTGCTCGCGGTAGCTGCGGCTCGAGGGGAACTTCGTGCCGTCCTGCATCGTCACGACGTATTCGCCGCGGTACACGGACTCCGCGTGCTGCACCGCCTTCGCATTGATGATCGTCGACCGGTGGATGCGGACGAAGGTGGCCGGGTCCAGCTTCACCGCCATCTCCGCGAGCGTCTCCCGTAGCACGTGCAGGTGCTTTCGGGTCCGCACCTCCACGTAGTTGCCGCTCGCCCGCACGAAGAGGATCTCGTCGGCGTCCACGAACGAGACGCGGGCGCCCGAGCGGAGGACGATGCGGTCGGCGTAGGGGCGTCGTTCCCCGCCGGCGCCCCTCCCGAGGAGCGAGGCCAGACGGTCCACCAGATCGCCCTCGCGCGCCCTGTATGCCTCTCGCTTCGCTCTCCGGACGGCGCTCTCGAAGCGCGCGTCGTCGAACGGCTTGAGCACGTAGTCGAGCGCGTGCACCTCGAAGGCGCGCACCGCGTGCTGGTCGAAGGCGGTCACGAAGATCACGGCGGGCAGGGGATCGCTCCCGAGCTCCCGGAGCACTCCGAACCCGTCGAGGTCCGGCATCTGGACGTCCAGGATGAGGATCTCCGGGCGCAGTCGCCGGATCTCGGCGACCGCCTCGACACCGCTGCCCGCCTCACCCACGAGCTCCACCTCGGCGTCGCGCGCGAGCAGCTGCTGAATCCCTCGGCGGGCGATCGGCTCGTCGTCCACGATCATCGCGCGGAGCGGTGCGCTCATGCGCGTGCCCCCACCGTCACGGCGCACGGCGCGCTCCGGAGCGGGAAGGACGCGACCGCCATGACGCCCCCCCCATCGGCGTCCGCCACCTTCAGCTGCCCCGCAGCCCCGTAGAGGCGGTGCAGTCGCACCCGCGTGTTCTCGAGGCCCACGCCCACCTTGCCGTCGGCGGCGGCGTCCCCGCCCAGACCGGGGCCGTCGTCGCGCACGGACAGCAGGATCCGATCGTGATCCCGGGTCGCCGTGATGCGGAGATCGCCCGCCGCGGCGCGTCGTGCGATGCCGTGCCGGATCGCGTTCTCCACGAGTGGCTGCAGGATCAGGTTGGGCACCTGCGCGTCGAACAACCCCGGCTCGACCTCGATGCTGACGCGCAGGCGGTCCTCGAACCGGAGGCCTTCGATGGCCAGATACCGCTGGACGAACTCGAGCTCATCGCTCAGTGGCACCTGCTGTCTCCCGATGTCCTCGAGGACGTGACGGAGCAGGCTCCCGAGCCCCGCGAGCATCTGGACCGCGCGGTCGTTGTCACTCTCTCGGACCAGCATCGCGATCGTGTTGAGCGTGTTGAAGAGAAAGTGGGGATTGAGCTGCATGCGCAGCGCCATGATCTGCGCCTGCGCCAGCTGGGCCTCGAGCTCCAGCGACCGGCGCTCCCGATCACGCGCCTGCTGCTGGAGATCCAGCGCGACCGCGGCGATCAGCACGCCCAGGTAGAAGAGCACGTTGAGGTGCACCTCCACCGTCGCGGCCCGGGGCAGGCCCTCGAGGAACGAGTAGGGCAGCGGTCGCGCGACGACGGCCCGCAGCAGGGCCTCGTAGACGGCCGCGTGCGCGACCGAGATCGCCCCCAGCAGGACGAGGTGGTAGGCCACCTCCCTGCGCCCGATCCGCGACGTGAGCCGCAGTCGCCGCGCGGCGATGACGAGCAGCGGCGCGACCAGCAGCAGGAGATACCACGCTCCGGTCTGCGGCACCACACCCACGGGGATCCACGGGCCCGCATTCCGCGGTCGGTCGACGACGAACGCGCGGTACGCCGACCAGAGCGCGGGCAGCGTCCAGAGCACGGGCAGGGCGATCCAGAGACGAGCGGCCCGCGAGACAGGAAGGAGCTTCAACGTGCTGCCACGGTTGCCGTTGGGGGACGCATGCGCACGGCCGACGCACGGGCGAGCAGGCACGGTACATCCCACCGCGATCGGTCCGCAAATCGCCCGCGGTCGACGGCGTTCCCTGGCGGCACCCGCGCGCTTTGGGCTGGTGATGATCGTCCGCCACCAGACGGAAAGGGAGCGCGCCCACTCCAAACTTTCCGCGGTTCGCCCCGAGATCCTTGTCGACCCGGGAACGGCGACCGCACGTTGGCGCGAGTCCACCACGACACGCCACCACCCTCCGCGCCATGTCGATCCTCAGGCGATTCCCGGTCGTTGCCGCCCCGGTCCTGATGGTGTGCGTCGCGTGCAATACCCAGGCGCGCGAGCTCGCCGCTCCGGAGACCGGGCCCACGCTCGCCCCCGCGCCCACCGCCGCGGCCGACTCGGCCTTCGTGTCCGCGCTCCGCGCGAAGCTCGCGAACGACGTCCAGGCGGGCACCTTCTCCGGCGCCGTGCTCGTCACCCGCGACGGCAAGACGCTGTTCGAGGGCGCCTACGGCCTCGCCGATCGCGAGCGGAACGTCCCGAACACACCGCAGACGCAGTTCCGCGCCGGGTCGATGTACAAGATGATGACCGCGGTCGCCACGCTGCAGCTCGTGCAGGCCGGGACGCTGCGCCTCGACGCGACGGTCGGCACCTATCTCCCGGACTATCCGAACGCGGACGTGAAGTCGAAGGTGACGCTGCACCACCTGCTCACCCACACCGGCGGCACGGGCGACATCTTCGGACCCGAGTTCGCCGCGAATCGCCTGCAGCTCCGCAACGTGTCGGACTACATCCGACTCTACGGCACGCGCGGCCCGCTGTTCACGCCCGGGGCGCAGCACGTGTACAGCAACTACGGGTTCATTCTCCTCGGCGCCATCATCGAGCGCGTGACCGGGAAGAGCTACGACGATCACGTCGGCGCCCTCGTGCTCGGGCCCGCGGGGATGACCTCCACCGGCACGGCGCCGGAGGACTCGCTCGTGCCGGGCCGAGCGATCGGCTACATGCGACAGGGGTCGCCGATCGGCCCGCTGGTGTCGAACGCGTCGACGCTCCCCTACCGCGGCAGCCCCGCGGGCGGCGGCTACTCCACCGTCGGTGACTTCGCGCGCTTCGCCGTCGCGGTCCGGGATCGCAAGCTGCTCGACTCGACGCACACGAGCATGCTCTACACGGGAAAGGTCCCGGTCAATCAGACCGGCACCATCCAGTACGCCTACGGCTTCATGGACCGCATCATCGGCGGCCGGCGGTGGGTCGGGCACGGCGGATCCGCCGCGGGCATGAACGGAGAGCTCGTGTTCGAGCCGGGCGGCGGGTACGTCGTCGTCGCGCTGTCGAACTTCGATCCGCCGTCCGCGGGCCAGGTGCTGAACTTCATCGTGAGCAACCTGCCCGCCGCAGGCGCGCCCTGACCATCGCCGCACGCGCAGGCTGACGGACCCGCATCCCACCATCCAAATGCGCACCTTGCTGCTCCGCACGTTTCGGCACGCGCTCGGCGCGGCCCTTCTCCTCGCCGGGACTGCGTGCGGCGGCGACGCGCCGACCGGGCGCGACGAGGGCAGCATCGCCGGCGACTACACGCTTCGCACCATCAACGGTCGGAGCCTTCCCTACACCATGCTGTCGGCCGGGGTGAATCAGACGGAGGTGCTCTCGTCCTCGTTGAGCCTCGCTGCGGATGGGACGTTCCGCGAAGAGCGGTCGATGCGCCGCACCCACGCCGGAGTGTCGATCACCGAGGCCGAGTTGAAGTTCGGCACGTACACGAGCACCGGCTCCGGCGTGACGTTCCGTGCGACCACGGGCGTCCAGGTCTCCGGCACGAGGGGCGGCGGCGGCTCGGTCACGTTCGCCGAGGACGGGCTCACCTTCGTCTACGGCCGGTAGCGCACGCGCGATGGAATCGCGCAGCCCCACGCCAGGCATTCGATGAGACCGACGATCGCGCTGGCGGCCCTGTGCATCTGCGCATGCACGAGCTCCACGGACTCGGAGATCACGGATGCGACCGTTCCACCCGCTCCGTCCGCGGTTGCCGATGCCTGCCCGGCCGCACGCCCGGATTTCGGCGGGCCGGCGACCGCGGCCGACCGGGCACTGTTCGCCTACAACGCGAGCGCACCGCTGAACCTGCAGACGACGGTGGATTCCACGTCGAACGGCGTGGAGTTCAACACCATCGCCTTCGACAGTCCGGACGGCGGATCGGTGCCCGGACTCCTGACCCGACCGACCGGCCGCCCGGGTCTGCGCCCCGGCGTCGTGGTCATGCACCCCTCCGGGATCCCGACGGCCCCGATCAAGGGTGCGAGGCTCGCGATGAACGAGATGGCCGCGCTCGCGCGACGCGGCGCCGTCGTGATCGGGATCGACGCCCCGTACTTCCGCCGCGGTGGCTCGAACCCTCCCACGCTGACGGCACTGGATCGGCCCGAGCAGATCCAGCTGATGAAGGATCTGCAGCGTGCCGTCGACGTGCTCCTCGCCCAGGGGAACGTCGACCCGGCACGCATCGGCTTCTCGGGGTACAGCTACGGCGGCATGGTCGGCGTGCACTTCGCCGGCATCGAACGGCGCCTCAGGGCCGCGGTGATCATGGCGGGATACGGGGGCTCGGTCACGCTGCTCACCACCAAGGACCGCGTGCCGGGCCTGCCCAACATTCCCTGCGCGACACGCAGCGTCTGGTTCCGGGACAACGTCCCCATCGAGCCGATTCGCTTCGTCTCGGGCGCGGCGCCCACCGCGCTGCTCTTTCAGATCGCCCGGTTCGACACCGCCGTCCCCCTGGAGGACGCGCAGGCGGTGTACGATGCCGCGTCGAACCCCAAGGACGTGCTCCATTACGACACGGGCCACGGCCTCAGTCCGCAGGCCACCGTCGACAGGTTCGCGTGGCTGGCCAGGCAGATCGGCATCGATCCCTGAAGACCGTTCGCAGACGCGGCGACGATCGCGATCTGCGTCCGGCTTCCCCATCCGAGCGTCTCGTGCAGATCACGCCCATGATCCGTACGCTCGCCATCGCTGTGGCGATCACGCCTCCGGCCGGATACGCCGCGAGTGCCTTCCTCGTCGTCATCCGCCCCCGGCGCGATGATGCGCCGATCCATCTGGCCGGCCGCACCCGAAAGTATACATTGGCAGCATACGTCGGCCAGAAGCCGCCGTCGCTTCGCGTCGCATCGGTGCGCCTGCCGGGAGAGTCCTGATGAAGCCGACCATGACACTCGCCGCCCTGTGCATCGCCGCCTGCGCAGGGCCCCGGGACGAGCCGGGCACCGCGCCGCTCGGGCCCAGCGCGCCCGCGGTGGCGCCGGGCCTGGCCGCCGACTCCTGTGCGCTCGCGCGCCCCGACTTCGGCCCTGTGGCGACGGCCGCGGACCGCGCGCTCTTCGCCTACGACGCCGCGGCGCCGCTCAACCTGCGGAAGACGGTCGAGACCACGACCAACGGCATCGAGGTCAGCGCCATCTCGTACGACAGCCCGGCCGGCGGCTCCGTGACCGGGCTGCTGTTCGATCCGGTCACGCGCTCGAGCCTGCGCCCCGGCATCGTCCTGATGCACGGGATGCCCGGCAGCGCGCGCGCCATGGCCGGACAGGGGCTGGGGCTCGCCGAGCACGGCGCGGTGGTGATCGCGATCGACGCGCCGTTCACCCGCCGCGGCGGACCGCCCATCCGCTTCACCACCGACGATCGGGCCGAGCAGATCCAGCTGATCAAGGACCTGCAGCGCGCGGTCGACGTGCTGCGCGCGCGGCCCAACGTCGACCGCGAGCGCATCGCCTACCTCGGCATCAGCTACGGCGGCGCGATGGGCGCGCTGTTCGTCGGCGTCGAGCGGCGCCTCAGGGCCGCGGTGCTCGTGGTGGGAGACGGTGGCCTCGTCTCGCACTCCACCGGTCCGGAGGATTCCGGCCTGATGGCCAGCCTGTCCTGCGCGGTGCGCGTCGGCTGGTTCCGGGCCATGGCACCGATCGAGCCGATCCGGTTCCTTCCGCTCGCGGCGCCCACGCCGCTGCTGCTGCAGAGCGGACGGCTCGACAACCTGGTGCCCGCCGCCGATGCGGAGACGCTGCATCGCGCCGCACCGGAGCCCCGGACGATCCGCTGGTACGACGCGGGACACTCGCTCGACCTGCAGGCTCTGCGCGACCGGCACGAGTGGCTCAACGCGCGGATCGGTCTCGACCTCCTGAAGTAGCGCGGCCGAAGTCGCGCCGCGCGCCGCGCGCCGCGCGCCGCTCGGCCGAATCGGCGCGGACCGCGCTCCGCGACTCGCGGAACGTGAACGCGACGCGAACAACGACCGGCTTCCGACGACCCCGTCCGTGAGCGATATGCAGAGCCCCACCTCGATCCCCATGCGCGCACTCGCTCTCGTCCTGTCGATCCTCCTCGTCGCGTGCGGGGGTGGCGGCCCCGGTGCCCCCACCACGACCGCGACCGTCTCGGGCGTCGTGAAGACCGCCGCCGGCGCCGTGATCGCGGGCGCCTCGGTGAAGATCGGCAGCGCCACCGTCACGACCGGCGCCGACGGTCGCTTCGAGCTCCAGAACGTGCCGGTCGGCAGCGCGACGATCGCCATCAGCGCGCCGGACTTCGATCCGCGCTCGCAGACCGTCACCCTGGTCGCGGGGAGCAACACGCACGACGTCGTGCTGACGCCGGCCGACAAGGGCGAGTGGGGCACGCGAGCCAACCTGCTCGTGAACAACTCCGAGTTCGCGCTCGCCGAAGCGAACGGGAAGCTGTACGTCCTCGGTGGCTATCCCCCGCAGATGGGGCCCAACCGGACGTCCCGCACGGTGCAGGTCTACGACATCGCGACCGACCGCTGGACGCTGGGGCCGGAGCTCCCGGAGCCCAACAACCACGGGATGGCCGCCGCCGTCAACGGCAAGGTCTACCTGCTCGGCGGCCAGGTCACGGACGACCAGAACGGCCTCACGGCCGTCAACACGGTGTGGGAGCTGGATCCCGCGCGGGGCACGTGGGTCGCGAAGGCGCCGATGCCCACGGCGCGCAGCGGCGGGGTGGCCGTCGTGCTCCAGGGGAAGATCTACGTCGCCGGGGGGCGCGTGCCGCGCGGCAACGACTTCGCCGCCTACGACGCAGCGGCCGACAAGTGGGAGGTGCTGCCGGACCTCCCCAGCCAGCGCAACCACATCACCGGCGCGGCGATCAACGGCCGCATCCACATCGTCGGCGGGCGGCTCGGCAACGGCCTGTCGCCCCTGAAGTCGGACGCGCAAGAGGTCTTCAATCCGCAGACGCGGAGCTGGACGACCGTCGCCCCGATGCTGCGCGGCCGCAGCGGGATGAACGGCGTCGTCGCGCGGGGCTGCTTCCACGTCTGGGGCGGCGAGGCGCCGACGGGGATGACGCCCGACCACGACTACTACGATCCGCGGACCGACAAGTGGGCGAGCCTGCGCAACATGCCCATCCCGATCCACGGCGTCGTGGGGTCGGCGTTCGTCGACGGTGTGATCTGGGTGACCGGCGGCGGCACGGCGGTCGGCGGCGCATCCGGCAGCCTGCACAACCAGACCTACAAGCCGGCCGTCAGCTGCGAGTGACGCCGTCTCCGTCCTGGGCGCACCCGTCGGGGACGACCTCACGCACGACCTCACGCACCCGAACCCGAACTCCCTCGTGGTCAATCGTCGCGAATTCCTCGGCATCACCCTCGGCGCCGGCGCTTCCCTGACGCTCACCCCCGAGCTGCTGCGCGCGCTGCAGCAGCCGGCCGGAGCGCTCCTGCAGCGGGCCATTCCGTCGTCCGGGGAGAAGCTGCCGGTCGTCGGGCTCTCGTTCTCGAACCACGTGGGGTGCGCGGATCCCGTCGCGCTGAAGGAGGTCTTCCGGACGTTCGTCGACAACGGCGGCCGGTTCTTCGACGCGATGCACGGCAACGGGGCGTCGGAGCAGTTCCACGCCACGGTCGCCAGCGAGCTCGGAGTGCAGAACAAGCTGTTCTGGTCGACGCGGGGCCTCCCGCCCGGCGGCCCCGGTGGCCCGCCGCCGCCCGGCGCCGCCACCGTGAAGACCGCCGTCGACGCGTGGCTGGCGCGAACGAAGGCGTCGAAGATGGACCTGGTGATGCTGCCGGTCGCGGGCGATCCGACGTGGCTCGCCGCGCTGAAGGAGGAGAAGAAGGCGGGACGCGTCCGGCACATCGGCGTGCAGACGATCTCCGTGAAGTTCCAGGCGGCGCAGCTCGAGACGCTCATGCGCAACGAGCCGCTCGACTTCATCGGCGTGGACTACGACGCGAGCAATCGCCACGTCGAGGACGTGATCCTGCCGCTCGCGCAGGAGCGGAAGATCGGCGTGATCGCGTACTTCCCCTTCAGCAACAACTCGGGCGCGAGCTGCGGCGGCACCGGCCGCAACCTGTTCGCGCGCGTGGGCGGCACGCCGCTGCCCGAGTGGGCGGCCGAGTTCGACGCGAAGACGTGGGCGCAGTTCTTCCTCAAGTACGTCGTCAGCCACCCGGCCATCACCATCGCCCGCGTCGGCACGACCAAGGCGACGCACATGCTCGACAACATCGGCGGCGGCATCGGGCGCCTGCCGAACGAGGCGACGCGGAAGCGCATGGCGGCGCTCGTCGATGCGCTGCCCGCGCTGCCGCCCCTTCCGCAGAACCCGGCCGCGGCACCAGGGATCGCGCTGTCCGCGGCGGTTCTGGACCGCTACGTCGGCGAGTACAGGCTGCCGTCCGGGAACAGCGTGACCTTCCGCCGGGACGGGGATCGGCTGCTCGTGAAGCCGGGCACCAATCCGGAGCTTCCACTCAACGCCCGATCGGAGACGCGCTTCCAGGATCCCCGCGGGCCGATCTTCGAGTTCCAGCTCGACGGCCAGGGCAAGGTGACCGGGGCCATCCTGGAGCAGCAGGGGCCGCAGGGGCCGCAGCGCGTCCAGCTCGAGCGGAAGTAGCCATCGGAGGTCGTCATGCGCCGTCCCTCGCTGCTGCCAGCGCCCATCGTGGCGCTGCTCGTCGCCTGCGAGGGCGGCGCCCCCGCGGAATCGACGCGGCCGGTCGAGCCGGCAACGGTCCGCGTGACCGCCGTCGACACGCTCCGTCCCGGGCAGATCGCCAGCGTCCGCGGGTCCGGCCTCTCCGGCCTGCGCTCGCTCCGGCTCGACGGCGTGGACGCGATGGAGCTCGTCGTCCGCTCCGACAGCGTCGCCGAGTTCCGCGTGCCGTCCATGCGCGCGTGCGAGACCGACATGCGGGCGGTGAAGGTGTCGGCGGACGGCACCGCGCCGATCGGCGGCGTGGTGCGCGTCGCGCCGAGCGTGTCGCTGCGTGCGGGCGAGTCGCGCGTCCTCACGAGCGGCGAGCTGCAGTGCCTGCGCCTCGCGGCGGCCGACGAGGACTACGTGCTGAGCGCCGCCAACGTCGCGATCCCGACGGCGGAGGTGGAGTCCCCGCGGACGCTGGTCGCCGTCCGCGTCCTCGGCACCGGTGACGTCGCGTCGACGCTCGCCGCGTCCGACGCACCGTCTGCACACGATGCCGGCACGCTGGCGGAGCCCGCGATGGCCACAGCGCCCGCGGTGACCGCGCCGTCGGGCAGCTTCGCGCAGGCGCCCGTACCCTTCGACCCGCGCTACGCGACGGCGGTCGTCGGGGACACGCTGCGCTTCGTCGACTGGTTCTCCGGGGCACCGCAGCTCTGCCAGATGCCGGCGGAGTCGGTGCCGAGCTTCCGCGCGAGGGTCGTGGCCGTGTCGGGCGACGTCGCCGTCGTCGTCGACCTGCGGCATCCGTCCGCCGCGTCGTACCTCGACCCGGCGAAGCTCGGCTGGCTCCGCGAGGCGGCGGCGATGACGGATCGCCTGCTCCTGCCGACGATGCGCTCGCTCTTCGACGCCGACTACCGGCCGCCCGCCGGGGGCGGTGGCCGCTTCTACGTGCTGCTCGGCACGCTCCCGAACGCCACGGGCTTCGCCTACGACGGGCCGCTGGGGAGCGCGACGTTCACGAGCCAGACCAGCTGCCCGCGCTCCTCCGAGATGGTGGTCAGCACCGTCAGCGCCGATCGGCTGGCGATGCCGCAGAACCAGAGCGCGGGCTACGTGGCGGGGGTGTTCCTGCACGAGTACGCGCACAACGCCGACGCGCTGACCAGCCGCCGCGGGCGCATCGCCGGCATCCTGGGCGAGGGGCTGGCCACGCTCGCGCAGGAGACGGCGAGCCGCATCGCGTCGGGGCAGCCGCTCCGCGCGCGTCACGCGGGCGTCGGCAGCGACGCACCCGCGATCGCCGACGGCTCGCTCGGCATGTGGGGCACGCAGGCGGCGCTCGGGCCGTGGCAGAGCAACGGCCGCTACGGCGCCAACGCGCGCATGCTCCTCTTCCTGCGCGAGCTGGCGGGTGAGGCGTCGATCGATCACGGGCGCCGGCCGACGCTGTATCAGCGCCTCGTCCAGGCGCCGATCGACTGGAACGATCGGCCGGCGGTGATCGCCCACGTCACCGCGGTGCTCGGCATCGACTACGTCGACCTGATCGACCGGCAGGCGCTCGCGAGCGTCACCGCGGGGCTCATCGGGCCGGACGTCGTGCACGACCTGCCGCGCTACACCGCGTGGGATCACGCGGAGCGCGCACGCGTCGCGGGTCCACTGTCCGCCACCTTTCCCGGACGCGCCAGCCGCCGCGCCGGCGGTGAGCACACGCTCGCGGCCGCGGACGGCGGCCACGCCGCGCTGTACCTGATGGGCGACGGGCCGCGCGGGATCTCGATCGAGCTCGTGTCGATGGCGCCGACGGCGCGCATCGTTCGACTGACCCGGACGCGCTGACCATGCGACGCACACGAGCGTTGGTGATCGGCCTGTCGCTGGCCGCCGCGGTCGCGGCGTGCGACAGGGACCCGAGCGGAGCGCCGACCGCGCCGCCCGTCACTCCTCCGGTCACGCCTCCCACGCAAGCGGGGACGCCCATCACGGGCGTTGCCGTGCCGGGCATGGCGTCCTTCGAGCAGGCGCTCCCCGAGCTGATGAAGAAGTACGCCGTTCCCGGCGGCGCGGTCGCCGTGGTGCGCGACGGACGGCTGATCTACGCGCGCGGCTTCGGCTACGCCGACGTCGAGAGCAGGGCGCCGGTGCAGCCCGACGCGCTGTTCCGGATCGCCAGCGTGTCCAAGACGCTCACCAGCGCCGCCATCATGACGCTCGTCGAGGAGGGCAGGCTCCGTCTCGACGATCGCGTCGCGCCCTTCATCGCGCACCTCGCCCCCGCACCGGGAACGACCGTCGATCCGCGGTGGGAGCAGATCACCGTCCGGCACCTGCTGAACCACACCGGCGGCTGGGATCGTGGCAAGCCGAATGGCGGATTCGATCCGATCGATCGGCCAGGGATCGCCGCGGCCGCGGTCAACGCGCCCGCGCCGGCGTCGAGCGAGACGCTGATCCGCTACATGAAGGGGCTGCCGCTCGACTTCGATCCGGGCGCACGGTTCGCCTACTCGAACTTCGGCTACATCATCCTCGGCCGCGTGATCGAGCGCGTGAGCGGCATGCGGTACGAGGAGTACGTGCGCGCCCACGTGCTGCAGCCCGTGGGCGCCAATCGCACGCGACAGGGGAAGTCGCGCCTGCGCGACGCGCTCGCGGACGAGGTGAAGTACTACCGCCCCAACCTGGGCGTCGACGCGCCGCTGGTGCCGTCCGTCTTCCCGGGCGAGGGCCTGGTGCCGCTCAACTACGGCGGCTACTACATCGAAGCGGGGGATGCGAGCGGCGCCTGGGTCTCGTCGACCGTCGATCTCCTGCGATTCCTGACGCGCGTCGATGGCCGTGCCAGCCCGCCGGACATCCTCGGCCCGCAGGTCGTCGCGGAGATGACCGGCAGCGGCCCTGACCAGTGTGCCGGTGGCGCGTGCTACTACGCCTTCGGCTGGTGGGTGCGCCCAGCGCCGAGCGACGCGACCTGGTGGCATGGGGGAGACATGCCCGGCACGAAGGCGATGCTCGTGCGCTCGCAGAACGGCTTCGCGTGGGTCGCGCTGTTCAACACGGCCGCGCCGGGCAGCTTCATCACCGAGCTGGATGTCGCGCTCTGGAATGCGCTCGGGAGCATCACGTCGTTCCCGACGCACGATCTCTTCTCGACGTTCCGGTGACCTGGAGGCCGCATGCGGATCACGACGTCGATCTCCGCGTTCGTCATCGCTCTCGCCGCATCGGCGCTCGTCGCCGCGTGCGGGCAGGGCAGCCCTGGTGACCCGACCGCAGCCACGACCACGACGGCGACCGTCTCCGGCATCGTGAGGGCCGCCACCGGCGCCGTCATCGCGGGTGCCTCGGTGACGGTCGGCAGCGCGACCGCCACGACCGGCGCGGACGGACGCTTCGAGCTCCGGAACGTGCCGGTCGGCAGCGCGACGATCGCGATCAGCGCGCCGGGCTTCGACGCGCGGTCGGTGAGCGTCAGCCTGACCGAGGGCGCCAACGCGCACGACGTCGTGCTGACGCCGCGGACGCTCTTCACCCACCAGAGCACCGTCGCGTACCTGCCGCCGGGAATCGCCCAGTACCGGGCGGCGATCGTCTTCCTGCCTGGCCTGCGGGATCCGTCCACCGGCAATCCGCTGGATTCGCGCCGCATCGTCACCGGCGCGCCGGGCACGGGGCCGTGCCCCATCTGGTGCACGGCCTCCGAGCTGGAGACGGTGAAGCGGCGCTCGCTCGAGCTCGCGGGTGGCAACGTGGCGCTCGTCGGCACGACGACCCTGCTCGACCAGACCGCGGACTACGACAAGCTGCTGCAGGCCCTCTCGCAGGTCGGCGCGCAGAGCGGCCATCCGGAGCTCGCGAACGTCCCGATCCTCTTCGTCGGACACTCGCAGGGTGGCTGCACGGCGTACGGCTTCACCCGCGCGCACGCCGCCCGCGTGGCCGGCTTCGTCACCATGAAGGGCGGCTGTCACGCTCCCGGCCCTGCGGGCGCGGCGGCCGCCGTGCCGGGATTCTTCCTGATCGGACGCGTGGACGAGCCGCACCGAGTCGCGAACATCACGCCCGTGTTCGAGGCCGGCCGAGCGGCGGGGGCGCCATGGTCGCTCTCGACGGACGCCTTCGGGCATGGACCGATCGTCGACCTCGATCTGATGTTCGCCTGGATGGACGCGGTCCTCACGGCGCGGCTGCCCGCGACCGCGGGTGCGCCGCTCCGCGCGATGACGGAGACGGCCGGCTGGCTCGGCGACCGGTCGACCGGCGCGGTCGCGACGTATGGCTGCTACGGCGCCGCGCGCTCGGGGGCGAGCTGGCTGCCCTCTCGCGAGGCGGCGCTCGGCTGGCAGCGCATGGCGGGAGGAAACGTCGTCGTGAGCGCCTGCTGAACCGACGTGCGGCATTCCAGGGAGCACGTCTACCACGCACGCCGCGCGCGGACCGCCGCGATCGCCGCCCTGTGGGTCGCGGCCGCGGCGACGCCGGCGGCGGCGCAGCACGAGCATCACGGCGCTCCGGCCGACAGCGCGAAGTCGCTGGATGCGGTGACGGTGCGCGCGAAGCGCGTCGCGGTGGAGCTGCGGAGCGGCGCCACCATCGTGGACGTGCGCGCGTCCACCGCGGCGGGCGGCAGCATCGCGGACCTCCTGCGCACCGTGCCCGGCGTGGAGCTGGACGCGGACGGGCGCATCGCCATGCGCGGCAGCAGCAGCGTGCTCGTGCTGCAGAACGGGCGGCGCATCGCGCTGGCCGGTGACGCACTCGCCGCGTTCCTCCGCCAGATGCCGGCGTCGGCGCTGGAGCGGGTCGAGGCAGGCACCACCGCCTCCGCGCGGCAGGGCGCGGACGGCGCCGCCGGCGTCGTGAACCTGATCTTCCGAGACGACGCGGTGCGGCGCACGGGCATGCGCTCGCTCGCCACCTCGATGGCGACGGACGACCACTACATGGGCTCTGCCGCCGCCAGCGGCGACGTCGGCGACGTCGTGGGCTGGGACGTGACGTACGCGCTGTCCGGCATGCGGCCCCGCACCGACTCGAAGACGTCGCGCTGGAGCCTCGTGCCCGGGGACCTCCCGCTCCGGACGGAGCAGGACAGCCGCGCACGCGAGCGGCACCGCCTGCAGTCCGTGCTCGCGGGCGCTGCCGTCACGCCGACGGACAACGCGTCCGTGGCGCTGCGCGGCGCGTACTCGTGGATGGAGGGCGCGTCGCGCAGCCGCTCCGCGTTCGTCTACACGAACGCCGCGGGCAACATGGGGACGAGCGCGACCGGCAGCCTGCTGGAGCACGTGATCCCGTCGGGGGAGCTGAGCGCCGTCGCGAGCGTCGACATGGGAGCCGCGCGCCTCACGTCCGAAGCGCGCGCCAGCTTCGTGGACGAGACGCTGCGCGGCGCCTACGACGACGAGGATGCCGGCTACCGCTACATGAGCACCGTCATGACCGCGCGGCAGCGCGAGCGCGTGCTGCGGAACGACGTGGGCCTGCGTCTCTCGAAGATCGACCTGAGCGTCGGACAGGAGTCGCGGCTGCGCACGGTCACGGCCGCGCACGATGCGACCCACTTCGACGCGACGGCGTCGCAGGCCTACCGCCACCAGCTGGACGTGCATGCCGGCTACGTCACCGCGCAGCGTTCCGTCGGTGGCGTGCGGGCGGAGGCGGGGCTGCGCGTGGAGGCGGAGCGGACGCGCCTGCAGCTCGCAGCGGCCAGCGCGCGGAGCGCCGTGCGCCTCTTCCCCAGCGTGAGCGGCACATGGACCGACGCGCGTCGCGCGCTCCTGTACCGACTCGCGTACGGCCGCCGCATCGACCGGCCGGGCGCGGAGATGCTGAACCCGTTCTCCATGGGCGGGGACGACGCGAACGCGATCATCGGCAACCCGTCGCTGCGGCCGGAGGTCTCGGACCAGGTGGAGCTCGGCGTCGAGCGGCACCGTCCGCGCGCGACGCTGCAGCTGACGCCGTTCCTGCGCTGGACGCGGGACCCGATCCGCCAGCTCAAGGCGGCGACGGCGAGGGGCGGCGCGACGACCACGCTGGCGAACCTGACGCGCGCGCGCGCCGTGGGCGCCGACGGCAGCGTGCGCGCACGGCCGACGGACCGCACCGTCGTGACGCTCGCCGGCAGCGTCGCCCACATGGAGACGGCGGCCGACGCGTTCGGCAGCAGCGGCGCGTACGCGACGGCGCGGCTCACCATCGACGTCCGCGTGGCTGCCAGCACCACGGCGCAGCTCTACGCCTACCGGCGGAGCGCGCAGGCCATCGAGCAGGGCGCGATCCTGCCGACGTTCACCAGCGAGCTGGCGCTGACGCAGCGCCTCGCCGGCGACCGGGGGCGCGTGACGCTGCGGCTCAACGACCCGCTGCGCAGCGACCGCCTCGACTTCCGGATCGTCGACGCCGCGTTCACGCAGGAGAGTCGCCGGCGCACGGCGCGGCCGCTGCTGTCGCTGTTCGCGTCCTACGCGGTGGGTGGCGCGCCGCGCGAGGAGGCACCGGTCCGGACGGAGCGGCCCGCCCGGATCTTCTGATCCGTCGTGCGCCGCGATGCGCGCGTCAGCGACCGCTGTGCGCCGGATGCCGCACCGACGCGAGCCCGCGCAGGAACCCGGCCTCGCCCGCGCGCTGCACGACCGTCGCCAGCCGGTCGGCCCCGTTGAACCAGTTGGCCCGCACGGCGCGCTCCGCGAGGTCCGCGTGCCCCGTTTCGATGGCGGCGACGATCGCGTCGTGCTCCTCGAAGGTCGCCTCGAAGCCCGTCTCGTGGAGCCGGCCGTAGAAGTACTCGTACCGGTCCAGGTGCGGGCGCAGCCCGTCCAGCAGCAGGCGCAGGCGCGGCCCGGCGAGCCGGGCCCGCAGCACCTCGTGAAACGCGTGGTGCCGCTCGAACAGCCGGTCCCAGTCGGGCGCGCGCCGCGTCGCCTCGCGCCGGAAGGCCGCCTGCGCCCTCGCCAGCTCCGCCGACAGCGCGACCCGCGCGTCCGCGTCGCACTCCGCCACGTTGCGCACCATGACGCCCTCCAGCGCGCCCGCCGCGGCGTACAGCTCGCGCGCCTCGGCGGCCGTCATGGGGGCCACCGCGAGTCGCACCTTCGCGCCGTCGCTCGCCCCGGTCGGCACGAGCAGCCGCTCCTGCTGCAGGCGCCGCAGCGCCTCGCGGGCGGGGGTCCGACTGACCCGGAGCTCCGCGGCGACGTCCGCCTCGGTGACGCGCGTCCCCGGGAGCAGCCGGCCGCGCACGATCAGCGCGCGGACCTCGTCGTAGACCGCGAGCGAGACGGTCGCGGGAGCCGGTGGAGATGCCACGGTGCGCCGGAGGGGCATGCGGCTCGGGCCGAGGGGTGAGTGCTCGCCCGGAAGACTACCGACGCCGCTCGCGACCCGCCATCGTCAGCGCGGCGCGTCCGGCATGAGCCGCTGCAGCGACGCGACGCCCGTCGAGCGCACCGGCGCCTCGGCCGCCCCCTGCCACGGCACGGTGGGCCACCACCGCTCGGGCGCGCCGACCGTCGCCGGCTCCACCATCCCGCCCGGCCGCGGCGATGCCACGCGCACGCCCGCCTGCCGCGCGGCGACCAGCACGCGCTCCATCGGCTCCGTCCAGCCGTGCAGCGCGAGGTCGAACAGCCCCCAGTGCACCGGCAGCATGACGTCGCCGCGCACCAGCCGGTGCGCGAGCACCGCCTGCTCCGGCCCGAGGTGCACGTCGGCCCACATCGCGCTGTACGCGCCGCTCTCGATCATCGTCAGGTCGAACGGCCCGAGGCGCGCGCCGATGTCGTCGAACTCCTCGTGCAGCGCGGTGTCGCCGCTGTAGAAGACGCGATGCGTCGCGCCGGCGAACGCCCATCCCGCCCACAGCGTGCGGTTCCGATCGCCGAGCCCGCGTCCCGAGAAGTGGCGCGCGGGCGTGGCCGTGACGGTGATGCCCTCGACCTGCGCCGCGTCCCACCAGTCCAGCTCCGTCACGTCGTGCTCGGCCACGCCCCACGCGCGCAGGTGCGCGCCGACGCCGAGCGGGACGATCCAGCGGACGCCGCGCGCGACGAGCGCCCTCACCGTGGGCACGTCGAGGTGGTCGTAGTGGTCGTGCGAGATCACGACCGCGTCCACCGGCGGCAGCTCGGCCAGCGGCAGCGGCGGCGCGAAGAAGCGCTGCGGACCCATGAAGGTGAACGGCGACGCGCGCTCGCCCCACACCGGGTCGATGAGCACGCGCCGCCCGTCGATCTCCAGCAGCAGCGTCGAGTGGCCCAGCCACGTCACGCGCAGCCCGCTCGCCGGCGGGGTGCGGTAGTCGGCGGCCGAGCGCGCGAGCACCGGGACGGGCGCGTCGGGCGTGCGGTGCTCCGAGCCGCCGAACGCGAACGCGCCGAGCGCGCGCAGCATCGGTCCGTCGACGCGCGGCAGCCGGTTGTCGAAGCGGCCGTCGCGCCACTGCGGCGAGCGCTCGGCGCGCGCCAGCCGCGCGCCCTCGACGCGCCCGCCCATCGCCTCGCGCGCGGCGAGCCAGAGCGCGCCGCCGCCCGCGGCCAGCAGCGCCACGAGCGCGAGCGCGCTCCAGAGCAGCGCGCGCCACCAGCGGCGTGCTCGCGGTGGCGTCGCCTCCGCCACTTGAGCGCGATCGGTCGCGACGACCGTCACGCGCCGCCCGCCCGCTCGACGCGGTAGCGCAGCCAGAGCACGTCGTCGCCGCGGCGGTCGACGTGCGCGAGCGTGAGGCGGTGCGGCGCGACGCCGTCGCCCTCGATGTCGAACAGCGCCGGCGTCCCCACGCGCCCGTCCACGACCGGCGCGACGAGCAGGCTGATCTCGTCCACCAGCCCCGCGCGCAGCAGGCTGCCGTTGATGCCGCCGCCCCCTTCCAGCATCAGCGTCCGCACGCCGAGCCGCGCGCCGATCTTCTCGAGCGCGCGCGGGAGGTCGACGTCGTCGCGGCCCGCGAGCAGGTACGACACGCCGCGCGCACGCAGCGTCGCGAGGTAGTCGTCCGACACGCGCTCGGTGAGCACGGCGACGACGTGATCGCCGCCCGCGTCGCCCGACTCCCACACGAGCTTCCCGCGCGGATCGACCGCGATCGCGTACGAGTCATGCTCACCCGGCGCCACGAAGTCCTCGCGCGGCGGGCCGTCGTACGTGCGGGCGACGTCGGCGTCGGTGCGCGCGCCCGCCGCGAAGTGCTGCTCCATCGTGATGCGGCCGCAGAGCCAGCCGTCGGACCCGTAGGTCGCGTGCAGCTGCTCGTACTCGCGCCGCTCGTCGGCGGACAGCGGCCACTCCTCGGTGACGATGCGGCCGTCGAGGGACGCCATCATGTGGCAGATCACGCGCGGGCGGCCTTCACTCGTGGTCATGGGGATCCGTCTCCCGGGTCATCTCGATCATCGTCGGACGGAAGCCGACGCTCGCGTACAGGCGCTGCGCCTGCGCGTTCGCGGCGGCGGTGGACAGCACGACGCGTGGAGCGCCGCGCGCCGCCAGCGCCGCCAGCGCCGCGTCGAGCAGCTGCCGTCCGATGCCGTGGCGCCGCCGATCGGGCTCCACGATGATGTCGTGCAGCACGCCTGCCGGCCCGCGCAGCGCCATGTAGTCGTAGCCCTCCACCGCGCCGTACGCGTAGCCGATCACGTCGCCGCGGTCGTCGGCCACCAGCAGCACGACGTCCGGGTCGTCGAGCTGCCGCACGAGGAAAGCGGCGTAGTCCGCCGGCGTGCGATCGCGCGCCGGCAGGAAGCGCCGCGCGTCCAGCTCGTGGTGCGACTCGACCAGCAGCGCGCCCAGGCGGCCGAGCCGCGGCATGTCGGTGGCGACGGCCGGGCGGATCAGGACTCCTCCGGTCGGGTCGAGCGTGCGCTGCGGCATCCGTGTCTCCCGTCGGGTCGGGCGTGTCGTTCGCGCCGGTCGGCTCCGACCGGAGCGGCGGCGCGCGTGGGATGGAATCAATGGTGTGGGCCGCCGGCGATCTACTTGACGCCGCTGCGCAGGGCATGTAGTCCCACTGCACGATCCCCGGCGAGCTCGGAGGCGAGGAGGAGCGATGGAGGTGTTCGAGATCATCATCGCGCTGCTGCTCGGCGGCGCGGCGCTGGCCGCGCTCGCCCGGCGCATGGGCGCGCCCTACCCCGCCCTCGTCGCGCTCGCCGGCGCCGCCCTGGCGCTCGTGCCCGGCGTGCCGACGCTGGTGCTCGATCCCGAGCTGGCGCTCGCGCTGTTCGTGGCGCCCGTGCTGGTCGACGCCGCGTTCGACGCCTCGCCGCGCGACCTGCGCGCCAACTGGCGCCCGATCGCGAGCCTCGCGCTCGGCGCGGTGGTGCTCACCGTCGTCGTCGTCGCCGGCGTCGCGCGGCTGCTGGTGCCAGAGCTGCCCTGGGCCGCCGCGATCGCGCTCGGCGCCATCGTCGCGCCGCCGGACGCCGCGGCCGCCACGACGGTGCTCAAGGCGCTCCGCCCGCCCTACCGCCTCCTCACGATCCTGGAGGGCGAGAGCCTGTTCAACGACGCGAGCGCGCTGCTGATCTACCGCATGGCGGTCGGCGCGACGCTGGCCGGCGCGCTCTCCGGCTGGAGCGTCGTGCCCACCCTGCTCGTCGTCACGATCGGCAGCGTGGTGCTCGGGCTCGCGCTCTCCCGCGTGACGCTCTGGGTCAACGCGCGCATCCGCGACGTCGCGACCGCGATCGTCCTCCAGTTCTGCAGCACCTTCCTCGTCTGGATCCTGGCCGAGAACCTCCACCTCTCGGGGATCATCACGATGGTGGTGTACGCGATGGCGGCGTCGCGCCGCGCGCCGGACATCATGCCCGCGCGCATCCGCATCCCCGCGTGGGCGGTGTGGGAGGTCGCGGTGTTCGTGCTGAACGTGCTCGCGTTCATCCTCGTGGGCTTCCAGCTCAAGGCGATCACGGCACGCCTCACGGTGGCGACGGGCGTGCGCTACGCGGCCATCGCGGCGGCCGTCACGCTGGCGGTGATCGTCGCGCGCATCGTGTGGGTGAGCGGCGCGGCGGCGGTGAGTCGCTGGCTCTGCCGCCCGCGCGCCGACGGCACGCCGGCCCCGGAGAGCGCGGTCGCGCTCACGCCGCGCGCCGCCGCGGTCGTCGGCTGGTGCGGCATGCGCGGCACCGTGACGCTCGCCGCCGCGCTCGCGCTGCCGACCCGCTTCCCCTTCCGCGACCTGATCCTCACGACCGCGTTCGGCGTCACGCTGACGACGCTCGTCGTGCAGGGGCTGACGCTGCGTCCGCTGCTGCTGCGCCTGCGGCTGGAGGACGACGGCTCGGTCGAGCGCGAGATCCGGCTCGCGCGCGTCGAGACGCTGCGGGCGGCGCTGGACGCGACGGCGCCGTTCGCGCGCGGTGGCGGCGCCGCGGGGCTGGTGCGGGAGAGCTACGCCCTCCAGCTGCAGCACGCCGAGTCGGACGGGAGCGATGGCGCGCAGGAGGATCAGGCGGTCGTGCGCGCCACCGGTGAGGCGCAGCGGCATCGCCTGCTGGCGCTGCGCAGCGACGGCACCATCGGCGACGCGGCCTTCCAGCGCATCGAGGAGGAGCTCGACTGGATGGAGCTCGGCTGGGCGCAGGTGGTGCGCTCCGAGCACGCCGACGAGCGCTCGCGCGCCGACGCACCACGCTGACGCACCGCGCTGGCGCTCCACGGCACGCGCGTCTGCCAGGACGTCGTCAGGGACGCTCGGCAGGGTGGACCTGCGCCCGGGGCGCGTCCAGATTCGGGACGGCTCCACCCGTCCACGCCTCACCTCCGACGTCTCCCGTCATGCGACTCCCTTCCGTCGTCTCCGTCCTCGCGCTCGCGGCGACCGCCACCACGCTGCACGCGCAGGGTCCCATGCGCGTCGCGCCGAGCGGCCGCGCCACGACCGAGGTCGAGCTCACCTTCGTCGACAGCGCGGCGCGCGCGGCCGCGCAGCCCGCGAAGATCCGCATCGACTACGGCCAGCCGCACCTGCGCGGCCGCCGGCTGGGGACCGACAGCCTGGTGCCGTACGACAAGGTGTGGCGCACCGGCGCCAACGCGCCCACGACGCTGACGACCGACGTCGACCTCGTGATCGGCGGCGCGAACGTGCCGAAGGGCAGCTACATCCTGCAGACGATCCCGGGCCGCACGGGCTGGAAGCTGATGATCCAGCGGAACGGCGCGCAGTCGCAGGCCGCGCCCTCGACGGCGTTCGATCCCGCGATCGACGTCGCGCGCGTGGACCTGCGGCAGATGACGCTGCCCCTCGCGGTGGAGAGCCTAACCTTCTGGCTGATTCCGACGCTGCAGCCGGCCGGCCAGACCGGCGCGCCGCGCGGCGAGCTGCGACTGGCCTGGGGGACGATCGGCCTCGCCACCGACTGGTCGGTGCGCTGAGGGCGCGGCGCGTGACGCGCGCCGTCAGCGCGTCACGCGCACCCAGTCCACGTAGACGCGCGCGTCGCCGGCGCGGATCCGCCGCTCGGTGTCGGCGGGAAGCCCGAGCCGCGGCGCGCGCACGCCGTTGACGGCGGCCGGGTACTCGCCGCCGACGGCGAGGTTGAGGATCACGTACTTCGCGCTGTCGAGCGCCGCCGGCGCGCCGTGGCGCTCGATCTCCGCGCGCGACACGCCGTAGTACCGCCGGCCGTCGACGCGGAAGACGACGCTGTCCGCGGTCCAGGTGACCGCGTACTCGTGCCACGCGGTGGCGTCGCGCGACGGCGGCAGCGTGTCGCGGCGCACGAAGGGCGTGTTCCCGGAGTAGCCGGGGCCGTGCAGCGCGGCGTTGACCCACGACGAGTCGCCGACGTTCTCGATAATATATAAGAGGGTCGCGGCGTTTACCTTCGTTCAGATTTCCCTGTCTCCTGGGTGGGAACGGTTCCGGCGGCAGAACGCAGGGGAGTAGGGGTGTTTACCTTCCGCCGCGGCGGCCCTTTACCTCCGCTGGCCCTGCGTCTGGCGCCTCAAGCTGCTCCGCTCTTTACCTCTGACCGCGGCAGTGGCGGTGTTGTCGATGTACCTCCAGCCCCCGAAAGAGGGGCTTGACCCTGGAGCGCACTCCAGGGTGTACCATTCGTCATGCCCGCCTCCCGCCCCTCGCCGACCCGACGCTCACAGCGCCCCCCGGGGCTCGATGCGCCCGAGCCTGGGCCGCTTGCCGCGACGGCCGAGGTCCTCCGGATCGGCGATCTCGCCGCGCGTACCGGCGTGAGCGCGGATGCCCTCCGGTACTACGAGCGCCGCGGCCTCCTGCATCCGTCGGGGCGCCGGGCGAGCGGGTACCGCGAGTACCCGCCGGAGGCCGCCGGGGTCGTCCACTTCATCAAGCACGCGCAGGTGCTCGGCTTCACGCTCGGCGAGGTCGAGGAACTGCTGCGTCTCCGTGGCGGCGCCGGCCGGCGCGGTGCCGGGCTTGAGGTGCGCCAGGTGGCCGTCGAGAAGCTGCGCGACATCGACGAGAAACTCCGGATGCTCGCTGCCCTGCGCGGCGCGCTGGCCGACCTCGTCACCGAGTGCGATCAGACCTGCGGTGTGGACCCCGATGCGGCCGATGCGCTCCACTGCCCGATCATCGCCGCGCTGAACGCCCCCGACGGCGCCTTGGCCGACACGCCGCTGGCCTCGACAGAGGCGGGCCGCTGAACTCCCGCACGCTTCTCACGACAGGGACCGTCACGCTCATGCAGCTCGAGTACGTGATTCACGGCATGACCTGCCTGGACTGTTCGCGACACGTCACGACGGCACTCCAGCGCGTCGAGGGCGTCCAGGCGGCGCATGTCGATTACCGGGCCGGCCGCGGCCGGGTGGACCTGGCGCCGGGCGTCACGCCCACGCCGGCGCTTACCACCGCGCTCGTGGCCGCGGTCGAGCGGGCCGGCTATCGTGCTGAGCCGCTCGAGGCAGCGCCCACGGGCACGGCGGACGTGGCGCCGGCCGGCGCGGCCACCGGCGGCTACGGGGGGCGCGAGCCGGCCCTCGCGACGGCCCCCGCCCCCGCCGCGCCGGGCGCCGGGCGCTCGGGCACCCCGTCGTTCGCGGGCGAGGCGCCCGTGGCCGCGCCGGCGCGCCGCCGAGCGCTCCCGCAGGCCGGCGGCACGCCCGACGGCGACGGCGGGAGGCCTGGCGCCGACTTCGACGTGCTGATCATCGGCACCGGCGGCGCCGGCGTGGCCGCGGCGATCCAGGCCGCCGGCACGGGCGCGAAGGTCGCCATCGTGGAAGCCGGCACGCTCGGCGGCACCTGCGTGAACGTCGGCTGCATCCCCTCGAAGACGCTCATCGAGGCCGCCGCGCACGTCCACGCCGCCCGGCGCGGCTTCCCAGGCGTGACCCCCTGCGAGCCGGTCGTCGACTGGCGCGAGGTGGTCCGCCAGAAGGACGCGCTCGTGGGTGAGCTGCGCGAGGCCAAGTACGCCGACGTGCTGGCGAGCTACCCCGGTGTGGCGCGGCTCGAGGGCCGCGCGCGGCTCCTGGCGAGTCCCGAGAGCGGCGCCGCCGACGGCGTGGTGCGCGTGCGGGTGGGCGGCGCGGTCGGCGACGAGAGCGGTGACGGAGCGGCGGCGCGCGAGCACCGCGCCCGCAAGGTGATCGTCGCCACCGGGTCGGCCGCCGCCCTGCCGCCGATCCCGGGCATCGAGGCCGTCGACGCCCTCACCAGCACGACCGCGATGGAGCTCGAGGCGCTGCCTGCGTCCATGATCGTGCTCGGCGGCGGGCCGGTGGGCGTGGAGCTCGGGCAGGTGTTCGCCCGCTTCGGCGTGAAGGTCGTGATCGTCCAGCGCGGGGCGCACCTCCTCCCGGGCGAGGACCCGGAGATCGCCGACCTGCTCCGCGAGGCCCTCGAGGCGGAAGGGATCGAGGTGCACACCGGCACGGCCGCCGTGCGCGCGGAGCGGGACGGCGGCGAGGTCGTGCTGCACGTGCGGCAGGGGAGCCTGGAGGGGCAGCTCCGCGCCGAGCGGGTGCTCGTCGCTACGGGGCGGCGGCCGAACACGTCGGACCTCGGCCTGGAGGACGTCGGCGTGGCGCTGACGCCGAAGGGGTTCGTCCAGGTGGACGCCACGATGCGGACCGCGAACCCGAACGTGTACGCCGCGGGCGACGTGACCGGCGGGCCGGGCTACGTGTACGTGGCCGCCGCCGGGGGCCGCGCGGCCGCGGAGAACGCCCTCAAGGCGCTGCACGCCACCGGCACCGCCAGCGACGACCCGCGCGAGCTCGACCTCACGGCCGTGCCGAACGTGACCTTCACGGCGCCGCAGGTCGGCTCCGTCGGGCTCACCGAGGCCGCGGCGCGGGCGGCGGGGTACCACGTCGACGTCGCCGCGCTGGACATGGCCGACGTGCCGCGCGCCCTCGTCAGCTACGACCGGCGCGGGCTCGTGAAGCTGGTGACGGAGTCGGGCTCCGGCCGCATCCTCGGCGTGCACGCGGTGGCCCCGAACGCCGGGGAGTTCATGGGTGAGGCGACCGTCGCGCTTCGCTTCGGCCTGACCGCGAAGGATCTGAGCGGCACGCTGCACCCGTACCTGACGTGGGTCGAGAGCCTGAAGCTGGTCGCGCAGGGCGGCTCCTCGGGCGTCCAGAAGCTGAGCTGCTGCGCGTGACCACGCGCCGTACACGCCCTATCCCACGCGGATGACCATGACCCCTGGTGACCTGATGGACCGCACGGCCGACCGTACGACTGCCCCGACCGACGCGGGCACCCGCTCCACCGCGCGGCGCGGCCTCGCGGCCGCAGCGGGCGCCATCGGCGCCGCCTTCCTCGCCTCGCTCTGCTGCGTCGGGCCGCTCGCGTTCGTCGCCTTCGGTGTCGGCGCCGGGTTCGCGAGCACCTTCGAGCCGCTCCGGCCGGTGTTCACGTTCCTCACGGTGGCGCTCCTCGCGGTCGGCTTCTACGTCGTCTACGGGAAGAAGCCCGCGGCGGCGGACGTGGCGACAGGCGCGGCATGCGCGCCCGACGGGACGTGCGCCGTCCCTCGGACTCCCCGGGACCGCACGCGCGACAAGGTCCTGCTGTGGATCGCCGCCGTCGTCGCGCTCGTGTTCCTGACGTTCCCGCGCTGGTCCCTGCTCCTCGTCTGAGGAAGCGCCTTCGCTGCGCCTTTGCAGCGCCGGGGCGGCGCCGACGCGCTGGCCGACCGACGATCCTGACTGATCTCCCACGCTTGCTACCGGTGCTCTCGATGAACAAGTCGCTCGCTACCTTCGGTCTCCTCGCCGTCGCCGGCGCGCTCTCCCTCTGTGACCTCTGTGGGCCGGGGGCGCAGTCCGCGGCCGCTCCGGGCGGCCTCGTGTCGGTCGCGTACGCCATGCCCGTGCCCGGTCCGTCGCTGCAGGCGCCCGCGCAGGCACGCGCCCAGGCGCCCGCCCAGGTGGCCGCGCCCAAGACGGTGACGCTCGCGGTGAAGGGCATGACGTGTGGCGGATGCGTCCTGAGCACCCGCAAGGTCCTCACGCGCCTCCCGGGGGTCGCCAAGGCGGACGTGAGCTACGAGAAGGGGACGGCGGTCGTGACCTACGACCCGCGGAAGGTGACGGTCGAGCAGATGGTCGCCGCGATCAAGACGCTCGGCTACACGGCGACGCCGGCCGCAGGCTGACGACCGTGCCCACGCGACGAACGCTCGGCCTCATCGGCGTTGCCCTCACCTGCCCGTGCCACGCGGTGCCGCTCCTGCTCCTGGTGGGTGGCGGCGGCACCGCCGTGGTGCTGCAGCATCTCGGGCTCGTGATCGGCGTCCTGACCGGGTTGTTCCTCGTTTCGCTGTGGCTCCTGCTTCGGCCGTCGCGCGACACGGCGGTCCCCGTCAACGCCGTGGGGGGTGCGAGTCGCGACCGGAGCACCCCGTGAGGCGGCGATGCGCCGTCGGGCCGCGGGTGCCGGTGGCCGCGAAGTAGGCTCGTGGCCGCCCGCACGGTCGGACGTGTGGCGAGAGCCCTGCTGGGCATCGCCGGCGGGCTAACCGCCGCCGTCGGGATGCTGCACCTCGCGGTAGCGGCCGTGCAGTACAACGCGCTCTCCTTCGACGCGCTCTGGTTCGCCGGGAGCGGCCTCGCGGTCGTGCTGATCGGCGTCCTAACGCTGCTCCTGCGCTCGGCCCCGGCGTTCTCGGAGCTGCGCCTGGCGGCGTTCGGCGCGAACGTCGCCGGCCTCGCGCTGGCCATGGCGTTCGGGGCGCTGACGCGGTGGCGCGAGCCGCAGGGGCCGGTGCTCGTCACGCTCTTCCTCGCCGGGGCCGCGGGCGCGATCATGCACCGCGGCGCGATGCGCGCCCCCTGACGAACCTGCGAGCCCCGGAGCGAGGACCGATCCCGATGGCGGCTAGCGCCGCAGCACCGACCGGCGAGCGGACCGTCCGCCTGCGCATCCGCCTCGCGGACCTGCCGCCCCGCGCGTGCGCCGGCTACACGGAGATCGAGGGCGGCCTCCAGCGGAAGGACGAGGTGCTCCCCGGCGAGGTCGGCCCGGACGGGCTGCCGTACTTCGCGTGTGACTTGCGCGCGCGGCTCGACGCCGCGACCGGCGCGCCGGTCTTCCTCGGGCCGTTCGCCTTCGGTCCGCCGGCCGGCCGCTTCCTTTACGTGAGCTGGAGCGCGGTGCAGCCGTCCGACCCGGGTGCGGGGCGCGCCATGTTCCGCCGGGCGAAGGTGCCCTTGGCGGCGATCACGTGGGTGCAGGTGGAGGAGGCGGCAGGCCAGCCAAACGTCGTGCTCGAAGCGACGGTGCCAGGCGTCGCGCGCGACGGCGGCCCGGTGTGCGCGACCGTGCCCCCCCGGGGCGGCTGGCGTATCGCGGTGGTCTGACCACGCTTCCGCCGCCGCCCACGTCAGCGCGCGCTGCCGCGACGGCCGCTTACCTGCTCCCGATCCCCGAGCCGCGACGGGGAGAGCGCGTCGCCGGCGGCTCCTGCGGTACGACCTGCGACGACCTGCGCCCGCCACCCGCGCGGTGCCCGGCCGGACGTCCCCCACGTGGCCCGGCGGGCGCACGGTGCACCCGAACCGGCCGTGTGGCCGGGCTAGAGCTGCTGCCAGCTCGCGCGTCCGCTAGAGCGCCAGCGGCAGCGTGTCGTTCCAGCGCGGCAGCGCCGCGTTCAGGTGCCCCTCGAAGGTCGCCCAGTCCGGCGAGATCTTCATCAGCGTCACGACCGACGCGAGGTGCTCGCGCAGCTTCGGGTGCCCCACGTCCTCGGTGAGGTGCTGGAAGAGCTTGTGCTTGGGCCGGCCGGTCGCCGTGCGCGGCGTCAGCCGCTTCAACTCGGCCTTCACGCCGGGGGCGATGCGGTCGTACACGATGTTGTTCGTGAGCGTGCCGAAGTACGGCGGCAGCTTCATGCTCGTCGGCGGGTACGCGACGCCGCGGAGCCGGCAGAGCTGCTCGTAGAACTCGGCAGGGAAGGTCCGCACCCACTTCCGCAGTTCGCTCTGCACGAAGGCCTCGAGGATCTTCGCGAGCGCGTCGCGGGACCGGACCTTCTCGAAGCCGGTGGCAGCGTCGACCAAGGCGATGATGCCCACGGTCGCCAAGCCGCGCATGAGGATGTCGGCCTGCAGCGCGATGTGGCGCTGCTGCGGCTTGAGCGCGTTCGCGTCGCGCGCCTTGAGGTACACCTCGCAGATGTCGGGCAGCACCTCGGCGCGGTAGCCGCTCGCGATGGCGCCCTGGCGGGTTCTGAACTTGATCGGCTGGCTCTTCTTGAGCAGCTCCTCGGAGATGAAGGGCTTGAGCGACTCGCCCTGGAGAACCGGCGGGATCGGCTCTTCGCCCTCGACGTTGCGCACGTTCGCCTTGCGGTGGCGGCCCAGCGCCTCGAGGAGCTCCGCCTGGGTGAGCACGCGCGTCCCATCACCGAGGACGGCGCACTCGATCTCGATCCCGCCGATGCGGAGGGTACCAGGGTACTCGGCGACGGGGAGGTCCCTCCCCCAGCGCTCCCCGGCGCCGAGGGCCGCGATCTCCTTTCGCCGCCGCGCCGGCAGGCGCTCCGCGCGCGCTTTCCCGCCCTTGGACTGCGGGACCGTGCCGTTCGCGTTCAGGTCTTCGGACACTCGGGCCTCCTCGATGGTGTGCCTGCCGGCCAGCCGCGCTCCTCTTCGAGCGCACAGCAAGCATAGCTCCTCTTCGAGTGCAGAGCAAGCATGCTGACGGGGCGAGGTGCTCCGCCGTCGTGCGGGCTGCGCCCGCACGCTAGCGCCGGCGGCATGGGGGCGAGCGCCACGGCCGCCCTCCGGGTTACCGGCCCACCGCGGGTAGGCTGCCGCGGAGGAGTGGCACGGCGGGGCCTCGCGCGCGGCCGCAGGGCCCCTGCGAGGCCACGGAGACCTCCCAGGGCCAACATCTTCTCGTCGGAGGGGCCAGGCACGGCCAGCGCAGCTATGAGGAGCCCCTGGGGCCAGCCTCGTCGAGCGTGAGCTGCGGGTCGAGCGCGCGGCCGGGACCGAGGCCGGCCGCCTCCCGGGCAGCCGCGTGCGCGAGATCCTCGCGCCGACCAATCTCGCGCACTAGCGGCCGGAGGCCCGTGGCCTCGCGGTAGACCTGGCCGAGCGTCAGATCGAGGTCGTGCAGCGCGAGGGCCGCCATCGCCGCGCGAGGCGTCCCGCCGTGCCGGCTAAGCCACTCGCGCATGAGCCGCGCGAGCTCACCGACTCGCTCCTCCGCTCGCCCCGCCAGCGCCGCGTCGGACATGCTGGCGTCCGCAAAGGGCGAGGCGCCCGCGGCCCCGCGCGCGGCACCCTCCTCGTCTAAGCCGGCGCGCCTCAGCTCCAGCTTCTTGATCTTCGCGACGATGCCTGCGTAGTCCTCGTCCGTGGTGTTCGAGAGGTGCCCGCGGCTGACGCCGGTCCGCTTCCGGATGGCCTCGTAGCTGAGCGAGAGGGTCGGATCGGCCTCGCACAGCGCGAGGTCGTCGAGGAGCGCCTTCAGGATGCGGGGCTTCTCGCGCTCGGCCTTCCGGCCCGGCTTCCCTCGCTCGCGCGTCTCGCTGGTCGTCATGTGCCGGTCACGGTGCGGGGTGGGGCGCCGGCCGCCCGGCGGCGCGCGCCAGGAGTTCCGGGAGCATCGTCTGGCGGTCCGCCGCGCCCGTCTGCGCCAGCGACGCCGACACTGCCTCCTCGGTGCCGACGAGGACGAATCGGTTCTGAGCCCGGGTTAGCGCGGTGTAGAGCACGCGCGGGTCGAGCAACCGCCGGTGCGCCAGATGGTGGTACGCCATCAGCACGTACGGGTACTCGCTTCCCTGGGAGCGGTGCACCGTGATAGCCCAGGCGAGGCGCGTCATCAGGCACTGCACCCCGCGGAGCACCACCTCGCGGTCGTCCACGCGCACGAGCATGTCGCGGCCGCCCCCGTCCACGGCGAGCACCTCCCCCTGCTCGCCGTTGAAGACCGGCGTGGGGAGCTCGTAGATGTTGCGCGTGATGACGATGCGGTCGCCGACGCGTGCCCGCGTGCCGCCGCCCACCAGCGGTCCGGGCTCGCCGCGCGGGTTCAGGTGATCCTGCAGGAGGCGGTTCAGGGCGTCGACGCCGAGGGGCCCGGGGCGCACGGGGACCAGCACCTGGGCGTCGCTCCGCACCTTCACGCCGGTGGCTTCTAGGCGCGCGAGCTCCGAGAGGAGCGCGTCGCGCGTGGCCACTGCAGCTCGCTCGTCCTCGGGGACGGGTATGAAGCCGAAGTCGTCGGCGTCGGACAGGTCGAGCGGCTGCCCGGCCAGGAGACAGCGCGCGTTCGTGTGGATGCGACTCTCCGCGCTCATGCGGAAGACGTCCGTCAGCCTCGCGACCGGCACGCGACCCGACCGCACCAGGTCCAGCAGCACCTGGCCCGCACCGACGCTCGGGAGCTGGTCGGCGTCCCCGCACCAGACCAGGCGCGTCTGCGAGAGGTCTAGGGTACCCAGCAGGGCCGCCGCAGTCTCCGCGTCGCACATGGAGCTCTCGTCGACGACGACGACCCCGGGCCGCTCGCCTCCGCCGGCGCGGCGGTGGGACGCGATGAAGCGGTGCACCGTGCCCGCATTCGGGTCGCCGGTGACCTTCTTCGCCCGCGAGGCCGCCTTCCCAGTCGGCGCCAGGACGCGCACCGGCAGGCCGAGCACATGGCACCCCTCGACCACCGCGCGGAGCGTCGTGGTCTTCCCGCACCCCGGCCCGCCCGTGAGCACGCTCACGTGGCTGCCGAGCACGAGGCGCACGGCGCCTCGCTGCACAGAGGTGAGTCGCGTCTGTGCGAGCATGGCGTCGAGCGCGGCGCGCTGCGCGCTCGTGAGCTCGGCGGGCGTGTCCAGCATCCGGGCGACGCCCTCGGCTATCCGCCACTCGGTCGCGCGGTGCGCTGGGCGCGCCACCCGCTCGCCCACGCGCACCAGGACCCCACCCTCGGCGAGCGCATGCACGGCCGCCTCCAGGCGCTCGACCGGCACGGGCTTCACCAGCCCCGCCGCCGCCTGGGCGACTGCGGCGGGGGGCACCGCGGTGTGGCCTTGCTCGTACGCCTTCTGCAGTGCCGCGTCGCACGCCGCGTTGAGGCGCGCAGGGTCGTCGTTGGCCGCCCCGAGGGCCCGCGCGATCTTGTCCGCCGTCTCCCAGGCGACGCCGGGCACGTCGAGCAGGCGGTAGGGCTGTCGGAGTGTCACCACCTCCGCCGCCTCCGACGTGCGGAAGTAGCGGGTGATGAGGCACACCGTGCGGCGCTCCACACCCACCTCGTGCAGCCGCCGGGCGAGCGCGTCGGTCACCGTCTCGCGTCGCACCTCCGCCGCCCACGCTTCGACCTCCAGGCGTAGCGCGATGCCCCGCCCCCCCGGAACGAGAGATTGCACGAGCGCTGGATCGCGCTTGAGCCGTGCGAGACAGTCGCTCCCGAGTGCTACGGCGATGCGCTTGGCGGTGACGCCACGCTCCAGGCCCGCGATGTTGGCCTTGAGGTAGCGCACGACACCTGCGGCCTCGCTCGGGAGTGTGACCTGCGCGGTGACGACGGTGAGCTGAGGACCGTACGCGCTGTCCGGCTGCCAATAGCCGCCGAACCGCACCTCGGTGTTCGGGTGCATGGTCGGCAGACCGACGCCGTAGAAGCTGACCTCTTGACCCGTTCGTGCACACCGGACGGTGCCACGCGCCCACGGGACGTGCGTCGCCTCCTCGCCCGGCTCCGGCCGGGGTGCCGCAGTGCGCGACACGACGACGCCGGACACGCTCCGCCGCCCAGCCTCCCACGCGGGCCCGGCGCCGCCCCCCGGCGACCGCACCAGGGGCGCCGTCACCCGCGGCCCCCACCCGGCCCGCGCGGCGGCTGGGCGAAGGGCGAGAGCGGGCGCCGGGCGAATGGCTTCCCGCGCACCACCTCCCCCAGCGACGCCCGCTGCGCGCGGTGGACTACCGTCACGTCGAGCCCCGGGCCGTTCGCGTCGTCCGTCAGGTACGCGACCATCGCGGCCTGCTGCGCCAGCAGTAGGCGGTTCGCCTCCTCGAGCTCCGCGATGTACGCCCGGAGCTCCTTCGCTTCCTCCCGCGCCCGTGCCAAGGGGGTCCCCTGCGACAGTTCGCGCTGACGCGCCTGCGCACGCCCGATCTCCAGGGCGATGGCGCTCCCATCCGTCACGTACGCGTAGTACGTGCGCGGGCTGGCGGGGATGTCCTGCTTCTTGAGCAGCGTCTGCAGGAGCGTGTGGGTGATCGGTTCCTCACTCCCTTGCAGCTCTCTCAGCAGGTCGCGAATGGCCGCGACGGCTCGCCGCGCGGTCGCCTCGCTGACCACCGTGGGGGCGGCCGGGCCGCCGGGGCCGCCGGGGCCGCCGGGGCCGCGGGCGCGCGCAGGCTTCGTGTTCTGTCGCTTCGTGGGCATGGCGGTGGCGCTCAGGTGAGGACCCGCAGCCGGCGCGGGACCGGGCCGTCCTTGGTGATCGTGGTCCCGTCGGGGATCGACGGGTCGTGGTGCCAGCGCAGCAGCGCGCGGACCTCCGCGAGCTGGCGCTCGGAGCGGGGCAGGCGGCCGCCGTGGATGCGGACGCCGGCCGCGAGGCGGGCGCGCAGCATGTCGCCTTCCTGCGCGAGCCGTTCTGCGAGATCCGACAGTGCGCGGACCTCGCGGACGTCGCCCTTCGTGCCCACGTAGTGCTCACACCCGTCCAGGCAGTTCAGGTGCTTCTGGCACGGCTCCACCGCGAGGTCGCGCGCGCAGTGGCCCATCTCCGTGGGGTGCGCCACTGGGAGGTTGCGTTCCAGAAAGGCGTCCGCCGCGGCCTCGCCCTCGGCGGCCTTCACGCGGAAGTAGCCCAGCGCGACCGACGAGTAGACGCGCCCCGCCTTCACCTCATGCCTCAGGTGCGCCGCCCGGGCGCGCGCGTCCTGGGCCAGCGCCTCCGCCGGTAGGTCGAGTAGGTCCGCCGGGTAGATGTACGCCTTCGTCTGGTCGTCCTGATCTCGGCCGAAGTACCGCGTGAGCACGGCGATGGGCGCGCCGCCGTGGACCGCGACGCTGTTGAGCCAGCGCCGGAAGCCGTGCGACCGCAGCCCCTTCACTTCGAGCTCCGGCGCGAGGCGTCTCACGTCGCGCCACAAGCCGCTCTTCGGCCCTGCGACCCGGCCGTACACCATGCCGTGCGAAATGCGGCGCACCAGCGAGGTCACGGGGGGGACGGCCACCCCGGTCGACAGGTCCCGGTAGCCCTCGCGCTCGTAGGTGAGGAGCAGCGTCTCACTGAGCATCTGCGGCGGTCCCGACGCCGGCTGCATCACCACGTCCGAGGGGCACAGCCTACGGCGGAGTGCCTGCATCGCGGCCGCGACGTCCGCCGCGAGGAAGCGTGCGCCGCCGGGATTCGTCCTGGCGACCTGGAGGCCGACGTTCCGGAGTCGCACCGGAGTCCCCGAGTGCCGCTCGCCCATCCCGCCGGCGGCGGCGGCCGCCGCCTTACGGAGGGGGTAGATCGTCACGAGGTCCTCGGAGGTGAGATAGGGCTTGCCGGCGAGCACCGCGGGCAAGGGGAAGTCGTCAGGCGTCGCTTGGAGTTCCGCCGCGCGCGCCCGCGGGCCCGCCGACAGCTCGCGCAGGCGGCGGATGCACGACTCGACGACCGGTGCAGCCGTCGGCATGACGCCGATCACGCCCTCGCGTACGCTGCGCTTCTTCGCCATCCAGTACCGCATGCGCAGCACGATCTTCTGGTCGGGGCCGACCACCTGGGGGCGCTCGGACTGGAGAACGCCTTCTGTCGCTCCCCACCCGTCCCGCCACGGGCGAACGGTTTCGTACAGCAGACAGTCCGCGTGCAGGCGCAGGAGTTCGACGAGACGCCGGCCCGTGAGCATCAGCAGCACGAGGATCAGCACGCAGGCCTCGTCGCCCGCGGTCAGCTTGCCGCGGAGGGCACCTCGGGTGACCTCGTAGTAGAGCCGCGCGAGAGCCTCCAGCGATCCCCTGGGGGGCAGGAGCGCGGCGCCGGCTTGGCGCTGCTCGTCCTCGTCGCGCCAGCGTGCCGTGGCCGAGGCGCTGACGGGGACGTACGTCGGCGTGCGCACGACACGGTGCCGCGCGAGCCACCGTCCGATGGTGAGCATGATGTCGAGCTTCGCCCGGATCGAGGTGTCCTCGAGTTCGACCCCGGTCCGCTCCCGTTGCGTGCGCAGGTACGTCTCGTAGCGGCCGAGCACGCGGTCGTCGAGGCGCGACCACGACCACGGCGTCTCTGCGGTTGTCAGCCGCGACTCCTCGAGGAAGCGCCAGAAGGCGCGCGCGCCGCTCAGCAGGCCCTGCACACCGAGCGCGCCCATCTGGGTGCGCTCGGTGACCATCGCGCGGAGCGGGTCGCCGTACCAGGCCGGCCACGGCACGACGCCGTCGGCTCCCGCACCCTGGGCCTCACGGTCCGCGACGCGGGGGCGATGTCCGAAGACCAGCGTGTGCGTCCGATCCGGGGCGGCGAGCGGCCAGCTCGAGTCATCCCACGCCGCCCCGGGGTGCCGCACGCGCAGCGCCTCGGTCGCGAGCCGCCGCGACCCCTTCTCGACCACGCGCTCGAGCTTCGGCTCCAGTGAGACGCGGGGGGCGGCCTCCGGCGGCGACACCTGCACACCCGCCGTCGCCCTCTCAGGGCGTAGGGGGCGCACGGGCGCCGGCCACGCCCGGGTGCCGGCGGCGGAGGCCGTGCCACGGGAGCGGAGCTCACCGTCCCCGGCCACGAGCGTGATCGCCGGCCCCGCGGCGCGGATCGCCAGCCAGTCGCAGATGATGCGGATCTCGGCGACGCGGTTGATCGCCTGCTTGGCGCTCGCCTCCTTCCGGCGCACGCTGCCATGCCCAGCCCGGAGGTACGCGGCGTAGCCGACAAGCTGCTCGTCGGTCGCCATCGACCAGTGCCACGGGGACTCGGCGGTCGACAGACCCGCGTCGCTGAGGAAGCGGTAGAAGAGCCGCCAATGGCTGAGGTAGCTGTTGAGCGAGGCCGCCGCGAGGCCGTCGCGCTCGACGAGGTACGCGCGCAGCGGGTCGGCGTACGACGGCGGGAAGAGCGTGAGGCCGTAAGCCTCCAGCACCTGCGGCGTGCGCTCGAGACGCTGCGGGAGGAAGTCTGCGCTCCACACGCAGCGCGCCGTGCCGTCGCGCAGCGTCCAGAGAACGCCGTCCCAGGGCGCAGGCGCCCAGCGCGCCCGCACCTCCGGGGCGGTGTCCCAGCGCAGTCGCGCGTCGCGGACCAGGGCCGCGGCACCGTTGACCCACCTCGGATCTTGGTCGCCGCGGGCGAGCCCCGTCGCCTCAGGCGGCAGCACCAGCGAGGCACGCGCGGTGGCCTCGCGCGCCTCGCGCTCGGTCCGTCGCGGGGAGTACGAGAGCGGTGCGCAGGCGCCGCGCTCGACGAGCATGGCCGCGACGTCCGCCACCTCGGTGAGGACGAGGACCGCGGAGGCGGAGCTTAGGGCTGCCCCGGCGGGCTTCGCGCCTCGCAGGTACGTGTGGAAGGACGCGAGCGTCGCGTCGTCCAGCAGGTCCCACGTCCACTTCCGGCCGGCGCCCGCCCGGTCGCTCGCCAGTAGGAAGTCCCAGAGGCGCCGCACCGCGTAGAGGACGCCCGACCCGTGGTCGCGCGAGTGCGACGCACCCAGGAGCAGGTAGGCGCGTATCGGGTCACCGAAGTCTGCGGGCCATGCGTCGGCGGCGAAATCGTTCCGGCCTGGCGCGCCCCACCGGTTCCGCGTGAAGCGGTTGTCGGCGATGCTCCTCTGGCCGAAGTACGCGCCGAACGGCGCCTCCCCCGGGACCGGCATCGACCACATCTCGTCCGACCACTGCGTGTCGGGGTAGCGGGCGCGGCCCGCCTCCGAGTGGAGCGCGGTCTTCGCGTCGAGGATCAGCGCGGCGAGCGCGGCGCGGTGGCTGGGAGACGGCGAGGAGGCGTTCGGCACGGTCAGGCGCGGTCGGGCGCGGTGTTGGTTGCGCGACGGGGGCGGCCGCGGGGCCGGCCGAGGGTGACGGCCGCGGGGTCCGGCTGCTCGGCTGCGACCTCAGCGCGCGACAGGAAGTCGATCCACGCGTCGATGCCGGCGAGCGTGCCGCGGAGTTGGGCCACGAAGTGCGGGCTCTGCTCGTTGGCCTCTGGCGACGTGAGGAAGGCTACCACGTCGTCGCGCAGCTCCCGAATCTCGTGGAGGTACGCGGGGCCGCCGACGTAGCTGTCGCATCCGAAGCAGCTCACGACGGGGTTCTTGTCGCACTCCGTGTTGCTGCACTTGCCGATGTTGCCGATCACCTTGAGCGCGCGCCCGCGCTGCAGGCGCGGGACGGCCCCGGGGATCACCGGGAGGTCGCGCGGCTCGGCAGGGTCCTCCACTTGCCCGGTCAGCATCGTCGCCACGAGCGGCGCGACGGCCTTCCCGGCCGCGCGCTCCATGACCATCGCGTCCGCGCCGCGCGCGGCCGAGTAGTGCTCGCGGGCGGTGTGTACGGACTCGTGACCCAGCAGGCGCTGCAGCTCGCGGTCGCTCGCCCCGAGTTCCTGGTGCACGCGCGCGACGCCGTGCCGGAAGCGGTAGTTGTCCAGGACCAACGGCGTCGGGTTGCCGTCTCGGTCGAGCACGCGGTCCGTCGTCACCGACTCGGCCCGGACGAAGCGGGCGAGCAGGCGCCCGAGCTGATCCGAGCCGCCCTGCAGCCAGTAGAGCAGGGGCGCGTCCTCCCCCGTCGGTGGGCGCAGGCCCCCGGTCCCCCCTTGCCGCTTCGGCGTCACGTACGTGGGCTCGAGCACCTGCTCGATCATCTGCCCCAGCGCCTCGGGCAGCAGGTAGCGCGGGTCGTCGCGCCGGTGCCCGCGCGCGCGGTCGTCGGACCGGCGCGCGTCGCGCGTGCGCGGACTACGCCCGACCTTCGCCTGCGGCTTGTAGAGATGGTACGCCTTCCGGGGCGCCTGGCCCGGCGTCGTCGACGGCAGGATGTCGGGCAGGAAGTGCCCCCGGCGGAGGCGCCGCAGCTCGATGTCGCGGCCGAGCGTCACGATCAGGAGCCACACGACGATGCGGTCGACCACGTCCGCACGGGTGCCGGCCTCGCACTTCTGCCGCAGCGCGTCGATCTCGCGGAGGGTCAGGGGGCCGTAGACGGGGTCCGGCGACGCGGCCCGGGAGGCGCCCCGGCCCTTCTTCGTGGTGCGACCCTCCCACCAGTGGGCTAGGTCGGGCGACGCGCCGGCGATGGGGGTGCCGTCCGGCCACGTGGCCATGAGGCAGTACCACTGCCGGAGCGCGTTCACCGTGTTGAGCTGGCCCGGTCGGCCGGAGAGGCGGGCCGTCTGCTCGAGGCTCTCCACGAGGTCCTCGGCCAGGTGCTCCCACTGGAAGGGAACGCCGTCGGCCGGCCGGAGCACCGGGTTCGCCAAGAGGTGCTGCAGCAGTAGCCGGCCCGCGGAGTAGATCCGGCCGTGGACGTCGGCCGCACTCACCCGGGGCGACCAGCGGGCGGCGACGAGCTTGAGGCTGTGTACCACCCGCTCGCTCAGCACGTGTCGGCCGAAGCCGTCCCGCGCGCGCAGCAGGTCCCAGTTCACCGACTGCCGCTCGGCGCTCTCGCGCACCCGCCGCGCAGTCCACCGCTCGCCGGTGATGGTCCAGTGCCCGTTCTCGTCCTCGACGTCGTAGCTCCCGCAGCGGATCAGCGCCGGGAGGGCGGGCAGATCGGAAAGGTCGTCAGGCGCGCGCGCGGGCGCCGCCGCGGGCCCGAGTCCGGGCACCGGCTGGTGATGCAGGACGTCGTTCGGAGAGAGCGTGAGCGCCATTCGCCGCTACCGGTTGGTGGAGAGAGCCATCAGCCGTTCGGCCGCCGCGCGCTGCCCCAGTTCCTCCATCGCTTTCTCGGCGTAGTGCTTGGGCATCTTGTCGTCGGCCCAGCCGCCGTAGAGTTGGAGCAGGTGGACCACGCCGTCGAAGCCGTGCTCCCCGTAGTGCGCGAGGGCGAAGTGCGTCGCCCAGGTGTGCCGCAGCACGTGCGGGTGCAGCCCTGTCAGCCGGGTCCGGAGCTCCTCCAGCACGCGGTCGGTCACCTTGACCGCGGTTGCCGTCCCGCCGGTCCGGATCGTGACGACGCCCGCGCCGGCCGCGATCTCGCGCTCGGCGGCGTGCCACGCGAGTTCGCCGATGCGCGTGATGGTCTGACCGAAGCGCGCACCCGATATGGGCTCGAAGGGCGACGGCGCCTCGGCGGGTCGGGCGCTCGGCCGCTTCACCTCGGAGGGGTGGCGCAGGAAGAGCCGCGTCTCCGCGTCGGCAGGGCCGCAGCGCCCCCCCTCGGTGCCGCCGTGCGTCAGGTACTGCCGCACCACGTCGTACCGCTCCGGGTCCAGGGCCGGGACCCTCACGATGCGCGGGGTCTTGCGACTGAGCCCCTTATCGACCTTCACCTCGCGCCGGCGCGCCACGCGGATGTTGCGGAGCGGGTCGTCGTCGTCCGGCAGATCGTCGAGTCGCAGCAGCAGCAGCTCCGCGCGGCGGAGACCGTAGTTGATCGCCACCTCGAACATGGCCCAGTTGCGCAGCCTGGTCTCCGGCACGAAGACGTCCGCGTAGTGCCACCGTCCGAACTCGTCGGCCCCTAGCGCTCGCCGCACGAAGTGGATGTCGAGCAGCGTGAGGGGGTCGGGCGTCAGCGACTCGGGGATCGGGCGCTCGGCGGCCCACTCGCGGAACAGCCGCTGGACTCGCCAGACGATTCGCACGTGCTCGTCGTCGTCGATGGCCTGGGTCGCGCCGGCGTTGTCCGCGCGCAGCGCCCAGTCGAGGAAGTGGAGCACCGACGTGAGCCGGCGGTGGTACGTCGTCGCCGGCACCTCGCCGGCTCGGTCGACGACCGGGGCCTCGCCCAGCGCGCCCCGCTCCTCAGGCACAGCGCCGACGACGGGCGTGCCCTGCTGGCTGTCCGCTTCCTCCGGAGCGTTGCGCAGGAAGCGGTTGATCTGCTTCAGCTCATGGTTCGTCGGCGCGCGCCCGCGCGCGAGCCAGTCGTCCAAGAACCCCACGGTCCGCTCCTGCGCCGCCCAGTTGTAGAGGGCGCACACGCCGCGGACGTCGTTCGCCAGGGAGCCGGGCCGGAGGCGGGGCCGCTGGCTGAGCACGTACCGGAGCGCGAGGGGGGCAGGTAGCCACGTGCGGCTGTTGCGGATGACCGGCAAGCGCTCGCCGTGGTCGAGCCTCACCATCTCCACCTCCCACATCCCGTCGGGAGAGGGCTGCATGGCCGGCAGGAAGAGCGACATGGACGTACCCGGTCGAGGTGGAGGGTCGGTCGCGCACCACAAGGTACACGGTCAATCTACCCCTGTCACATTGTTAGAGGTAAAGGCGCGAAAAAGGTCTTGCAGATACTCCATCACGTCGATCTCGCCGTGCGCCGGCCACGCGCCCTCGCCGAGCAGCCAGAACGCCGGCCAGAGCCCGGCGCCGGTGGGCAGCTTCATGCGCGCGGCGATCGTCCCGTAGCGGAACGTCGTGCGGCCGTGCAGGCGCGCCGACACGAACTCCACCGCGCGCCCGGCGGTGTCGCGATGCGCGCGCGCCCGCGCCTGGAGCACGAGCATGCCGTCGCGGACGTACGCCGTCGCGGTGTCGTCCACGTACGCCTGCAGCTCCGCGTTGTAGACCGGGCCGGTGTAGACGATCCACTTGGCGCGGTCGATCGAGAGGCCGGAAAACTCGTCGCCGAAGACCAGCGTGGAGCCGGCCGGCGGCGTGTGACAGCCGGTGACGAGGGCTGCGATCACGGCGACGCGGACGAGGGCTGTGCACATGGCGGAAGACGGTACGGCGGAGGACGGAACGGCGGAAGACGGTGGGGCGTGAGACGAAACGGCGGACCCTTCGAGCTTGGAGCTCAGAGCCGAAGGGTCCGCCTTCCCGTTTCACGCGTTATCGTCCTCCGCTTCATCGTCCTCCGCCCCATCGTCCTCCGCTTGCATGCGCCCACGCCTCGCCACGCTCGCTGTCCTGGCCCTGTCGCCCGCGCTGGCGGACGCGCAGGCGCCGCGCTCCCTCATGCCCATCGACTTCGTCGAGTCGGCGGAGTTCGGGTGGCTGCGCAAGCCGGTGCTCGCGAGCCGCGTCCTCGACGACATGACGCGACCCGACACGTGGAAGGTCACCGGCACCGCGAAGGCAACCTTCCCCACGGAGCCGCGGCTGGGCGACATGCGCGTGCTGCGCGTGGACATGCAGCTGTTCGAGGGCACGCCCGCACCCAACCGCGCGCGCCTCCCGGCCGTCAACATCCAGCGCGCCGTCCCGAACGAGGACTGGAGCGGCTACAACCGGATCTCGCTCTGGGTGCGTCCCGACTTCAGGGGCGTCCCCGTGCTGCCGCTGCAGATCGCCCTGCGCAACGACGGCGCCGAGAAGGTGCCGGAGCGCTATGGCCGCGAGGGGACGCACTACGTCACGCTGACGCGCGACGGCTGGCAGCAGATCGTCTGGGAGATCGAGCCGCTGGCGCGCGACCGCGTGACCCGCCTCGAGATCGGCTACTTCGTCAACAAGATGCTCGCCGACCCCGGCGACCGCGTCGCGTTCGAGCTGGGGCGGCTGGAGCTGCAGAAGGTCGCGCCCGACCACCACACCGGGTGGAGCGTCGCGCCGGGGCGGCTGGCGTTCAGCCACAGCGGCTACCAGACCGGCGCCTCCAAGACGGCCGTCGCCAGCGGGCTCGCGGCGACCGACTTCCAGCTGCTGCGCGTGGACGATGCCGCCCTCGGTCAGACGGTGCTGCGCGCGCCGCTGCAGGCGGTGCGCGCGCGCAACGGCGAGTTCCAGCTGCTCGACTTCTCGTCCGTCGAGACGCCGGGGCGCTACGTGCTGCAGGCGGGCGACGTCGTCTCGCGCCCGTTCGACATCGGCGGCGACGTGTGGAAGACGAGCCTCTGGAAGACGCTCAACTTCTTCTACGGCAATCGCTGCGGCGACCACATCCCGGGTGTGCACGGCATCGACCATCTCGACTGGCTCGCGGCGCACGGCGACCAGCGCCTCACGATGAGCGGCGGCTGGCACGACGCGGGCGACCTGTCGCAGGGCGTCATCAACACCGGCGAGAGCACGTACGCGATGTTCGCGCTGGCCGAGCGGCTGGCGGCGCGCGGCGATGATCCCGCGCTCGTGGAGCGGCTGCTCGAGGAGGCGCGCTGGGGCCTCGACTGGGTGCTGCGCGTGCGCTTCGCCGGCGGCTACCGCATCGGGTTCGGGAGCCACAACTACTGGTCGAACAACGTCGTCGGCGACGCGGACGACAAGGTGGTGGAGGCGAAGAACAACCCGAACGCCAACTACATCGCCTCGGCCGCCGGCGCGATCGCGGCGCGCGTGCTGAAGGACCGCGACCCGGCGCTCGCCGCGCGCAGCCTGCGCATCGCGGAGGACGACTGGGAGCACGCGATCGTGGGCGTCGAGGGCCCGTCGACGTGGCACACGCCCGCGTTCGCGGCCAGCCGCATGGAGCTCGCCGGCATCGGGATCACCGCGTCGGTGGAGCTGTTCCGCGCCACGGGGAAGGCGCGCTACCGCGACAAGGCCGTCGAGCTGGCGCGCGTGGTCACGGGGTCGCAGCAGGTCGCGCGCGTCGGCCGCGACTTCCCGCTCGCGGGCTTCTGGTACACGGGCCCCGACCGCGACACGCTCTTCCACCAGTTCCACCGCGCCGCCGACCAGGCGCCGGTCGTCGCGCTCGCGCAGCTGGTCGAGGCGTTCCCGGACCACCCGGAGTGGATGCGCTGGTACGCCGCGATCGCGCGCCACGCCGAGTTCCAGAAGCGCGCCGCGACGACGACCGCACCGTACGGCGTGCTCCCGGCGTACGTCTACCGCGTCGCCGACAGCGCGCACGTGCCCGCCTCGGGCGACCGCTACATGGCGACGCCCGACCAGTACGCGGCGCAGGCGCGCGCCGGCCTGCCGATGGGCGACGGCTGGTACCTGCGCGCCTTCCCGGTGTGGTTCCAGCGGCGCGGCAACTACGGCGTGCTGCTGTCGCAGGCGAAGGCGCTGTCGGCGGCGTCGCGGTTGCGCGGCGACAGCGCGGGGCTCGACCTCGCGCAGCGGCAGGCGCAGTGGGTCGTGGGCCGCAACCCGTTCGCGCAGAGCACGATGTACGGCGAGGGCCACGACTGGGCGCAGCAGTACAGCGTCTCGTCGGCGGACTTCGTGGGCTCGCTGCCGGTGGGGATGCAGAGCCGCGGCGTCACCGACCTGCCCTACTGGCCGTCGCAGAACATGTACGTGTACAAGGAGGTGTGGGTGCACCCGTCGGCGCGGTGGCTCTGGCTGATGGCCGACCTGCTGCCCGGCGCGCCCGCGACTTCGACGGACTCGACGCCCACACCCGTCGCCACCGCTGCCGCGAACGGCGACGTGACGATCCGCTGGACCCTCGCGACGGAGGGCACGCACCGCGTCGCACTGCGCACCGACAACCTCACCGTCGATCGTCCCACGCGCACGGTCACCGTGCAGGCGGGGCGACCGGTGACCGTCGAGTGGAAGGGGCGCGTGCGTGATGGGAGCGCGTCGTGGACGGCGGTCGTGGTGCCGGACGGCGACGCGTCACGTCGACGAGAGGTGGTCGCGCCGTAAAGCGGAGGACGGAACGGCGGAGGACGGCGAAGCGGGAGACGAAACGGCGTGAAACGATGAGGCGGACCTTTCGGCTTGAAGCGTCAAGCTCGAAGGGTCCGCCTTTCCGTTTCACGCTCCACCGTTCTTCGCTTCATCGTTCTCCGCCGTTCCGTCCTCCGCCCTTCGCTTCACAGCACGTCCTGTCGCGGCGGCACCCACGACGGCACCGCCCTCGGATTCGGGCAGCGCGCGGGTGCCGCCGCCGCATACACCTCCGCAAAGCTCGCGTCGCCGTTCCCGAAGCGCAGGTCCGAGAGACGCACCGCGCCGTCGGGCAGGCGGCGCCACGCGGGCACGCGCACGAAGCGCAGCGCCGCCGCCACCTCGCAGTTCGCGCGTGCCAGCGCCCCCAGCTCGGCTCGCGGTGCGCTCCACTCGATGCCCCAGCGCACCGCGTCCGTCGCGGCGCGCGATGACGGCACCATGCCGGCGCCGCCGTCCGCGTCGGGCGGCGGACACGCGCGCACCGTGCGCAGCGCCGGGAACGGCGCCACCGACGCCTCGGTGACCCGATAGGTCTCCGCCTGCGTCTCGACCACCAGCGCGCGGAAGCAGAGCGGGTTCGACACCGTCGGCGTGAGCGCCACGTCGCGCAGCGCGTCCGCGCCCGCGATCGCCGCCACCGCCGCGCGCACCTGCCCGCGCGCCGCGCGCGACGCGACGAACGAGCCGGCCTCGAACGCGAGCCACGCCGTGAGCGCGATCGCGAGGCGCCGCGCGGGCGGCGCGGCGAACGTCACCGCCAGCGAGACGGCCGCGCCGAGCGTGAGCGCGAGCGCCAGCCCGCGGCTCACCTGCCCGAACGACCATGCCAGCGCCAGGATCCCCACCAGCGCGGCGCCCAGCAGCACGCGCGCGACGGGGCTGCGCACGATCGCGATCAGCGCGGGCACCGCGATGATCCACAGCCAGGGCTCCACGATGAACACCGCGTCGCCGTAGAACCAGCGGTCGTCCACCGGCCAGAACGGGTGCACGCCGTAGCTGTTCGTGTAGTCGAGCGCGAGGTGCGACAGCGTCCCCGCCAGCGCGAGCCCCAGCAACCCGCGTCGCTCGGCCACCGGACGCGCGCCGTGGCGTCGCAGGCGCGCGACGCCCCACAGCAGCAGCCCCGCCAGCAGCGCGAAGACGACGGTGTGCGTGTGCCCGCGGTGATGCAGGAGGTACCCCAGCTTGCCCATGCCGAGCACTGGCCCCGCGTACAGCAGGTCGGCGTCGGGGAGCTCCGCGGCCACCACGCCGAGGATCATCGCCGCACGGCCGTACCCTGGCGTGGCCGGCCGACCGGTGCGCCGCTCGACGATCGCGACGGTCGCGGCGGCGAGCAGGCTGCCGGCGAGGGCGTGGGTGACATTGTCCAAGATCGGTGGGGCGGAGGACGATACGGCGGAGGACCTTACGGCGGAGAACGATAAGGCGCGATACCGAACAAGCGGACCTTCGCCTACCGCTTCAAGCTCGAAGCGTCCGCTTCACCGTTTCACGCCGTTCCGCCCTCCGCCGCATCGTCCTCCGCCGTATCGTCCTCCGCTTGATCATCCCGGCGTCTGCGCAGCGCGTTCCAGGGCTTGGGCGAATTCCTCCGCGTCGGTCCAGTCTCCATCATAGCGCGCGCCGTTCACGAAGAACGTGGGCGTCCCGTTCACGCCGCTGCGCACGCCGCCCGAGAAGTCCGCCTCGATGCGCACGACGTGCGCGTCGGCCTCCAGGTCGCGGCGCACGCGCTCCGCATCCGCGCCGAGGTCCGCCGCGTAGCGCGCGAGGTGCGCGTCGTCGAGCGCGGCGTGCGAGTCGCGCTGGTGGTCGAAGATCGCGTCGTGCATCGGCCAGTAGCCCGCCTCGCCGAGCTGCTCGCCCACGCTCTCCGCCGCTTCGGCCGCGTGCAGCGCGTGCGGGTGGATCTCGGTCAGCGGGAAGTTGCGCCAGACGAAGCGCAGGCGGTCGCCCAGCCGGCGCTGTACCTCCTGCACGATCGGGTAGGCGCGGCCGCAGTGCGGGCACTCGTAGTCGCCGTACTCCACCAGCGTCACGGGCGCGTCGGCGGGGCCCTGCGCGTGGTCCTGCGCCGTCACCGGGTTGCGGAGCCGCGTGCTCACGTGGACGGTCCTCCCGCAGTGGGCGCGGACGCGGCCAGCCGGTCCAGCGCGTCGAGGATGCCGTCGGCGCCGGGATTGACGCCGACCGGCGAGACGTAGCTCCAGCGGATCGTGCCCTCCGCGTCGATCACGAACAGCGCGCGCTCCGTGGTGCCGTCCTGCGCGCGGTACACGCCGTAGCGCTGCGCCACGCCGCCCTTCGGCTCGAAGTCGGCGAGCAGTGGGAAGTGGAGGTGCCGGTCCTCCGCGAAGGCGCGGTGACACCACACGCCGTCCACCGAGATGCCGAGCAGCTCCGCGCCGTGGCGCCGGAACTCGGGGAGCACCTGGTTGTAGAGCGCCATCTGGTCGCCGCACACGGGGCTCCAGTCGGCGGGATAGAACGCGAGGATCACCGGCCGGCCGCGCAGCTCGGAGAGCGCGATGCGCTGGTCCGGCGTGACGGACAGCGTGAACTCCGGCGCCGGCGTGCCGGCGGCGAGCGGCGTGGCGGTCATGTCGGCACCGGCGCAGGCGTGGATAGAGGCATGGCGGTCGCGGGCTGCACCTGCAGGCCGCGCTCGAGCGTCTGCTTCACGGGACAGCGGTCGGCGATGTAGAGCAGGCGCCTGCGCTGCTCGTCGGTCAGGTCGCCGGCGAACTCCACCTCGCGCTCCAGCCGGCCCGCGCTCACCTCCTCGGTCTCGCACCGCTCGCAGTCGGCGGCGTGCGCGCGCACGGGCCGCATCCGCACCGTGATCGTCCGCAACGGCCACTGCTTGCGGTTCGCGTACATGCGCACGGTCATCGCGGTGCACGCGGCCAGCGCGCCGATCAGCAGCTCGTACGGCGTCGGCCCGGTGTCCGCGCCGCCGACGTCCGCCGGCTCGTCGGTCACCAGGGCGTGCGTGCGCGCGGTGAGCCGCGTCGTGTAGCCGCCACCCTCGTCGAGGCGCGCCTCGACCCAGGCGATGGGCGGCGCGGCACTCGACGCGGCGGCGGTCGCGGCGGTGGTCGCGGCGGAGCTGGAGTCTGGCACGGGCTCACCTCCCGGGGTCACGGGTCATGGCATGTGGAACGGCCGTCCCTGAAAGATCGGGGCCGCGCCGCCGGCCGCCACGCACGTCACCAGGAGCGTCACCACGCGCGCTCCATCTCCGTCAGCCGGTCCGCGAGCGCGCGCGGCAGGAAGCAGTGTAGCCCGCAGGCGACCAGCCCGGCGCGGCGCACCACGCGGCGCAGCCAGGTGGCGTCGTGCTGCTGCGGAAAGGTCGTGTCGCCCTCCAGCTCGTCGTTCCGCGTCAGCAGCTCCAGATACAGCATCCCGTCGGCGCGCGCCGCCAGCCGCGGCAGCCCGTCGGTCAGCTCGGCGGGCGTCAGATAGTTGAGCACGTCCGTCGCCAGCACGAGGTCGTAGCCGTCGCGCAGCGGCAGCGCGTCCAGCGACGCGAGGTCGCCGAGGATGAGGTCGCGCCGCGCGCCGAACCGCCGCACCGCGTACTCGCTCGGATCGACGCCCTGGTAGACGATGCCCGGGCGCGCCCGACGCAGCGCGGCGCGCCACGCCCCCTCGCCGGCGCCCACGTCGAGCACGGTCCGCACGGGCCGCCCCAGCAGGTACTCCGCCGCCGCGACGACGAACGCGGCGGTACGGTTCAGCTCCGCGGTCGTGCGCACGCGGTGCGCGGGCGAGCGGTACCACTTGTCGAAGTAGGCGCGGTCGTACGCCTTGGGACGTGTGGAGCGTGGCGGCACGGACGTGGGCGGGCGGCTGGAGGTCGATGCGGGCGCGCGCAATCTGCACCCCGGGCGCCCTTGCCGGGATCGCAGGGCTCCGGTAGTGTCGCGAGCGAGTCACCGCCGATCCCGATCATGTCCCGCACCCCACTCCACGCGCTGCTGGTGCGCGCGGCGCACGCCGCACGCGCCGCGGCCGAGCTGCGCGCGCCGCTCGACGAGGTCGCGCCGGCGCTGCACGAGGCGCGCGCGATCACGCGCCGCCGCTTCGTCGCGGGCATGGGCGCGGGCGTCGGCGCGCTGGCACTCGACGCGTGCGCGCGTCCGACCGTCGCGCCGCCCGCGACGCCCGCCGCCTCGCGCGACGCGAGCGTCCTCGTCGTCGGCGCGGGGATCGCGGGCCTCACCACCGCGTGGCGCCTGCGCGAGCGCGGCATCCCCGTGCGCGTGGTCGACGCGCAGCCGCGCGTGGGCGGACGCATGCTCTCGCTGCGCGACCACTTCGCCGACGGGCAGGTCGCGGAGCTGGGCGGGGAGCTGATCGACACGGGCCACGTGCGCATCCGCGCGCTCGCCATGGAGCTCGGCATCCCGCTCGACGACCTCGCGACCGACGACCGCGCGCTCGCCGACGCGGTGTGGCACATGGGAGGCGCGCGCCGCAGGGACGCGGAGGTGATGGCGGCGTTCGCGCCGGTGGGCGCGGCGATCGCGCGCGACCTCGCGGACGTCGACGTCGACGCGATCGGCGTCGCGCAGCCGGCGCTCGCCGCGGCGCTCGATCGGATGTCGATCGCCGAGTGGATGGAGCGCCGCGGCGTGAGCGGGTGGATGCGCGAGCTGCTGGCGGTCGCCTACACGACCGAGTGCGGGCTGGAGCCCGACCGCCAGTCCGCGCTCAACCTGCTGACGCTCATCGACCCGTCGCCCGATCCGTTCCGCATCTTCGGCGACAGCGACGAGCGCTTCCACGTGCGCGGCGGCAACGACCGCATCGTGCACGCGCTCGCGGACCGACTGGGCGAGCCCGCGTTCGACCTGGGGATGCGGCTGGTCGCGCTCGCGCCGCGCGCCACGGGTGGCTGGCGCGCGACGTTCGAGCGCGGCGGCGCGACGCTCGACACCGACGCCACGCACGTCGTGCTCGCGCTGCCGTTCACGCTGCTGCGCGACGTGCGGCTGGACGCGCCGCTCTCGCCCGCCAAGCGGCGCGCGATCGCGGAGCTGGGCTACGGCACCAACGCGAAGCTGATGGTGGGCTTCGGCGAGCGCGTGTGGCGCACGCGGCACCGCTCCAACGGCTCGGTGCTCAGCGACCTGCCCTTCCAGCTGACGTGGGAGACGAGCCGGCTGCAGCCCGGCGCGTCGGGCATCCTCACCAACTTCACGGGCGGCGCGCACGGCGTCGCGCTGGGCAGCGGCACGGCGGCCGGGCAGGCGGGCGCGTTCGTGCGCGACCTCGACACGGTGCTGCCGGGCGTCGCCGCGGCGCGCGCGGGGATGCGCGAGGCGCGCTTCCACTGGCCCACGCACGCATGGACGCGCGGCAGCTACGCCGCCTACCTCCCCGGCCAGTGGACCGCGATCCGCGGCGCGGAGGGCGAGCGCGCGGGCACGCTGCACTTCGCGGGCGAGCACACGTCGCGCGACGCGCAGGGCTTCATGGAGGGCGGCTGCGAGAGCGGCGAGCGCGCCGCGCGCGAGGTGCTCGCGTCGCTCGGTTTCGGCGCCGCACCTGCACCCTGGCTGGACGTCGAGCGCACGCGCCTCGCGACGCGGCGTCACGCGGTGCGCGACGCGGTCGCGCAGCTGCTCGCATAGCGTCAGATGAACGGCGAGCGTGGAGGCCTGCGCACGGTGACGCTGACCGCGTCGGACGGCGCGCGCGCGGAGGTCGCGACGCACGGCGCGCACGTGCTGTCGTGGCAGGCGGCCGGCGACGCGCGCGAGCGGCTCTTCCTGAGCGAGCGCACGGAGCTGCGCGCGGGCGTCGCGATCCGCGGCGGCATCCCGGTGATCTTCCCGCAGTTCGCGACGTCGGGCCCGCTGCCGCGCCACGGCTTCGCGCGCACGCTGCCGTGGACGCTCGTCGACGCCGGCGCGACCGACGGCGGCCGCACGCGCGCGACGCTGCGGCTCGGCCACACGGAAGTGACGCAGGCGATCTGGCCGCACCGCTTCGTCGCCGAGCTGACGGTGACGATCGGCGGCGCGACGCTGGAGGTCGCGCTGGCGGTGACGAACGCCGACGCCGCGCCGCTCTCGTTCACCGCGGCGCTGCACACGTACCTGCGCGTCGCGGACGTCGCGCGCGCGGCGCTGCACGGCCTGCGCGGACTGCGCTATCGCGACTCCACCGCGGGCGGCGCGGAGCGCGTCGATCGGGACGATGCGCTGACGGTGCCCGGCGAGGTCGATCGCATCTACCTCGACGTGCCGACCGCGCTGGAGCTGCGGGACGCCGGCGCGCCCGCGCTCACGGTCGACATGGACGGCTTCCGCGACGTCGTGGTGTGGAACCCGGGCGCCGAGCGTGCGGCGGCGCTGTCGGACCTGGAGCTGGGCGGCTGGTCGCGGTTCCTGTGCGTCGAGGCCGCGGTGGTGGCCGAGCCCGTGGTGCTGGCGCCGGGCGCGCACTGGCGTGGCGCGCAGACGCTCACCGCGCGCTGAGTCGCCCGTTGGACCAGACAACGGCATTGCAAGGATGAAGATCGGATAAGGTCTGATAAAGACGGATGGCTCCGCGTGACGCGAGAATCCTCGCGCTCCGCCGGAGCCATCCGCTCTTATCAGATCTTCTCAGCCTTTCATCCTTGCTGCCGTTGTCGTTCGGGTCCGGCGCGCCATGCACCGATCAGGGCGCGTTGAGCGCCGCGCGTACCTCGTCCACCTGTGGACGCAGCTCCGGATCGGGGTCCGCGCGAAGCATCAGGAAGCGCTCGTACGCGTCGCGCGCCGCGTCCATGTCGCCCTCCTGCGCCGCGTAGCGCCCCTCGTCGCGCAGCGCCGCCGCGAGGTAGCGCGGCCACGCGACCTGGTACCCGCGCCGCCGCACCGCACCGAGCGCGGAGCGACCGTCGCCCAGGCGCGCGTGCAGCCGCGCGACGAGGATGGGTGCATACGCCACCGCATCGTCGCTCACCGCGGCGGTCAACGCCAGCGCGTCGAGCCGCGCGACCGCGGCCGCCGCATCCGGCGCGCGGCGCTCGACGGCCAGCGCCGCCTCGAGCAGCGCCGCGCACGCAGCGCCTCCCGCCGCCGCCGGCGGCGCGGCGAGCGGCACCCGCAGCGGCTCCGCGCGCAGCTGCTCGACCGCGCGGCGCACGCCGGCCGTGTCGCCGCGCGCCAGCCGCCAATGCGCCACCACGCACACGTCCGCCAGCTGGATCGCGCGCGCCGTCGGCTCGGCCGCGGGCGCCGCGTCGGCGGCGCGCTGCAGCGTCAGCGCCGCGGCGTCGCCGGCGTCGCGCCGCCCGTCGCCGTACAACGCGTCCAGCACCCGCAGCCGCAGGTGCCCGCGCGTCCCGGGCCGCAGCTCGGCCAGCCGCTCGGTGGCGGCCAGCGCGTCGCGCGCGCGGCCCTCGTTCAGCGCCAGCGCATGCTCGGCCAGCAGCGCGTCCACCCGGTCCGCCGGCCGGCCGCCGCGCGCCGCCAGCTGCCGCACCGCGCGCCGCGCATCGTCCAGCGCCACCGCGTCCTGCTGCGACGCCATCGCGATCGCGCGCAGGTTGGTGGGCCCGAGCTGCGCCAGCGACGCCCGCATCGTCCGCAGCGCCGTCGAGTCGCCGGCGACGACGGCCGCCCGCCAGCGGAGGAAGGGCGCGAGCGGCAGGCGCGCGTCGACCGCCTGCGACGCGTCGATCTGCGCCAGCAGCTCGCGCGCGGGCACGTACGTCGGCTCCAGCGCGAGCGCGCGACGCAGCGCCGTGATCGCGCGCGTCCGGCCGTCGCCGATCCCCACGGTCGCCCCCTCGTGGTGGAGGCGCGCGGCCAGCTCGAACCAGGGCTCCGCCCGATCCGGCGTGAGGTCGATGAGCCGCTCCCAGGCCGCCACCTGCTCCTCGGCGCTCGACGGCGCCGGGTAGCGCGGGCCCGCCAGCGCCACCAGCAGCGCCCGCGCGCGCTCGTCCAGCGTCGAGCGCTCGCGCCACGCCAGCGCGATCGCCCGCGCGCGCGGCGCCGACAGGTGCAGGCGGTCGCTCGCCCGCGCCAGCTGCAGCGCCGCCAGCGCGAACGTCGAGTCGACCTGCAGCGCCTCCTCGAAGCGGCGCACCGCCACCGCGTGGCTGCCGCGCCGGAACGCCGCCTGCCCGTCGAGGAACGCCCGCAGCGCGCGCAACGACCCGGTCGTCTGGCTGGAGAGCGACGCGTCCTCGCCGGCACCGAGGACCAGGAGCCGCGCCGCGAGCCGATCCACCAGCGCCGTCACGCTGTCCGCCGGCCCCTCCACGCTCGCCTCGGCGCTCGCCTCCCCGGACGGGACGGCGACGACGGTCGCGCTCACCACGACCCGGCTCGGCGTCCCCACGACGCTGCCGACGACCACCCGCTCGGCTCCCAGCCGCTCCGCGAGGCGCACGACCGTGTCGCGCGGGACCTCGCCACTTCCGGTGAGACCGGCGGAGCGCCATGCGGCCAGGACGGTGCCAGCATCCACCGAGCGCGCACTGCTGTCGTCCGCCAGGCGCGCCGCGAGCAGCTCGGCCAGCCCGTCGCGGAGGTAGGCGAGCGACCCGCTGGCGCCGGTCACCCGGAAGGGGGCGACCACCACCTTCTGCTCCAGGCGCGGCGCCGCGGCGACCGGCGCGGCGGGCGGCTCGCGCCGCCACCAGACGACCCCCGCGACCAGGGCGACGACGACCGCGATCGCGGCGGCGACGCCCAGCCGCCAGCGCGGGCGCCCCGGCGCCGGGACCACGCGCACCGGTCCCGCGTCCGGGTCGGCGATGCGGACCGGCAGCGCGGCGGCAGCGACCTCGGGCTCCGGCGCGGGCTCGGGCTCCGGCTCGACCTCCGTCGGCGGCGCCAGCGTCGGCGTGAAGGCGGGCGGCGAGGCGAGCACCGCGGTCGCCGCGGCGGCCGTCGCTCCCGCGGCCGCGGGCTGCGCCTCGCGCTGCCAGTCGATCGGCTCGCGGAGCCGGGCGGCGAACGAGCTGACGACCGGGTCGGGGTCGAGGCCGAGCTGGTCGCGGAGCAGCGTCTCGTGCAGGCGTGCGTGCTGGAGGGCGCCGGCGCGGTCGCCCGTCTGGGCGAGCACCGTCATCAGCGAGACCGCGACCGAGGCGTCGAGCGGGCGGATCGCGGCCAGCCGCCGGCGCCAGTCGAGCGCCTCGCGCACGTCGCCCGCGTCCTCGGCCGCGCGCGCCAGCCGGTCGAGCGCGCCGGCGGCCCGGTCTTCCAGGCGCTGCCGCTGGGCGGTCGCCCACTGCTCGAACTCCACCGAGCCCGGCAGGAAGAAGCCGTCGAGGAAGGGCCCCTGGTAGAGCGCGGCCGCACGCTCCAGCTCGTCGTTCGCGAGCGCGGCCTCGAGCTCCCCGACGTCGCTCGTGAGCCGCTCGCGGTTGAGCCGGATGTCGCCCGAGGTCACGAACAGGTCGTCGGCGCCGAGCGCGCGTCGCGCGGCATAGAGCGCCTGGGTCAGCGAGTGGCGCGCGCGCTCCTCCTCCGCCTCGGGCCAGAGCAGGGTGACCAGCTTGTCCCGGCTCAGCCCGCTGTCGCCGGCCACGGCGAGCACCGCGAGCAACGCCTGGAGGCGGCGCTGACTCGCCGCGCCGCCCAGGGGTTCGCCCGCCGCGTCGGCGACATGAGTGCCGCCAAATGTCCGTAGCCTGAGCACTTACGCTCCGTTTGAGATCCGTCTGAGGTTCGCGTGAGGATGCCGTGAGGGCTCCGGTCTACACTCCCGCCCGTGCCGCGAGCAGCGCCCCGAACGTGGCGGGCGCGGCCCGACGGCAGGCCCGCCGAGGGCCGTCCTCGTCGAAGCATAGTGCGCCCGCAGACCCCGAGCCGTGGCGGTGCGCACGCCCCCACCCGTCCCACCGAGGTGATCGATGCCCCGATCCACGGAGCCGAGCGCGACAGTGACGCGCGCGGATCTCGAGACGCTCGCGCAGGTCGCGATGCTGCGCTTCCCGCTGCGCGCCTCCGAGTCGCGCCGGCTGGAGCGCATGCGCACCCTGCTCGCCGCTGGCACCGAGCTCGGGCGTGCGCTGGGTTCGTACACCCATTGCGGCCTCGTCAACTGTCAGGGCTCGCACGGCGTCGGCAGCCTGTGCGACGAGGGCGAGGCGTTCTACGCAGCCTTCGTGCGGTATACCGAGCTGATGCACGACATCGCGGAGGAGTACCGTCACTTCACGCACGAGGCGCCCAGCCCGTTGATCGTCGCGGGCCTCGACCGGGGCGCGGGCCAGCCGCAGCTGGAGGTCGCATGACCGCGCCGCGCCTGCTGGGCGCGCCGGAGGTCCGGCCCGACATTCGGCCGCTCGACGCGCGACGGGTCGCGCCGGCGAGCCGCGTGCTCATCGTCTCCAACCGCCTCCCGTCGACCGTCCGTGTGGATGAGGGACGCGTGCAGCTGACGCCGAGCGCGGGCGGGCTGGCGACCGGGCTGCGCGGCGTGCACGACGCGGCGGGGAGCACCTGGATCGGCTGGTCCGGCGCGCCGGCCGAGCTGCCGTCCGCCACCCGGCGCGAGATCGCGCTCCGCCTGGCCGAGGTGGACGCCCTCGGCGTGCCGATCCACGGGCCCGAGATCGCGGGCTTCTACCAGCGCTTCGCCAACGGGGTGCTGTGGCCCGTGCTGCACGATCGCGACGACCACCCCGACCCGGATCCGGACGACTGGGCGACGTACCGCGCCGTCAACGCGCGCTTCGCCGCCGTCGTGGCCGAGGAAGCGCGGCCGGGCGACCGCGTGTGGGTGCACGACTACCATCTGATGCTCGTGCCGCGGCTGCTGCGGGCGCGGCGTCCGGACCTGCGCACCGGCTTCTTCCTCCACACGCCGTTCCCCGACTCGATGGCGTCGCTGCCGCAGCGGCGCACGCTGCTCGACGGGATCCTGGGCGCGGACGTCGTGGGCTTCCACACGCCCGCCTACGCGGCGCGCTTCGGCGATGCGGTGCGCGCGACGCTGGGCCGCGACGTCGAGCTGGCCTCGGGCGCGGGCTTCGCGGACGACGACGGGCGCGCGGTGTCGGTGCACGCCTGTCCGATGAGCGTCGATGCCGCGGGCTTCGCGGCGCGGGCCACGGATCCACGCGTGATCCGGCGCGTGCAGGAGCTGCGCGCGGCCGGCGGGCCCCTGTTCGTCGGCGTCGACCGGCTGGACCACACCAAGGGGATCCCCGAGCGGCTGGCGGCGTTCGAGCGGCTGCTGGACGAGCGTCCCGAGCTGCGCGGCCGTGCGCGGCTGCTGCAGCTGGCGGTGCCGTCGCGCGAGGACGTGCCCGCGTACCGCGAGCTGCGCGCGCGGGTGGAGGCGCTGGTCGCGCGCGTGAACCGCCGCTTCGCGACGCTCGCATGGCAGCCCGTCACGTACGTCTACGGCAGCGTGGACGAGGTCGAGCTGTCGGCGATGTACTGCGCGGCCGACGTGATGCTGGTGACGCCGCTGCGCGACGGCATGAACCTCGTCGCGAAGGAGTTCGTGGCCAGCCGCATCGACGAGAAGGGCGTGCTGGTGCTGGGCGAGCACGCCGGCGCGGCGGCCGAGCTGCGCGCGGCGCTGCTGGTGGATCCGCGCGACGCGGGCGAGCTGAGTCGCGCGTACGCCCGCGCGCTCGACATGTCGCCGGCGGAGCGGCGCGTGCGCATGCGCCGGCTGCGCGCGCGCGTGGACGCGCACGACGTGCGGCGCTGGGCGGACGAGTGCCTGGCGCTGCTGGGCGCGGACCTGCAGGCATCGGAGCGCCGCGGCCCGGGGCGCTGACACGCCGGTCATCGACGCACGGGCACGTGCTGCGGCGCGCGGAGATCTCGATCCGCGCGCCGCAGTCGCGTGTGCACCCCTGCACGACCGCGCGCACCTCGCTATCGTTTCCGACCATGCCCACCGGCATCGCTTCGCATCTCCCCATGTCGCGCCGCGCGCACGCGCGCGCCCTGCCCACGTCGACCGCCGCGCGCGGATGACGGACGCCGGGCTGCCCGCCGCGGTGCTGGCGCTCATCGGCGGACCGGTGGCGTCGATGGCGCACGCCGAGGCGCTGCTCCTCCTCAGGCGCGTGGCGCCGGAGTCGCGCACGGCGGCCGCCATCGCGACCGAGGCGCAGCTGCCGACGCCGGACGCCGCGCGGCGCTGCCTCGCCGAGCTGACCGCCGCGGCGCTGATCGCCGGCGCGGGCGACGACGCGTACCGCTATGCGCCCGCGGACGACGCCGCGCGCCAGGCCGTCGACGCGCTGGCCGAGATGTACCAGACGAAGCCCGTGACGCTCATCCGCGCCATCTACAGTCGCCCCGCGACGCCGACGCGTGCGCCGTCGGCGGTGCAGTCGTTCGCGGACGCATTCCGTCTGCGCCGCGAGGACGGCTGAAGCATGGACGGTCTCATGGACATCGGACTGCTCGTCTACACGCTCTGCGCGATCACCAGCCTCGCCTGCGCGGTGCTGCTGCTGCGCGCGTACCGGCGCGCCCGCCAGCGCCTCCTGCTCTGGAGCGGGCTCTGTTTCTGCGGGCTGGCGCTGAACAACGTGCTGCTGGTGGTGGACACGCGCTTCGCGCCCGCGTCCGACCTGTCGATGGTGCGCACCCTGCCGGCGCTCGTCGGCGTGTCGCTGCTGCTCTACGGCTTCATCTGGGATGCCGATGCGTGACACGACCGGGCTGATGCTGGCCGTCGCGGGCGCGCTGGCCATGGGCTACGCGCTCGCCGCGCTCTTCTTCACGCGCTTCTGGCGGCGCACGCGCGTCGCGCTGTTCGGCTGGTTCGCGCTCGCGTTCGCGCTCCTGGCGGCGCAGCGCCTGGCGCTGATCCTGTTCGAGGTGCCGCCGGACGCCTTCCCGTGGAGCCACGTCGTGCGGCTCGCGGCGTTCCTGCTGATCCTCACGGGGATCGCGCTCCAGAACCGGGCGCCGCGCGGCTCGCGCTGAAGCGGGCGCCGACGCGGCGCGGGCGGGCGTGAGCGGTCAAGCACGGGCGGGAGGCGGCCGACACTGGGAAGGACAGTGACGCGTGGCCCCCGCCCCCTCCGGGCGGTGTCGCGGCGTGTCGTTCCCGCCCGTGCATGTCCACGCCCGCCCTCCTGCTGCGCGACGTCGCCCGCCTGGTCCTGCTCCTCCGCGCCGAGCGCGCCGAGGCGGACCTCCGGCGCGCCGCGCTGCGCACCGCCGTCCGCACGGCCCGCCACGTCTCGCTCGACCTCGCGGTCGACGGGCGGACGCTGCGCGTGAACGGCGTCGCGCACCTGGGCGCGACGGCGGAGGAGCAGGCGCTCGTGACGACGCTGCGCGAGGCGCGCATCGCGCGGCTCACCGTGCGCGCGGGCGCGGGCGTGCGCGACGTCGCCCACCTCGCGGGGCTGCTCGCCCACGCGGAGGGCGCGACCGGCACGGCGCTGGTGCGCGAGCTGGACGCGCGGCGGCTGTGGAGCGTGCGGCTGGTCGCCGCGCCCGACGGCGTGACGGCGGATCCCGAGCTGTCGCCGGCGCTGGCGGGCGCGCTCGTGCTGGTGCGCGGCGCCGTCGCGCATGGCGGGCCCGCGAGCGCGCCCGAGCTGGACGCGGCGGCCGCGCTGCTGGCGGAGGACGTCGCGCCGGAGATCCACGCGGCGGCGGGCGCGGTGCTGCGCCGCGAGGGCGACGCCGGCGCGCGCGCGCTCATCGCGCGGCTGGCCGCGGCCGAGTCGATCGCCGCGCGCCGCCGCTGCTTCGACGCGCTGCTCGACATCGGCGCGGGCGTCGCGGAGCTGGTGGACGCGCTGCAGCATCCGCAGTGGTACGTCGTCCGCAACGTCGCGGAGCTGCTCGGCGCGCTGGAGGCGCGCGAGGCGGAGGTGCCGCTGGCGCTGCTGCTGGCGCATCCGGACGTGCGCGTGCGCGAGGCCGCCGCGGTCGCGCTGGACCGGCTGGCGACGCCCGTCGCCCGCGACGCGCTGCGCGGCGTGCTGTCGGACGAGTCGACGACCGTGCGGCGCCTGTCGGTGCGCGCGATCGCGGCGCCGGGCGGTGCGCCGGGGCGTGCGGCGGCCGCGCGCCTGATCGCGGCGTTCGACCGCGAGGCCGATCCGGACGTGCGGCTCGAAGCCGTGGCGGCGCTCGGGCGCGTCGGCACCTTCGACGCGGTGCAGCGGCTGCTGCGGCTGGCCGGCGCGCGCGAGGCGCATCAGGGCGCGGCGGTGCGTGTGGCGGCGCTGCACGCGCTGGCGCAGGCGCGCGGCGCCGCCGCGGACGCGACGCTGCGCGCGTTGATCGACGACCGCGAGCCCGCGGTGCGCGAGACCGCGCGGCGCCTGCTCGCGACGCTCGCCGCATGACGATGGCCGCGACGCCCGCCGCGCGTCCGATGCGCATCCCCGGCTACGGGCTGCCGGCGCCCGCCGAGGCCGACCTGCTGCTGGCGCTGACGCGCCAGTTCGGGGCCGAGCGGGCGGCAACGGTGCTCGCCGAAGCGCTGCAGGCGGCCGGCCTGCGCGCCGACGATGCCCCCTTCCCGCCCGGCGCGCTCGCGCGGGTCGCCGACGTGCTCGCGCAGCAGGACGGCGTGACGCGCGTCATCGGCCGCTCGTTCGCGATCCGGCTCGCGACCTACCTCCTGCTGCGGCGCCGCTCGGCGCCGTCCGTCCCGTGACCTCCATTCCCGAGCCCGTGCCGCGCGCCGCGGCGTCGCTGACCGGCCCCGAGGCCGCCGCCGTGTACGACCGGGCGCGGCTGGCGGAGGTCGCGCGTCTCGGCCTCGACCAGCCGGCGGCCGACGCGGTGCTGTCGGCGGCGGTGCGCGCCGCGGCGGGCGCGCTGTCGCTGCCCATCGGCCTCGTGACGATCGTCCTCGACGAGGCGCAGTTCTTCCTCGCGCACACGGGCCTCGACGGCTGGATGGCCGAGACGCACGGCGGGCCGGTGGAGTGGAGCTTCTGCCGCTTCGCGGTCGCGTCGCTGGCGCCGTTCGTCGTGGAGGACGCGACCGTGCATCCGCTGGTGCGCGAGTCGCCGCCGGTGACGATCGACAACCTGCGCTGCTACGCGGGCGTCCCGCTGGTCACGTCGCGCGGCGTGGCGGTCGGCACGCTGTGCGTCGCGGGCGAGGAGCCGCGGCAGTTCGCGGACGCGGACATCGCGACGCTGCGCGCGCTGGCCGACGACGTCGTCGCACACCTCGAGCGGCGCGAGCCGCGCGCCTAGCCTACGCGGGCTCGCGCTCGAGCGGCACGACGGCGAGCGTGCAGCGCGAGATGCACACGAGGCGCTCGCGCGCGTCGCTGATCCGGATCTCCCACACCTGCGTGCTGCGTCCCACGTGCACCGGGGTGCCGACGGCGGTCACGACGCCGTCGCGCACCGGGCGCAGGTGGTTGGCGTTGATCTCGAGGCCGACCGCCATGAAGCGCGCGCGGTCGATGTTGAGCGACGCGGCGATGGACGCCACGCTCTCGGCCAGCGCGACCGAGGCGCCGCCGTGCAGGAGCCCGTACGGCTGGTGCACGCGCTGCTCGACCGACATCGTCGCGACCACGCGCGCGGGCTCCGCCTCGATCACGTCGATGCCGAGGTGGTCGACGAGGCCGCGCGAGGGGAAGCCCTGCAGCCAGGCGCGCACCTCGTCGGTCATGCGGGGTGTCGTCATCGCTCAGCCGACGAGCTGGGCGTGCCAGGACTCGCGCAGCGGACGCTCGAAGCGCGTGCGCCAGTCGCGCGCGGTGGTGACGGTGGTGTCGAACACGGGCCGGTCGGCGCCGCCGCCACTGCGCGCCGCGAAGGCCTCGCGGTCGGCCACCTGCACGTCGCCGGCGTCGTCGCGCCAGTAGACGCGCCCGCCGCCGAGCAGCGTGGTGCCGAGCACGGGCTCGAGCGCGTGCAGCGCGCGGAACATCCCGTCGATCGAGCAGCCGGACGCGCCCTCGACGGACTGGTCGACGCCGACGGCGAGAAAGCGATCGTCGCGCCAGTCGCGCGCGCAGCGCAGCGGCACGCCGTGCGCGGACCACACGGACAGGAACTGGTCGACGCGCGCCAGCAGCGATTCGGCTGCGGCGCCGCGCACGGGGTCGGCCGCGGCGAACACCCAGACGCGGGCGTCGTCGGGCAGCTGGGCGAAGGGGACGGCGGGCATGGGGAGAAGATAGCGGCGTGCGGCGTGCTGCGTGCTGCGTGGCATGCCTCCACGCGCCGGACCCCTGCTGCCGTTTGGAGGGATGCGGATGCTCCGGATCACGACGGATGCTGCGGATCGCTCCGCGCGGCGACGACGCTCCATGCGCGACACGGGGCGATCCGAGTGATCCGTTCGGATCCGGAGCATCCGCGTCCCCCCAGCAGGCGAACGGGTCCGGCGCACCGACGCGTCCCGAGGCCGTTCACGCGGCACGCAGCACGCCACACGCAGCGCTCAGCTTCCGTGGCCGCGGAACACGAAGTAGACCGCCCCCAGCAGGCACAGCCCCGCCCACAGGAAGTCGAGCCGCGGCGCCTGCTTCATGTACAGCACGCTGAACGGCACGAACACCAGCAGCGTGATGACCTCCTGCAGCATCTTCAGCTGCGGCAGCGTCAGCACCGTGAAGCCGATGCGGTTGGCGGGGACCTGCAGCAGGTACTCGAAGAGCGCGATCCCCCAGCTCACGATCGCCGCGATCCACCAGGGCCGCTCCGCCAGCGACCGCAGGTGGCCGTACCAGGCGTAGGTCATGAAGACGTTCGAGAGCGTCAGCAGCAGGACGGTGCGGAGCGTCGCGGGCATGGCAGGAGGCGCGGATGGCAGCGGGAACGGACCGGGAATATGATGCGCGCATGTCGGACTCCGTCACCTGGCGCCTGGCGCCGTACCACGACCTGACGCGCGACGAGCTGTACGCGCTGCTGCAGCTCCGCCAGCGCGTGTTCGTCGTCGAGCAGAGCTGCCCCTTCCTGGACATCGACGGCGCGGACGACCGCGCGTGGCACCTGCTGGGCTGGACGCGCGACGCCGAGGGCGCGCCGCTGCTGGGCGCCTACGCGCGGCTGTTCGCGCCCGGCGCGATGTACGACGAGGCGTCGATCGGCCGCGTGGTGACGCACCCCGCCGCGCGACGCGGCGGGCTGGGACGTGCGCTGATGCGGGAGGCGCTGGCGCGGCTGGCGACGTTGTCGCCGGGATCGCCGGTGCGCATCGGCGCCCAGCGCTACCTGGAGCGCTTCTACGAGAGCCTCGGCTTCCACGTCGCGGGGCCGGAGTACCTGGAGGACGGGATCCCGCACGTGGAGATGCTGCGCACCGCCTGAGGGGCGGACTGGGGGCTGCGGATCTCGGACGCCGCCGCGCGCAGCGGTCGTTACCCGCCCGCGACCGTTCCGCCACGGCACGCGGACACGTGGATGCCATCGTCCGGCCGACCCTCACGCCGGACCGACGCATGCCGCTCCCGACACTCCCGACGCTCCCGACGCTCCCGACGCTCTCGCCCGCCGCCCGCCCGTACGACCCGTCCACGTCCGACCCGACCGCCAGCGCGCTCGCGCGGGCGGTCGAGGCACGCGACCGGCGCGGCATGGACGTCGACGGAGCGCTGTCGCTGTTCGTGCGCCGCGCCCGCGTCCACGAGGAGCCCGTGGAGCGCATGCTCGCGCGGCTGAAGCGGCTGCTGCTGGCCCACGTCCGGCCGCTGCGCGCCGACGACGATCCGCAGGAGGTCGTCGCGCTCGTGATGCGGCGCGCGATCACGGCCTACTACACCGCCGACCAGCGCGCCGACTGAGCCGCCGCGGGCGGCGGACCGCCCGGCGCCGCGGCGGATTCGGGGCCGAGCCTTGGCGGCGGGAGTGTGCGGTGTTCTCGTACGCGCATGCCGCACCAGACCGCGCTCCTGGCCACGATCGCTGCGGCGTTCGCGCTCGCTTTCCTGATGGGGGCCCTGGCCGCGCGCCTGCGCCTGCCGCCCCTCATCGGGTACGTGCTGGCCGGTGCCGCGCTCGGGCCGTTCGCGCCCGGCTGGGTGACCGATGCCGCGATCGCGGGCCAGCTCGCGGAGATCGGCGTCATCCTCCTGATGTTCGGCGTGGGGCTGCACTTCTCGCCCCGCGACCTGCTGGCGGTGCGCCGCGTGGCCGTGCCGGGCGCGCTGCTGCAGATGGGCGCCGCCACGGCGCTGGGGACGGCCCTCGCCCGCGCCTGGGATTGGCCCTGGGAGGGGGCGCTGGTCCTCGGCCTGTCGCTGTCGGTGGCGAGCACCGTCGTGGTGCTCCGCACGCTGGAGGCGCGGGGACGCCTCGACACGGCGGACGGGCGCACCGCCGTCGGCTGGCTGGTCGTGCAGGACCTGGCGATGGTGCTCGTGCTCGTGCTGCTGCCGGCGCTCGCGCCGGCGGGCGCGGCGCGCGCCGACGGCGCGCTCTGGTCGGGCCTCGCGCTCACGCTCGCGAAGGTCGGCGCGTTCCTGGCGCTGATGCTCGTGGTCGGTCGGCGCGCGGTGCCCTGGCTCCTCGTCCGCGTGGCGCGCCTCGGCTCGCGCGAGCTGTTCACGCTCGCCGTGCTGACCATCGCGCTCGGCGTCGCCGTGGGGGCGTCCGCGCTGTTCGGCGTGTCGTTCGCGCTCGGCGCGTTCTTCGCGGGCGTCGTGATCAGCGAGTCGGACCTCAGCCACCAGGCCGGCGCCGACGCGCTGCCGCTGCAGGACGCGTTCGCGGTGCTCTTCTTCGTGTCGGTGGGGATGCTCTTCGACCCGCTGATCCTGGTGCGCGAGCCGCTGCGCGTGCTGGCCGCGGTGGGCGTGGTGCTCGCCGGCAACGCGCTCGCGGCGCTCGTGCTGCTCGTGCGGCTGGGGCATCCGGCGCGCGCGTCGCTCGTCGTCGCCGCCAGCCTCGGACAGATCGGCGAGTTCTCCTTCATCCTCGTGGGGCTCGGCGTCGCGCTCGGCGTGCTGCCGCCCGAGGGGCGGAGCCTCGTGCTCGCGGCCGCGCTGGTGAGCATCGCGGGCAACCCGCTGCTGCTGGCCGCCGCGGGCGCGGCCGAGCGGTGGCTGGCGCTGCGGCCGCACGTGCTCGATCGGGTGGAGCGCGTGCCCGCGGGCGTCGCCGTCGTGCCGGATGCGTCGCCGACGCCCGCGCTGCGCGACCACGCAGTGCTCGTGGGCCACGGCCGCGTGGGGCGCACGATCGGCGAGGCGCTGGCGCGCGAGGGGCTGCCCTACGTCGTGGTGGAGCGCGACCACCGCACCGTCGAGGCGCTGCGCGACCGCGGCGTGCCGGCGGTGTACGGCGACGCCTCGCGGGCCGGCGTGCTCGCGCACGCGCACCCGGAGCGCGCGCGCGTGGTGGTCGTGGCCGCGCCCGACCCGTACCATGCGCGGCACATCGTGGAGCTGGCGCGCCGCGCGCGACCGGGCATCGACGCCGTGGTGCGCACGCACAGCACCGAGGCGCAGGAGTACTTCGAGCGCATCGGCGTGGCGCACGCGCTGATGGGCGAGCACCAGCTCGCGATCGGCATGGCGCGCCACACGCTGGCGGCGCTCGGCTGCGATGCGCAGCGCGCCGAGCGCACGGTGCGCGCGCTGGAGCGGCGCGAGGCGCGGGAGGCCGAGGCGTGAGCACCACCGAGCCCGTCGCGACCGCGGTCCTGCTGGCGCTGTTCGGCGCGCTGCTGGCGGTGAGCGCGCTCTTCAGCCGCGCGTCGCAGCGCTTCGCGATCCCCGTCGCGCTCGTCTTCCTCGGCATCGGCATGCTGGCCGGCTCCGAGGGGCTCGGCGGCATCGCGTTCGAGAACTACGGCTTCGCGTTCCGCATCGGCACGGTCGCGCTGGTGCTGATCCTCTTCGACGGCGGCCTGAACACGCCGATGCACGCGGTGCGCGACGCGGTGCGGCCGGCCGGCGTGCTGGCGACCGCCGGCGTGGCCGGGACGGCGGGCCTCGTCGCGACGGCCGCGCACGCGCTCTCGTTCGACTGGCCGGAGGCGCTGCTCATGGGCGCCGTCGTCTCGTCCACGGACGCGGCGGCCGTGTTCTCCGTGTTGCGCTCCAGCGGCATCAACCTCAAGCGCCGCGTCGGCACGACGCTGGAGGTCGAGTCGGGCCTCAACGACCCGATGGCGGTCATCCTGACGATGGCGATGACGGCGCACCTGCTGCGGCCCGCGAGCGCGCTCGACTGGCACCTCGCGGTGGACGTGCTGCGCGAGATCGTCGTCGGCGGCACGCTGGGCATGGCGATCGGACGCGGCGGACGCGCGGTGCTGACGCGCGTGCGCCTGCCGGCCGGCGGGCTGTATCCCGCGCTCACGCTCGGCATCGCGTTCCTCGCGTTCGCCGTGCCGACGCTGGTGCACGGCAGCGGCTTCCTCGCCGTGTACGTCGCCGCGGTGATCATCGGGAACGGGCCCCTGCCCTTCCGTCCCGGGCTGCTGCGCGTGCACGACGCGCTCGCGTGGCTGAGCCAGATCGTGATGTTCCTCGTGCTCGGCCTCCTCGTCTTTCCCACGCGGCTGGCGGAGGTGGCGGGGACGGGGCTCGTGCTCGCGCTGTTCCTGGCGGTGGTCGCGCGGCCGGTCGTCGTCGCGGCGTGCCTCGCGCCCTTCCGCGCCTACACGCGGCGCGACGTCGCGTACGTGGGCTGGGTCGGGCTGCGCGGCGCGGTGCCGATCATCCTCGCGACGTTCCCGGTGCTGGCGGGCGCGCCCGGCGCGGCACGCGTGTTCGACGTGGTGTTCTTCATCGTCGTCGTGAACGCGCTGATCCCCGGCGCGACGGTGCCGTGGGTGACGCGAAAGCTCGGCCTCGAGTCGGGCGAGCCGCCCGCGCCGCGCGCGGTGCTCGAGATCGAGAGCATGCAGCCGCTGGAGGGCGAGCTGCTGTCGTTCCACGTCGGCGACGAGCTGGCGGTGGCGGGCGTCGCGCTGCGCGACCTCTGGTTCCCCGAGGGCGCGTCGGTCGTGCTGATCGTGCGCGGACGCGAGCTGCTGGCGCCGAAGGGCGACACGGTGCTGACGCCGGGCGACCACGCGTACGTGTTCACGCGGCCGGAGGACCTGCCGATCGTGCAGCTGATGTTCGGGCGGCCGGAGGGAGACTGACGGCGTGCACGGCCGCTCGGGATGCGCCGGTGCGCCGGTCCTCTTGCCTGTTGGAGAGGACGCGGATGCTCCGGATCGGAACGGATCATTCGGATCGCTCCGTGTGGCGCATGGAGCGTCGCCGCCACGCGGGACGATCCGTTCGATCCGCTGCATCCGGAGCATCCGCATCCCTCCAACGGCCAGAGGGGTCCAGCGCGCGAGGCCCGAACGACGAATACAAGACAGGATGACAGGATGACGAAGAGGCTCCGCGGTGCGCGTGGTCCTGTGCGCTCTGCGGAGCCTCCTGGTCATCCTATCATCCTGTCGAATGCCGTTTCCCGTTCGAGTCCTGCGCGCTGCCTACCGCACGGGCAGTCGACTCGACGATGCTCCATTCTCGACCGCGCCGTCGAGCAGCCCGCCGCGCGTCACCAGCTGCGCGGCCAGCACGGTCTGGATGACGCCCGCGATGTTGCCGGTCGTCGCCTCCGGTGCGCCGCGGCCGTCGCTCGCGATGGTCACCAGCTTCGCCTCGGCGAGCGCCGACGCGATCGCGGGCGCGAGCTGCGGCAGCATCTCGACCTGGCGATAGCGGAAGTAGCTCTCGCCACCCGCCTGGATCGCGGCGTTCACCTTCTCGATGCTCTCCGCCGTCGCGGCGGCGACCGTCCGGATGCGGATCGCCTCCGCCTCGGCGGCCGCCTGCGCCTCGATGCGCACGCGCTCCGCGTCGGCGCGTGCCTGGGCGATCTGCGTCGCGTCCAGCTCCGACGTCCGCTGCACGGCGAGCGCGTCCTGCTTCTTCGCCTCCGCCTGCGCGATCAGCGCCGCGTTCGACGCGCGCGTCTGCTCCAGCTCGCGCTGCCGGTCCGAGATCACGCGCTCGGCCTCCAGCTGCGCCTCGCGCGCGCGGCGGGTCTGCAGCGCGGCAACGATCTCCGCGTTGGCCTGCGCCTCCGCCGCCGACTGGCGGCGCCGCGCCTCGGCCACCTCGGACTGCACCACCTTGATGTTGAGCGAGTTGAAGATCAGCCCCAGGTCCGTGAGCTCGCGCGAGCACGCCTTGCGGATGATCACCGCCAGTGGATCGTCGTCGTCCTCGGCGGCCTGCATCGCCTGCATCGTGGCGGCTGGCGCGAGGAGCGGCGTGAGCGACGTGCCCGGCGTGGCCGCGGGCAGCGCCGACGTTGCCGGCAGCGCGCGCGGCGCGGGCGCCGTCTTCGCGGAGAAGAGCTGGTCGTGCGTCAGCAGGTTGATCGCGCGGCGCCCGGAGCTCGAGAGCAGATCGGTGAGCGTGCTCACCTGGTCGGGCTCCGGCTTCGCGAAGAAGCGGTTCGCGGCCGTCTTGATGAGCGCGTCCGTGTCGCCCACCGAGACGATCGCGCTCGCGAGCACGCGCACCTTGATCGGGCGCGGTGTCCCCGTCTCGTCGACGTCGGCCGTCTGGTCGGTGATGTCGAGATCGACGTTGATCACCTTGCTCGACAGCGTGGTGCCCGTCGTCAGCAGCGGGATCTCCTTCGACTTGCCGGGGCCGCGGTAGATGACGGTGCCGCCGTGCAGCCAGCTGACCATGCGGATCGTGCCCGCCTCGACGTTGCGCAGGAACGCCGCGACGATGGCGGGAATGAGCCCGAACACGACGCCCAGCACGATCGCGATCACGACGTAGGAGGTCAGTGCCATGGTGGTCCTCGGCCCATGCGGGCCGGTATGGGAAGCGGAGCCGCGCGCCTCTGCGTCAGCGGCCCAGGAACGAGACGGTGCAGCGATGGCGCTCGGGATCGACGTGCTCGACGCGCAGCCGGTCGCCGGCGCGCACGCGCAGGCCGAGCACGCGGTCCTCGTGGCGCAGGGTGCCGAGCACCTGCACGACCTGCCCGTCGACCTCGAGGGCGACGAGGCCCTGGCCGTTGGCGTCGAAGCCGCTGGCGGCGCGCGCCTCGTCGAGCAGCGCGCTCTCCAGCGTGCGCGCGGGCGCGGAGGCGAAGCGCAGCAGGAAGCGCCAGAGCGGCGCGACGACCAGCCGCTCGAACGCGACGCCGCCGAGCAGCGCGAGCGCGACCAGCGCGACGCCGCCCACGAACGGGCGCAGGAGCAGCCCCGTCGCGCCGAAGCCCACGAGCGCGCTGCAGAGGACGCGCGGCGACGCGAGCGACCAGAGGACGTCGCGCCCGCCGTGGTGATGGGGCGCGGCCGCGTGCTGCGCGGCGCCGTGGTGCGGCGCGGCATCGTGATGATGCGCCGCGCCGTGATCGTGGCCGTGATGGCCATCAGGGCCGTGGTGGACCTGGTGGCCCGACTGGCCGTGATGGCCGTGGCGTCCCAGGCCGCTGGCCGCCATGACCGTCAGGCCGGCGGCGCCGAGGGCGAGGGAGAAGGTGTAGGTGTCCATGGGGTGGCGCGGGCGCGCGGCCCGCGCCGCACGGTCACGGCCGTGGCGCCGGCAGCTGGATCAGCGGCGTCGCGCCGCCCGAGACCTGCGGCAGCTGGCCGTTCCACTTCTTCATCTGCTCGTACTGCACGAGCGTCGGCGTGATGCTGCGCGACAGCAGCTCGTTCGCCTTCGCCTGCGCCTCGGCCTCGGTGAGGATCGCCTTCGCGCGGCCCGCCGCCTTGATCGAGTCGCCCTGCGCCTGGAAGGTGTTCTTCTGCAGCTCGTTCTGCGCGGTGAGCGCCTGCTGCTGCATCACGTTCTTCGTGTTGATCGCCTGCATCACCGACTCCGGCGCGCGCAGCTCGTTGAGCGTGAACTGCTTCACGACGATCCCGTACGGCGCGAGCCGCTGCGAGATGAGCCCCTGCGCGCGTCCCACCGCCTCCGCCTTCTTGGGGCCGATGATGTCGGCGATCTGCTCGCTGCCGATGACCTCCTGCAGCGCCTGGCGGATGGTCTGCTTCACGTAGCCGTGCTGGATGGTGCCGATGTCGGTGCGGAAGGTCTGGTAGAGCTGCGGCACCTTCGCCGGGTCGAGCTCGAACGACATCGACACGTCCACCGAGAGCGGCTGGCCTTCCTGCGAGTTGACGTTGATCTCGTCGTTCGGCCCGCCCTCGTCGTTCGCGCGCGTGAGGACGAGCGTCTGCATGAAGGTCGGGTACTCCTCGATCGCCGTCAGCAGCGGGTTGCGTGCGTGCAGCCCGGGGCCCAGCGGCGTGCGATCGACGCCGCCGCCGGTGCGGTGGATGACGATGCCGACGTGGCCGGGGTTCACGTACGTCACCATCGACGGCGCGAGCACCGTCAGCGCGAGGATGCCGGCGACGAACGCGAAGACGCGCCGCACCGAGCGTCCGGTGTCGCGCGGACGCGGCGGCTCGCCGCCGGCCACGCCGCGGCGTCCCGCACGGCCGCTCGTGGGCGTGTAGCTCCCGAGGTCGGGCATGCGCGCGCCGATGCCGGCGCGCAGCGTGTCGGCGAAGGACGAGGACGACTCCGTGGCGCCGTCGGCGCCGCTGTCACGTTCGTCAGGCGATCCCATCGAGGGTCTCCGCGTAGCAATGCGGGCAGATCCGCTCGCCGGTCGGCAGGCGGACGAGGTCGCGCTCCTCCAGGTCGCCGTGCAGCGGGCAGCGGAGGAACACCTCGCGCTCGATGCGCCGGCGGTTCGCGGACTGGCGGGCCCAGAGGCCCAGCGGGGTGTGCCCGAACACCCCATATGCGACGAGGGCGACCGCCACCGCGATGAACGCGGCGAAGAGGACGCCCTCGAGTAGGATCGTGACCATCGTGCCCCAATCTACGGGCCGCCGGTCCGGAAAGTTACGGGGCGCCGCGCCCGTCGCCGGTCCGTTACGCCGCCGGCTCCTCCGACACCGCCTCCGATTCCGGCACCGGCAGCGCCGCCGCGGTCGTGCCGAGCCGCCGGAGGAGCGCGCGGGCGGCCTGCTGCTCCTCGTGCGTCAGCCCGGCCATCGCCGCGTGCACCACCGCCGCGTGACGCGGGAACGCCTCCCGGACGAACGCCGTGCCGGCGTCGGTGAGCACCGCGTAGCGCGCGCGCCGGTCCTCGTCGCACCGGTCGCGGCGCACCAGCCCGCGCCGCTCCAGTCGGTCCACGAGGTACGTGACGCCGCCGCTCGACACGAGGAGCGAGCGCTGCACCTCGCCCAGCAGCATGGGGCCCTTGTGGTGCAGCGCCTCCAGCACGCCGAACTCGGCGAGCGTCAGCCCGTGGCGGGCGACGTCGGCGGCGGCGTGTGCGGCGATGGCGGCCTGCGCGCGCGACAGCACGACCCACAGCTTGAGCGCGTCGCGCTCGGCGGGGCCGACGTCGGGCGGGGTCGGGGTATGGCGCGGGTGGCTGGACGTCATGGCGCCCGCAAATTACCTCACCGTTGAGACGCTCCACCAGAGAGTCGAACGACCCTGGTCGCCGGCGCGTCCGCCCCACCCCGCCCTCCGCTTCCTACCTCCATCCCGCATCCATGACGATTCCCGACACGCCCCAGTCCGGGCTGCCCGACCGCCGCGCCTTCATGGGCGTGTTCGCCGCGATGGGGCTCGGCTCGACGCTGCTGCCCGGCGTGCTGTGGGCGAAGGTCTCCGACGGCGCCGAGGTCACGACGGCCAGCGTCGCGGCGGCGGCCGAGATCGCGGGGCTCGAGTTCGACGAGCAGGAGAGGACGACGCTCGTCGAGGCGCTGAAGCGCCAGCTCGCGCAGATCGAGGCGCTGCACAAGGTGCCGCTGCCGAACGAGGTCGCGCCCGCGATCCACTTCGACCCGCGCGTGCCGGGCACGTCGTCGGCGCTGCTGGGCACCACACGGCGCGGTGGAGCGGCGACCCCTGCGGCGCCCGCCGCGTCGAGCGCGGCGCGGATGACGCGCGCGCCGCAGCGCATCACGGCCGTGCCGCGCGACGCCGAGCTGGCGTTCCAGCCGGTGGCGGTGCTCGCGGAGCTGGTCCGCACGCGCAGGGTGACGCCGTCGCAGCTCACGGAGCTGTACCTGTCGCGCATCAAGGCGCACGATCCGGTGCTGAAGGCAGTCATCACCGTGACCGAGGAGCGCGCGCGCGCGCAGGCGAAGCAGCTGGACGACGAGATCGCGCGCGGCCGGTGGCGCGGCCCGCTGCACGGCATCCCGTGGGGCGCGAAGGACCTGCTGGCCGCGAAGGGCTACAAGACGACGTGGGGCGCGGGCCCGTACCGCGATCAGACGATCGACGCCGACGCCGAGGTGGTGAAGCGCCTCGACGCCGCGGGCGCGATCCTGATCGCGAAGCTGACGCTGGGTGAGCTGGCGCAGGGCGACGTGTGGTTCGGCAACGGGCCCACCGACGCCGGCCCGAACGAGACGACGCGCAAGGGCCAGCGCACGCGCAACCCGTGGAACGTGGAGCAGGGCTCGAGCGGATCGAGCGCGGGCCCCGCGAGCGCCACGGCGGCGGGCCTCGTGGGCTTCAGCATCGGCAGCGAGACGCTCGGCTCCATCTCGTCGCCGTCGACGCGCTGCGGCGTGACGGGGCTGCGGCCGACGTTCGGGCGCGTGCCGCGCACGGGCGCGATGGCGCTGTCGTGGACGATGGACAAGCTGGGCCCGATCTGCCGCTCGGTGGAGGACTGCGCGCTGGTGCTGGACGCGATCCACGGCCCGGACGGCGCGGACCTGACGTGCATCGAGGCGCCGTTCCGATGGGATGCCGCGCGCCCGCTGCGCGCCATCCGCGTCGGCTACGTGAAGCAGGCGTTCGACCTGCCGGCGACGGATCCCGCGAACCCGCAGCGGCAGCAGCATCCGACGAAGGCGTTCGACGACGCGGCGCTGGCAGTGCTGCGCGAGAAGGCGGGCATCGAGCTGGTTCCGGTCGAGCTGCCGAACGCGCCGTACGACGCGATGCGGATGATCCTGATCGCGGAGGCGGCGGCGGCGTTCGACGAGCTCACGCGGTCGAACCGCGACCGGGAGCTGGTGCAGCAGGGGCCGGGCGACTGGGCGAACACCTTCCGTCAGGCGCGCTTCATCCCCGCGGTGGACTACATCAACGCCAACCGCGTGCGCACGACGGCGATGCAGCAGTGGGCGCGCGTGTTCGACGCGGTGGACGTGATCGTGTCGCCGACGGGCGCGGCGGGGCTCAACCAGCTGACGGCGACGAACCTCACGGGCCATCCGGCGGTGATCCTGCCGCACGGCTTCAACCCGAACGGCACGCCGGTGTCGCTGACGTTCCTGGGGAAGCTGTTCGGCGAGGCCGAGCTGCTGCGCCTGGCGCACGCGTACCAGCAGGCGACGGACTTCCACCTGAAGCGGCCGGCGAAGTTCGTGTGAGCCGGCGTCGTCGCGCCGGACCCTGAAGAGCGAACGGCATTTGCAAGGATAAGATCGGAAAAGGTCGGATAACGACGGAGGGCTCCGCGTGAGTGCGAGGGATCGCGCACCACGCGGAGCCCTCCGTCGTTATCAGATCTTCTCAGATTCCCATCCTTGCTGCTGTTGCCGTTCGGGCCCGGCGGGCTTGCTGCATGGGCCGTGCAGCACGATGATTCATGCTCGCCGCGGCGCGCGGGGCGCCGGGCACACGAGGGGAGGAGGGGACGATGGGAAGTGGAGCCCTGCGCGAGCGCATCGCCGACGCGCTGCGGCAGCGCATCGCGGGCGGGCTGCAGCGCGGCGGGCTGCGGCCCGACGACCGGCTGCCGACGACGCGCGAGCTGGCCGTCGATCTGGACGCGGATCCGCGCGTGGTGGCCGCGGCCTACCGCATGCTCGCCGACGAGGGGCTGGTGGAGATACGGCCGCGCGCGGGCGTGTTCGTCGCCGCGCTCCCCGGCAACTCCGCGCTCCCCGGCACGCCGCCCACCGCGTGGATGGCCGACGTGGTGGCGCAGGGGATCGCGCGTGGCGTGGCGGTGCCGACGCTGGCCGCGTGGTTCGCGCGCGCGACGACCGGGCGTCCGACGGCGGCGGCGGTGGTCGCCGCGACGCTGGACCAGGCGATGGGCCTCGCGCGCGAGCTGCGCGACGACTTCGGGCTGTCGGCGCACGGCGTGCTGGCCGAGACGATCCGGCCGGGCGAGCGACTGCCGCGCGCGGTCGAGCGGGCGAACCTGCTGGTGGCCACCGAGCTGACCGCGCCCTTCGCGCGGCGGCTGGCGGAGCGACTCGGCAAGCGGCACGTGGTGATCGACGTGCGACCGGACCTGCTGAGCCCCGAGTGGCGCCTGCTGCTGACGCGCGTCGCGTACGTCGTGATCGCGGATCCGCGCTTCGGCGCGCTGGTGCACGCGCTGGTGGAAGGCGTGGAGGGCGCGACGAACGTGCGCGTGCTGGTCGCGGGCCGCGACAGCCTGTCGAGCATCCCGCCCGAGGCGCCGACCTACGTCACGGAGGCGGCGCGCGATCGCCTGGGCCGCACGAGCCTTCCGGGCCGCGTGCTGCCGCCGGCGCGCACGCTGGGCGCGGAGTCGACGCTGCTCATCACGCGGGCGCTGGTGGAGCGGAACCTCGCGGCGAAGTGAACGCTGCGTGCTGCGTGGCCTGCACCATCGCGCCGGCCTCCCCCTGCCTATTGGGGAGGACGCGGATGCTCCGGATCATGACGGATGCTGCGGATCGCTCCGTGTGGCGGCGACGTCCCATGCACGCCGCGGAGCGATCCGAATGATCCGTGCCGATCCGGAGCATCCGCATCCTCTCCAACAGGCGAAGAGGTCCGGTGCGCCGACGCGTCCCGACCGGCCGTACCCGAAGCACGCAGCACGCAGCCGTCACTTCCCCAGCTCGAACCGCAGCGCCTCCTCCACCGTCGGGTGCTGGAAGACGAAGCCCGCGTCGAGCAGTGCGCGCGGCACCACGCGCTGACTCACGAGCACCATCTCGTCGGCCTGCTGGCGGCCGAGCGCGAGGCGAACCGCGAAGGCGGGCGCTGGCACGATCGCGGGACGGTGCAGCACGCGACCGAGCGTGTGCGCGAACTCGTCGTTCGTCACGGGCTCGGGAGTCACGACGTTGACCGGGCCGCGCAGCGCGTCGTGCACGAGCGCGAAGTGCAGCGCGCCGATCACGTCGTCCAGCGCGACGACGCTCATCCACTGCGTGCCGTCGCCGATGTGGCCGCCCGCGCCCAGCTGGAACGGCAGCATGAGGCGCGGCAGCGCGCCGCCGCGCGGGCTGAGCACGATGCCGAAGCGCAGGCGCACGACGCGCACGCCGGCACGCTCCGCCGGTGCGGCCGCCGCCTCCCAGCGCTGCGCGACCTCGGGGAGGAAGCCGTGGCCGGGCGCGCTCGTCTCGTCGAGCAGCTCGTTCCCGCGGTCGCCGTAGTAGCCGATCGCGCTCGCGCACACCAGCGTGCGCGGACGCCGCTCCATCCGCGCCAGCGTCTCCGCGAGCAGCGCGGTGCCGCGCACGCGGCTGTCCTCGATCGCGCGCCGGTGCGCGGGCGTCCAGCGGTCCGCGACGCTCGCGCCGGCGAGGTGGACGACGGCGTCGACGCCCTCCAGCGCGTCCGGATCCAGGCGTCCGGCCGCCGGGTCCCACTGCACGTCGCGCAGCTGCGGCGTGGCCGACGGCTGCGGCGCGCCGCGCCCGATGCGCACCACCGTGTGGCCGCCGGTGGTGAGGAAGGGCACCAGCGTGGAGCCGATCATCCCCGACGCGCCGGTGACGGCGACGGTCATCGGCGGCGCGGCGGCGGCCGCGTGGCGGGCGAGGTCGTTGGCGGTCACGGCGTGGCGGTGACGGAAGAGGCGCGCGAGCTCCGCGCGGGCGAGCGCGCCGCCCACCAGCGCGCCCGGCACCCCGAAGGGTAGCGCGAGCTCCACGTCGTCGGTGAGGACGCTGGCGGCGGGACCATCGGGCTCGACGCGGTGCAGGTGCGTCCAGTACGCGAACGGGCCCTCCAGCTGCTCGTCGCGGAACTGCCGCCCCGGGACGTGATCGCGGTGCTCGACCACCCAGCGCGCTGGCACGACCAGGTCCACCAGCGGATCGAGCGCCGACAGCAGCGCCGGCGCGACGCGCACGTCGAGCTCGACGCGCGCGCCGTCGGTGATGCGGCCATCGGTGCGGACGACGCGCACGCGCTGCCACGGCGGCGACAGCCGCTCGAACGCGCCGGGGCGCTCGTGCCAGGCGAAGAGGTCCGCCGCGGGAACGGGGACGCGCAGCGATCGGGTGACGCGCATGCCGGACGAACGCACGCGGCAGCGTGCGGGGTCCCGATCAGTCGCCGAGCTGGCCGCCGTTCTGCTCGTCCACGAAGCGCCAGAGGTACCACGACGCGACCGTGCGCCACGGCGCCCACGGCGCGCCGATCGCCTGCACCTCGCGCGGCGTCGCGAGCGCCGGCAGCCCGTACGCGAGCTGCACGCCGCGCTGGATGCCGAGGTCGAGCTCCGGCAGCACGTCGGGCCGGCCGAGGCGGAACATGAGGAAGATCTGCGCGGTCCAGCGGCCGACGCCCTTCACGCGCGAGAGCGCGGCGATGGCCCCGTCGTCGTCGAGCGCGTCGATGTCGTCGAGCGGCACGTCGCGCGACGCGACGCGCGCCGCGAGGTCGCGCAGGTAGCCGATCTTCTGCCGCGACAGCCCCGCCGCGCGCAGCGTCTCGTCGGAGGTCGCGAGCAGCTCGGCCGGCTCGGGCGCGCGGTCGCCGTAGAGCGCGTGGAAGCGCCGGTGGATCGTGCCCGCGGCCTTGCCGGAGAGCTGCTGGTAGACGATCGAGCGCGCGACCGCCTCGAAGTGCGTGCCTTCCGCGCGGTGCGCGAAGGCGCAGGGACCGACGACGTCGACGACGGCGTGCATCACCGGGTCGACGGCCTGCAGGTGGGCGATGGCGTCGTCGTAGGGCATGCGCAAGGATAGCTGCGTGCTGCGCGGCCCGCGTCGCTGCGCCGGACCCCAACGGCAACGGCAGCAAGGATGAAAGGCCGAGCGCCGGACCCGAACGACAACGGCAGCAAGGATGAAAGTCTGACAAGATCGGATAAGAGCGGATGGCTCCGCGTGGCGGCGAGGAACCGCGCGCCACGCGGAGCCATCCGCTCTTATCAGACCTTATCCGATCTTCATCCTTGCAAATGCCGTTCGGCGTTCCGGGCCGCAGTCCCTACTTGTTCCCGCGGTCCGCGTCCGACCGGTTGCCGCCGCCCTGCCCCGTGCTGCGGATGTTCGCGCGGTGGTCCGTGTCGCCGCCGGCCGGATGCGCGGTGTGCCCGCCGCGCCCCTGGAACTCGTCGGGGTCGTGGCCGTGGCGGCGCATGTCGATGTCGCGACGGTTCTTCTCGCTGTTCTTCTCCGCCTCGTCGTGCTGCGTGCGGTTCTCGAACAGGCGGTGGCCGCCGTCGCGGTTGAGGTCCGGGTTGGCGATGCGGCGCTCGTGGTCCTCCGCGTCCGAGCCGCGGCCGCCCGCGCCGCCGGCCCGCGGATCGTCGTTCGCGCGCTCCGCGCCATCGTCGCGCCGCGAGTGGTCGCTGATCCCGTCGAGGAAGGCCTCGCGCGCCTTCGGGCCCTGCTGCCCCTCGGCGTGCTGCTGCGCGCCCTTCTGCTCGCCACGCGTGTCGTTGCTGTGCTTCGGCTTGCCCATGCGCTGCTCCATGTGTGCGGGTGCGGCGGAGGGGGCAAGCGTCGTACCCGACCGGATCGGTTGGGTCGTCCGACCCACGACGCGTGGCGGGGCCCGGCCGATCATTGCGTTGCAGTCGGAGGGACCGGGCGGCCGTGGGAGAATCCCCCACAGCGCACACCGCCACCGCCCGACTGGCGCCCCACGCCCGCGGCCCCATCTTCCGTTCACGATGCGCCCCCGCCCCACCACCCGCCTGGCCTCGCTGCTCCTCGGCCTGCTCTACCTGCTCGCGTGGGGAGAGCCGGTCGCGTGGCATCCGTGCCCGATGCACGACGGCGTGGCCGCGGCGGCCGCGGTGGCGGGCGCGAAGGCGGCGCACGGTGGGCACGACGCGCATGCCGGCCACGCGGCCGCGCCCGCCGCAGCCCACGAGGCGGCGCCGGCCCCCGACGCGGACCACGGCGACCACGCCTGCCAGTGCCTCGGCAGCGGCTGCTCGGCCCCGGGCATCGCGGCGCCGACGGTCCAGGCCGTCCGCTGGCGCGTCCTGGTGGCGCGCCGGGCCGAGCCGCCGGCCCCTGCCCCGGCGTTCGCCCGGGCGGCGGCGCCCCGGCTCCTTCCGTTCTCGAACGGCCCACCGACTCCGGCCTGAGTCGCCGGGCCCGGCCTGGCGACTCCGACGACGCGTCCCCATCGACGCCGCCGTCGCCGTCCGGACGTCCCGACTCCCGGTTCGCACCGGACGTGACGCGGCCCCCCTCAGGCCTGGGCCCGACCATGTCCCGCACCGCTCGTTCGCGCGCCGCCCTCGCGGTGGCGCTGCTGCTCCCGTTCCCGGCCGCGCTCTCCGCGCAGGCATCTCCCGCGTCCGCCACCACCCAGCCCGCACGCGCGGGCCTCGTCGAGGGGCGGATCACGACGCCCGCCGGCGCGCCGCTGGCGGACGTCCTCGTGCTGCTGCAGGCCGCCGGCGGCCCGCCGCGCGGCGCGATGACCGACGACGCCGGCCGCTACGCCATCCGCGGCGTTCCCGAAGGCCCGTACACGCTCGTCGCCCGCCGCGTCGGCCTGGGCGAGCAGCGTCGCGCGCTCACCGTCGGCGCGGGCGCGACGCGCCTCGATCTCGCGCTGGCCGAGGAGGCCGCGGTCGTCGCGCCCGTGGTCGTCAGCGCGACGCGCGAGACGCAGCGGCGCGCCGAGGCGTCGGCCACGATCGACGTGCTGGACGGCGCGGAGGTGCGGCTCGCGCGCGCCGCGCATCCGGCGCAGGTGCTGAAGCGCGTTCCCGGCGTCTATGTCTCGCAGCTCTCGGGCGAGGGGCACTCGATGGCGATCCGGCAGCCGATCACCACGAAGCCGATGTACCTCTACCTCGAGGACGGGATCCCGACCCGCGCGACGGGCTTCTTCAACCACAACGCGCTCTACGAGGTCAACATCCCGCAGAGCGGCGGCATCGAGGTGCTGAAGGGGCCGGGCACCGCGCTCTACGGCAGCGACGCGATCGGCGGCGTGGTGAACGTGCTCACGCGCCCCGCGCCCGCGGCGCCGAGCGTGGAGATCGCGACCGAGGGCGGCGGGTACGGCTACGGCCGGATGCTCGCGAGCGGCGGCACGACGCGCGGCCGCGACGGCGTGCGCGCGGACCTGAACCTCACGCGCATGGACGGGTGGCGCGACCGCAACGCCTACGACCGGCAGAGCGCGACGGTGCGCTGGGACCACTTCGGCGACGACGGGCTGACGATCCGCACCACGGTCACCGGCACGCGCGTGGACCAGAACGATGCGATCGCGCAGGACTCGGCCCAGTTCGCGACGCGCGACCCGCTCAACCGCTCGCCGCTGGCGTTCCGCACGGTCAACGCGCTGCGCGCCGCGACCACGATCGAGCGCCAGACGGAGCACGCCAGCTGGAGCGTGGCGCCGTACGCGCGCCACAACGTGCTCGACCTGCTCCCCAACTGGCAGCTGACGTTCGACCCGCAGCGGTGGTCCACGCGCAGCACGTCGTACGGGTTACTGGCCAAGGTGCGCCGCGACGTCGCGCCGCTGAAGGCGCGCGTGATCGCGGGCGCGGACCTCGACCTCTCGCCGGGGAGCTTCGTCGCCGACTCGCTGCGGCTGTTCCGCAGCGGGAGCGGCGTGACGCTGCGCTACGACAGCGCGCAGGCGACGCGCACGGTGTACGACTACGACGTGACCTACCGCCAGGCGTCGCCGTACGTGCAGGCCGAGCTCGCGCCGACGGCGCGGCTGCGCGTGGACGCGGGCGCGCGCTACGACTGGATGTCGTACGACTACACGACGAACCTCGCGCCGACGCAGGTCGGGCGGTGGCGCGTGCCGGAGAGCACGACGCGCACGTACACGCGCCTCAGCCCCAAGGTCGGCGTCACGTACGAGGCGTCGAAGGCGCTCGGCCTGTTCGCGAGCTGGCGCGCCGGCTTCCGCGCGCCCAGCCAGGGGCAGCTGTTCACGCAGGGCACGACGGCCAACACGGTGGACCTCGCGCCGGTGAAGGTCGCCTCGAGCGAGATGGGCGTGCGCGGCCAGCTCGGGCGCCGCGTGCTGTACCAGGCGTCGGCGTACGACATGACGATCCGCGACGACATCCTCACCTTCACGCGCCCGGACGGGCTGCGCGAGGCGCGCAACGCCGGCACCACGCGCCACCGCGGCGTGGAGGCGAGCGTGGGCGCGATGCTCCTGCCGACGCTCAAGCTGGACGCGTCGTGGTCGGTGAGCGCGCAGCGCTACGTGACGTACGCGCCGACGTCGGCGATCAGCTACGCGGGGCTCGACATCGAGCAGGCGCCGACGCAGCTGGGGAACGCGCTGCTGTCGTGGAGCCCGCGCGTGCTGAAGGGTGGACGCCTCGCAGCCGAGTGGTCGCACACCGGCTCGTACGTCGCCGGCTACGCGCTGGACGCGCAGAGCCGTCCGACGACGCCGCGCACGTACGGCGGGCACGACGTGCTGCACCTGCACGCCAACGCGCAGCTCACGCACCGCATCGAGCTGTTCGGGCGCGTGCTGAACGTGACGGACCGGAACTACGCCGAGCTGGCGGGCTTCACCTTCAACGACCGCGTCCAGCCCTACCAGTACACGCCCGGCGCGCCGCGCACCGTGTACGCGGGGCTGCGCTACAACTGGACCCGCTGAGGTGCGCGCGATGACGATCCCATTCCGTACGCGGGCGCTGGCCGCCGGCGCCGCGCTCGCGGCGCTGGCCTGCGCGCGGCTGGCCGCCGACGGGCGCGGCGGCGTGTCGCTCGGCGACGCGCGCGTGCTCACGGGCGCGACGGCGAACGTCGGCACGGCGCCGACGCTGGCGATGGGCCCGGGCGGCCGCCGCGCCACGGCGTGGGTGTCCGCGCCCGACGGGGGCAGCGACGGGCGGCTCTACGTCGCCGTCGCCGACTCGGCCGGCGTGCTCGGCGCGCCGGTGGAGGTCCGCGATCCGCTGGGCCCCATCGAGCCGCACGGCGAGGCGCCGCCCAAGCTGGCGTACGGCGCCGACGGCGCGCTCTACGCGCTCTGGGTCGTCGGGAAGGAGGTCCCCGGCCGCCGCTTCCCCGCCAGCGCGCTGCGCTTCGCCCGCTCGGCCGACGGCGGCCACACGTGGAGCGCGCCCGCCAGCGTGACCGACGCGCCGCAGCCGTTCGGGAGCTTCAACTTCCACTCGCTGCAGGCGGGGCGCGGCGACACCGTGTACGCCGCGTGGCTGGACGGGCGCGACGGGAAGAGCGCGACGTACTTCACACGCTCGACCGACGGCGGACGGACGTGGCAGCCGAACGTGCGCGTGCACGCGGGCGAGAGCTGCCCCTGCTGCCGCACGGCGGTCGCGCCCGGGCGCGGCGACACGGTCTATGCGGCGTGGCGCACGGTGGCGCCGGGCCAGGTGCGCGAGGTCGTCGTGGCGCGGTCGGCGGATGGTGGACGGACGTGGGCGGCGCCGGTGCGCGCGCAGCGCGACGGCTGGGTGATCGACGGCTGCCCGCACGCGGGCCCGTCGCTGACGGTGGACGCCGCGGGCCGCGTGCACGTCGCGTGGTGGAGCGGGAAGGAGGGCGCCGCCGGCGTCTTCTACGCGCGGTCGGACGACGGCGGGCAGGCGTTCGGCGCGCCGGTGCCGCTGGGGGTGGCCGAGCGGTCGCGGCCGGCGCACGTGCAGCTCGCGGTCACGGGAGACGGCGCGGCGGCCGGGCGCGTGGTGGTCGCGTGGGACGACGGGACGCGCAACACGCCGGTGGTGCAGGTGCGCGTGTCGCGCGACGGCGGGGCGACCTTCGGCCCGGCCACCCACGCGAGCGACGGCGCGCGCGCGGCGACCTTCCCCGTACTGGCGCTCGATGGCGCCCGACTGGCGCTGGCCTGGAGCGAGGAGGCCCCCGCGGAGCCTGCCCATGAGGGACACGGCGCGGCGATGAAGGATGCGAAGGCGCCCATGCCGCTGCCGACGGTGGGGCAGCGCACGGTGGTGGTGCGGGACGGCAGGGTCGACTGAACGAATCATGAACGGGTGTTGACTCGACGCTGCAGGCTCAGGTATGTGTTGTGCATGAGCTACACACGACCCCCGGCACGTCCGTCGGGGGTCGATCTGTATCTGTTGCCGGGAGTCCCGCATGACCCTGCTCCGTTCCCTCGTCGGCGCAGCGGCGATGGCCCTGTCCGCCACCGTCGCCGCCGCGCAGACGACCGTCACCTACCTCGGCGGGACGACCGCCGAGAGCGACGGCTACCACCTCATCGGCCCGTTCAACGGCACGCTCCAGACGCTCCCCGGCAGCGCGCAGTCGATCACGATGTTCTGCATCGACGTGCTGAACGACGTCTCGATCGGGGACAGCTGGACGGGCGTGCTGACCAGCCTCGCCGACCCGGCGGCGACGCTGAGCACGACGCGGCACGCCGCCGCCAGCGACCCGACGGCGATGACGAAGTACCGCACGACCGCCTGGCTGACGACGCAGTTCGGCCTGCACTCGAGCGAGTCGTGGGCCGACATCCAGCACGCGATCTGGAACGTCTGGGCGCCGGGTCAGTACGCGGCGAACGCGTGGGACGCGGCCGGCGCGTCGGCGGCCGCCTCGGGCTTCGCGGGCTTCGACTTCTCGAACTACTGGGTGCTGACCGACGTCACCGGCGTCGGCCAGGCGCTCGGCGGCGCGCAGGAGTTCATCGTGCCCGGGATCGGCGGCGGCGGCACGGGCTCGGTCGTCCCGGAGCCGTCCACGTACCTGCTGATGGCGACCGGCATGGTCGCGCTGGCGGGCGTCGCGCGGCGCCGCCGGCAGTCGGTGCGCACGCGCTGACGGGCGACACGACCCCCGGAACGCGATGCGGGCCCGGCTTCCACTCGGAAGCCGGGCCCGCATCGCATGCGGCGGCGACGATCGAAGATCGAGGGCCGAGGATCAGACCATCGCCAGCGCGTCGCCCGTCACGCGCGCCAGCGCGCGCAGCACCGACGGCGCCACCTGCGGCAGCCCGACGATCTCCGCGGCCGCACCCATCTTGATCGCCTCGCGCGGCATCCCGAAGACGACGCACGTCTCCTCGTCCTGCGCGACCGTGTGCGCGCCGGCCTCGCGCATCGCCAGCATCCCCTTCGCGCCGTCGGCGCCCATGCCCGTGAGGATGACGCCGATCGCGTTGCGCCCCGCGTGGCGCGCGACGCTCTGGAACAGGACGTCCACGGCGGGCCGCTGGTGGTGCACCGGCGGGCCGTCCTTGATGCGCGCGAAGTAGCGCGCGCCGCTGAGCTGCAGCACCATGTGCTTCCCGCCCGGCGCGACGAGCGCGACCCCCGGCACCACGGCGTCGCCGTCGCGCGCCTCGCGCACCTCCATCGCGCACAGCCCGTTCAGCCGCTTCGCGAACGCCGCGGTGAAGTGCTCGGGCATGTGCTGCACGATCACCGTGCCCGGCGCGTTGGCCGGCAGCGCGCGCAGCACCTGCTCGATGGCCTGCGTGCCGCCGGTGGACGCGCCGATGGCGAGCACCTTGTGCGTCGTGTCGAGCAGCACGGGCGGCGGCGCGAGGTCGGGCACGTCGGCACCGACCGCTCCACGCACCGCCGGCGCGGGCGCCGGCGCGGACGCCACGGTCCGCACGCGGGCGCGCGCCGCGGTGCGCACCGCGCGCGCCAGCTCGTCGGTGATGCCCTGCGTGGACAGCGCGGATCCCGGCTTGGCGATCACGTCCACGGCGCCGAGCGAGAGCGCGCGCACGGCGTTGTCGCTGTCGCGCGGCGTCAGCGAGCTGACGACGACGACGGGGAGCGGGAAGTGACGCATCAGCTTCGCGAGGAAGCTGAGGCCGTCCATGCGCGGCATCTCGACGTCGAGCGTGATGACGTCGGGACGGAGGCGGACGATCTTCTCGCGGGCGACGTAGGGGTCGATCGCGGTGCCGACGACCTCGATGTCCGCATGCTTCGAGAGCTGCTCGCTCAGGATCTTGCGCACGAGGGCGGAGTCGTCGACGATGAGGACGCGGATCACGGCAGCAGGTGCAACGGGGCGGGATCGTCCAGGACCAGCGTCAGCACGGCGCGGCCGCCGTCGACGCCGAGCGTCGCGGTGAGCGCGGACGGGCCGTCGCCGGCGGCCGGCGCGTCCGCGACGGCGCGGACGGCGGGTGCGGCGAGGTGGAACACGGCCTCACGGCCGGCGACCAGCGGCAGCACGTTGCCGCAGACGACGTTGGCGAGCTCCCCGACGGCGTCGTGCCGCCACTGGCTCTCGTGACGAACCGTGTCAGGGTCGAGGCCGAGCATGTTGGCCGCCAGCGCGACGGCCACGTCGTCGCTCACCGCGACGTCGAGCGCGCCCGCGCACGGGCCCGTGAAGGCCACGCGCACGGCGTGCGTCAGCGGCGCGTCGAGCTGCGCGCCGCTCGGCGGCGACTCGGCGAACAGGAGGGCGAGCGACTCAAAAGTCGAAGTCGCCGCCGTCAGCAGCGGGGACGGCATAGTACTCGTCATCGGGGGTCACGCCGGTCACGCGGAGGATGGTCGCGCGGAGGTCCTCCGGCGCGAAGGGCTTGTGCACGAACGCGACGCCGAGCTCCTCGAGCGCGTGCACGCGCGTCTCGCTGCTCTCGGTGGAGACGACGATCACGGGCAGGCGCGCGGTCTCGGGATCGGCGCGCAGGCGGCGGAGCATCTCCTCCCCGTTCATCACGGGCATGTTGATGTCGAGGAGCACGAGGTCGATCCAGTTCGCGCCGAGCTGGCGCAGCCCCTCCTCGCCGTTGCCCGCCTCGTAGAACTCGCCGAGCGGCACGCCGCTCATCTTGACGACGCGGATGATCATCGCGCGCATCACCGCGCTGTCGTCGACGACCAGGACGTTGAAAGCCATGGCTAGATCCGGGAGCCGCGGAGGACGGCGCCGCGACGGGTGAGTGGGGAGAGGAGGTGAGGGATCACAGCGACGTCTCCGCGCCCTGCGACCGGATGATGACGGCGCCGGTGGCGACGTCCACGACCATCGTGCGCGACGTCTGGCAGCCGCCCACGTCGTGCGCCTGCAGCAGCACGTTGTTCTTCCACAGCAGCTTGCGAAGCATCAGGAAGTTGCGCTTCCCGATCTGGAACTGGTCGGCGTCCTCGGTGGCGCCGGCGTGCGCGCCGCCCGCGACCTTCACGACGATGCGCTCCTTCTTCGCGCCCAGCTTGTAGCTCTCGCGGAAGAGCAGCGGCACGCCGGTGTCCACGAACATCGCCGGGTTCACCGCCGCCTTCGCGCGGTCGATCGTGCTGTCGGGGAGCATCGCGTGGAGCAATCCCGCGACGCCGGCGACCGGATCGTGGATCACGATCCCCAGGCAGCTGCCGAGCGCGTAGGTGATGAGCCGCTGGCCCCTCTCGCTGGCGAGCTTCACGTCGGCGACGCCGACGACGAGGTCGCGCGCGCGGATGGCGAGCAGCGGCCGCCCCTGCTCCGGCGACGGCGCCGCATCGGGCGCGGCGGGCGTGACGGGCGCCTCGCGGCGCGCGGGCTGCGGCGCGGTCACTTGCGGTACACCGCGGGCTGCACGTACGCGAACCGGTGCGACAGCGCGCTCAGGCTCTCGGAGTGGCCCACGAACAGGTGGCCGCCCGGCGCGAGCAGGTCGTAGTAGCGCTCGACCAGCGCCTGCTGCGTCGCCTTGTCGAAGTAGATCATCACGTTGCGGCAGAAGATCGCCTGGAACGGCCCGCGCATCGGCCACTTCCCCATCAGGTTCAGCGGCGCGAAGGTGACGAGCTTCCGCAGCGCGTCGCTCGCGCGCCAGCCGGTGCCCGAGTCGGGGCGCCCCCCCGCCGGCGTGGCGGCCGAGCGCGTCCAGTGGCGGCGCAGCAGGTCGGGCGCGACGTCCTCCATCAGCGCGTCGGGATAGACGCCCGCCTGCGCGGTCGCGAGCACGCGGCGCGAGATGTCGGTGGCGAGGATCTTCACGTCACGGCGGTCGGCGTCCGACCACGCGTCACGGATGATCATCGCCAGCGTGTACGGCTCCTCGCCGCTGGAGCAGCCGGCGCTCCAGATGCGCACGGGCCCCGCGCCCAGCGTCGGCAGCACGCGCTCGCGGAGGAAGTCGAAGTGCGCGGACTCGCGGAAGAAGCTGGTCTTGTTGGTGGTGAGCTGATCGACCATCTCGGCCAGCTCGCGCGCGTCGGCGCGCACGCGGTCGAGGTACGCCTCGAAGGTCGGCAGGTTGAGCGCGCGCAGCCGCTTGGCGAGACGCGAGCGCACCAGCCCTTCCTTCCCCTCGCGGAGCTGGATGCCGGCGATCTCGTAGACCGTGCGGCTGATCTCGCGGAACTGGGCCGCGGTGAGGTCGGATTCGACGGCGAGGGCGCTCATGGACAGCAGTGTCGGCAGCGATGGACGGCGATTGAAGCGAACGCGCGCGCGCGGCGCGTGACGATCCGCGCATGATTCGACGCGTGCGGTGTGCACAGGGAAACGGCGAGGGGGCGCGGCCGACCGGCCGCGCCCCCTCGTCCCGTCCCGTGGGAAGCGTGCGTCAGGCCGCGTCGGCCTCGACGTCCGCGTCCGGCAGCTGCTCCAGCTCGTCCGCCGCGAGCACGCGGTCGATGTCGAGCAGCAGCTTGACGCGCCCCTGCGACTTGCCGAGCCCCAGCAGGTACTCGGTGCGCACGCCGGAGCCGAAGCTCGGCGCGTCCTCGATCTCCGCGCCCGCGATCGCCGAGACCTCGCTCACCCGGTCCACCACGATCCCGACCGGCACCGCGCGGCCCGTGGGCCCCACCACTTCCACGACGATGATGCAGCGCACGGCCTCGGCGGCGGCCACCTCGGCCTCCGTGGCGCCGGCGAGGGCCTCGGCGGCGCTCGCCATGCCGAAGCGCTCCCGGAGGTCCATGATCGGGATGACCTTGCCGCGCAGGTTGATGACGCCGCGGATGAAGGCCGGGGTGCGCGGCACGCGCGTGATCGGCTGCAGGCCGATGATCTCCTGCACCTTCAGGATCTCCACGCCGTACTCCTCGTCGGCGAGGTAGAAGGTCAGGAACTTCCCGCCGCGGTCCTGCGCCGGGGTGGCCACGGCGGCGCCGCCGGGCGTGGAAGGCATGGTGCTCATGGGGAGAGACGTCTCGGATGGTGGGGACGGGCGTGGCCTGTGGCTCACACCAGGGAGTGTCGGCGCGGGCTGCGGCTCGCTTGAGCCTCGCCGGCCGCGCGCGGCGCCGCCGGCGCCGCCTGGGACGTACCGAGTCGGAACTCGCCCACGACCTCCTGCAGGCGTGCCGCCTGGGCGGACAGCTCCTCGGCCGCCGCCGCGGCCTCCTCGGCGTTCGCGGCGGTCTGCTGGGTGGCACCGTTCATCTCGCCGATGGCCTGCACGATCTGCCGCACGCCGCCGGTCTGCTGCTCGGACGCGGCCGCGATCTCGGTGACGACCTCCGAGGTGCGCGACACCTGGCGCGTCATCTCGCTGAAGTCCGCGGCGACCTGCTGCCCGAGGACCACGCCGCCCGCGACGCGCTGCGCGCTCTCCTCGATCAGCGCGGCGGTGTTGCGCGCCGCTTCCGCGCTGCGGAGCGCGAGCGCGCGGACCTCTTCCGCCACGACCGCGAAGCCGCGGCCCGCGTCGCCCGCGCGCGCCGCCTCGACGGCGGCGTTGAGCGCGAGCAGGTTCGTCTGGAACGCGATCTCGTCGATCGTCTTCACGATGCGCACCGTCTGGTCGGCCGACGTCTTGATGGCGTCGAGCGCGGACGCGAGGCGCGTCATCTTCTCGGCGCCCGCGGTGGCGCTGCTCTGCGTCGTCGCCGCGAGCGCGCGCGCCTCGCCGGCGTTCTCCACGCTGCGCTCGGCCATCGCGTTCAGCTCGTGCACGCTGGCCGCGACCTCCTCGAGCGTGGCGGCCTGCTCGCTCGCGCCTTCCGCGAGCACCTGCGCGCCACCCGCGATCTGCCCGCCGGCGGCCGCCACCTGGTCGCTCGCCGACGCGACCTCGCGCAGCGCCTCGCCCAGGGCGTCCACCGCGGCGTTGAGCGCGTCCTTCACGCGCGCATGGTCGCCCGCGTAGTCGCCGTTCACGCGCGCCGTCAGGTCGCGCTGCGCGAGGCGCTCCAGCACCGCGGTCGACTCCTGCATCGGCGCGACGACCGCGTCCAGCGTCGCGTTCAGCCCATCCATCAGCTCCGCGAACGCGCCGCGATAGCGCGCGGCGTCGGCCCGCGTGTCGAGACGCCCCTCGCGCGCCGCGACCGTGAGCGACGCCACGTCGCCCGTGAGCCGCTCGACCGTCGCGCGCAGGCGCACGAACGCATGACCGAGGACGTCGCGCTCGCCGCGCGGATCGACGGCCACCGACAGGTCGCCGTCGCCGAGCGCCTCGGCCGCGCCGGCGATGGCGCGCTGCGACCGGCGCAGGTCCGCGCACGCGGCGGCCAGCGTGCCCACCTCGTCGCGCCGCGCCGCATCGGCGTCGCGCGCACCGTCGGCGGTGCCGGTCACGTCGCCGTCCGCGAGCAGGCGGAGCTGGCCGGTGACGCGGCCGACCGGGATCGCGATGCCGCGCACGAGCGTCACCGCCAGCACGATGCTGAGGAGCACCGCCGCGAACAGCACGCCGACCACCAGCTGCTTGCCGCGCGTGAACGTGTCGGCTGCATCGGCCGACGCCTGCTGCGCGCCGCGCGTGTTGAAGTCCACCGCGGCGGCGATGGCCGCGGTCAGGCGGCTGCCCGCCGGCTGGATCGCGTCGAGCGCCGTGACGGCGGCGATGAAGTCGCGCTGCTCCACGGCGTCGAGCAGCGGCTTCACGCCGGTGTCGTACTCCGTGAACGCGGCCCAGATCGCCTTGTTGAGCTCCCGCTCCTCGGCGGTCGTGATGGTCGCCTCGTAGCGGTGGCGCGCCGCGGCGACGCTGTCGCGCGCGCTCGCGATGGCCTTGAGCGCACCAGCGCGCGCCTCGTCGGTGCGGGCGAGGATGGCGTCGCGCGCGCCGATCCGGAGCTGGAACGCCGAGCGGCGCACCTCGCCGAGCGTGCGCGTGCCGACGAGCCAGTTGTCGGCGATGTCCACGGTGTTCGCGCGGATGGCGCCGAGCTGCGTGTACGCCACGCCGCCCAGGCCCAGCATGAGGGCGACCAGCGACGTGAACGCGAGCGCGAGCTTGCGGGAGAGGCGGAGGTTGTCGAACCAGGTCATGGGTGGGTACCGCGAAGGAGTGGTCGGAGCGTACGACGACGTGCTGTGCCCCGAGTCTCGACGCGGCCGCAGGCGACTTGACGCGTGCACGCCACATTCACGCTCGACGTTTTCGTCACGCCACAGCCCCCGTGGCGGCTCGCGAACGCGACGCGGGCGGCCGGTGCGCGCGCACCGGCCGCCCGCGTCGCGCGGCGACTCCGTGAGGGGGCGGCGGTCAGGCCGTCGCCATCATCCGCCGGGGCGCCCGCGACTTCGTCTCCCGCTCCACGACCGGCCGCGCGGCGGCCGCCTCCAGCTGGAAGGCGCCCACCACCTCCTGCATGCGCTCCGCCTGCGCCGCCAGCTCGGTGGCGGCGGACGCGCTCTCCTCGGCGCTGGCGGCGGTCTGCTGCGTGACCGTGTTCATCCCGTTGACGGCGTCGGTGATCTGGCGGATGCCGTCGGTCTGCTGACCGGCCGCGGCGGCGATCTCCGCGACCACGGTGGACGTGCGCGCCACGCGGCGCGACACCTCGTCGAACTCCGCCGCCGCCCGCTCGCCCAGCGCGACGCCGCCGAGCACGCGCTGCACGCTCTCCTCGATCAGCGCGCCAGTGTTGCGCGCTGCTTCCGCGCTGCGGAGCGCGAGCGCGCGGACCTCCTCGGCGACCACCGCGAAGCCGCGGCCCGCGTCGCCGGCGCGCGCGGCTTCCACGGCCGCATTCAGCGCCAGCAGGTTGGTCTGGAACGCGATCTCGTCGATCGTCTTCACGATCCTCGCCGTCTGCGCGGACGACTGCTCGATGGCGCCGAGCGCCGCGGCCAGCTCGCGCATGCGGGCGGCGCCCTGGCCGGCCCCGTCCTGCGTCTGGCGGGCGAGCGTGTCGGCCTCCTGCGCGTTGCCCGCGGTGCGCTCGGCCATCGCGGCCAGCTCGGTGACGCTGGCGGCGACCTCCTCGAGGCTCGCGGCCTGCTCGCTCGCGCCCTCGGCGAGCGACTGGCTGCCGCCGGCGATCTGGCCGCTGGCCGACGCCACCTGCTCGCTCGCGACGCGCACCTCGGACAGCGCCTCCGTGAGCGCGTCGAGCGCCGCGTTGAGCGCGACCTTCACCCGCGCGTGGTCGCCGACGTAGTCGCCCCTGACGCGCAGCGAGAGGTCGCGCGCCGCGACGCGCTCCAGCACCGCGGTGGACTCGCGCATCGGCGCGACCACCGCCTCGAGCGTCGCGTTCAGGCCGCCCGCGAGCTCCGCGTACGCGCCCTGCATCCCGTCGGTCTCGGCGCGGGCCGAGAGGTCGCCCGCGCGCGCGGCCGCGACGACCATGTTGGTCTGCGCGATGGTGGCGTTGAGCGCCGCGCGCGCCGTGCCGTAGGCCGCGACCGCGCCCCGCGTGCGGGTGATGAGCGCGTTCACCGTGGTGGCCAGCTGTCCCAGCTCGTCGCGCGACCTGACGGTTAGCGGCGTGGTGGTCGGGACGACCTCGACGCCGGTGTCGCCGCTGGCGATCGCCTCGAGCGCGCCGTGCAGCGCGGCGACGCAGTTGTCGCTGAGGCGGGTCGCGCGGTCGGCGATCGCGCGGACCGAGCGCGTGAGGCGCGCGGCCGTCGCCCACCCGATGACCAGCGCCAGCGCCATCCCGGACACGGCGATGATGGCGATCAGCCACGAGGTGCGCGCGGCGAGCGCCTCGTTGGCGCGCGCGGTCGCCTCGGCCTGCGAGACCTTCATCGCCGTCATGCCGACGATGGACGCCTCGATCCTCTTCTGCGCCCTCGCGGCGTCGCCGCGCAGCAGCGCGATGGCGGCCGAGTCCTGCCCGGCGACGCCCAGCGCCACCAGGCTGTCGCGGACGGGCGCGAAGGCCGCGTACTCGGCCTTCAGCTGCGTGAAGCGCGCGCGCATCGAGTCGGTGATGATCCGCGCCTCGTAGCGCGTCATCAGCGAGTCGATCTCGGCGGCGATCTGGCCGATGCGCTGCTGGTCGTGCGCCGCGTCCTCGGGCGACGTGGCGAGGATGACGTCGCGCATGTTCACGCGCGTGCGCTGCACCGCGGTCGCCATCGCGCCCAGCTCGCCGATGGGCACGGTCATGTTGTCGTAGAGCGTCCGGTCGGCCGCGGCGAGGCGGCGGGCGCTCGTGACGCCGAGCGCGCCGACGCCCGCGCCGACGAGGGCGATGAACGCGAAGGCCGAGACGAGCTTCGTCCGGAGGGGCAGGTCGGCGAACCACTGCATGGAGGGACCTCGGAAGAGCGACGCGTCGAGGTGAGTGCGGCCGCGGGAGCGCGGCGGGCCGGCGCGGGAGGGGGGCGCCGTGCGGAGGGGTGTGACGTGGGCGCGACGCCCACACCTCCAGTATCGTCGCAGCGTCGCACGGCTTGATGGCAGCGCGCTCACATTCACGGAAAAATCATGACTCGCCGCTCATCCCGAGCGTCTCGCGCTCCGAACGCGACGCGGGGCCGGCGAGCATCGCGCTCGCCGGCCCCCCAGTCGTCGACGCTCCGCGCGTCAGGCGACGGCGCGCTTCCCCTCGGCCCACTCGGGCGTCGCCTCGCCGCTCTGCGCGAGCGCGACGATGTCGGTGACGTCGAGGATGAGCCCCACGCGGCCGTCGCCGAGGATCGCGCCGCCGGCGATGCCGCCGACCGCGCCGATGCCGTCGCCGAGCGACTTCGCGACCACCTGCTGCTGCGAGAGCAGCTCGTCCACCAGCAGCGCGCTGCGGCGCTGGTGGCCGTCGCCGACGATCATGAGCAGCGCCTGCGTCGGATCCTCGACCGCGCCCGGGACGCGGAAGAGGCGGTGCAGCCGGACGACCGGCATCACCTCGCCGCGCAGCGTCACGACCTCGCCGCGGCCGGCGACCGTCTGGAGCATGCCGCGCTCCGGGCGGAAGCTCATGTGGATGTTGGTCGTCGGCACGATGTAGCGCTCCGTGCCCACGCGCACCAGCATGCCGTCGGTGACCGCGAGCGTGAGCGGGAGGCGCACGTAGAAGGTCGTGCCCTGCCCCGGCTCCGAGACGATCTCGATGCGGCCGCGGACGCTCTCGATGTTGCGCTTCACGACGTCCATGCCGACGCCGCGGCCCGAGACGTCCGTCACCTGGTCGGCGGTCGAGAAGCCCGGCGCGAAGATGAGCTGGAACACCTCGCCGTCGGTCATGCCGCGGTCGCTGTCGATCAGCCCCTTCTCGATCGCCTTGCGGACGATCTTCTCGCGATTGAGCCCGCGGCCGTCGTCCTTCAGCTCCACGATCACGCTGCCGCCCGACTGATAGGCGGAGAGCTTGACGTGCCCCTGCCGCGCCTTGCCCGCGCGCAGGCGGTCCTCGGGCGTCTCGACGCCGTGGTCGAGCGCGTTGCGGACCATGTGCACGAGCGGGTCGCCGATGACGTCCACCATGTTGCGATCGACCTCGGTGTCCTCACCCTCGGTCGAGAACTCGACGTCCTTGCCCAGCTTCGCGGCCACGTCGCGCACCAGGCGCGTGAGCTTCTGGAAGGTCGCCTTGAGCGGGACCATGCGCATCGACATGCTCAGGTCCTGCAGCTCGCGCACGATCTTGCCCGCGTGCGTGATCTTCTTCGTCAGCTCGTGGTGCGTGCCCGCGGCAGCGGCCAGGGTCTGGTCGCCGGCGATCATCGACTGCGCGATCACCAGCTCGCCCACCATGTCGATCAGGCGGTCGAGGCGGTCGGTGCGGACGCGCAGGAACTGGTCGGCCTCGCTGCCGGCGGCGCGGCGGTCGCCCTGGCGACGGTCGCCCTGCCGGCGATCGCCCTGCCGGCGCTCGACCGCGGGCGCGCCCGCCACCTCAGCCGCGAGCGACGCCAGCGCGGGCGCGGTGATCGACGGCGCCACCTCGGCCGCCGCTGCGGCGGCGATCGCGGGAGCCGCGTCGCTGCCGTCGTAGCCCACCAGCGCGTCGATGAGCGCCTGGTAGCCGTCCGGCGTCTCCAGCGCGCCGCCCGGGCCGCTCGTGCGCAGCGTCTCCTCGACCGCGTCGAGCAGCGCCTTCAGCATGTCCACGGAGCGCAGCGACAGCGTCGCGCACGCGCTCGTGTAGGCGATCTCGCGGTCGCGCACGCGCGACAGCAGCGACTCCGCCTCGTGCGCGAAGCTCGTCAGGCGCACCAGCCCGATGAAGGCCGACGTGCCCTTCACCGTGTGGAACGCGCGGAAGACCGTGTTGACGGCCTCGATGTCGTCGGGCGTGTGCTCGAGCGCCAGCAGCGCGGCCTCGGAGCCGCTGATGCAGTCGCGGCTCTCGACGAGGAAGTCGCGCAGCAGGTCGAGGTCGACGTCGGCCGGCAGCACGTCGGACTCCGATGGCGCGGAGGACGGAACGGCGGAGGACGATACGGCGTGAGACGGTGGAGCGGCGGCCGCGGGAGCGGCGGCCGGCGGGGCGGCGAGGCCGGCGTCCATCGCCTGCTCGATCAGCGCGCACACCTCCGCGAACGTGGCGGCGGGATCGGCGGCGGTCCCCTCGGCGAGGGGCTTCAGCACGCGCACCGCCTTCGCGACCGTGGGCTGGATGGCGATCGGCACCTTGTTGCCGAAGGCGAGGTCGGCGAGCGCCTCGCGGATGCGCGCGAACTCCTCCCGATCCTCGGGCTCGAGCTGCAGCAGCAGGGTGACGGCGTCGTCGAGCGTGAACTCAGACATCAGGGTGTCCGGAAGGAAGCAGGAGATACGGGATCAGCGGCCGCCGGCTGCGGCGGCGAAGAACTGCGAGCTGCGGCTCTGGAGCGCCTGCTCGAAGGCGGCGAGCTCGATGACGAGCGCCGCGTGCAGGTCGGCCACGTCCTCGTGCGTGGCGCGCCCCGACCAGAGGAAGTCGACCAGCTGCACGGTGCGGATGGCGCCGACGTTGAGCGCGGCGCCGCGCACGCGCAGCACGCGCGACGAGAGCTCGTCCTTGCCCATCTCGTCCACCGACGACCGCCCCTCGCGGATCTTGCCGAGGTTCTGCACCAGCTCCGCGAGGTGGTCGCGGGCGAGCATGAGCAGTGGGTGGAAGGTGCGGCTGTCGACGCGCAGGCGCTTGATCATCTCGCGCCAGCTCTCCCAGCGCGCGGGCGCGCGCTTGAGCGCGCGCTCGATGCGGGTCGCGAACGCGTCGACGTTGATGGGCTTCTTGACGAAGTCGACCGCGCCCAGCGCGAGCGCGCGCTCGACGGTCTTGGCGTCGGCGCTCGCGGTGCAGAACATCACGGGGATGTCCTGCAGGTGCGGCCGCACCAGGATCTGCTCGATCAGCTCCAGCCCGTGCATGTCGGGGAGCATGAGATCGGCGATGATCAGGTCGATCGGCTGCCGCGCCACCTGCTCGAGGGCCTCGGCGCCGTTGTGCGCCACGACGTGCGCATGGCGGAGCCGCTTGAGCAGCGCCGTCATGATGTGACACGTCACGAGGTCGTCTTCGATGAGGAGGATCACGGGGACTCCAGGTGGGCGGCGGTCGCGGGCGCGACGCCTCTGGAGCCAGTATCGGCCGGTGCCGCGGGCGGATTAACCGCCGAGGGTCGCCGCCGGCGGTGCGGCGGGCAGCCGCAGCGTGAAGGTGCTCCCCTGCCCGTGCACGCTCGCGACCTCCAGCCGGCCACCCAGGCGCGCCGTCAGCGCCTGCGCGAGCACGAGCCCCAGCCCGCTGCCACCGACGGGCGACGCGTCGTCCGCCGCATCGAGCCGGTCCCACGCGCGGAAGAGGCGCGCGCGCTGCGCGTCGGTGAACCCCGGGCCCGTGTCGATCACGTCGAGCGCGAGGTCGCCGCCGTCGCCGCGCGCCCGCAGCCGCACGCCGCCGCGCCGCGTGTACTTCACCGCGTTGCCGCCGAGGTTGAGCAGCACCTGCCGCACGCGGTCGGCGGGCAGGACGACGGTCGCGGGCGCGTCGTCCGCCACCTCGACGTCGCACGTGAGCCCACGCGCGGCGGCCAGCGGCGCCAGCGTGCGCGCCGCATCCTCCAGCAGCGCGCGCGGCGCGACGGCCGCCGCCTCCGCCGCGTCCTCGCCGCCCGCCTCCAGCCGCGCGAGCGTCAGCGCGTCCTCGACCAGCCGCAGCATCGCCGCCGCCGCGTCGCCGAGGGCGGCGACGTGCGCGGACTGCTCGGCGTCGAGCGGCGTGGCGCGCAGGAGGTCGAGGAGCCCCTGCATGCCGTGGAGGGGCGTGCGGAGCTCGTGCGCGACGGCGGCCAGAGGAGGAACGGCGGACAACGGAGAGGCGGAGGACGGTGAAGCGGAGGACGATGAAGCGTGAGACGGTGGGGCGTCCACGGCGGAGACGAGCAGCTTGGCGGTACGGAAACGGCGGGACCGCGCCAGTGCGCCGTCCCGCCGTTTCGTCTCACGCTTCATCGTGCTCCGTAGTTCCGTCTTCCGCAGTATCGTCCTCCGCCCCACCGCTCACTTGAAGATCTCGTCCGCCACCGCCTGCCGCTGATCCGCGTTGCGGGTCGTGGCGTTCGGGTCGAACGTGCGCGCGTCGGGCGACTGCGTGCCGGCGCGCACCATCACGGTGGCCGGGTCGAACAGCTTCGCGATGTTCAGCAGGCGGCTCTCCATGTCCGTCAGCACGCTCGACGCGTAGGCCAGCTGCTGCGTCGTGATGTCCTGGAACTGGAGGCAGCCCATCATCCCGAAGATCTCCTCGCGCAGGAGGTCGCGGGTGTGCTGGCCCTTGTCCTTGTCGCCCGCCGCGTCGGCCGCGTCGAGGTCGTCGATCATGTTCTGCGCGCGGTCCAGCGCATCCAGGATGTCCGTCGCCGCCACCTCGGTGGCCGACGTCACCTCGCGCAGCTTCTCGCTCGTGTGCTGCAGCTTCTCGACCGTCGCGGTCTCGAGCGCGTTGCGGCTGTCGCGCAGGTTCGCGAGCACCGCCTGGATCTCGTGGTTCGCGCGCTCCAGGATGAACGGGAGCGCCGCGAGACCGACCGGCTGGCCTTCGGGCTGGTTGAGCAGCGCGCGCAGGTGCATCGCGGCGGGGTGCTCGGGCTGCGCCTCTGCCGGCTGGGGCGCCGCGGGCTGGAGCCCCTCGAGCTCCTGGTCGACCAGGCGGAGCGTCGCCTCGGTCTCGTAGAGGACTTCGTGACGGGCGGCCATGGTGGTCATCCGGCCGCGACGCTCATCAGCGCGTCGATCTTTTCCTTCAGGATCTGCGGCGTGAACGGCTTCACGATGTAGTTGTTCACGCCCGCCTCCATCGCCTCGATGATGTCCTCGCGCACGCTGCGCGCGGTCACCATGAGGATCGGGACCTGCTCGCCGCGGTCGCGCAGCGCCTTGGCCAGCTCGGTGCCCGTCATGTTGGGCATGTTCCAGTCCGTGATCACGAACCGGATGGTGGCGTCGTACTTCTCGAGCGCCTCCTTCCCGTCGCCGGCTTCGACGATGTCGGTGAATCCGATGCGCTGGAGCGAGTTGACGACGATGCGGCGCATCGTCGACGAGTCATCGACGACCAAGAACTTCATGGGGGGCTTCCTCGGGAGGTGCGCAGCGGGCGCGCGGGTCCTGCGGACTCGTCACGGCGCGCCGGGGGCGGGCGGCCACGACGGAGCGTCGCGGCCGTGGGGACTTGTATGGAGAGCGAGCAGACGGAGCCGGGCGGCGGGACGACGGGAAGCGCGTTTCGAGTCCGCGCCTGCCCGCTCGTCAGAGATCGCCGCTCTTCAGGATCCGCTGCGCGACCTGGTCGACCGACTGGACGGAGTTGTAGGCGCCCTCGAGCACCTTGCGGCGCAGCTCCGCCACGCGCTCGGGGCTCAGCGACGACGCACGCTCGCCACCCTCGGTCCCGGCCAGCGCGCGGCCGGCGTCGGAGATCTGGACGGAGTCGTTGCGCGGCGCCGCGGGCGAGGCCGGCGTGGCGGGCTCCGTCACGCCACCGGGCCCCTTCGCGGGGCTGGCGGGCGCGGCAGGCACGGCACGGGCCGGACCGTAGGTGTTGCCGATGTTGCGAATGCTCATGGTGTCTAGCCTCCTTGCCCAGATTATCGGCGGGCGACCGGGAAACTTGAACGCGTGATCCGGTAACGACCTAGAAGATCCTAGAAGGTGAGATCGACGCGTCCCTGCGTCTCCGTCCTGCCTGCTGCCCCCGGCTCTCCACCCGCACGCTCGGCCGCGGCCAGCACCGCCGCCGCCGCCTCGCGCATCACGAGCCCGGGGTACTGCCCGGCCAGCGCGCGGCCGACCCCGTCGGCCCGCACGGCCACCAGCCCGCCGTCCAGCCCTTCCAGGGCATGCACGGGGGCCTCGTCCTGCTGCCCCACCGCCTCCGCGACCAGCTCCGGCAGCGCCGAGAGCTCTCCCATCGGCTCGGGAGTCGGGGCCGGCAGCGCCGCCCGGACCTCCTCCCCCAACGCCCACGCGGCGCCGCGGGACATCGCGTCCCGCAGCGCCACCAGCCGCTGCCGCAGCGCCAGGTCGACCGCGGCCTGGTGCTCCAGCTCCACCAGCGCGTCCGACAGCAGCGCGTCGAACGACGCGTCCGGCATCGCCGCCGGCGCGGCCTGCAGCTCCGCGAAGTGCTCGGCCGCCGCCGCGCGGACGACGCCCAGCGCATCCGCGCGCCCGTGGTCGCCCGCGAGCGTGGCCGCCGCCTGCTCGGCCAGCGCGGCGGCATGCTGCGCGTAGACCGCCAGCCGCGCGTCCAGCCGCGCCGCCTGCCGCGCACCGGCGTCCAGTCCGGACGCCGGCCCGCGGCCTTCGCTACCGACGACCCACCCCGCCCCCGGCAACGCCGCGGGCGGGGTGGAGGAGCCGGAGGACTCGGACGGGAGCGACCAGTCGCGGTCGGACATCGGGCGGCGGATCGAACGTGGGCGTCAGCGGACGAGGGCGACCGACCCGCCGCGTCCGCCGCGGCGCACCGGCGCGGGCGACTGCGTGCGGCGCGCGATCACCTCGCGCGTCTCGTCGGCCAGGCGCTTGTGCAGCAGCTGCGCGTGCTGCAGGGCGTCGTCCACCGGGGCGAGGATGAGGGCGACGGCCTGCTGGCTGGCGTTGCTCGAAGCGCTCGGCGCCGCCGGCCAGTCGCGCACCAGCGCGCGCGCCTCGGCCAGCGCGGCGAGCAGCGGCTCCAGCTGCACCACCAGGCGGTCGCGCTCCAGCAGCGCGGCGTCGAGGGCCGGGTCGTCGCCGCGGCCCACCGCGTCCAGCGCCACCAGCAGCTGCGCGCCGAAGCGCTCCAGCAGGCGGACGGCGGCCGTCGCCTGCCAGGCGAGGTGGTCGCTGTCCTCGAGCGGGTGCCGCGGCCGCGCGTCGGCGGTGGCCGATGCGCCGCGCGCCGGCGTCATCAGGCGTGGCCGCTGCTCCGGAGGGAGCTCGGGCACGTCAGGCGCTCCGCGCCGCCATCGGCATCACGGGCGCACCGGGCGCCGCGTTCGCGGCCGGGCTGCCACCGTGCGCCGCGCCGCTGCTCACGATCTGCGCGAACGCGTCGCGCAGCTCGTCCATCACGCGCACCACGCCGTCGATCTTCGCCGCGTCGCCCGTGCGGCTCGCCTCGAACAGCTGGCGCAGCGAGAACGCGTACAGCGCGTCCAGGTTCTGCGCGATCGCGCCGCCCTGCTCGAAGTCGAGCGACACCTTCAGCTCGGTGATCATCTCGTTCGCCTTCAGGAGCAGCTCGACGCGGTCCTCGATGCTGCGCGACTCGATGGCGAGGCGCGCGCGCCGCAGCGTGAGCAGGATCTTGTCGAACAGCATCACGACCAGCTGCCCGGGCGACGCCGACTCGAGCTCCGCGTTGCGATAGCGCGCGGCCTGGTTGGCGTAGCCGGCCGGCGCGCGGCCGGCCGCCGCGGCGACGGGGCGGGCGGGCAGACCGGCCGGCGAGGCGAAGCTCTGACGGACGGCGGCGGCGTACGGCGAGGTGGCCGGAAAGCTCATGGCGGTGCAGTCCTGCGTGGAGGGCGGCGGCGGGTGGGGCGGCGATCGCTCGGCGCGTCGAGTCGGTCGCGTCTGCGTGTCAGTATCGGCACGCGCCCCGGAGCGCTACACCACCCGCTACTTCACCGCCCACCCGTCAGAACTCGTCAGAACTTGCGATCGATGAGCGAGGGCGCGCGCTCCGCGGGCGCCTGCACGCCGCCGCCGCGCGGGCCGTACCCGCCGCGCGCCGCCTCGCCTTCCACGGACTCGCCGGCGGCGCCGGGCGCGAGGCCCAGCTCCGCCAGCTGCCGGCCGTACGCGTCGCGCCACGCCTCCAGCTGCACCGTCATGTTGCGGATCGCCACCTCGGCGTGCTTCGCCTCGCGCATCAGCGCCTCCATCTCACGCTGCAGCTCGAGCATCTGCTCGGCCGACGCGCGGGCGGAGGCGTCGCCGATCACCGGCTGCAGGCGCTGCGCGCCCTGCTGCAGCTCCTCGAAGCCCTGCACCGCGACCGCGGTCGCGGCGACCGCGCGATCGGCGTCGCCGTCGTCGAAGCTGCGCTGCTGCGCCTCCACCGTGCGCGCGTAGCGACGGTAGGCGGCACGCTGCGCCTCCAACGCGTCGATGGCGGCGCGGTGGGCGAGGGGGTCCAGCTGGCGTGTGACGGGTGGGCGGAGCATGGGGCCTCCTTGGGGGCCTCCGGCGCGGGCGCGACGTGCGTCGTCGCCTCGCGCGGCCGTGACGGGTCAGGGGGCGGCGGTCAGCTGTCGCTCGACTTGTTGAGTCCCGAGAACTGGGCGGCCATCTGCTCGCCCAGCGACTTGAGCGTGCCCAGCGACGCCTCGAAGCGCGCGTACTTGGCGAGGAGCGCCGTGCGCTTCTTGGCGAGCCGGGAGTCGAACTCGTCGATGCGGGCCTGGAGCGTCGCGTTCTGCGTCTGCATCCCCTGCTCGCGCTTGTCGATCTCGCCGGTGAACGTCCCGGTGATGTCGTCCGCGAAGTGGAACGCGGTGCTCATGCGGTCCGACAGCACCGCGCGCACGTCGCCCATGCGCGACGGATAGACGGCGTCGAACTTGGCCCGGTCGAACGTCAGCGTGCCGTCCTTCTGCACCGACACGCCGAGCGCGCCGAGCGACGTCATGTCGTCGACGACGGCGGTGGGGACGCCCGAGTCGTCGACGCGCGCGGCCGGCGTCAGCACGAGCGTCGCGAGCTGCCCGCGCACGCTGCGCAGCAGCGGGTCGTTCTGCAGCGGGCTGCCGGCGACGCTCTGCCCCTTCACGAACGCCTGCACCTTGTTGTACGCGTCGACGAACGCCTGCATGGTCGTCGCGCCGGCGTTCGGCTGGCGCTCGACGGTGACGGTGCTCGTCCCCTTCGCGCCGAGCGTCATCGTGACGCCGGGGATCGCGTCGGTGATGGTGTTGGTCGGGCGCGTGATCGGCGTGGCGCCGCCGTCGAGCGTGAACGTGGCGTCCGACGCCGGCACCGCCGGCGCGCCGCCGATGCCGAGCGCCGCCACGAGCGCGCCGTTCGTGTCGTCCGCCACCGCGAACGCGTTCACCAGGCCGGTCTTCTGCCCGGTGAGCACGAGCCGCTGGTCGCTCCCGTCGGCGTTCATCGACAGGAGGGAGGCCTGCACGCCGGTGCGCGCGGTCTCGGCGTTGATGCGGTCGCGCACCTCGCTCAGCTTCTCGCCCGCGACGAGCGTCACCGGCTTGCCGCCGATGGTGAGCGTGCCGCCGCTGGCGAGCGTCTGCGTGCCCGTCCAGCCGGTGGAGGCGACGGTCTTCTGCGCCGCCGCGAGCGACGTGACGTTGACCGCGTACGTGCCGCCGACCGCGCCGGTGCCCACGGTCGCGGCGAGCACGCCGCGGCCGGTGGCGTCCGCGCCCACGGCGGAGACGCTGAAGGCGTCGAGCGCCTTGCCGTTGCGCAGGCCGTCGGCCGCCGACTGCAGCGACTGCATGGCCTGCCGGAACAGCTCCAGCGCGTCCTTCTTCTTCGCGTTCGCCGTGATGGTGGCCTGCAGGCGCGTCGCAGGCCGCTTCTCGGCGGTGATGATCGCGTCCACGACGCTGCTCCAGTCGATGCCGCTGGAGACGCCGGGGATGCTGGTGAGTGATTCGGCCATGAGGGGTTCCGCGGATGCGCGGGACGGGATCGAGACGCGGGGGGCGGATCGGACCCGCGCCGCCCCTTCCTAGGACGAGGCGGCGGCGAGAACGACACGCTCCGGGAGCCGCCAGTCGGCGGCCCCCGGAGCGCTTGTCCAGCGAAGCGCCGGAGGCGCGTCGATCAGCCGCGGAGCAGCTGGAGGATGCCCTGCGTGCCCTGGTTCGCCTGCGACAGCATCGACTGCGCGGCCTGCTGCAGGATGTTGTTCTTGGTGAAGGCCGACATCTCCTTCGCCATGTCGGCGTCGCGGATCGAGGACTCGGCGGCCTGCGTATTCTGCAGCATCGAGTCGACGTTCTGCGAGGCGTAGTCGACGCGCGACTGCGCGGCACCGAGCTTACCGACGAAGGTGTTCAGCTTCTCCTGCGCCAGGTCGAGGCGGGCCAGCGCGTCCTTCGCGCCGGCGGTCGTCAGGAGCGAGGCCCCCGTCGCCGCCGCACCCGCGCCCGTGTTCACGCTGCTCGACAGGTTCTTGATGTCCATGTCGTCGAGCGAGCCGAGGCTGAGCTGGATCGAGTCCGCCGAGTCGTAGACCGCGGCGCGCTGCGCGAGCGTGCCCGTCGCCTGGCTGGCGCTGGTGCCGACCAGGATGCTCGGGGCCGCGACCGCCGCCGCCGTCACCGTCATGCCGCTGACCGAGAAGGTCGCGCCGTCGAGCGAGTTGGCGACCGCCGCCGAGCCGGCGCTGTAGCCGCTGACCGCGAAGGTGTCGTTGTTCGCCGAGCTGGCCGTCGGGGCCACCGCCGCGGCCGCGCCGCCGAAGGTGAAGGTCTGGCCGATCAGGTCCGCCTGGCTGCTGACGCCGGCGTCGAGCGTGACCGAGAAGTTGCCGAAGGTCAGCGTCGCGCCGCTCGTGATGCTGGCGTTGGCGACCGTCGCGCCCGGGACGTCCACGCCGCCCTTCTGGAGCTTGACGCCGGTGCCGCCGTCGTCGACGAAGGCGTAGGAGCCGTTCTCCGACGCGTTCTGGACCGCGTTCGTGACCGACGAGAGGTTCGCCGTCAGCGCGCTCGAGGAACCCGTCGCCGCCGCCGAGCCGGCCGAGGCCTGCGTGAAGCCGCTGAGCGAGATGACCGCGCCGTTGTCGAACGTCGCCGAGCCCGCGCCGGTGGTCACCGCGCCCGAGGTCTCACCGACCTTCGCCGCGCCGCCGCCCGTCGTCCACAGCTCGAGCGCCCCGGCCGCGCCGTCGCGGATCTCGTAGCCCGAGTTCGAGCCCGACATGCTGGCGGGCAGCGTCGTGACGCCCGTGATGTCGCCCGTGAACGAGCCGGCCGTGCCGCTGGACGCGGCGGTGCCCGCCGAGCCGGCCACGTAGGAGCCGCTCGTGTTGATCTCGATGCCGGCCGACGCGAAGGTGATCTTGCCACCGGAGGGCGTCGTGCTGGCCGTCGCCGTCGTGCCGCCCGGGCCCGTCAGCGTCATCGTGCTGCCGCTGACCGACAGCGTGTAGCTGCCGTTCGCCGCGTTGGTCGCGCCGCTCGACGCCGCGATGCCGCCCGCCGCGAGCGAGGCCGTCTGGCCCGCCGTCGCGCCGCTCAGCGCCGCCGTACCCGCGGCCGCCGTCGTCGCCGCCGAGCCGTTGAGGCTCGTGAGGACGTTCGTGCCCTGGTACTTGGTGCCGGTGATGAGGCGGTCGGCCTCCTTGTACAGCGCGTTCCACTCGTCCTGCAGCTTCGAGCCCTGGCCGCCGATGTTGGCCGAGGCGCCCTGCGACGCCAGCTCGCGCATGCGGTCGAAGATGTTGCCGAGCGTGCTCGCCGCGCCGTCGGCGATCTGGAGCATCGCGCTCGCCTGGGCGGCGTTCTTCTGCGCCTGGCCGAGGGTCTTCGCGTCCGCGCGCAGCTGGTTCGCGATCGCGAGGCCGGCCGCGTCGTCCGCCGCGCGGTTGATCCGGAAGCCGGACGACAGCTTCTGGATCGAGCGCTCGGTGTTCTGGGCATTGACCTTCATGTAGCCCAGGGCGCTGTTGGCGGCGGTGTTCGTCTGGATCTTCATGGCCTGTAACTCCCTTTACAGTTTGGCGGAGCGTCCGTGCTCCCTGTGATCTGTCGTGGCCGAAGTGGCCGCGTGCCCTGATGTATCGGCGGCGGCCCGAAAAACTTGAGCGGGCCGCGACCTGTCCGGTCGCGGCCCGCTCGTCGTCCATCCTTCGACCCGACGCTCACTCCAGGTCGAACGGCGTCTGGACCTGGTAGCGGTCGTCCGCCAGCACCATCTGCCGCCCGGTGCGCGAGGCGACGTCGAGGAGCACGGGGGCGCGCAGGTTCGCGCTCGCGCGGTCGTTCCCGCCGCCCGGCAGCGTGACGATGGCGAACACCGCGATCGACTCGGGGGTCACGACCTCGCCCGGCGTCGCGCTCATGTTCGGCACGTCGATCTCGTAGCCCGGGAACCAGTGGAACGGGTCGGCGAGCAGGAAGATGAGGTCCGACGCGTCCGCGCTCTGCAGCCAGGCCAGCCCGTCGCGCCCCGAGGGGATGAGGGCCCACCGCCGCGCCTCCGGGAAGCCGAGGAGGCCCGCCGGGAAGGTGAGGAGCGCCGCCGACGGCACCTGCAGGGGTCCGAGGAGGTCGGAGGCGATCGGGGACTCCACGGCGTCCATCGTCGGGTCGGAGGCGGTCAGCGTCGTCATCGGGTGGTTCAACGGATGTAGTCGGTGAGGCTCAGGCCCAGCACCTTCGAGGAGGCCATCATGGCGGCCTGGTAGGCGGTCTGGCGCTGCAGCATCTCGGTGATCGCGGCCTCCATCTCGACCTCGGAGAGCGAGGACTTCTCCTCGACGAGGTTGTCCTCGAGGGCCGCGAGCCCCGCGAGGACGGAGTCGACCTGATTCTGCCGGGCGCCCACGTCGCCGAGCAGCGCCTGCACGTCGTCGAAGCCGCGGTCGAGCGCGCCCATCGCCGTGCGCATCTCGTCCGGGCTGTCGTTCTCCATCGCGAGCGCGAGGTCCTCGAGCGCGGCCAGCACGCCGGTGTCGAGGAAGACCGTCTGGCCGTCGTGGGCGCCGAGCATCGTGGAGCCGGCCGCGATCTCGATCTGGCGCTCGCCGGTGGGCGGGCGCGGGATCGGGTCGCCGGGCGGCGCCGGCGGGACGGCCGGCGGCGTGTCCGTCTGGACGAAGACGCGCGTGCCGTCGGGCAGCGTGGTCGACGCGGTGAACGGCGGCCGGCCGTCGTTGGTCGTGCCGCCGAACAGGTACTCGTCGCCGACGCGCACGTTGCCGACCTGGATCGCCTGCGCCAGCAGCCCGCGCACCTCGAGGGCGGCGGCCCGGCGGCCCGGCGCGCCGACCGTGGCGCCGACGGTGGCGGCGGCCAGCTCCTTGGCGCGCGTCATCATGTCCGTCAGCTGGCCGAGCGCGGTGTCCTCGCCGTCCAGCCGGGCGACGACGTTCCCGACGTTGCGCTGGTACTGCGAGATGGCGCGCAGCGAGCCGCTGGCCTGCATGATCGCCGACCCCGCCGTCGGATCGTCCGACATCTTCCGCACGCGCTTCCCGCTCGCCACGCGCTCCTGCGCCTCGGCGAGCAGCCGCTGGGAGTCCAGCAGCCGGTTGGTGAGCGATCGGGTGACGAGCGAGTTGGTGACGCGCATGGGCGGGGTGGGTGGTGCCGCGTGGTGTCGGCAGGCAACGCCAGCGGCAGCGTGGCAAGGACGCCGCACAGGGGCGGGCGGTCACGCGGACAGGGCCGTCCGGGGCGAGTATCGGCGCTTCGTGCCGAAAAAATCACCGATGGGAGTGTGGCGACGCCGCACGTGCGGCTTACGCGCCGACGCCCCGGCAATATTTTCCGTCCCCATATGGCCACCATCCTGTATGTGGACGACGAGCCGGCCGTCGGGCTGATCGTCGAGGACACCCTGCGCCGCGCCGGCCACGAGGCGGTGGGGGCGCGCAACGTCCCCGAGGCGCTCCACGTGCTGGCGCGGACGGCGGTCGAGCTGATCATCTCGGACTACCGGATGCCGGGCATCACGGGGCTCGAGTTCCTCGCGATGCTGCAGCGCGAGGGGTACGACGTGCCGGTCATCATGCTCACCGGCTACGCGTCCATCGAGCACGCGGTGGCGTCGATCAAGGCCGGCGCGGTGGACTACATCACCAAGCCGGTGCGCCCCCAGCAGCTGGAGCTGGCGGTGGAGCAGGCGCTGGAGTTCGTGCGCCTGAAGCGCGAGAACGAGACGCTGCGGCACGAGGTGATGGCGATCCGCAGCGAGCGGCAGATCGTCGGCGACAGCCCGGCCATCCGCCGCGCGCTGCAGACGGTGGCGATGGCCGCGCCGACGCGCGCCACGGTGCTGCTGCAGGGCGAGAGCGGGACGGGCAAGGAGCTGTTCGCGCGCGCGATCCACGAGCAGAGCGACCGGCGCGACAAGCCGTTCATCACGCTCAACTGCGCGGCGCTGCCCGAGGGGCTGATCGAGAGCGCGCTGTTCGGCCACGAGAAGGGCGCGTTCACCGGCGCGATCAAGCGCGTGGAGGGCGCGTTCGAGCGCGCGCACCGCGGCACGCTGCTGCTGGACGAGATCAGCGAGATGCGCCTGGACCTGCAGGCGAAGCTGCTGCGCGTGCTGCAGGAGCAGGAGTTCGAGCGCGTGGGCGGCACGACGCCGATCAAGGTGGACGTGCGCATCATCGCGACGACCAACCGCGACCTCGCGCTCGAGGCGCAGCAGGGGCGCTTCCGCCAGGACCTGTACTACCGCCTGAGCGTGATCCCGATGTCGATCCCCGCGCTGCGCGAGCGCCCGGAGGACATCCCGCTGCTGGCGTTCCGCTTCGCGCTGCGCACGGCGGAGGACACGGGCAAGCGGCTGGACGGGATCGCGCCGGAGACGCTGGCGCTGCTGCAGCGCTATCCGTGGCCGGGCAACGTGCGCGAGCTGCAGCACGTGATCGAGCGCGCGGTGATCCTGTCGCCCGATCCGCTGCTGCCGCCGCACGCGCTGGAGGCGGAGCGCTTCGGCCTCACGCGCGCGAGCACGGTCGCGGGCGCGATCGACGGCCCGTCGCCGCTGCGCGCGCTGGCCGCGGGCTTCGGCCTCGCGCTCCCCAGCGGCACCGCCACCGGCAACGGCGCCGCGGCGGAGGACGACGATCCGATGCGCGTGGTCCTGCGCTCGCTCGACGTGAACGAGGCGGAGAAGGTGCTGATCACGCGCGCGCTGGAGGTGGCGCAGCAGAACCGGACGCGGGCCGCGGAGCTCCTCGGCATGAGCGTGCGCACGCTGCGCAACAAGCTGAATACGCCGGGGAAGGCCGAGGACTGAACGGCGGAGGACGGAACGGCGGAGGACGGAACGGCGGAAGACGGTACTGCGGAAGACGATGGAGCGTGAAACGATGGGGCGGACCCTTCGAGCCTGAAGCGTCAGGCCGAGAGGTCCGCCTCTCCGTATCGCGCCGTTTCGTCCTCCGCCCTTTCGTTCGCCGCGGTTCCGTCCTCCGCCGTTCCGCGCTCGAAGGGCTCCATATGCACCAGCACCCCGTGCACCCTCGGCACCGCCCGGCGAATCGCCCCCTTCACCTTCCCGCTGATGACGTGCGCGGCGTCCAGCGGCGTGCGGCCGTCGGCCTGCACGTGGATGTCCACCCAGAGCGCGGTGCCGGCGCGGCGCACGACCAGCTTCTCGACGTCGAGCACGCCCTCCACCCCGCGCGCGGCGCGCTCCACGGGGCCCACGACCTCCTGCCCCGGCATGCGGTCCATCAGGTCGTGCAGCGCGGGCCGCAGCAGGTGCACGCCGTTGTAGGCGATCACGCCCGACGCGAACAGCGCCGCCCAGTCGTCGGCCGCCGCCCACGCCTGCCCCGCGCCCATCCGCGTCGCGATCAGCGCCAGGGCGATCCCCAGGAACGCCGCGGCCGACGTGATCGCGTCGCTCAGGTGGTGGCCCGCGTCCGCACTGACGGCGGTGCTCTCCATCGACGAGCCCAGCGCGCCCACGCGCCGCGCCAGCAGCCACTTCACCGCCACCACCGCCACCAGCACCCCCAGCGTCCACGGCGCCGGGGGGCGGTGCGGGGTCATGATCTCGCGGATCGCCTCCGCCGCGATGCCGAGGGCGGCCACGATCAGCATCAGCGACACGACCGCGGCCGCCAGCGCCTCGGCCTTGCCGTGGCCGTAGGGGTGGTTCTCGTCGGCGGGCTGGGCGGCGATGTGCAGCCCGCCCCACACCACCAGCGACGCCACGATGTCGGCCGTGGACTCGACCGCGTCGGCCACCAGGGCGTAGGTGTTCCCGAAGATCCCGGCGGCCAGCTTCACCGCGGCCAGCAGGGCGTTGACCACCAGCCCGGTCTGGGCGGCGCGGATCGCGGCGCGGTGCGCCGGGGCGACGGGCGACGGGGCGGCGGGCGACGGGACGGCGGACGACATGGCGCCGAATCTAGCCGGCGCCCCCAGGGCGATGGGGAACGGGCATTGCCCAGAAGGGGGCTCTCGCTCACTCCAGCCCCATCCGACCATGCTGCGACTCCTGGCCTCCGGCCTGCTCACCCGCACCGCCTCGCGCCGCATCGCGCGCGTGATCCCCAACCCGCTGGTCCGCACGCTCGCGGTCGCGGCCACGGGGTACGCCGTCAGCCGCCTGCTGGCCCCGAAGGCGAAGGCGCTCGCCGCCTCGCACCCGAAGAGCAGGCTCGGCCGCCTGGTGACGGGCTGACCCGCGAGGCGGGGGCGATCGGCACCAGCCGATCGCCCCCGCCTCGCATGCCGGATCAGGCGACGCGCGCCGGGCGGCGTCTGGTCGGGCGCGGCGGGGACGCCGGCGTCGCGGGCGCCGGCTGGTCGTCCAGCCGGAACCCCGCGATCGCGTCGTGCAGGTGGTTCGCCTGGGCGGAGAGGCTGGCCGCGGCGCCCGCGCTCTGCTCCGCCGTCTCCGCCGCCTGCCGCGTGAGGACGCTCACGCCGTCCACCGCGGCGGTGATCGCCGCCACGCCGTCCGCCTGGCCGCGGCTGGCCACCGCGATCTCGCCCACGACCTCGGCCACGCGCGCGACGCACTGCCCCGCCTCGTCGAGGCGGTGCTCGGCCTCCACGGCGATGCCGGCGCCGTGCGCCGCGCTGCGCACGCTCTCCTCGATCAGCGTCGCGGTGCTGCGCGCCGCTTCCGCGCTGCGGAGCGCGAGCGCGCGGACCTCTTCCGCCACGACCGCGAAGCCGCGCCCCGCGTCGCCCGCGCGCGCCGCTTCGACGGCGGCGTTGAGCGCGAGCAGGTTCGTCTGGAACGCGATCTCGTCGATCGTCTTCACGATCTTCGCGGTGTCGCCCGCGGCGCGGCGGATCCCGGCGACCGCGCCCGCCAGGCGGCGCACGCTCTCCACGCCGTCGCCGGTGGTCGTGCGCGCCACCTCGGCCAGCGTGCGCGCCTGCTCCGCGCGCTCGCCGTTGCGGCCGGCGACGGCCAGCAGCTCCGCCACCCGCGCGGTGACCTGCTCCAGGCCGTCCGCCTGCTGCGCCGCGCCCTCCGCCAGCACGCGGCTGCTCGCCGACAGCTCGCCGCCGGCGCCGGCGACCGCGTCGCTCCCCTGCGCGACCTCGCGGAGCGCGGCGCCCAGCGCGTCGGCGGCGGCGTTGAAGGCGGCCTGCACGTGCGCGTGGTCGCCACGGTACGCGCCGCCGATGCGCGCCGTCAGGTCCTGCGCCGCCAGACGATCGAGCGCGACGGCCGAGGCCTGCATGGGCGCGACGAGCGCGTCGAGCGTCGCGTTCATGCCGGCGACGAGGTCGCGGTAGGCGCCCTGGAAGCGATCGGCGTCGCCGCGCGCGGCGAGCTGGCCGGCGAGCGCCGCGTCCGTCAGCCGCCGCGTCTCGTCCACGAGCCCGCGCAGCGACCGCGTGGACGTCCCGAACGCCTGCGCGGTGGCCGCCGCGTCGGCCGTCATGCCGTCGAGCGCACGCGCCAGCACGCCCAGCTCGTCGTCCGACGCGAGCGCGAGCGGCGGCAGGTGGAACGACACGTCGGCGTCGAGGTCTCCGCCCGCGAGACGGTCGCTCGCCGCCGCGAGCGGCGCGATGGCCTGAGCGCGGATCGCCTCGCACCGCTCCACGACGCGGCCGATCACGCGCCCCGTGCGCCGCGCGCCGAGGTACACCACGACGCACACCACGCCCGCGCTGCAGAGGAGGAAGCCCGCCGTCACGAGGAAGGCGCTGTGCGACAGGGCGATCAGGCGCGCGTCCGCGGCCTCCGTCTCCGCCTCGGCGACGCCGGTCAGCTGGCGCACCAGCGCCAGGTACGCGCCCTCCGCCGGCACGTAGTCGGCGAAGTAGAGCTGCCGCGCGCTGTCGGCGTGCGCGGGCGTGCCGCCCGCCACCAGCTCCAGCATGCGCGTGCCGATCGGCTGCAGCCGCGACGAGTCCAGCGCGGCGAGACGGCCCACGAGCTCGCGCGTCGCGCGCGACGTGGACAGCGCGACCATCCGGCGCAGGTTGGCCGAGTTCGAGTCGTACGCCGCGATGCGCACCTCGGCCTGCGTCGCGAACTCCGCGGGGCTGAGGATCATCGACTGCGTCGCGCCGTTCTGCGTCAGCACGAACGCGTACGACGCGAGCGCCAGCTCCTTCACCGCGCGCGCCCGCTGCATCGCCGCCGCCTGCGCGTCGATGTCGCGGCGCGTGGCGTCGGCGACCTTCACGCCACCGGCCACCAGCGGGACCAGCAGCCCCACCACCAGCGCGACCGTGCGCGCGGCGACGGTGCGCGGCCGCAGCCGGCCGACGAGACGCCGGGCGCGCACACCGAGCGAGGAGGGGACGTCCGCCGTGGGCGGCATTTGGCGAGGGCGGCGAGGGGGATGGCGGCGCGCTTACGGCGCGACCGTGACGGTGAGCTTCATCGCGGGATGGAAGGCGCAGCGCACCTCGACGGTGCCGGCCTTCTCGAACGTCGCGTGCGACTCGGCGCCCGGAGCCTGCGACTTCAGGTTGAACGCGGCGCCGACGGTCGACGAGAAGACGTTGTGCGGCACGCTGTCGTCGTTCTTGAACACGACCTTCTCGCCGACGTGCACGGTGAGCGCGGCGGTGGAGAACGTCTTGTTCTTCTGCGACACGACGTGGTCGGCGGTCCCGTGGCCGACGAGGCCGAGGACGATGGAAGTGGCGAGGAGCAGGCGCATGTTGGGCCGTGGAGGAGAGGAGGAGGGAGGCAGCCGATCGGACGCGCACCGCGAGCGCGGCGCGGCGGCGGTCAGCGCGGGAAGTGCGTGGGGACCGACACGGTGTCGCGGCTCGACAGCGTGCGGAGGAACGCCACCAGGTCGTCCTTCTCCTGGCGCGTGAGGCCGAGCGGCTTGATGAAGGGCGAGAGGCTGGCGCGCCGCGCGCGGCCGCCGCGGTCGTACAGCTCGACCACCTCGGCCAGCGTGCGCTCGGAGCCGTCGTGCATGTAGGGCGCGCGCTCCACGACGTTGCGCAGCGTCGGCGTCTTGAACGCGAACTCGAGGACCTCGACGCCCGGCACCACGCGCGCGCGGCCGCTGTCCGCGCCGGGCACGCCGATGTCGTGGAAGCTGTCGTCGGTGAAGCGCCAGCCGCCGTGGCAGCTCGCGCAGCTTGCCTTGCCGTTGAAGAGCACGAAGCCGCGCTTCGCGGACTCCTCGATCGCGCGGTCGTCGCCGGCCGCCCAGCGGTCGAACGGCGCGGGCGTGGAGTTGACCGTGCGCTCGAACTGCGCGATCGCCTTCGCGACCAGCGCGGGCGTGATCGAGTCGCTGCCGTAGGCGGCGGCGAAGCGCGCGCGATACCCCGCGACCGCGTTCATCCGCCGCACCATCACGGGCAGCGGCAGGCCCATCTCGCCCGCCGCCTCGATGGGGCCGAGCGCCTGCTGCTCCAGCGTCTCGGCGCGGCCGTCCCAGAACAGCGCGGGCGCGTACGCGGTGTTGAGCACCGTCGGCGTGCGGCGGCCGAGCGTGGTCCGCGTGACGCCCACCGCGCGCGCGCGCCCGTCGCCATAGGAACGCGCGGGATCGTGGCAGCTGGCGCACGAGACGTCGCCGGTGCCCGACAGCCGCGCGTCGAAGAACAGGAGCTTGCCGAGCGCGCGCCGCTCCGCCGTGTAGCGGTTGTCCTCGGGATGCGGCACCGAGTCGGGGCGCGCGTACTGCGCCAGCAGCGATCGCACGGCGCGGCGGTCCACGGGGTCCGGTCGCTCGGGCGGCGCGCCGTGACCGGACGACGCGATGGAGACGACGGCGGTCACGCAGACCGCGGCGGCCGCGGTCCACTCCCCGATGCGCTGCGAGATGCCCACTGGACTCCGCCTCCGGTGCGGCGCGACGCCGCTCCCCTCCCCTCCCGATCTCCGCGCGCAGGTGGCAGGGGCCGCCGTCGGCGCGTCGCCCCACGTCCGTGGTGCGCACGGCGGGGAGTATCGACGACCGAGGGGGAGACTTGAGCTGCTTGACGCAGCTGTCACGATGCGCGCGTCGCGACGCGCGCATCGTGACCTTTCCGTGACTCAGGCCGATGGCGTGGAGCGCATGTACACCGCGCCCACCTCCTGCGCGCGCAGCACCGCGTAGACGCCCGACGGCTGCAGCACCACGCCCGGCACGAGGTGCGCGCGCACCTCGGCCCGCACGGCCTCGGGCGTCTGCGTCGTGCGGCGCGCGATCCCGCCGATCAGGTTCTCGAGCGCGACGTTGCAGGCCAGCACCACGCCGCCGTCGCGCACGATCCCCTCGAGATTCGGCTCCGGCTGCCCCTCGAGCATGACCGCGAAGTTCCCCTCGGGCTTCGGCGCGTCCGGCAGCGGACGCGCGTACGGGTTCCGCTCCGCCGGCTTCTTCGAGACGGGGTCGTTGATCTTCCGCGACTCGCCGAGCTTGTACTTCGCCCACAGCGCGTCGTCGACCGCCAGCACGGTGGCCGCGTGGCGGATGACCACCACCGGCACCGCCGCCTGCGCCTCGGCCGGCCCCAGCGCGTCGCGGTAGCCGCGGCGGAAGAGCCACGCCTGCCAGAGCGCGAGCCCGTCGGACACCTCGGGCGAGTCGAAGACGGCGCGGTGCTTCGCGGCCCGCACGCGCGCGCTCCACGCGTCGTCGAAGGCGGGCGCGCCGCCGGTCGCGCCGCCCGCGGGTGCGGCGCCGGCCGCGGGCCCCTGGGCGCCCGCCGTGCTCGCGGCGCAGCCGACGGTCGAGAGGCCGGCCGACACGAGGCCGGCGGCGGCGAGCTGCGCGAGGAAGTCGCGGCGGGGCGTGGTGTCGCTGGACACGGGACGGGGAGGACGTGGGGAGAGTGGGAGGGCGGCGCCGGAACGTACGACGGGGGACGCCCGGCGGCGCCCCCCGTCACCTTCAGTGGTGTCGGACCGCGGTCACCAGATCTGCGCGCGCAGCGCGGCCGGGCGGACCATCTTGTCGCCCTCCTTGCAGCCGAACGCCGCGCGGAACTCCGGCATGTTGGAGAGCGGGCCGTTCACGCGCCACATCCCCGGCGAGTGCGGGTCCGTCTGCACCTGGTTGCGCGCCGCCTCGTCGCGCTGGAGCGTGCGCCACACTTGCGCCCAGCCGAGGAAGAAGCGCTGCTCGGGCGTGAAGCCGTCGATCTTCTCGCGCGACTTCCCCTCGTAGGCCTTCTGCATCGCGGCGTAGGCGATGGTCAGCCCGCCGAGGTCCGCGATGTTCTCGCCGAGCGTGAGCTGGCCGTTCACCTTCGTCACGCTGTCGACGACGGTGTAGCCGTTGAACTGGTCGACGACCTTCTGCGCCTCGGCCTTGTACTTCGCGGCGTCGGCGGCCGTCCACCAGTCGCGCAGGTTGCCCTTCGCGTCGTACTGGCGGCCCTGGTCGTCGAAGCCGTGCGACATCTCGTGGCCGATGACCGCGCCCATCGCGCCGTAGTTCACGGCGTCGTCGGCGTTCGGGTCGTAGAACGGCGACTGGAGGATGCCCGCCGGGAAGACGATCTCGTTCCAGCTCGGGTTGTAGTACGCGTTGACCGTCGGCGGCGTCATGCTCCACTCGGTCTTGTCGATCGGCTTGCCCAGCTTGGCCCAGTTGCGCGCGCGGTTGAAGTCCTGCACGCGCTTCAGGTTCGCGAGGTACGGCCCGTCCTGGACGTCGAGCGCCGAGTAGTCGCGCCACTTGTCGGGGTAGCCGATCTTCGGCGTGAACGCGGCCAGCTTGGCGAGCGCCTGCTGCTTGGTGGAGTCGCTCATCCACGCCGCGGTCGTGATCTTGTCGCGCAGCGCGGCGCGCAGGTTCTCGACCATCGCCAGCGCGCGCTGCTTGTCCTTCTCGGTGAAGGTGCGGCGCACGTACTCCTGCCCCACCGCCTCGCCGAGCGCGCCGTTGGTGGTGTTGGTGCACCGCTTGGCGCGCGGCTGCTGCTCCTTCGCGCCGCTGAACGTCGCGCCGAAGCGGAACGCCTCGTTGACGAACGCGCTGCTCAGCGCGCCCGCCGACGCGTCGATCGCGTGGTAGCGCAGGTAGGCGCGCCACGTCTCCACCGGCTCGGTGGCGAGCAGCGAGTCGATCGCCCTGAAGTACGCGGGCTGGCGGACATTCACCTCGGTGAACGCGGGCGCGCCCTGCGCCTTGAAGTAGCCGGCCCAGTCGATGTGCGGCGTCATCTTCTGGAAGTCGGCGAGCGACATCTTGTTGTAGACGGCGTTCGGGTCGCGCATGGCGACGCGCGACATGCTCGCCTCCGCCATCTTCGTCTCGACCGCGAGCACGCGCTCGGCGTCCGCCTTCGCGGTCGCGGCGTCGGCGCCGGTCAGCTCGAAGTACTTCGCGGCGTGGGCGACGAACGCCTCCCGCACGCCCTTGCTGCGCGCGTCGTCCTTGAGGTACAGGTCGCGGTCGGGGAGACCGAGGCCGCCCTGGCTCGCGCTGACGATGAGGGCGTTGGAGTTCTTGGCGTCCGGCCCCGGCCCGGCCCCGAACGGCGCCAGCCCCGCCTCGGCCTCCAGCGGCCCGAGGGCGCGCGCGAGGTCCTGGTGGGTCTTGATGCCGTCGATGCGGGCGAGCAGCGGCTTGATGGGCGTGTAGCCGGCCGTCTCGAGCGCCACCGAGTCGATGCACGACCGGTAGAAGGCGCCGATGCGCTGGACGTTGGCCTGCGGGGAGCTCTTGGCGTCCACGACCGGGACCGTGCGGACGGCCTGGCGGTCGGGCCGGCCGGCGGTGCGCGCGTCGGGCTTCGGCTGGGCGGCGGCCGCCTCGACGATCTGGCGCAGCACGCCCTCGTTCTTGTCCGCGAGCTCGTTGAAGGCGCCCCAGCGCGAGTAGGCGGCGGGGATGGTGCTCCGCTTCAGCCAGCCGCCGTTGGCGAACTGGTTGAAGTCCGCGCACGGGGCGCAGGTGGTGTCGAGGTTGGCGGGGTCGAGGCCGCGGGAGCGGGCGGGACCCTGCGCGGCGAGGGGCGCGGCGCTCGCCAGGAAGGCGAGGAGCGCGAGGCGGGAACGACTCATGACCGACACGGCGGAGGAGGGTACGGCGGAGGACGAGGCGGCGGAGGGCGGAACGGCGTGCAACGATACGGCGGAGACCCTGGGGCGTCCGTCGGCCGTTCAGCCTCGCAGTGTACCCGCCGGATCCGCCGGTGCTCCAGATGAAGTGACACCGATTTCACCAACCCGGAACGGCGGCACCCTTGTCCCGATTCGGCCGCCGGTGGCCGGCAGAAAGTGCCAGACGGCAGCTTCTGCCGAGTGATCCACAGGTGGCCGCGCGGGCCGCAGAAAGCGCGCAACCGCTGGCCTGACAACGGCTTGAGCGAGCGCGACCGGAACGGCGCGGCGGTTGCCTTCCGGCGGGTGCCTCCCTCCTGCCCCTCCGCCCATGCCCTTTGGCTTCATCAACCGCGTCTCCTCCGCCGCGTCGCTGCGCTCCGCGCTCGACGTCAGCGCCGCGCGGACGCGTGCGATCGGCGACCGGGTCGCCAAGGCGTCGCTGAACAACGGCGACGGCTTCGCCCTCGCGGCAACTTCTGCCGAGAGCCCGGAAGGGGCCAAGCCCGGCCCGCCGGTGGACCTGGAGGGGGAGATGGTCAGCCTCGCCGACGAGCAGCTCCGCTACGAGGCCACGGCCAAGCTCCTCGAGAAGACGTACTCGACGATCCGGCTGAGCCTCCGCGACCGCTGACCGCGAGACCGTAGATGCCCTCGATCCCCAAGCTCGGCCTCCTCCCCGCGTTCGCGCCGCAGTCGCCGGTGCGCCCGATGTTCCGCTCGATGGCGATCGCCGCGAGCGGGCTCTCGGCGCAGCGCCAGCGCCTGGAGACGATCGCCACCAACCTGGCCAACGCGGAGACCACGCGCGGCCCGGACGGGACGCCGTACCGGCGGAAGGTGGCGGTGATGCAGACCGCGACGGCCGAGACGCAGCTGTTCGGCGCGACCACCCCGGCAGGACTTGCCGGCACGGTCTCGAACCCGGTCCCGCCGTTCGGCAACAACGCCTTCCAGGTGCCGGCGCTCTCGGCCATCCAGCCGCGCGGCGACTCCGACGCGATCCCCCTCCCCCTCGGCAACGACGACGGCCTGCACGGCGTCCGCGTGGCCGGGATCGCGGAGGACCAGACGGAGGGCCCGCTGGTCTACGACCCGTCGCACCCGGACGCGGACGGCAACGGCTACGTGCGCTACCCGAACGTCCGCGTGACCGACGAGATGATCGACATGCTGGACGCCCGCCGGATCTACGACGCCAACGCGACGGTCTTCCAGTCGGCGAAGGCGATGCTGAAGAAAGCCCTCGAAATCTGACCCCCGCAGGCCCCATGTCCGTCTCCAACGTCAACAACAACCCGCTCGCCGCCGCGCTCCGCGGCGCCGGCCGTCCGCTGTCCAACGGCGTCCAGCCGGGCGCGGGCAATGCCGGCCACGCCGGCGCCGTCCGGCCGCAGGCGGCCCCCGCGCCCGCCGCGCTCCGGCCGCAGCAGCCGCTGGCCGCGGTGCAGCCGTCGCTGCCGGCGGAGCCGCCGGCGGGCACCGACCCGGCGCTCTGGAGCGTGCTGACCGGTGAGGAGCGGGCGTTCTTCGCCAAGGCCGCCACGATGGGCCCGCTGACCTACAGCCGCATCTCGGCCGGCATCGGCCAGCTGCAGGGCGGCGCGCCCGCCCCGGCCGGCGCGATGATCGGCGGCCGCCTCGACATCCGCGCCTGAGGCCCCGACCATGGCCGACGCGATCTCCGGCATCACCAGCCGCATGGCCCAGCTGGGCGCCTACGGCCAGGGGCCGCTGGGCGGCATGGGCGGGCTGCGCGGCGTCGACACCGGCGCCATCAAGGTCCCCGCGGGCGCGCCCGAGACGGGCGGTGGAGGAACCTCCGGCGCCAGCTTCGGCGACACGCTGAAGCAGTTCATCGGCGGGGTGTCGGACGCCCAGGACGCGGCCGGCGAGCTGCGCGACAAGTTCGTGCGCGGCGAGAACGTCGAGCTCCACCAGGTGATGGCCGCCAGCGAGGAGGCCAGCATCTCGCTCGAGATGATGGTCGAGCTGCGCAACAAGGTCACCGAGGCCTACCGGACGCTGATCAGCATGCAGTAGGACGGGCAGTCGCGCGGCGGTCGCCGCTCGCGCCGCCCCTTCCGGGCGCCCACTCGCCACGCCGCGAGCGGGCGCCCGCGTGCATCCGGGGCGGCCGAGCGGCAAACCCGGCCGCTCGGAGGCCGGCAGGAATTGCCGTCCGGGCACGTTCGGACCGGCGCGGCAGAATCGGCCGAGGAAGGTAAGTCGCGCAACGACAGTGACTTGAGCGAACGGACGGGCGCGGTACGCAGACTGCCTCTACGGGTGGCACCACGGCACCACGGGCTCCCCCTCCCGCCCGCGCCGTCCCGCCTCGCTCCCGCCTCGTGTCCTCCTCCCTGCTCGATCCCATCCAGCCCCTGCTCGACCGGATCGGCGGCGCCCGTCGCGCCGGCATCCTGCTCGTGGGGCTCGTCACCGCCGGCCTGATCTTCGGCGTGTCGCGCTGGGCCACGGCCCCGGTGTGGGTCCCCGCCTTCGCGGGCGTGCCGGTGGAGAGCGTCGGCAAGATGACCGACAAGCTGACCGAGGCGGGGATCGCCTTCCAGCTGGAGAAGGGCGGCTCGGAGATCCAGGTCCGCACCGAGGATCTCGCCAAGGCCCGCGTCGCGCTCGCCCGCGAGGGGCTGCCGACCGCCGGCCGTCCCGGCCTCGAGCTGTTCGACCAGCCCAGCTGGGGCATGACCGACTTCACGCAGCGCATCAACTACCGTCGCGCGCTCGAGGGGGAGCTGGAGCGCACGATCGGGAAGATGCGCGGCATCGAGCACGCGCAGGTCCACGTGGCGATGGCGGAGAACGCCGTCTTCCGCCGCACCGACCGCCCGCTCGAGGCCTCCGTCGTCCTCAAGCTCGCCGGCGGCGAGACGCCGCCCGCCGACGTCGTGCGCGGCATCGCGCACCTCGTGGCCGCCAGCGTCGACGGCCTCGACTCCGACCACGTGACCGTCGTCGACGACGGCGGCCGCATGCTCACGCTCGACGCCGAGGACGCGTCGCTGGCCGGGCTCACGAGCCGGCAGCTCGCGGTGCAGCGCGAGGTCGAGAGCTACCTGGAGAAGAAGGCGCAGTCGATCGTCGGCCAGATCGTCGGCGGCGCCAACGCCCGCGTGCAGGTCTCCGCGCTGATCAACTTCGACCGCGTCGAGCGCACGACGCAGGCGGTCGATCCCGACAAGCAGGCGGTGGCCACCGAGCAGCGCGCCGAGATCACGCCGGGCGCGCAGGGCGGCGCGGCGTCGAGCAACGTCGCGACGAGCTACGAGACCACGAAGAGCACCGAGAGCTTCAGCGGCGCGATCGGCAACGTGAAGCGCCTGACGGTCGCGGTGCTGGTGAACGACCGCGCGGTGCCCGGCCCCAAGCCGTCGGCGCTCCCGCGCACGTCGGCCGAGCTGGCGCGCATCGACACGCTGGTGCGCAACGCGGTGGGCGTGGACAGCGCGCGCGGCGACAAGCTCTCGGTCGTCAACGTCGCCTTCGACGGCGCGCCGGTGGCGGTCGCCGACTCGGTGCCGCAGGACCTGTGGGCGAAGGTGTCGCAGGTGCAGAAGCCGCTCGTCACCGGCGGCGCGCTGCTGGCGATCCTGCTGGTCGCGGTGCTGACGATGCGATCGCTGCGCCCCGCGAAGCCGGCGCTCGATCCCGTGCTGGCGCGCGTGGGCCCCGGCGCCGCCGGCGCCACCGCGACGGCCGCGCTGACCACCGGCACGCACGCCGCGCTGAGCGCCGAGGAAATGCGCGCGCTCGGCTCCGGCGAGGGCGAGCGGCACTCGCAGGTCGTGATCGCGGGCCCCGAGGCGCACGAGCCGATCGTGCTGCGCGAGGTGGCGAACCCGGTGCGCGACCAGGTGGTCGCGATCATCGAGCAGCGCCCCGAGGCGGCGACGCGCGTCGTCCGCAACTGGCTGAAGCAGGACTGAGGCAGAGCCCCCGATGAAGACCTCGACCGCCCTCGCGCAGTTCACCGAGTCCAAGGCCATGCTGCACGGCCGCCCGCTCACCGGCCGGCAGAAGGTCGCCGTGCTGTGCATGGCGGTCGGCACCGAGTTCGCCGCCAAGATCACCACCGGCCTCTCGAACGACGAGGCGGAGATGATCTCGTACGAGATCGCGCAGCTCGACCGCATCCCGCAGGACCTGATGGAGGTCGTGCTCGCGGAGTGGCTCGAGAGCACGCTCGGCATCGCGTCGCTGACGACGGGCGGCCTGGAGTACGCGCGCGAGGTGCTGGAGAAGGCGTACGGGAAGTCGCGCGCGGACGGCATCCTGCGCCGCATCACGAGCCAGCTGGCCGACACGGCCGGCCTGCACCGCCTGCGCAAGGCCGATCCGCAGCAGCTCGCGACGACGCTGCGCGGCGAGCACCCGCAGACGGTCGCGCTGGTGCTCGCGCACCTCGACGCGCCGCACACCGCGGCCATCCTGCGCGAGATGCCGACCGCGTTCGGCGGCGAGGTGCTCTACCGCATGGCGCGCATGGAGAAGGTCTCGCCGGAGATGCTGCAGCTCATCGAGCGCGCGCTCTCCAGCGACGCGGACCTCAGCTTCTCGCAGGGCATGTCGGCCGCCGGTGGCCCGGCCGCGGTGGCGTCGGTGCTCAACCTCGTCAGCGGCACGCTCGAGAAGGAGCTGCTGGAGGGCGTCTCGGAGCGCGACACGATGCTCTGCGAGCAGATCAAGAACCTGATGTTCGTCTTCGAGGACCTCGTGACCCTCGACGACAAGTCGCTGCAGCGCCTCCTGCGCGAGGTCGAGGCCAAGCAGCTCGCGCTGGCGCTCAAGGCGGCCAGCGACGAGCTGAAGGGCAAGATCCTCGGCGCGATGTCGCAGCGTGCGGTCGCCGCGCTCAAGGAGGAGATGGAGTTCATGGGCCCGGTGAAGATGCGCGACGTCGAGGCCGCGCAGTCGGCCATCGTCTCGCAGGTCCGCAAGCTCGAGGAGACGGGCGAGATCGTGCTGAGCGCCGGGAGCGACGATGTCCTCGTCTGACCCGCGGCGCGTCGCCGTCCGCGGCGCGGTGCTCGGCCCCGACGCGCTGGCCGCGTTCGGCCTCGCCGGCACGGGCAGCACCGGCGCGGCGGGCGCGTGGCAGCCGCGCGACCTCGCCGACGCGGGCGCCGCGCCGGTCGCGACGCACGCCGCGCTGGAGGCCTTCGCATCGTTCGACGCGGAGCCGGTGGCCGTCGCGACGCCGTGGAGCGGCGACGTGGACGCCGCCGACGACGCCTTCGCCGACGCGCTCCCCGACTTCCTGACCGTCGAGGACGACGAGGTCGCGGTGGGCCTGTCGCCCGAGCTGACGCTGGTGCGCGAGCGCGCCGTGCGCGACGAGCTGGCGCGCGACTACGAGGCGCAGCTGGCCGCGATGGCCGCGCGCCACGAGGCGGAGCTGCAGGAGGCCTACGCCGCCGGCCACGCCGCCGGGCAGGCCGACGGCGCCGCGCAGGCCGAGCAGATGCTGGCCGACGCGATGAGCGTCCTCGAGGCCGCGCGCGCGCAGCTCCTCGCGCACGAGGACCGCTGGCTCGCGCACCTGCAGGAGAACGTCGCCGTGCTCGCGGTGGGCGTGGCGCGCCACGTCATCGGCCGCGAGATCGCGGGCGACGACACGCTGGTGCGCGCGCGCGTCGCCGCCGCGGTGGCCGAGTTCCCGCTGCACGAGCCGCTGACGCTGCGCGTGCACCCGGACGACCTGTCGCTGCTGAAGATGGCGTTCGAGCTGGAGCGCGGCGGCGACCTGCGCGAGCCGCGCTGGATCGCCGACGACCGCGTCGCGCGCGGCGGCTGCCTGGTGGAGGGCCGCGAGCGCATCGTCGACGGGCGCGTGGACACCGCGCTGGAGCGCGTGTACCGCCAGCTGAGCGGGCAGCATGCCTGAGCTCATGTCCGCGCCCGTCCTCGCCGACGATCCGGCGACCGCGCTGCTGGCGTCGCTCGCCGGCGTGCCGCAGGTCGTGAGCTACGGCAAGGTGACGCGCGTCGTCGGCCTCGTGATCGAGGCGACGGGGCTCGACGTCGGGCTCGGGGAGCTGTGCCGCGTGACGTCGCTCTCGGGCGACCGCTCGGTGCTCGCGGAGGTCGTCGGCTTCCACGAGAAGGGCGTCCTGCTGATGCCGCTGGGCGAGATCGACGGCCTGCATCCGGGCAGCGCGGTGCGCCCGCTCGGCCGCTCGTTCGGCGTCGACGTCGGGCCGCAGCTGCTCGGCCGCATCCTCAACGGCCTCGGACATCCGATCGACGGCAAGGGGAAGCTCGACGCCACGGAGCGCGTGCCGCTCTCCGCCGAGCCGCCCAACCCGCTCGTGCGCGAGATGGTGAGCGAGCCGCTCGAGACGGGCGTGCGCGCCATCGACGGCTGCCTGACGTTCGGCCGCGGCCAGCGCGTCGGCATCTTTGCCGGCTCGGGCGTCGGCAAGTCGACGCTGCTGGGCATGATCGCGCGCCAGGCGCGCGCCGACGTGAACGTGATCGCGCTGCTCGGCGAGCGTGGCCGCGAGGTGCGCGAGTTCATCGAGCACTCGCTCGGCCCCGAGGGGCTCGCGCGCAGCGTGCTGGTGGTGGCGACCGGCGACCAGGCCGCGCTCGTGCGCGCGCGCGGCGCGCTGGTGGCGACCGCGATCGCGGAGTACTTCCGCGACCAGGGCAAGCAGGTGCTGCTGATGGTGGACTCGGTCACGCGCGTCGCGATGGCGTGGCGCGAGATCGGCCTCGCCGTCGGCGAGCCGCCCACCACGAAGGGCTATCCGCCCTCGGTGTTCGCCGCGCTGCCGCGCCTCCTGGAGCGCGCGGGCAACGGCGAGACGGGCGGCATCACGGGCATCTACACCGTCCTCGTGGACGGCGACGACTTCAACGAGCCGGTCGCCGACGCGGCCCGCTCGATCCTCGACGGCCACGTGGTGCTGACGCGCAAGCTCGCCGCCGCGGGGCACTTCCCCGCGATCGACGTGCTCGACTCGAAGAGCCGCGTGCGCGACAACATCATCACGGCCGACCACAAGGCCGCCGCGAACCAGCTGCTGAAGCTCGAGGGCGCGTACCGCGAGAAGGAGGACCTGATCCTCGTCGGCGCGTACCAGCAGGGGAGCGACCAGACGGTGGACGCCGCGATCGCGCTGCGCGAGCAGGCGCTCGGCTTCCTGCAGCAGCCGCCCGACGAGGCGTCGCCGATGGCGCTGACGCAGAACACGCTGAAGCACCTCGCGATGCAGGTCGCCGCCCGCCGCAACGCGCCGCCGCAGCCGATGCAGCAGCAGATGATCCGCCGCTAGCCCGCCGTTCTCCGCTTCATCGTCTCACGCAGTTCCGTTCTCCGCCTCACCGTCCTCCGCCTCACCGTCCCGCGATGTTCCGCTTCCGCCTCCAGCGAGTCCTCGACATGCGCGCGCGCACCGAGCGCGACGCGGCCACCGCGCTCGTGTCCGCGCAGGAAGCCGCCGACGCCGCGCGCGACGAGCAGCGGCGGCTGGAGCGGCAGCGCGAGCAGCTGGCGGCGGCGCAGCGCACGCCCGACGCGGCCGGCGCCTCGGTGGGCGAGCTGCGCAACCTCGGCTTCCTGCTGGAGCGCATGGACGAGCAGGTCGCCGGCGCCGCGGCCCTCGCCGCCGCCGCCAACGACACGGTGCTGGAGCGCGAGGACGCGCTGCGCGCCGCGTTCCGCGAGCGCCGCACGCTCGACCGCCTGCGCGAGAAGCACGAGGACGCGTGGCGCGCGGGCGAGATCGCGCAGGACCGCGCGCTGATGGACGAGATCGCGCTCACCCGCTTCACCACCCAGGGCAACTCCGGCAAGCCCGGCGCCGCGCCCGCCTCCGACGCCGGTTCCGGGTCCTGACATGCTGAAGGTCATCCTCTCCGCCGTCGTCGGCCTGCTGGTCGGCCTGGGCGGCACCACCACCCTGGTCGTGCAGCGCGCCAAGCAGGCCGCCGCGAGCGCGCCCGCCGACAGCGCGAAGGGCGCGAAGGCGGCCAAGCACGGCGCCGACTCCGCCGCGAAGCCCGTCGCCGCCGCGCCGACCGACAGCGCCGCCGCGACCGACACGACCGCGCACGCCGCCGCGGCCGACAGCGCCGCCCCGCACGACGCCAAGCCCGCCGACGCGCACGCGCCGGCGCCCGCCGCGGCGCCCGCGAAGGTCGCCGCGAAGCCGGTCGCGAAGCCCGCCGCGAAGCCCGCCACGAAGCCCGCCGCGCCGACGACCGCGCCGACCGCCGCGAAGCCCGACAGCGCCGCGCAGCACGCGTCCGCGGAGTCGATCGCCGCGCGCGTGTCGAGCGCGAAGGCCGCCGACGCCGGGCAGAGCGCCGAGCGTCGCCTGGCGAAGTACTTCAGCGCGATGGCCGCGAAGGACGCCGCGAAGATCCTGGAGCAGATGGACGACCGCGACGTGCTGCACATCCTCAGCTTCGTCGCCGACCGCCAGGCGGCGGCGATCCTCGGCAGCCTGCCGGCACAGCGGGCGGCCTCCATCGGGCGCGCCACGCTGCGCCCCCAGCCCACGAAGGGACGCTGATGCAGATCACGACCGCATCCGCCGGCCTGGCCGACGTGCTCGCGCCGGCCGCCGCGCCGTCCGAGCCGCGCCCGTCCGAGTCCACGACCGCCGAGTCCACCGCCGCCGCGTTCGACGCGATGCTGGCCGCGCTCGTGGGCCCGAGCGTCGCGAGCAACCAGCCGACGCCGGTGACCTCCGAGACCGAGGAGGTCGTCGACGGCGAGACGCCGGAATCCGACGACGCGGCGTCCACCGACGCCGCCACCGGGATCGAGGGCGCGCTCGGCGCCGACGCGCCGACGATGGAGACGCTGCACTACGGCCTGCGCACCGACGCGCAGCTCACGACGCCGCGCGCCGAGACGGCGGGCGAGCCCGCGTCCGAGCAGGGGAAGGCCGCGCACGCGCGCCGCGACGCGCGCCACCAGCTGTCGGGCCACGGCCGCGGCTCGGCCGCGCACGACGCCGCGCGGCAGGCGCGCCTGGCCGCGAAGCAGACGCCCGATACCGCGAGCGACGACGTCGCGATCGAGGACGTGGCCGATGACGCGAGCGACGTGACCACCGCGGTCGCCGCCGACGCCGCAGCCGAGACGATCGCGCGCTTCGACACGAACGGGATGACGCGCGCGGCGCGCACCGAGCGCACCGAGCGCGCGGCGCCCGTGCCCGTCGCCAGCGACGCCGCCCGCGCGCACGCGAACGCGCACAGCCGCGTCGCGCGCACGACGACGGAGACGGCTGCGCCCGAGACGACGGCGCCCGCGTCCACCGCGCCCGCGTCCACGACGTCCACCGCGCCCTCGCGCGACGTCGCGGCGCTCGCGCCCGAGCTGCAGACGCGCCTGGAGCGCGTGATGGACCGCATGCGCGACGAGTTCGGCTACGACGTCGAGGTGGTCGAGACGCAGCGCTCGCAGGCACGCCAGGACGCGCTGTTCGCGCAGGGGCGCACGCAGCCCGGCGAGGTCGTGACGTGGACGCGCAGCTCGCGCCACCTCACCGGCGACGCGGTGGACGTGAAGATCGACGGCGGCTGGGACGACGCCGCGGCGTTCCGCACGCTGCAGCGCGTCGCGAAGGAGGAGGGGCTGAAGACGCTCGGCCCGCGCGACGCCGGGCACCTCGAGCTCCCGCGCCACCTCGCGAAGGAGATCATCGCCGCGGAGGTGGACGTGACCGCGCCCGCGACCGACGCCGCGCCCATCGCGCTGCCGAAGCCGGCCGCCGCGCCGAAGCAGGCCGCCCTCCCGTCGCACGTCGTCGCGCCGGTGGCCGAGGTCGCGAGCGTCGCGCAGGTCGCGCGCGTCGCGGAGGTCGCGGCCGTCGCCGCGCCGGCAATCGTCGCCAACGCGAACGCGAACGCCGACGCCGCGACCGACGCGAAGCCCGGCGTGCGCACCGCGCGCGGCCCGCGCGCCGGCGTGCCCGCCGCGACGCGCGCCACGCGCAACGACGAGAAGGGCGAGCGCGGCGAGGGCGCTCCCGGCCAGCAGGTCGCGGCCGGCACGCCCGCCTCGCAGCATGCGCCGCGCTTCGCGGCGACGGGCGCGCCCGTCCTCGGCGCCGCGGCGGTCGATCGCGTGACGCGCGTGACGGACCGCATCGAGGCCGCCGCGGCGGACCGCGGCGTCTCGCACCTCACGCTGCGCGTCGACAACGCGCTCGGCGGCGAGGACCACATCCGCATCGACGTGCGCGGCCTGACGGTGGACACGCAGATCGCGCTCGGCGATGCGGCCGCGGCGGAGCGCCTGGGCAACAACATCGGCGAGCTGCGGCAGGCGCTGGAGCGTCAGGGCCTGACCGCCGACACGGTGCGCATCAGCAGCGCCGGCGCGAAGGCGGCCGAGGCGGCGAACGCCGCGCCGGTGGACGCGGGTCGCGTCGCCGCGTCGTCGGGCGTCACCGCGGGCACGAACGCCGGCGACGCCGGCAGCGCGCGTGACGGCTCGTCGCAGTCGCAGCACCAGCAGTCGCGCGAGTCGATGCATCGCGACGCGTCCTCTTCATCGCAGCAGCACGGCTCGCGCGACCACCGCCGCGGCCACGACGCCGAGCCCTGGCTCGCCGACGAGTTCACGCCGCGCGGCCACGCCTACGGGCGGGCGCGCAACGGTCGCTGATCCACCGCCGATCACCCTTCCCGAGACACCATGGCCATCAACGGCACGACGACCGCGCCCCCGATGGGCTCCCTGGAGCCCACCACGCCCGGCGTGATCCCGAGCAACCCGAAGGGAAAGCTCGGCAAGGACGAGTTCCTGAAGATGCTGGTCGCGCAGATGCAGAACCAGGATCCGCTCTCGCCCATGGACGGGCAGCAGATGGCCGCGCAGCTGGCGCAGTTCTCGAGCGTCGAGCAGCTCGTGACGCTGAACGAGACGATGTCGAACCAGGCCGCGGGCCAGAGCGCGCTGCTCGAGTCGCTCGGCGGCAGCCTCACGCTCGGCGCGCTCGGCAAGTCGGTGGAAGTGGACTCGTCGCAGGCCGTCGACGCGAATGGCAACCCGGCGCCGCCGAACACGGTGCTGCGCGGCACGGTCGACGGCGTGCGCTTCACGCCCGAGGGCCCGGTGCTGACGATGGGCCAGTACGAGTTCCCGTTCGGCGCGGTTCTGTCGATCAAGTCGTGATGCACCGCGCGCAGAACTTCACGAATTTCTCGCTGCAATACGCGTAAACGGCGAAACGCGAACCGTGGCTCGCGCGTCGATAGACGCTGCATCGTGACGCTGCCACGTCACGACGCCTGGCGAGCAACACGCTCCGCGTTCGGCCGTCCTCCCCTGTCCTTCCTCTCAACGCCCCCGGAGTCGACCCCCCATGCTTCGCTCCCTCTTTGCTGGCGTCTCGGGCCTGCGCAATCACCAGGTCCGTATGGATGTTATCGGCAACAACATCGCGAACGTTAACACGGTCGCGTTCAAGGCCGGCCGCGTGACCTTCAAGGAGGGCTTCGCGCAGCTGCTCGCCGGCGCCAGCCGTCCGCCTGGAGACCAGGGCGGCATCAACCCGATCCAGGTCGGCCTCGGCATGCAGATCGGGTCCATCGACCAGCTCTACACGCAGGGCAACATCGAGACGACGGGCCAGAGCACGGACCTCGCGATCCAGGGCGACTCGCTGTTCGTGGTGCGCAAGGGGAACCAGAGCTACTACACGCGCTCGGGCAACTTCCAGCTCGACGCCGACGGCAAGCTGGTGTCGCCGACCAACGGCTTCGTGGTGCAGGGCCGCATGTACGACAACGGCCAGCTCGAGGACGGCATCCAGGACATCAAGCTGCCGTTCGGCCAGAAGGTCTCGGCCAAGCCGACGACCGAGATGACGATGGGCGGCAACCTGAACGCCGCCGCGCCCACGTTCGTCGGCGACTTCGACGACGCTGGCCGCGCCGACCCGCAGAACGCGAAGGCGTGGACCGAGACGACGCTCGGCGTGTTCGACTCGCAGGGCACGAAGTGGGACGTCAAGATCCAGTACTGGAAGACGGGCCCGAACACGTGGAACTGGCAGATGGACCCGATGGTCAGCGCCGCCTCGGTGGACTACGTCGTCGACGGCAACTACCCGCTGCCGACCGACGCGGCGAGCGGCCTCCCGGACGGCTACGAGATCCAGGAGGCGAACATCGAGGTCACGAGCCCCTCGGGCGTGCCGTACAAGAACCCCGACGACTACACGATCAACGCCGATGGCGAGATCGAGTTCGAGGCGTCGATCCCGGCCGGCTCGCAGGTGAAGATCCACTACCACATGAACCCGACGGACCCGGAGGCGGGCGCCAACACCGGCACCTTCACCTTCGACTCGGCCGGCACGATCATCCCGCCCGCCGACATGCCGTCGATCGACTTCGCGGTGCCGGGCGCGCTGCCGGTGCAGGTGAAGCTGCAGGTCGGCTCGGGCGTCAACGGCCTGACGCAGTTCGCGACCGCCAGCACCGCGGTGCTCCGCGACCAGAACGGCTACACCGCCGGCCAGCTGCAGAACTTCTCGATCGACCGCACGGGCCTCATCACCGGCTTCTTCACGAACGGCACGACGACGCCGCTCGGCCAGATCGTGCTCGCCGACTTCAACAACCCGTCGGGCCTCCTGCGCGTCGGCGACAACATGTACCAGGAGTCGGCCAACTCGGGCGGCGCGGTGCTCGGCTTCGCGCTCGAGGGGAGCCAATCGCAGATGACCTCCGGCGCGCTCGAGATGTCGAACGTCGACCTGGCGCAGGAGTTCACGAACATGATCATCGCCCAGCGCGGCTTCCAGGCGAACTCCAAGGTCGTGACGACCTCGGACGAGATGCTGCAGGAGCTGATGGGGCTGAAGCGGTAAGCGTCGAGCGGTGAGCGTCGAGCGTCGAGGCAGCTCCACTCGACGCTCGACGCTCGACGCTCGCCCGGCAGTTCCTTCCGCGCGCGCCGCCGGCAGTTCCTGCCGGCCGGCGCGTTCGTGCGTCCGGACCCGCCGCCGCCGGAAACGCCCAAGCGCCGATATCTCAAGCAGTTAGCCACGGGCAGCGGGGTGCCCGCCGCCTGGCACCGGCCCTGCCTTTCCCCTGGCCGAGCGCCACCGCGCGCTCGTCCCCTGCTCCCTGCCCCGCCACGGGCTCCCCGCCCGTCCCGCTCCCGCCATGGCTGCCTCTCCCGAGTCCGAAGTGCCCGCCGCCGACGAGGCGTCGCCGGCCAAGGGCGCCTCCAAGCTGACGCTGATCCTCGCCGTCGTCGGCGGCATCGCCGCCGGCGCGGCCGCCGGCGCGTTCGCGGTCGGCCCGCTGGTCGCGCAGAAGCTCGTGCCGCACGCGGCGGCCGCCGCGGCCGCCGCCGACTCGGCGAAGCTGGCCGAGGGCGAGGCGGAGCATGGCGAGGAGGGAGCCGAGGGCGCCGCGGCCAAGCCGGTGCACACGATCGACAACCTCGTGCTCAACCCCGCGCAGTCGGGCGGCCAGCGCTTCCTGCTGCTGACGATCGCGTTCGAGCTGAAGGACGCCGCGACGCTGGAGGCGATGAAGTCGCGCGACGCCGAGCTGCGCGACGTGGTGCTGCAGTCCGTCGGCGCGAAGTCGGTGGAGTACCTCGCCGACATGGCGCAGCGCGACTCGCTGAAGAGCGAGCTGAAGACGGTCGCCGGGAAGCTGTTCCCGGACAAGAAGGGCGTCATCCGCCGGATCTACTTCCCGCAGTTCGTCATCCAGTAGCCCGGGCGCGACGATGTCCTCCGACATGCTCTCGCAGTTCGACATCGACCGCCTGCTCGGCGGCGCCGGCGCGGCGCTGCCGTCGGCCGGCAACACGTTCGGCGGCGGCGCGCAGTCCGGCGCGGTGACGCTCGAGCAGGAGATGTCGGTCTACGACTTCCGCCGGCCGCACCGCGTCTCCAAGGAGCGCCTGCGCACGCTGGAGGCGATGTACGAGCGCCTGTGCAAGTCGCTCGAGGCGTGGCTCGTGTCGCGCGCGCGCGGCCACGTCGAGCTGCGCCTGCAGAGCGTCGAGCAGTTCTCGTTCGGCGAGTTCGCGCTCTCGCTCCCGACGCCCTGCGCCACGTACATCTTCGACGTGAAGGGCAGCGGCGGCGTGCAGGGCGTGATCGACGTCGGCCACGAGTTCGCCTACTTCCTCATCGACCGCCTGTTCGGCGGCGGCGGCACGCCGAGCATCCCGGGGCGCGCGCTGTCGCCGGTGGAGCGCCTGGCCGTGCGCACGGTCGGCGAGCGCACCGCGCAGCTGCTCGAGGAGATCTGGTTCGACCACGTCCCGCTCGAGCTGAACGTCACCGGCTTCGAGTCGAGCCCCGAGATCCTGCAGATCGCCAACCGCGAGGATCCGGTCCTCGTGGCGAACATCGAGGTCGTCGCCGGCCAGGCCAGCTCGCTGCTGCTGATCTGCCTCCCGTTCGCGGTGCTCGAGAAGTTCTTCCAGTCCAGCGGCCAGCGCCGCGTGGGCGGCGTCGCGGGCACGGAGCGCGAGCAGAAGGAGGCGCGCCTGCGCACCGAGCGCGCGCTGCGCGCCACGCCGGTGACGGTCGCCGCGCGCCTGCCGCAGTTCCAGATGTCGCTGCGCGACCTGAGCAACCTCGCGCCGGGCCAGGTGCTCGCCACCGGCATCCCGCGCGACGCGGAGCTGAGCGTGATGATCGGCGGCCGCGAGCGGTGCAAGGGCGCCGCCGGCCGCGTGGGTCGCCGCCTCGCCGTCCGCCTGCTCGACCAGATCGCGCCGCCCGCCGCACTCGACGAGGACAACGGCGGCTGATCCGCTCCTGGGTTTCGCGCCGTTCCGTCCTCCGCTCGCTCGTCCTCCGCCGTTCCGTCCTCCGCATCATCGCGCTCTCATGAATCCCGCCGAAATCGACGCCCTAGTCGCCAGCGTGCAGGCCGCGAAGGCCAGCGGCCAGCCGATCCCACAGGTCGCGTCCGACGAGCCCAATCCCGCCGACTACGGCATGGGCGCGGACTTCTCCGACGCCAACGCCGCGTTCGCGGGCTCGGAAGTGCCGCTCGGCATGCTGCTCGACCTGTCGCTCCCGGTCTCGATCGAGCTGGGGCGCACGAGCATGACCGTGCAGGAGATCCTGCGCCTCGGGCGCGGCGCGGTGATCCAGCTCGACCGCCTCGCGGGCGAGCCGATCGACGTCTACGTCGGCGACCGCAAGTTCGCCGAGGGCGAGGTGGTGGTGCTGGGCGAGCACTTCGGCGTGCGCATCGTGCGCATCTTCGCCGCCGCGCCGCAGCCGCAGGCCGCCTGAGCGTCCGAGCGACCGACCGATGAGCCTCAGCGCCACCCTCGGCGTCTTCGTCGCCCTCGGCGCCGTGCTGACGCTGCTCCTCGTCGCGCTGCGCGTGCTGAAGCGCTTCGCGCCGAACGCGGGCAGCGGGCGCGGCAGGCTGCCGATGGAGGTGGTGCAGCGGCTGCCGCTCGGCCCCAAGCAGAGCATCGCGGTGGTGCGCGTGGGCGACCGCGTGCTGGCCGTCGCGGTGGGCGAGGGCGGCATGCAGCCGCTCGCCGAGATCGAGGGCGACGACCGCGCGGCGGTGCTGGCGGCGTCGGTCGCGCCGACGCCGTTCGCGAGCTCGCCGGTCGCGCTGCGCGGCGTCGCGACGGCGATGGCGATGGTGCAGCATCCGGAGCTGAAGGCGCTGCCGGGCGCCGCGTGGCTCGCGCGCCGGCTGGCGCCCGCGCCCGACGCGACGACGGACGTGGCGACGACGGACGCCGCGGTGACGCAGCCGCTGCCCGAGGCGGCGGTCGAGACGCCCGCCGCGGCGCAGGTCCCCGCGGCACCCGCGGCCGATGCGTTCCGCGCGGTGCTCGGGATGGCGATGAGTGGCTCGACGCGCCTCGCGGCGCTGCTGCTGACGGCGGGCGCGCTGACGCTGGCCGCGCCGCGCGCGCAGGCGCAGGCGCCGACGGACTCGCAGCCGCCCGCGGTCACGGCGATCACGACGCCCGCGGTGCAGGCTCCCGCCGCACCGGCGACGCCCGCGCTCGCGACGCAGGCGCCCGCTGCCGCACAGAGCGCGCCGAGCGCCGCGCCGCAGACGGCCGCCGCGCAGGCCGCGACGGTGCAGGCCGCGCTGCGTCAGGCCGCGCTGCGTCGCTCGGCCGCGGCGCGCGTGGGCGCGGGCACCACGCCGCGTGGCAACACCGCGGCGCCCGCCGGGGGCTTCGCGGCGGCGCCGCCGAGCACCACGGCGCCCGCGAACGCGGTCGGCACGGTGGACACGCTCGTCGCGCGCCTCGCGCCGACGATGGACGTGCGCATGGGCGGCAAGGGCGAGGGGCTGCGCCTGAGCGGCACGGTGGGCGTCGTCGTGATGATGGGGCTCCTCACGCTCCTGCCGACGCTCGTGCTGATGATGACCGGGTTCACGCGCATCCTGGTCGTGCTGCACTTCCTGAAGCAGGCGATGGGCACGCAGACGGCGCCGCCGAACCACCTGATCGGCGCGCTGGCGCTGCTGCTCACGGGCTTCGTGATGGCGCCGACGATGACGGAGGTGAACCGCGTCGCGCTGCAGCCCTGGATGGAGGGGCGCATCGAGCAGGCGGAGATGATGAGCCGCGGCGCGGCGCCGCTGCGCGAGTTCATGCTGCGCCAGACGCGCGAGCGCGACCTGCAGACGTTCGTCGAGATGAGCAAGCCGGCCACGCCGCCCGCCTCGGTGGACGAGATCCCGCTGGTAGTGGTGATGTCGGCGTTCGTGACGAGCGAGCTGCGCACGGCGTTCCAGCTCGGCTTCGCGCTCTTCCTGCCGTTCATCGTGATCGACATCGTCGTCAGCTCGGTGCTGATGAGCATGGGCATGATGATGCTGCCCCCGGCGATGATCGCGCTGCCGTTCAAGCTGCTGCTCTTCGTCCTCGTGGACGGCTGGACGCTGGTGATCCAGTCGCTGGTGCAGAGCTTCAAGTAGGGCTGCGGACTGCGGGCTGCGGATTCAGGGGCTCGGGACGCGTCGACGCGCCGGGCCCCTGTGGCTTTTGGGGAGGATACGGATCCTTCGGATGAAGAAGGATCATGCGGATCGCTCCGCGTGGCGACGAGGTCCCATGCGCCGGTGCGGGACGATCCGAGGCATCCGTCTTGATCCGGAGCATCCGCATCCCCCAAAGGCAACAGGGCCAGCGCGTGAGCCCCGAAAGGACATCAGACAGGATGACCAGGAGGCTCCGCGCGGCGCGCCGTCCCATGCGCCATGCGGAGCCTCCTGGTCATCCTGTCATCCTGTCTTGCAGTTGTCGTTCGGGTCCGGCGGGACCAGGCTCCATCAGCGCGACGGATGCGGCGCGCTCGCCATCACCGACGCCGCCACGGGCTGCGTCGCGGGCGGCGCGACCGGCGTCGACGGTGCCGGCGCGACCGCCGCGCCCTCGCCGCTGCCCGTGCGCCCGCGCCGCAGCCGCGCCACCAGCTCGTCGAGGTACGTGTAGACCACCGGCGTCACGTACAGCGTGATCAGCTGCGAGAACGCCAGCCCGCCCACCACCGCGATGCCCAGCGGACGGCGCGACTCGGCGCCGGCGCCGTGGCCCAGCGCGATCGGCATCGTGCCCACCAGCGCCGCCATCGTCGTCATCATGATCGGGCGGAAGCGCACCTGGCACGCCTCCACGATCGCGTCGAACGCGCGGCGCCCCTCGCGCTTCTCCAGCTCCTGCGCGAAGTCGATCATCATGATCGCGTTCTTCTTCACGAGGCCTACCAGCAGGATCACGCCCACCCACGCATAGACCGTCAGCTCCGTGCCCGTCAGCAGCAGCGCCAGGAACGCGCCGAACGCCGCGAACGGGATGCCCGAGAGGATCGTCAGCGGGTGCACGAAGCTCTCGTACAGGATGCCGAGCACCACGTAGATCACGAAGATCGCGACCACGAACAGCAGCCCGAGCCCGCGCTGCGTGTCCTGGAACACCTGCGCCGCGCCCGAGAAGCCCGTCACGATCCCGTCCGGGATGTCGCGCGCCGCGGCCGAGACCTGCGCCGTCGCGTCGCCCAGCGCGAAGCCCGGGCGCACGTCGAACGACACCGTCACCGACGGCACCTGCCCCGTGTGGTTCACCAGCTGCGGCCCGATCGTCTCCGAGCGGCTCGTCACCGACGCCAGCGGGACCAGCGTGCCGCTGCGCGAGCGCACGTGCAGCAGGTCGAGCGCCGAGAGGTCCGTCTGGAACTCCGGCAGGAGCTCCATGATGACCCAGTACTGGTTGTTCGGCGTGTAGATCGTCGAGACCTGCCGCGAGCCGTACGCGTAGTACAGCGCCTGCTCGATCTGCTCGACGCTGACGCCCAGGCGCGCCGCGCGGTCGCGGTCGATCGCCAGCGACGCCTGCGGGTTCTTCACCTGCAGGTCGGTCGAGACGCTGGTGAGCGCGGGCATCCCCTTCATCGCGCTCTCCATCTGCTGCGCGGCCGCGTACAGCGCCGGCAGGTCCGCGCCCTGGAGCGTGAACTGGTACGGCGCCTTTGACGGCCGCGCGCCGATGTTGATCGCCGGCGGGATCTGCATGTACGCCGTGATCCCCGGGATGTGCGTCAGCTTCTCTCCCAGCGACTTCGCGATCTCCTGCACGCTCCCGCGCGTGTCGCGCGGCGTCAGGCGCATCGTCAGCCGGCCCTGGTTCGGCAGGCCCGTCGAGTTGCCCGAGCCCGTGCCGACGTTCGACAGCGCCACGGCGACCCCCGGCTCGTTGCGCGCCATCTCCGCCACCTGCTTCTGGTGCGCCACCATCGACTCGAACGACGTGCCCTGCGCCGTCTCGGTGGAGAGGCGCAGCATCCCCGTGTCCTCCGTCGGGAAGAGCCCCTTCGGCACCGCCTGGAAGAGCACCGCCGTCCCCACGAGCGTCGCCGCCGAGCCGACCATCACCGTGCGGCGGTGCTTCATGGCCCACGCCAGCGACCGCGTGTAGGCGCCGAGGACCGCCTCGTAGCCGCGCTCGAAGGCGTCGAACACCGCGTTGTGGCGCGCCTGCGCGTCGTGCCCGCCCGGCTTCAGGAAGCGCGCGCACAGCATCGGCGTCAGCGTCAGCGACACGAAGCCCGACATCAGGATCGCGATGCCGATCGTGACCGCGAACTCGTGGAACAGCCGCCCCACGATCCCGCTCATGAACAGCAGCGGGATGAAGACGGCCGTCAGCGACACGGTCATCGAGATGATCGTGAACCCGATCTCCTCGGCGCCGTCCAGCGCGGCCTGCATCGGCGTCTTCCCCAGCTCGACGTGGCGCACGATGTTCTCGAGCATCACGATCGCGTCGTCCACCACGAAGCCGACGGCCAGCGTGAGCGCCATGAGCGACAGGTTGTCGAGGCTGAAGTCCAGCAGCCACATGACCGCGAACGTGCCGACGAGCGACATCGGCAGCGCGAGGCTGGGGATCACCGTCGCCGAGACGTTGCGCAGGAAGAGGAAGATCACCAGGACGACGAGGACGATCGTCAGCACCAGCGTGAACTTCACGTCCTGCACCGACTCCTCGATGCCGGCCGAGCGGTCGAAGAAGGTGTCGATCTCGACCGAGGCGGGAAGCTGGGCGCGCAGCGTCGGCAGCAGCGCCTTCACCGCCTGCGCCACCGCGACCGTGTTCGTGCCCGGCTGCTTCTGGATCGCCAGCGTGATCGAGCGCGTGCCGTTGTACCACGCGGCGGCGCGGTTGCTCTGCACGTCGTCCTTCACGCGCCCGACGTCGCGGATGCGCACCGGCGCGCCGTTGCGGTACGCCACCACCAGCTCGCCGAACTGCGCGGCGTTCTGCAGCTGGCCGTCGGCGCGCAGCGTGTAGGCGCGGTTCGGGCCCCAGAGCACGCCCGTGGGAACGTTCGCGTTCCCCTGCGCCACCGCCTGCGCGGCCTCGTCCAGCCCGATGCCGCGCGCCGCCAGCGCCCGCGGGTCCAGCTGGATGCGCGCCGCGTACTTCTGCGAGCCGTACACCATCACCTGCGCGACGCCGCTGATCGTCGAGATGCGCTGCGCCAGCACCGTCTGCCCGTACTCGTCCAGCGTGGAGAGCGGCAGCGTCTGCGAGCGCAGGTTGAAGTAGAGGACCGGCTCGTCCGACGGGTTGGTCTTCTGCAGCGACGGCGCGACGATGCCCGGCGGCAGGTCGCGCATCGTCTTCGAGATCGCCGACTGCACGTCCTGCGCGGCGGCGTCCACGCTGCGCTTGAGCGAGAACTGGATCGTGATCGACGTCGCGCCCAGGGAGCTGGTGCTCACCATGTTGTCGACGCCGGCGATCGTCGTGAACTGCTTCTCGAGCGGCGTCGCGACGGCCGCGGCCATCGTCTCGGGGCTGGCGCCCGGCAGGCTCGCGCTGACCGTGATCGTCGGATAGTCGACGTTCGGCAGGTCGCTGACCGCCAGCCGCGTGTACGCCATCGTGCCGAAGACGAGGATGCCCAGCATGACGAGCGTCGTCATCACCGGGCGGCGGATGAAGAGCGCCGTGAAGTTCATGGCCGCGCCTCCGGCTGCTCCGTGCGCGTCGCGACCGACGGCGCGGTGCGCACCTCCACCGTCGCGCCGGGCGCGATGCGCGCCTGCCCGTCGACGACGACGCGCTCACCGCCCTTCAGCCCCTTCTCGATCAGCACGTCGCGCCCGACCGGACGGCCGGCGGTGACGGGCCGCATCAGCGCCTTGCTCTTCTCGTCGACGACGAACACGAACGTCCCCTCCTGCCCCGTCATCACCGCCTCGCCGGGCACCAGCACCGCGTCGGGCTGCACGAACAGCTGCAGGCTCACCTGCACGAACTGCCCGGGCCACAGGGAGCGCGCCGCGTTGTCGAAGCGCGCCTTCAGCGTCACCGTCCCCGTCGTCGTGTCGATGCCGTTGTCGACGAAGCTCAGCGTCCCTTCCACCGGCTCGGCGCCCGCCTGCGCGGGCGTCGCGCGCACGTGCAGCGCGCTGTCGCTCGCGTAGCGCTGCACCACCGGGAAGTCGCGCTCGCTCACGCTGAAGCGCACGAGCGTCGGGCGGATCTGGTTGATGACGACCAGCGGCGCGCCGGTGCCGGGCCGGACGAGGTTGCCCTCGCGCACCAGCAGCCCGCCCGTCTTGCCCGAGACGGGCGCGCGGATCGACGCGTTCTCCAGGTCCAGGCGGGCCGCCTCCACCGCCGCGCGGTCGGCCTCCAGCACGGCGCGCAGCGCGGCCGCGTTGGCCGCCGCCTGGTCGGCCTGCGAGCGCGTCACGTAGTCCTTCTGCACCAGCGCCGCGAAGCGCTCGGCCTCGCGCCGCGCGCTCTCGGCCTGCGCCTCGTCGCGCGCCAGCACCGCGCGCGCCTGCCGCAGCGCCGCGGCGTACGGCCGCGGATCGATCGTGAACAGCGGCTGCCCCGCGCGCACCTCGTCGCCCTCGGCGAAGTGCACGGCCGTCAGCACGCCCGTGACCTGCGACTGCACGGCGACGGTGCGCATCGGCTCGACGACGCCGTTGGCGACCACGACGTACGGCGCCTCGCGGCGCTCGGCGGTCGCCACGGTGACCGCGGCCGGCGGCTTGGCCGCGGGCGCCGGCTTGGAGCACGCCGCCGCGATCGTGAGCAGCGCGCCAGTAGCGAATGGGATGCGGCGGGACGTCATCGGTCGGAGTCGCGGGACGGAACGGAGGTGAGCGGCAGGCGCGTCTCGCCCGTGGGGCCGAGGACGCCGGTGTCGCGCGAGAGCTGGGCGAGCGACGCGTACCACTGCCAGCGCGCCAGGACGGCCTGCGCGCGCGCATCGGCGAGCGCGGTCTGCGCCGTCAGCAGGTCGAGGATGCTGCCCACGCCCTCGGCGTAGCGGCCGCGCGCCACCTGCTCGGACTGCGTCGCGCTGGCCAGCAGCTCGGCCGACGTGCCGACGCGCTGCGTCGCGGTGCGCAGCGCGTGGTACGACGTGAACACCTGCGCGATCGTCTCCAGCCGCAGCCGCTCGGCGCGCGCACCGGCGGCGACGGCGTCCTCGCTCGCGGCCACGACGTCGTACTGGCGCTGCTGGCCGTTGAACAGTGGCACTGAGAGACCAACCGTGAGGCCATAGGTGCGGCCCGACAGCGCCTCCGCGTTCGAGAAGCTGCGGCCCGCCGCGCCGCCGACCGTGACGCCCGGCCACTGCGCCGCGCGCGCGACGCGCACCTGCGCCTCGCGCTGCCGCGCCAGCGCCTCGGCCGCCGCGAGGTCGGGGCGGCCGCGCACCGCCTGCGCGATCAGCGCGTCCACGTCGGCGGCGATCGCCTGCACGGGCGTGGCGCCGCTGTCGGGCGCGATCGCGAAGGGCGCGTTGGCGGGCAGCCCCATCGCCACCGCGACCGACGCGCGCGCGGCCTGCGCGTCGGCGTCCGCGTCCTGATACGCGAGCTGCGCCTGCGCCAGCGCGGTGCGCGCCTGCAGCACGTCGGCGATGGTCGCGACGCCCACCTCGTGGCGCCGCGCGGCGGCGGCGAGGTTGGCGCGCGCCGTCTCGACCGTCGCGCGCGCGGCCGCGACGAGCCCCGTGCCCGCCTGGAACTGGAAGTACGCCTGCTCGGCCTGCAGCACGACGCCCTGCAGCGTCGCGTTGTGCGTGAAGTCGGCGGCGTAGAGCGCCTCGCGCGCCGCGCTGGTGGCGCCCGCGCGCCCGCCGAAGTCGAACAGCAGGTACTGCAGCGACAGCGACGGCGTGACGGTGGTGCGCTGCGCCGGGAGGCGCGCGGGGTTGGCGCTGATGGCGCGCGCCGGTCCGCCGACGACGTCGGCGCTGAGCGTCGGCAGCCACCGCCCACGCGCCGCCCCCAGCGTCGCGGCGGCCGAGCGGGCCTCGGCCCACGAGGCGCGGGTCTGGGGGCTGTTCTGGAGCGCGAGCGCGAGCACGTCGGCCAGCGTCATGCCGGCGGTCGGCACGTCGAGCGGCGGCGCCGACCGGGCGGCGGCGAGCGGCGCCTGCGCGGGCGCGGACGGCGTCCACACCGCGCCGGGCGCGGCCGGCGTGGCGGCGACGTGGTCGACGCGCCGCGGCGGCGTGGTGGCGCAGGCGGAGACGCCAGCGGTCCCGAACGCGAGGAGCGAGACCGTGGCCGCACGCCCCCGGCGTGGCCACGGAATCAGAGCCAGGGACATGCGGAGGCAGGAAGGCGCGAGAGGCAGGCGCGCCGGGCCGACCGGGGCGGGGACCGGCGCCGACACGAGGAACGCCGATCGGCGCCCGTCGCTCGAAGCTACGCGCGCACGCGAGGGGGCGTTGGCGCCCACGCCCCACCCTGGCGGAACCGGCGTCGGGGCGCGAGGTATTCCTTCGGTCGCCCACGTGACGGCACGGGATTCTCGCGCCCCGTCCCGCGTGGCCGCGTCCCGTGCAGGGCCGCCGCCGGCCCCGCCGTATCCGACCGCCCGCCGGAGAGCACGATGCCCCAGCCCACGTCCCCGCGCCGCCCCTGGTCGCGCCATTCGCGCACCACGCGCGCCGTCGGCGCCGCCGCCGTCCTCCTGGTCGCCGCGGCCGCCTGCGAGGGCGCCGACCCGCTCGACCCGATCGGCGGCGGCGGGCCCTCGCCCACGGTCGCCATGTCGGCGGCCGCCGCGACCTACCTGAAGAACGCGCTCGACTTCACGCAGGAGGTCTTCCTCTACCGGAGCCGCATCAACTGGACGCAGCTCCGGGCCGCGGCGACCGACTCGGCCAAGGGCGCGCAGACGACGGCCCAGACCTACCCGGGCATCCGCACCGCGGTGCGCCTGCTGAACGACCGGCACAGCGCCTTCTGGGAGCCGGCCGTGGCCCCGGGCCGCGTGGACGCGCCGCCGACCAACCCGCTCTACCAGACCGCCGGCGCCACGAAGGGGAAGCTCGCCTACCTCTACATCTCGCCCTTCACGGGCAAGAACCCGGTCGGCCGCGCCGACTCGATCCTGACGACCGTGCGGCAGCTCGACCAGGCGGGCCCGTGCGGCTGGATCCTCGACGTCCGCAACAACCTGGGCGGCTACTGGGCGGCGATGATCGCCGGCATCAACCCGATCCTGGGCGACGGGCGCTTCCTGGGCATCGAGGACGCGGACAAGAACCGCGTCTACTTCACGACCAGCGGGGCCAGCGTCTCGATCGTGCAGGACGCGCCGTACGACTCGCTCGAGGTGCTCCGCGCCAGCAGCAGCTACCGGCTGCGGAAGCCGGGCTCCCCGGTCGCGATCCTCCAGGGCGACCTGACGTCCAGCGCGGGCGAGATGATCGTCCTCGCCTTCAAGGGCCCGGGGAAGCCGCCGTCGCGGTCGTTCGGCGACTGGACCGGTGGCTACACGACCGGCCCCTACGGCGTCTACCTGCCGCCCGACAGCGCGTTCCTCAACATCACGGCGACCGTGATGTTCGACCGCAACCAGAAGGTCTACGGCGACTCGATCGCGCCGGAGCAGGCGGTGGTCGGGCCGAATCAGGTCAACGTGCCCGGCTCCGACGACCCGGTGATGGCGGCGGCCACGGCGTGGCTGATGGCTCGTCCCGAGTGCGCCAACGCGGCCGACCAGCCGGCGCTCGCCCGCATCCCGTCCGCGACGCCGACGGGCCGCCCCGGCTTCGCCCGGTCGGCCCCCAGGCTGGACGAGCTGCAGGCCGGCCAGCGGCTCCCGGTGAGCCCGATCTTCGGCGGCAGCCGGCGACTCGCGCCGGCCACGCACTGACCCTGCCCTGACCTCCCGACGGCCCGGCGGCGGCACATCCCGCCGCCACGCACCCGGCAAAAGCTGCCGGACGGAACGAACGGCGCGCCCACTCGGCGCGCCGTTCGTTTTTCGTATCCCGTTGTGCGGCAACGGGTTGAGCCGTGAGTCGACGGCCGCGGCCGCTGGCACCCGGCCTGCCTCTGTCCCCGTCGTCCGGCGTGCCCTCGGGTCCGCCGCCCCCTCTGCACCTCCCCTGCACGTCCCGCCCCGACCGCCCGCCGCCGTGAGCCACCAGCTCGTCGTCGACCTCGCCCGCAACGCCATCATGCTCGCCCTGCTCATCGCCGGGCCGATGCTGGTCGTCGCCCTCGGGATCGGGCTCATCATCAGCGTCATCCAGGCGGTGACGCAGATCCAGGAGCAGACGCTGTCGTTCGTCCCGAAGCTGATCGCGGTGGCCGCGACCTTCCTGATCGCGCTGCCCTGGACGCTCCAGCTGATGATCAAGTACACGACCGAGCTGTACCGGTCGCTCCCGTCCCTGGTCTCCTGAGCGCGGTGCCGCTCGACCTCTTCGCACCCGGCGCCGGCTCCGTGGCCGTCCTGCTCGCCCTGCGGGTGGGCGGGCTGCTGCTGGTGGCGCCCTTCTTCTCGGCCCGGACGATCCCGGTCGCCATCAAGACGTCGCTGCTGGTCGTGCTGGCGATCCTGCTGGCGCCGGTCGCCTACGCCGGCGTCACGGCCGCGGGCAACCCGGCGCTCGTCGCCATCACGCCGACGACCTTCCTCTGCGAGACGCTCGTCGGCATCGCGCTCGGCCTCGGCGCCGCGCTGCTGGTGGGCGCGGTCGAGACGGCGGGCGACCTGATGACGACGTCGATCGGCCTCTCGGGCGCCGCGCTCTTCGATCCGCTCAACGGCGCCAGCTCGAACGTGCTCGCGCAGCTCTGCCAGATGTTCGCGGTCACCGTGATGCTCGCGGTCGACGGCCACCTCGTGATGCTCGACGCGCTGGCCGAGAGCCTGCGCGCCGTGCCCGTGGGGAGCAGCGTCAACGTGCGCGACGGGCTGGCCGCGCTGGTCGCCAGCGGCGCGCACCTGTTCGTGCTCGGCCTGCGCTTCGCCGCGCCCGTCGTCGCCGCGTCGATCATCGGCAACGTGGCGCTCGGCCTGCTGACGCGCGTCGCGCCGCAGCTGAACGTCCTCACCATCGCCTTCCCGCTGCAGATCGCGGTCGGCCTCTCGGCCACCGTCGCGGCCCTCGCCTTCACCGCCACCTGGCTCACCGGGTGGACCGGCCACTATGCCGGTACGATCGAGACCGTCTTCGCGGGGCTGCTGCGATGAGCGATTCCGATCAGGAGAAGACCGAGGAACCGACCGAACAACGCCGGCGCGAGTCGGCGGAAGAAGGGCGGATCCCACGCAGCCAGGACCTGAACGCGGCCGTGCTGCTGCTCGCCTCCGCGGCGGCGCTGAACGCGACGGGCCCCGGGCTCGCGCGCGCGATGCAGGACGTCATGGGCTCGGGGCTCGGCTTCTCGACGGCGACGGCGCTCACCGGCCCCGCCGCCGTGGGCATGCTGCGCGGCGTCGGCTTCAAGACGATGGGCGCGCTGGCCGCGTTCCTCGGCGCGATGACCGTCGCGGCGCTCGCCATCGGCGCGGTGCAGGCGCGCGGCACGTTCACCGGCAAGCCGCTCGCGCCCAAGTTCGAGCGCATCGACCCGTCCAAGGGGATCAAGAGGATCGTCGGCAAGCAGTCGCTGATCGAGCTCCTCAAGTCGCTGCTCAAGCTGGCGATCGTCGGCTGGGCGGTGTGGAGCGTGCTGCGCACCGCGTGGCCCGACATCACGACGCTCGGCATGCAGTCGCCGCGCGCGCTGATGGAGATCGTGCGCAAGTACAGCATCGGCATGCTGATGAAGGCCGGCATGGCGTACCTCGCGCTGGCCGCCGCCGACTACGGCTGGCAGTTCTTCCAGCACGAGCAGGGGCTCCGCATGACCAAGGAAGAGGTCAAGCAGGAGTCGAAGAACCAGGACGGCGATCCGATGGTGAAGCAGCGCATGCGGCAGCTCGGCCGGCAGCGCGCGCGCCAGCAGATGTTCCGCGACGTGCCGAAGGCCGACGTCGTCGTCGTGAACCCCGTGCACATCGCCGTCGCGCTCAAGTACGACCCTGCGGTCGCGCCCGCGCCCTACGTGCTCGCCGTCGGGCGACGCAAGGTGGCGGAGCGCATCAAGGCCCTCGCCTTCGACAACCAGGTGCCCGTGGTCGAGAACATCCCCCTCGCGCGCGCCCTCGTGGGCAGCGTCAAGGTCGGGACGATGATCCCCGGTGAGCTCTACCTCGCGGTGGCCGAGGTGCTCGCCTTCGTGATCAAGCAGCGGCAGCGCGCCGGCGCCGGCTGGGGCGGGAGCGCGGCCGCATGAGCACCGCCGTCATGCCCGCCGCCAACGGCGCCAACGAGAAGAAGAGCGAGATCGCGATGGCCGTCGCGGTCCTGCTGGTCGTCGGCCTGCTCGTCGTGCCGCTGCCGCCGATCCTGCTCGACCTCTGCTTCGCGCTCTCGATCGGGCTGTCGCTGGTCGTGCTGCTGGTGTCGCTCAACACGACCGACCCGCTGCAGTTCAGCTCCTTCCCGTCGCTGCTCCTCATCTCGACGCTGTTCCGCCTCGCGCTCAACGTCTCGTCGACACGCCTCATCCTCTCCAAGGGCGAGGCGGGCGAGGTCGTCGAGGCGTTCGGCCACTTCGTCATCGGCGGCAACTTCGCGGTCGGCATCGTCATCTTCCTCATCCTGATCGCGATCAACTTCGTCGTGATCACGAAGGGCGCCGGGCGCGTCGCCGAGGTCGCGGCGCGCTTCACGCTCGACGCGATGCCGGGCAAGCAGATGGCCATCGACGCCGACCTGGGCGCGGGGCTCATCGACGAGAAGGAGGCGCGCCGCCGCCGCGAGGAGATCTCGCGCTCGGCCGACTTCTTCGGCGCCATGGACGGCTCGTCGAAGTTCGTGAAGGGCGACGCGATCGCGGCGATCCTGATCACGTTCATCAACATCGTCGGCGGCATCTTCATCGGCGTCGTGCAGCGCGGGCTGCCGTTCGCCAAGGCGGCCGCCGACTACACGATCCTGACGGTCGGCGACGGCCTCGTGTCGCAGGTCCCGGCGCTCATCACGAGCACCGCGGCCGGCATCATGGTCACCGCCGCCGGCGGCAACCAGCGCGTCGGCACGGTCGTCACCGAGCAGCTGGGCGCGCATCCGCGCTCGCTCTACATGACGGCCGGCGTGCTGGGCGTGTTCGCGCTCATCCCCGGCCTGCCGATGCTGCCCTTCATCGCGCTCGCCGCGGGCGCCGCGGCGCTGGGCCGCGCGGCCGCGAAGGCGGTGGCGAACCGCGTCACCGAGGCCGAGGCGATCGAGGCCGCGCCGGTCGAGAGCGCGCCGGCCGCGCCGGATCCGATGAAGGACCTGCTGCAGATCGACCCGATCGAGCTCGAGATCGGCTACGCGCTGATCCCGCTCGTGGACGAGAAGCAGGGCGGCGACCTGCTGGAGCGCATCTCGCTGCTCCGCAAGCAGAGCGCGCTGGAGCTGGGCATCCTCATCCCGCCCATCCGCATCCGCGACGACGTGCGGCTGCCGAGCAACGAGTACGTCATCAAGCTGCGCGGCAGCGAGGTCGCGCGCGCCGAGGTGATGCCGCGCTTCCTGCTCGCCCTCGACACGGGTGGCGTGGTGCAGGCCATCGACGGCATGGACACGGTCGATCCGTCGTTCGGCATGCCGGCCAAGTGGATCGCCAGCACGCGGCGCCAGGAGGCGGAGACGTACGGCTACGTGGTCGTCGAGCCGACGACGGTCGTCGCGACGCACCTCATCGAGGTGCTCAAGGCCAACGCCGCCGAGCTGCTGGGCCGCCAGGACGTGCAGGAGATGGTGGAGACCCTCAAGAAGTCGCACCCCGCGCTCGTCGAGGAGGTCATCCCCAACAAGCTCTCGCTCGGGACGCTCCACCGCGTGCTGCAGCGCCTCCTCAAGGAGCGCGTGCCGATCCGCGACCTGGTCACGATCCTCGAGGCGCTCGGCGACGCCGCCGACTCGACGAAGGACCCGGAGCACCTGTGCGAGTTCGCGCGCCGCGCGCTCAGCAACGTCATCGCGCGGCTGTTCGCCGACGCGAGCGGTGCGGTGCGCGGGATCACGGTGGGCCCGCGCCTGGAGCAGGCGCTCACCGGCCTCTTCTCGCCGCGCGGCATGCAGGGCCAGAACCCCGCGATGGGGCTGCTCACGCCCGACGGGCTGGCGGCGCTGCTGCGCGACCTGAACGACCTCTCGCTGGGCGGCTCGCTGGACGGGCGCCCGCTGCCGCTGATCGTCCCGCCGTCGCTGCGCGTCGGCGTGCGCCGGCTGATCGAGCCCGTGCTGCCGGCGCTGCCGGTGGTCTCGCTGGCCGAGCTGCCGCCGCAGGTCACGCTGCAGAGCGCGGGCACCTGGGAGATGCACGGAGGGATGCAGCATGCGGCGTGACGTGGTCCGGCAGACGTTCCGCGGGCCGGAGCTCTCGATCGTCGGCGCGCGCGCGCGCCGCGAGCTGGGCGACGACGCGGTGATCCTGGGAACGCGGGTGCTGCGCGTCGGCGGCGAGACGATCGTCGAAGCCCTCGCGGCATCGGCCGACGACGTGCAGCGCTTCGTGCGACGCACCACCGCGGCGCCGATCGAGCGCCGAGCGCCGAGCGCCGAGTCTGCTCCGCTCGACGCTCGACGCTCGACGCTCGACGCTCGCCCTCTCGTCGTGGCCCTGGTGGGTCCGACGGGCGCCGGCAAGACGACGTCGGCCGTGAAGCTCGCGCTGAACGCGCACGCATTCGGCACGCAGCGCGTCGGCCTCGTCACCCTCGACACCTACCGCGCTGGCGCCGTCGCGCAGCTCGAGACGTACGCCGAGGTCGCGCGGCTGCCGATGGAGGTCGTCTACGACGCGGCCGACGTGGAGGGCGCGCTGTCGCGCCTCGCGCATTGCGACGTCGTCCTCGTCGACACGCCGGGCCGCGGCCCGCGCACCAGCGACGACGACGCGCCGTGGCGCGCGCTGCTCGCCGCGCTCGCGCCCGACGAGGTGCATCTCGTGATCCCCGCGACGATGCGCACCGAGCTGGCCGAGGGGCTGCGCGATCGCCTCGATGCACTGCTCGCCGCACAGGCGGATCCGCGCGGCGTCACGCACGCGCTCATCACGAAGCTCGACGAGGTGCCGGACGACGACGGCGTCGCCGCGCTCGCGGCGCAGCTCGACCTGCCCGTGCGCTGGGTGGCGGAGGGACAGGACATCCCCGCCGACCTCGCGCCCGGCGCGCCGCGCCTGCTCGCCGCGCTCGGCCGCTTCGCCTCGATGATGACAGGCGTGATGCCTGTCACGCTCGATCGTCCTGCCGAAGACGTGCGACGTCGCGGCGGCGCCTCGGGCGCCCGCGCAACGGCGTGACGACAACATCACAGATCCCGCATTCCGCACACGCGCCGATGCTCCCCGCCCAACTCGACACCCTCCGCGCCTACGTGGCGTCGCGCCCCGCGGCCTCGCCGCGCGCGCGCGACGGCGTGCGCGCGGACGCGGCGACGACGGTGCTGGTGGTGGGGAGCGGCAAGGGCGGCGCGGGCACGTCGGTCGTCGCCGCGATGCTCGCGCTGAGCGCCGCCGCGATGGGCCGCCGCGTCCTGCTCGCGGACCTCGACGAGCACGTAGGCCCGCAGCGCCTGCTGCTCGGCGTCGCGCCGACGCAGGGCCTCGCGGCGCTGCGCCGGGGCGTCGCGCCCGAGTCGCTGCTGGTGCCGGTGAGCACGACGCTGTCGCTGCTGCCCGGCGGTCCCGACGACGCGTCGGATGCGCCGCTGGCGCCGGCCGAGCGTCGCGCGATGCTGCGGCGTGCGGCGTCGACCTTCGCGCAGCACGAGCTGGTGGTCGTCGACGCGGGCTCGCGCCTGGACGGCGTGCGCGCGGGCCTCGAGACCGCGCACGCGGCCGCGCAGGCGGCGAATGCTGCCGACGGTAACCTCGCGGTGCGCCTGCTCGTCGTCACCGGGTCGGACCCGATCGCGCTCGCCGCGTCGTACGCGCTCGTGAAGAGCGTCGCGGCGGGTGACGCCGCGTCCGACCTCCCTCCCCTCAGCGTCGACGTCCTCGCCAGCCGGCTGGACGACGACGAGGCCCGCCACGCGTTCGAGCATCTGGACGCGGCGGCCCGGCAGTTCCTGCAGCAGCCGCTGCGCTTCGTCGGCGCGGTGCCCGACGACGCCACGCTCGCGGTCGCGCTGCGCGCCGGCATGCCCCTGCAGGACGCCGCCACCGGCTCGCCGGCGGCCATCGCGATGCAGTCCGTCGCGACCAAGCTCGCAGTCCCCTCCCCCGCGACCGCCGCCCGAGGCGGCCGCTCCGCCACGACGCCACGCACCACGGTCCCGGGCCTCGCGCCCACGGACCGCGGACTCCGCGCCGCCGCGTCGCTCGCCTACTCGGGTTCACCGCAAGGTTCCGCGCGATGACCGTCATGACTGCACCTCGCGCTCCACGTTCCGCCTCCGGAACGCCGTCCTCCGCCCGCTCCGCCAAGACCGCGACTGCTGCGACCACGCAGCCCGCGGTGACGGCGACGCGTCCCACGCCCGCCGGTGCGCACGCCAGCGTGGACCACGCCATGTGGGAGCGCTACGCCGCGGGCGACGCGGCCGCGCGCGAGCGCCTGCTCACCGACCATCTGGGCCTCGTGCACCACGTCGCGCGGCAGATGTCGCGCACGCTGGCCGTGAAGGCCGACTTCGACGAGCTGGTGAGCGCCGGCTCGATGGGCCTGATGGCGGCGCTCGACAGCTTCGATCCGTCGCGCGGCCTCGCCTTCAGCACGTTCGCGGCGCCGCGCATCCGCGGGGCGATCCTCGACGAGCTGCGGCGCCAGGACCACGTGCCGCGCAGCATCCGCCGCAAGACGCGCGAGATCCACGCCGCCCGCGAGTCGCTCATGCGCGCGCTCGGCCGCGCGCCGGAGGACCACGAGGTCGCGGCGCACCTCGACGTCGACCTGCAGACGCTGTGGCGCTGGCAGGGCGAGATCGAGGGCGCGCACCACATGCCGCTCGACCGCGCGCCGGGCGACCGCGAGAACACCGCGCCCAGCCCGTCCGACGTGCTGGCCGCCGAGGAGGACCGCGGCGTCGAGGACCGCCTGAACCACCAGCAGGAGGTCGCGATCCTGCGCGACGCGATCCTCAAGCTGAAGGAGCAGGAGCGCGTGGTGCTGTCGCTGTACTACTTCGAGGAGCTCAAGCTGCACGAGATCGCGACGGTGCTCGACCTCACCGAGAGCCGCGTGTCGCAGATCCGCTCGAAGGCGCTCGGCAAGCTGCGCGGCGAGCTGAAGCCGCTGCGGGAGCACGTCGCGTGATTGGCGGGATGCGCGTCGACCGCGAGCGCGCGCGCGAGCTCGGGCGCGTCGCGCTGCGGCTGGCCGGTGCCGGCGTGTTCGGCACCGCGATCGGCGCGATCGGCAGGCGCTTCTCCCTCGCCGACCTGCCGGACGTGATGCAGCTGCCCGTGTGGGAGTCGGCGCGCCGCGTGGTCGCGACCGCGCCCGCGCTGCAGGTGCCGCCGGCGCGCGTGCCGTCGGTGCGTCTGCCCTCGCTCGCGTCGTCGCCCGCGCCGTCGCCCGAGATGGTGCCGGTGCTCGCGCTGTCCGTGCTGGCGCTGGGCCTGGCCGCGGTGGCGGCGTTCCTGTGGACGCGCACGTCGGCCACGACGGATGGCGCGGTCGCGCCGTCGCGGACGCTCGACCTGACCGCGCTGGTGGCGGTCTTCCGCCGGCCCGCGCAGCGTCGCGCCGCGCCGCAGCGCGCGGGCCTCGTGCCCGAGCTGGCGGCGACGGGCGTGGACCGCGCCGAGATCGCGCGCCGCACCGGGCTGTCGCGCGACGCGGTGGCGCTGTCGCTGAACCTCGCGGCCCGGCAAGTCTGACCGGAGCGGCAAGAAGTGCCGCCGCCCGCGCGCCGATCCGGCCGCGAGCGCGAGGCGGCGAGAACGACGCAAGACGCACGAGGACAACGAGTTGCACCACTGACACCGGCGGGCGCCCAGGCGGCCCGCCGGTTGCTTTTACCAGTGGTGCGCGGGGCGTGGCAGCGACCGGCGCGACGCACGGCCCTGCACCTCCTCTGTACGTCCCTCCTCGTTCCTCCTCGTTCCATGCCTCCCGTCACCGGCCTGACCAGCGCCGCCGCGTCCCTGCGTTACTGGGAGCGCCGGTCGGAGATCACGGCCAACAACCTCGCCAACGCCTCGACCGACGGCTTCAAGGCGGAGCGCGTGTTCGCGCGCCTGCTGGGCGCCGCGGGCGAGGAGCTGCCGGTCGCGCAGGCCGCGACCGACATGCGCGGCGGCACGGTGCGCACGACGCAGAACCCGCTCGACGTCGCGCTGCAGGGCGACGGCTTCCTCGTGGTGGACACGCCGGCCGGCGAGCGCTTCACGCGCGGCGGCTCGCTGCGCCTGGACGCGCAGCACCGCCTCGTGGATGCCGGCAGCCGTCCCGTCCTCGGCGAGAAGGGCCCGATCGTGGTGCCCGCGGGCGCGCAGGTCGTGATCGGCGACGACGGCACGGTGAGCGCCGGCGGCCGGCCGATCGACCGGATGCGCGTCGAGCGCGCCGGCGCCGGCGCGACGCTCGCCCACGAGGGCGGCACGCTCTTCGTCCCCGACGCCGGCCGCACCTCGGTGGCACCGGCCGAGCGCCGCGTGCAGCAGGGCGCGATCGAGGAGAGCAACGTCAATCCCGTCAGCGCGATGGTCGACATGATCGCCGTGCAGCGCGCGTACGCGAGCGTGCAGAAGGCGGTGACCACGCTGGACTCCGTCCGCGAGAAGGCGACGTCGGAGCTCGGACGCCCGGTCTAGGCACGACACGCAGCACGCAGCACGCAGCACGCAGCATCCCCCGAAGAACCTCCCTCCGCACGAGTCCCCATGGATCCCGCACTCCGCGCCGCCGCGAGCGGCATGATGGCGCAGCAGCTGCGCACCGAAGTCATCGCGAACAACCTGGCCAACGTGAACACGACCGGGTTCAAGCGCAGCCGCGCGCAGTTCGAGGATCTGCTGTACCAGACGGTGCAGGGCTCCGCGGTCATCGGCTCGAGCGACAACGGGACGGCGCCCGCGATCCAGATCGGACGCGGCACGCGCCTCTCCGGCGTGCAGCGCCTGCACAGCCAGGGCACGCTCGAGCAGACGAACCGCCCGCTCGACCTCGCGATCGAGGGCGAGGGCATGTTCCAGGTGCAGACCGGCGGCGGGCAGACCGCGTACACGCGCGACGGCTCGTTCCAGATCTCCGACCAGGGCGTGCTCGTAACGTCGGGCGGCTACACGCTCCAGCCGACCATCCGCGTCCCCAACGACGCCAGCGGCGTGACGATCTCGCGCACCGGCATCGTGACCGTGACGCGCGGCAACGACGCCGCCGCGCCGCAGGAGATCGGCCGCATCGAGCTGGCGCGCTTCGCCAACCCCTCGGGCCTGCAGTCGCTGGGTGAGAACCTCTACCAGCCGACCCCCGCCTCCGGCGAGCCGACCGTCGGCTTCCCGCAGGAGGAAGGCATGGGCCGCGTGGTGCAGGGCAGCCTCGAAGGGAGCAACGTCGAGATCGTGCAGGAGATGGTCGACATGATCACCGCCATGCGCGCGTACGAGATCAACTCGAAGGCGATCAAGAACAGCGAGTCGATGCTCGAGATCGCGAACAACCTGGTGCGCTGACCGTGTCCGCCTCGCGCTCGCGCCGTACCGCTCGTTCCGCTCGTCCCGACGTGTCGTCGGGGTGGCTGCTGTCGCCCGCGCTCGCCCGCCTCGCGGCGTGCGGTGCGGGGCTCATGCTCGTGCTGCCCGTGCAGCTGCCCGCGCAGTCGGTCGTCCAGCCGCCGCGTGCGGTGGCGCGCGCCGCCGCCGTGCGTGCGGCGGCGCCGGTCACCGCGCCGGCTGCGGTCGCGCCGACCGCCGCGCGCGACCTGCCGCGCGGCCACACGCTGGTCGCCGACGACGTCACGCCCGCCACGCCGGCGCTCGTCGGTTGGATGACGCGCCGCGTGATCACCGCCGGCGAGCCGCTGCGCGAGCCCGGCATCGCGCGGCCGCTCGCGGCCAGCGCCGTCACCGCGGGCCAGCGCGTCGCCGTGCTCTATCGCGACGCCGGCGTCGAGCTGCGCATGGCCGGCGTCGCCGCGAACGCCGCGCCCATCGGCGGGCGCGTGCAGGTGCGCCTCGATGCGCGCCGTCGCCTCGAAGGCACCGTCGTCGCCCCCGGCGTCGTGCAGCTGACCCGCTGATCGTCTCCCCCGCCCTGCCTCCGCGTTCCATGCCGCGCTCCACCGCCCTCCTCGCCGCCCGCCTGCTCGCCGCGTCGCTCGCCTCCGCGGCGATCGCGAATGCACAGCAGCCGGCCGCCGCCGCGCCCGCGACGCCCGCGTCCACGACGCCCGCGTCCACCGCGCCCGCGGCCGCGCCGCAGTGGCAGCCGACGCCCGCCGCCAACCGCCCGGCGATGCGCTCGTGGCTCGGCGACCGGCGCGACTTCGTGGTCGGCGACATCGTCACCGTGATGGTGGACGACTACACCATCACGTCGGCGGTGAAGGACGACCTGGCCTCGCAGCGCCGCACGCGCGACCTGGGCTTCGGCATCGACGCGAACACCGGCGGCCCCAAGGCGACCGCGATCGACGCCAGGATCGGCACGCGCAACGACGGCAACACGCAGCAGCGCGGCGAGGCGCGGCGCGAGAACCGCTTCCAGAGCGAGATGAGCGCGCGCATCGTCGCCGTCGGTCCCAACGGCACCTACCAGATCCGCGGCACGCGCGTGGTCGACGTCGACAAGGGCAAGCAGGACGTCGCCGTCACCGGCTGGATCCGCGCGCAGGACGTCAGCGCCGCCAACACGATCGAGTCGGCGCGCATCGCCGACGCGCAGGTCACCTACCAGTCGCCCGGCCCCCTCGGCAAGACGAAGAGCGGGCTGCTCACGCGGATCGTCGGCCTGGTGTGGCCGTGAGCCGCGACCGCGACGTGACGACCGTGACGACCGTGACGACCGTGACGACCGTGACGACCCCGCACCACGCGAGCGCTCCCATGTGGCGTCAGCTCCTCTCCCGGCTCTTCCGCCCGCGCGACGGGCGCGCCGCGGCCCCGCGTCCCACGCTGGCCGAGCGCATCGCGCAGGGCCGCGCGCTGGCCGACGCGGACGCGCGCATGCTGGCCGCGCGCCGCGCCACCGACACCATCGCGCGCGCCGCCGCGCTGGCGGCGCGCCAGGCCGTCGCGGCGCACCGCACCGAGATGCGCGACCTGCTCCGCGCCGCCGACGCCACCGGCGCCGGCGCGGTCGAGGCGGCGGTCACCGACCTGCTGCGCGTCCCCGGCGTCGCCGACAGGTCGCGTCTCACGCCGCCCATCGGCGCGGAGATCATCCGCCGCCGCGGCGGGCGCATGATGCTCGGCATGCTGTTCGTCTGCCTCGCGGGCGCAGGGGACGCGATGGCGCAGGACGTCGCCATCCGCGACCTCACGATCGCCGAGGGCGCCGCGCCGATCCGCCTCACGGGCTACGGCATCGCCGTGGGCCTCGACGGCACCGGCGACCGCACGACGGGTGGCGGCGCGCGCGGCGGCGGCATGACGGTGCAGAGCGTCGTCAACCTGCTGCGCAACTTCAACGTCGAGATCCCCGCGGAGCTCGTGCGCACGCGCAACGCCGCGGTGGTGCTGGTGACCGCCGAGGTGTCGCCCTACCTGCGCGCCGGCGGCCGCTTCGAGGTGCACGTCTCGTCGCTCGGCGACGCGCGCTCGCTGCGCGGCGGCGTGCTGTACATGGCACCGCTCGTGGCCGAGGCGGGCGGACGCCCGGTCGGCATCGCGCAGGGCTCGCTGCTGCTGAGCGAGGCCGCCGACGGACGCGTCGCCTACGGCGTCGCGCGCACGCCCGAGACCACCGCGCGCATCCCCTCGGGCGGCCAGCTCGAGGCCGACCTGCCGCGCCCGCAGTTCGCGGGCGGCACGCGCCTGCTGCTGAAGGAGCCCGACGTCACCACCGCGTCGCGCATCGCCGCCGCGGTGAACGCCGCGCTCGGCCCCAACACCGCGAAGGTCGAGGATCCGGGCGCGGTCGCGCTCACGCTCCCCGACAGCGGCGACCGCGCGGCGACGCTCGGCCGCATCCTCGCGCTGGGCGCGCGCCCCGAGCGGGCCGCGCGGCTGGTGATCGACGCGCGCGACGGCAGCGTCGTCGCCGGCGGCGAGCTGACCGTGGGCGCCGCCACCGTGAGCCATGGCGGCGTGACGCTGACCATCGGCGGCGACGCGCCGGTGGCAGCGGGCGCTGCGCCGGCCGCGCCGCCTGCGGCCGGCCAGGGCATCCCCGGCGACGTGCGCATCGCGCCCGGCACCTCGGTGCAGCGCATTGCCAGCGCGCTGCACGCGGTGCAGACGCCGGCGTCGGACATCGCGGCGATCTTCGCCGCGCTCCGCGAGGTCGGCGCGATCGCGGCCGAGGTGGTGGTCCGGTGATCGGCTCCATTCCCGGCGACCCGTCGCGCGCGCGCGGCATGATGCCTCTGGGCAACACCGCGCCCGCCCAGTCCGCGCCCACGTCCGGCACGCCCGGCGAGGACCCCAAGCTGCGCAAGGTCGCGCAGCAGATGGAGGGCGTCTTCGTGCAGGAGCTCTACAAGGCGATGCGCGCCACCGTCCCGCAGAACGACGGCGTGGTGGGCGGCGGCGCGGGCGAGGAGATGTTCACGGGACTCATGGATCAGCACCTCGCGACCGAGACTCCCCACGCGTGGGGACGTGGGCTCGGCGAGGCGATCTACGCGCACCTGCGCGGCCGGCTCGCCCGGGAGGGCGCCGCCGCGCCGGACGCACCGAACGAAGCAGTGCCTGATGCACCGCACGACGCAGCGCCCGTCGGCCTGCAGGGCCTCCAGGCCACGCCGACGCCGCTGCCGCTCCGGCCGACGCTCCAACCGATGCTCCTCACTCCGTCCCGCGACGCAGGTCGATAGATGGCGCCCTTTCCAACGCCTCACGTCACGCTGCCCGCCGCCCCCCGCCCCGCCGCCGCGGCGTACGGGCCGGGGATGCCCCTGCTGCGCGTCGCCGAATCGGCGCACGCGGGCGTCGCGGCCGCGCGCGCGCCACGCCCCGCGAGCCCCGGCGGCCCGCACGCCCCGGCGACGCTGGACGCGCTGCTCGACTCGCTGAAGTCCGAGCGCAAGCTGCTCGAGGACCTCGCCGCGACGATGCGCCGCCAGCGCGCGGCCGTCGGCGGCGACGACCTGCAGACGGTCGACGACACCGTGTTCGCGACGCACCGCATCCTGGCCACGCTCGGCCAGGCGCGCCTGCGCCGCCGCCAGCTCAGCCGCCTGCTCGCCGGCGTCGACGAGTTCCCGATGCGCGAGCTGGAGGAGGTCGTCGGGCCGCAGATGACCGACGCGCTGCGCGACGCGCGCGACGAGCTGCAGACGAGCGCGCTCGCCCTGTCGCGCGAGGTGGACATGAACCGCCGCATCCTGCGCGACGCGCTGACGCACGGCGAGACCCATGCGCGCGCCCTGGCGGGCGTGAGCGAGGAGAGCCCCGCGGGCGCGAACGTGCGCTACGCCACCGACGGCCTCGCGCGCCCCGCGGTGACGGGCGGCGGACGGCTCGTCAACCGCACCGCCTGACGGACCGCCGGAGCCCGCCGTGTCCCTCTCCAGCATCCTCAGCGTCGCGCGCACCGCGCTGAACTACCAGCAGGCCGTCATCCAGACGGCCGGCCACAACATCGCGAACGCGGAGACCGACGGGTACTCGCGCCAGCGCGTCGACTCGATGGCGGCGACGCCGCAGTTCTTCCCGTACGGGAACGTCGGCACGGGCGTGGCGATCGACGACATCCGCCGCACGCGCGACGAGCTGCTCGACGTCGCGTACCGGCAGGAGTCGGCGGGCTACGGCGCCGCGACGCTGCGCGAGGAGCTGCTGGGGCAGGTCGAGGCCGTCCTCGGCGAGCCGTCGGACGACGGGCTGGCCGCGGCGATGGACGCGTTCTGGTCGTCGTGGTCGGAGCTCGCCAACGCGCCCACGAGCAACGCCGCGCGCAGCGTGGTGCAGCAGCGCGCGCGCAACGTCGTCACGCAGCTGAACGCGTTCGACCAGCGGCTGACCGACCTGCGCACGCAGACGAACATCCGCATGAGCAACACGCTCACGCAGCTCAACGGGCTGGCGGACCAGATCGCGCAGCTCAACGGCCGCATCGTGGAGGCGGAGGTCGGCGGGAAGATGGCCAACGACCTGCGCGACCAGCGCGACGTCGCCATCGACCAGCTGTCGAAGCTCGGCGAGGTGCGCGTGCTGCCGCAGGCCAACGGCTCGACCACCGTCCTGCTGGGGAACAACACGCTGGTCGACGGCGTGCACGCGGAGCGGCTGCAGATCGCCGTCGGCACGGGCGCGACGCTCAAGCTGGCGACGCAGCGCGCGCCGGCCGACCCGCTCCTCCCGGTGGGCGGCGAGCTGCAGACGATGCTCGACTTCCAGAACAGCGAGCTGGCCGAGACGCAGGAGCGCCTCGACGCGATGGCCAACACGCTCGCGCGCACCGTCAACGCCGTGCACAACATGGGCAACGACGGCACCGTGGGCGCGCCCTACCTGAACTTCTTCGTCGACAAGGCGAGCGACACGTACGTGGCCGGCGACGCGTTCGCCTCGCCGCCGGTGGCGGGCGTCGTGACGGCGCGCAACATCGCCCTGTCGTCGCAGATCTCGCAGGACGCGTCGCGCATCGCCAGCACGTCGTCGCTGACCACGCGCCCCGCCGACAACGACGTCGCGCTGGCGCTGGCCGGCCTGCGCACCGCGTCCAGGGCGGTGCTGGGCGGCGTGACGCTGGCGACGATCGACTTCACGACCGTCGACCGCTCCACCAACCCCGCCGGCCGCCGCACCTCGGCGCCGACGAGCATCGCCGACTTCTATCGCGCGACCACCAGCGGGCTGGCGACGCAGGTCAAGGATGCCGAGAGCGCCGCGACGGTGCGCCGCACGCTGGCGGAGCAGGCGGACCTGCGCCGCACGTCGGTGCGCGGCGTCAACATCGACGAGGAGCTGACGACGCTCATGCGCGCGCAGCAGGCGTACGCGGCGGCCGCGAAGGTCATCACCGCGGCCGACGAGATGATGCAGACCGTCCTCGGGATGATCTGAGAGACGATCGGATGCGTCGGTCGTCGTTCTCCTGTCCCCTCCCGTCCCTCTCTCTCACGCGCGCCCCGGTGGGCGCTCGGGGTGCCGCATGCTGATCCTCGGTCGCCGCGTCGGCGAGTCCATCGTCATCGACGGGGGCATCACCGTCACCGTGCTCGCCTGCGAGCGGGGCGGCGTGCGCCTGGGCATCCAGGCGCCGTCCGAGATCACCATCCTGCGCGGCGAGATCGTGCGGCAGGTGGAGGAGTCGAACCGGCGCGCCCCCGCCGACCCGGCCGCCGCGCGCGCCCTGATGGCGCGCCTCGCGCCCGGCGCCGAGCCGGCCCCGGACGCGACGCAGAGCGCCAGGAAGGACGCGGCCTGACGCGCGTCGACATCACGAACGCGACGCGGGGCCGGACGGCGACTGCCGTCCGGCCCCGCGTCGTCTGCGGCGTGTCGCCGCTCAGCCCGTGCGTGGGCGGCGGCGCGCGATGCCGGCCGAGGAGAGCTCCCAGGAGGTCCCGCTGCCACCGGCGGCGCGCCGATCCGCGCCGTCAGCCGCCCCGTGCGCCCGCCAGCGTCGGCAGCGCGACCCCGCCGCCGCGCGCGCCCAGCCACCCCTCGCCGGCCCCGCCCGGGAGCGGCCAGCGCGACGTCGCCGCGTCGTCGGGCGCCTCCGCCGCCTCCACCCGGATCTGCACCGTCGCCCCGTCCACGGTGCCCACGAGCCGCACGCCGCCGCCGAGGGCGATCGCCGCCCCCTTGGCCGCGTCCAGCGCCGCCAGCAGCGCGTCGGCCGCCGCGGCCGGCTCGGCCAGCACGGGAGGGAGGTCGTCCGCGCCCTCCACGGCGCAGGGCACGTCGCGCAGCGCCGGGTGGTGCGCGTGGAGCGCGACCACGCCCGCCAGCAGGTCGGGCAGGTGCACCGGCTCGGGTGCCGACGCCGGCTCCAGGCTCAGGCGCCGGAACTCCTCCAGCAGCTGCTCCAGCCGCTCCGTCTCGCCCTGCAGGACCGTCGCGGCCACGCCCGCCGCGGGCGCCTGGGGGTCGAGCATCCCGGCCACCGCCGCGACGGTCCCCACGCGGTTGCTGAGCGCGTGGACGAGCCCCCGCAGCACGGCATCGCGCGCCGCGGCCAGCGCGCGGAGCGGTGCCGCATCGGAGTGGTCCAGATCGGACGCCGAGTGGCCGATACTCACGGGTGTCGGGCCCCGAGTGTGGGCTCGCCCGTGCCGTCCCCCGCCCCGTCCGCCCGCGTCGTGTTCACCATCATCGGCCTGCTGGTCGTCATCGGAAGCGTCATCGGTGGCTACGTCATGCACCATGGCAAGGTCGGTGTCCTCTGGCAGCCCACCGAGTTCATCATCATCGGTGGCGCCGGCCTCGGCGCCTTCATTGTCGCGAACGGGATCGGCACCCTCAAGGCGTCGTTCGCGGCGACGCTCGGCCTGCTCAAGCCCAATCCGTTCTCCAAGACCGCGTACAGCGAGCTGCTGCAGGTCCTCTACGAGATCTTCCAGAAGGCGCGCAAGGACGGCCTGGTGGGCCTCGAGGCGCACATCGAGGAGCCCGAGAAGAGCGACGTCTTCACCAAGTATCCGGCGTTCAGCGCCAACCACCACGCGGTGGCGCTGCTGGCCGACACGCTGAAGGTGCTGCTCACCGGCGCGGTCGAGGACCACAACCTGGCCGAGATCCTCGACATCGACCTCGATCAGCAGCACGAGGCGAACATGCACGTGCCGCACGCCATCACCACGGTCGGCGACGCGATGCCCGGCTTCGGCATCGTCGCCGCGGTGCTCGGCGTGATCATCACGATGGGCTCCATCGGCGGCGCGGCGAGCGAGATCGGCGAGAAGGTCGCCGCGGCGCTCGTCGGCACGTTCATCGGCATCCTGCTCGCCTACGGCATCATCGGCCCCATCGCGACCGCGATCCAGGCGCGCGTGAAGGCGGAGCATGCGTACATGTGCTGCATCCGCACGGCGCTGCTCTCGTTCGCGCGCGGCGACGCGCCGATGACGGCCGTCGAGTTCGCGCGTCGTAACATCGACCCCCACGAGCGCCCGACCTTCGCGGAGCTCGAGCAGATGACGCGCAAGAAGGCCGCCTGACGCGGCGCGACCCATGCCTCCGGAATCCGGCAAGAAGATCGTCATCGTCCGCAAGAAGAAGGTCGTCGCGGGCGGCCACCACGGAGGCTCGTGGAAGGTCGCCTACGCCGACTTCGTCACGGCCTCTGAATAAAGGCGACCTTCCGCGTGCGGACCGTGATCTCCGACGGGAGTACCTGATCGTGCTCGGCTGACGTGCGCTAACGCAGCGGGGCGCCTTGAGGCGAGAGAGGGGCACCGGCGATGCCAGTGCCCCTCTCGCCGTTAAGCAGTACAAGTTGATGGCGGCACGACGGACCGGTCCAATTAGCCATCTGCCTGGTAGCGTGCAGTCATATCCAGCACGTTCAAGCAATGCTTGAGCAAGTTGCGAGGTTGACCGTGTAAGTCTGGCATCCGCAGACCGTTGATCACAGCCACCAATTCGTTCTGGGCCAGCGGAATGTCCACGAATCGGGTGCCCTGCTCAACCTGCCGAGCGACGCGTGCTCGTTCCTCAGGCGATGCGCCTTGATAGAACAACGGGACCACGAAGTTATTGATGCCGCCGTTCTTCACCCAAGTCACGCCGGCCGGGTACTCGGCAACGTGCTTGACTACATCCAGAATTTCGGCATGCCCTGTCCTCAGCTTGGCGTACAGACCGCCAGCGGCCACGCGCACAACTGCCAGCGTCGCGACCAACTGTTCAGGAAAATAGAAGCGTGGGTCAAGCATCCGCACGATCGCGGCAATCTGCGCAGCAATCTGCTCCTGAGTCCTGAGCGACAGATCGAAGACGTTTGACAGCTCAGCGAGTGTCTCAACCAGTAGATCGACGTGCACTGGGTTGTTGCCGCGCTTTCGCATGAACTCGACGACCCCAATACGCGCGAACACAGAGGTCAGAAACGCATCGCGCGTGAGCGTCGGCACCTGAAGCTCGACATCAAAGAATCGCCGAAGGTACTGATCACCGTCGAAGCCAGCACCGTATACGGCGCGCACTGCGTGTGCCAATTGCTCACGGTCAATGGCCAAGACGAAGACGATGCCAGGTACGTTAAAGCAGTGCTTCAGGTCTTCGAGCAGCTGAATGGCGTACGAAGGCCGACACCGATCCAACTCGTCGATAAAGAAGACGAGCGGTCTTTCGGGATGCTCGGGGTCGCGGACAGCTTCGACAAGATTTCCCAAGGCAATCCTGAAGTTCGCCAGTGACCTGCGACCTTCCTCAAAGTTTGCGATGCGATCCTTTGCCGCGTCTTCGACGACTGATTCGACGGCGGTGGTGAGCGGAAGCGCGCCGGCGCCTGCCGCGACAGCGATGGCTTGCACGGCAAGTTTCGACATCGCGACCGCGTTCCGGCGGATCAGTTTCGAGCTCGCCTCGCGAACCGCTGCCCAAGCAATATCGACTGCCGGGTTCTCAGCCTCACTCAGCGCTGCGCCTTGTAGCGCCAAGTGCAATGTGCCAAGCATCGCAATCAGTGGGTCGTCCCCGAAATCCGTATCCCAAGCGTTGAAGGTCACAGGGACGATCGATTCAAGGACTAGCAAAGATCGCCAACGCTCGATGAACGTGGTCTTTCCCGTTCCCCATCGGCCGTTGAGTGCGATCACGAACGGCTGCTCAATAGCGGAGACGAGCCGTGTCAAGTTCTCGGCGAAGAACTGATGTTGGTCTCCTTTCGGGAAAGGATCAGCGTCGTCATTCAGCAGGGCTTCAGGGCGTCGGTAGAGGGCAGTCAGTTCAGCCACGACTTTTGAGATTGGGGTTGTGCAGCTGGCTATCCCGCCCGGTCCACATGCCGACTCAGACCTTTCATGAAGAACGAGAACGGCTGCTGGTAAATGTCAGCGAAGCTCGCGAGTTCAACGGGATCGATGCGCCGTTCACCGGACTCGCACTTGGAGACGAATGACTGCGGGACACCCAGAGCACGTGCGACTTCCGACTGAGTCATCTCCGCAGCGAGCCTAGCTTCCTTCAACCGCGTGAGCAGCAGTCGATACTTGGGCGAATGAACGTTGGTCAACAGAGACGCCGGGCATGGGAGTAAGCACTTGCGCCCAGCGAGCGTACATCCCATCTTGGAATATCCCATATTAGGATATCGATACACGAACGATCTCCGGCCTTGCTAGCGCCGTGGCCCCTCAGAAGCCTACCGATCCAGACGAGATCGAGGTGCTGCCAATCGTACTCGACGATGAGGCACCACTCCCCGAGTTACCGCCCGAGTCCCTCGCCGACTTCTACAGCCCGGAGGAGTGGGCGAGCGCGAAGGCGCGTCTCTTAGCCACACGAGCCAAGCGTAAACCGCAGCGACAAGCAATCGCGGACCGGTACTACGCTTCAATCTTCAAAGCCCTTTGGGCGCATTTCCTGGCGACGGAAGGCAAGGACTCCGGGCCACGCTAGATGCGACTGCTCCGGGCAGCCCCCGTGGGCTGCAGTCGGCCACGATCAAGAAAGAACGCCATCATCGCAATCGATGCCGATGATGGCGTTCTTCATCGCTGATCGCCCGTGATTGTTCGTGCCCGCCAAGTCGTTGCCAAGCAACCTTTTGCACGCTGCCTCGTCCCTTCAAGGCAGGCGTCAGCTTCGTGGTCACTGCTGCCGACGTCCACACGCACACGCGCGGAGTGCAGTCCTTGAGTCGAGCAGTCGAGACTTGAGCGAGCTTGGACTCCGCTGCACCGCCAAGGACCAGCAGCGGCGGACACGCACCGCACCACAACCGTAAACACAAGCAGAAGCTTCACTTACGCCAGAGACGACTGTCCCCGTGCCCCCAGAATCCGGCAAGAAGATCGTCATCGTCCGCAAGAAGAAGGTCGTCGCGGGAGGTCACCACGGCGGCTCTTGGAAAGTTGCGTATGCGGATTTTGTCACGGCGATGATGGCGTTCTTCATGGTGATGTGGATCCTGGGCATGGACGACAAGGTGAAGCAGGCCATCGAGGGCTACTTCTCCAACCCGGTCGGCTACAAGAAGGGCGCCTCCGCGGGCGCGAGCCCCATCTCGTCGGGCTCCAGCCCGATGAAGGCGCCCGACACGCAGGTGAAGATGATCGTCCGCTCGGCCGAGCAGCGCCGCTTCGGCGAGCTGGCCGCACAGCTGAAGCAGGTGCTCGACGGCCACGCGCAGCTGAAGAAGCTCGGCGCGAAGGTGGACGTCGTCGTCACCAAGGACGGGCTGCGCATCGAGCTGATCGAGAGCGGCTCGGGCGAGGTGTTCTTCCCGGTCGGCTCGTCGCAGATGAAGGCCGCGGCGGTGATCGCGCTGCAGATCATCGCGCCGGAGCTGCGCACGCTCACGAACCCGGTGGTCCTCGAAGGGCATACGGACGCGGCGCGCTACGGCACGACGGCGTCGTACACGAACTGGGAGCTGTCGGCGGAGCGCGCGAACGCCGCGCGGCGCGTGCTGGAGGCGGGCGGGCTGCCCGCGGGGCGCGTGTCGGAGGTGCGCGGGCTCGCCGATCGCCAGCTGCGCGACGCCGCGCATCCGACGGCGGCCGAGAACCGCCGCATCACGATCCTGCTGCCGTACAGCCGCCTGCCCGATCCGGTCGACGCGACGGCGGCGGTCGATCGCCCCGGTGCGTCGTCGCTGCCCGCGCGCACCGCGGCGCGCGAGACGGAGCGCGCGATGAACGCCGCGCCGTCCGGCACCGCCGGAGACGACGCGCAGCGCTAGCCGCGGTCGCGCACGTCGTCTTTGCGCGCGTCGTCGTCGTCGCGCACGACGCGCAGCACGCGGCCGGTCGCCGCGTCCACCTCGACGTCCATCACGGTGCGCCCGTCGGCCGTGCGGATGTCGTACGCGAAGAGGAGCACGCCGTCCTCCTCCTCCAGCTCGGCCTCGAGCACCTGGCCGCCGGGCACCCGCGCGAGCGCGGCCGCGCGCGCGGTCGCTTCGGACACGGTCGCGCGGGCCAGCAGCCCGGGCGTGTCCTCACGCAGCGCGATCGCGCCCGACGCCTCGCGCGCCGCGGCACGCTGCGTCGCCGGCGCCGCCGTGGCGGCGGGCTCGCCGTCCGCGCATCCCACCACGAGCAGGACCGCGATGCCGGCCCCGGCGACCGTGCGACGATCGATGCGCACACGCTCCTCCCGCGTCCGAGGGTGGACGTCCTCGCTCGACGGTGCACGGTAGCGCGCGATGCGTCGCGGCGGCAAGCGAGCTGCGGCACGACTGCGGGCTGCGGGCTGCGGGCCGCGCATCCTCTCGCTCCGTGCCCTCGGCGCGCGACGTCGCGCCTCGCCAGCCGTAACTACTCGGGAGGATACGGATGCTCCGGATGAAACGGATCGTTCGGATCGCTCCTCGGAGCGCGAGGTCCCCTGCGCCCGTGCGGAGCGATCGGGGGCATCCGTCTGGATCCGGAGGATCCGCATCCCACTGTTCGCCGACCAGTGCAGGGCGCGCCAGGCCCTGAGCTGCGAACGGCTCTGACAGGATGACGAAGAGGCTCCGCATCGGCGCTTGGAACGTCGCGCACCGCGGAGCCTCCTGGTCATGCTGTCCTGTAGTTGTCGTTCAGATCCGCAGCCCGCAGCCCGCAGCGCTCCCTAGTTCATGCCGCGCACGCGCTCGCCCGCCCAGCCCAGCGCCTCGGTGTACAGCGCCGAGACCTGCGACATCGACAGCCCCACCGCCTCCGCCGCGTCCTGCACCGCGCTCCAGTCGCCGCGCTCCTGCGCCTCGACCAGCGCCAGCGTGCTCGCGTACGGGCCGCTGCGCGTCAGCAGCGCGTCCTTCACCTCCTGCCCGATCGCCATGCGCGCGAGGATCCCCTCCATCGGCATGCGCAGCAGCGCGTCGAGCAGCGAGAAGAGCCCCACCAGGAAGAGCGGCCCCATCTCCGAGCGACGCCCCGAGCGCTCGCCCACCAGCTCCGCGAGGCGCGCGCGCACCAGCGCCGCGAGCACCAGCTCGAGCGCGATGCCGTTGTTCGACGCCACCGACGACACGAGCAGCACCGTCAGCCAGCGGTGCAGCACCCCGCGGCCCACCATGCGCAGCGCGAAGCCGATGCTCGTCACGTCGCGCCCGCCGAACGCCGCCGAGTTGGCGATGCGCAGCAGCTTGTACGACAGCGACGGGTCGGACTTGAACGCGTTCTCGATCTCCCCGTCGCTCGCCTTCGAGTCCTCGAGGAGGTTCAGCAGTCGCAGCATCGTCGAGTGCTCGACGCTCAGCTCGCGGTGCGAGACGATCTGCGGCTTGCTGTAGTAGTAGCCCTGGAAGAGCGTGTAGCCGTGGCGGCGGCACATGTCGCGCACCTCCGCCGTCTCCACGCGCTCGGCCAGCAGGCGCACGCCGAAGCGCCGCAGGTCGTCGGCGACCTTCTTCACCTCCGCCTCCGACTTGTTCAGCACGTCGATCTTCACGATCGACGCCAGCGCCAGCAGCGGCTCGTAGCCCGGCGCGTTCACGAAGTCGTCGAGCGCCAGCGTGTAGCCCTTGCGGCGCAGCTGCTCGCAGGCGGCGATCACCTCGGGCTCCGGGTCCACCGACTCCAGCAGCTCGATGACGACCGTCTTCGGCTCGAACAGCTGGTACTGGCCCGTGAGCAGGAAGTCGCGCGTCATGTTGACGAACGCCAGCGTGCCGCCCGTGAGCGGCGCCATCCCGATGCTCAGCAGCGCGTGGATGACCGTGTCGGTGCACATCTGGTCCGCCGACACGCCGTTCGCCCAGTTCTGCTGCGCGCCGCTGCGGTAGAGCAGCTCGTACGCGAACAGCCGGTCGCGCTCGTCGAAGATCGGCTGGCGCGCCACGAACACGTCGTGGATCCCGCTCGCCTCCGCGGGCGCGGCGGTCGCCGCCGCGGCGGCGGTGGCCGATGCGCTCACGGGTGCGCTCGCGGCGGCATCGACCGGCGGGGATGCGGGCGACTCGGCCGCGCGACGGGCGTTCGAGGAGAAGCTGAAAAGCGGCGACATGGCATCGGGTGGGGTACCGGTGGGACGAGCCACCGGCGGCGAAGGGCACAGCGCCACGGCAGCGCCGCAGCGGCGCCGGGACCGCCGGTAGGGGCTGCGGGGTATGCCGTGTCGTCGAGGGGCGGCGCCATCCTGGCAGCCGCGCCGCGGCCCCACGCCCGCACGTCCCGCACGCCCTTCCCGCCCATGCGCTCCGCTCCCCGCCGCCCTGCCGCCGTCGCGCTGCTGCTCGCCCTCGCCGCAGTCGGCGCCTGCGGCCGCGACGACGCCCCAGCCCCCGACGCGGACTCGGCCCTCGCGCGCGACCTCACGCTCGCCACCGCCCCGGTGCCCCCGCGGCGCGACTCGCTCGCGCTGGGCGACACGGCCGTCGTCGCGGAGACGCCGCCCGCGCCGGTCGTCGCTGCACCGGAGCCCGCGCCCGCACGTCGCGCCCCCGCGCGGGTGGCCAGCGCGCCCACGCCGCGCGCCGTCGAGACGCGCCCTGCGCCCACGCCCGCGCCCGTCGCGCCACCCGTCGCCGCCGCCCCGCGCGCCGAAAAGCCGGCCGAGGAGCCGGCGCCGACCCCCGTGCGCCCGGCGAGCGACGCGGGCAGCGGGCCGTCGCTCGGGCGCGGGACGCTGCTCGCCGGCACGACTGGCTCGCGGATCTGCTCCACGTCGAACCGCCCGGGCGATCGGCTGGTCGCGACGCTCGCCGCCGACGTCACCGGCGCCGACGGCGTCGTGCTCCCCGCCGGCACGGGCGTCGTGCTGGAGGTCGCGAGCGTCTCGCGCGAGGGGAAGGTTGAGCTGCTCGCCCGCGGCGTGTCGCTGAACGGCGCCTTCCATCCGATCGTCGCCGACGTCGCCGTGGGCGAGGCGCCGCTCGAGAAGCGCACGGTCGCCGGCACGAACGACACGAAGGGGAAGGCCGTGAAGGGCGCGATCGCCGGCGCGATCATCGGCCAGATCCTCGGCCGCGACACGAAGGGGACGATCATCGGCGCGGCCACCGGCGCCGCCGCCGGCGCAGCGGCCGGGCAGCTCGGGAAGAAGGAGGAGCTGTGCCTGGCGGCGGGGGCGCCCGTGCGGGTCACGATCCGATAAGGGCGGAGAACGGAGTGGCGGAGGACGGAACGGCGGAGGACGGTGGAGCGTGAGACGGAAGAGCGGATGCTACGAGCCTGACGCTGCTCCGCCGCCCTCCACTTCACCGTCTCACGCCGTATCGTTCTCCGCCCCATCGTCCTCCGCCGTTCCGTTCTCCGCCGTACTCGTCCCGTGCTGCTCTCCGTTCAGGATCTCCGCAAGTCCTACGACGGCCAGCTCGCCGTCCGCGCCCTCAGCTTCGCCGTGGGGCCGGGCGAGGTGCTGGGGCTCGTGGGGCCCAACGGCGCCGGCAAGACGACGACGCTGCGCTGCCTCGCGGGCATCGTCGCGCCGTCGGAAGGGCGCGTGCGCATCGCGGACATCGACCTGCACGACGACGCGGTGGCCGCGAAGCGCGCGCTCGCCTTCGTCCCCGACGAGCCGGCGCTCTTCGACTACCTCACCGTCGACGAGCACCTGCGCTTCGTCGCGCGCCTCTACGGCGTCGCCGACGCGGCCGCGCGGATCCCGCCGCTGCTCGCGGAGCTCGAGCTGTCGCACAAGCGCGGCGCGCTGCCCGGCGAGCTGTCGCGCGGCATGCGGCAGAAGCTCGCCATCGCCTGCGCGCTCCTGCACGACCCGCGCGTGCTGCTGCTGGACGAGCCGCTCACCGGGCTCGATCCCGCCGGCATCCGCCGCATGAAGGCGACGATCCGCGACCGCGCGCGCGCCGGCAGCGCGGTCGTGCTCAGCTCCCACCTGCTCCATCTCGTGGAGGAGCTGTGCACGCGGCTGCTCGTGGTGCACCGCGGGCGCGCCGTCGCGCAGGGCACCATCGCGGAGATCGTCGCCGCGCGCCCCGAGCTCGCGGGCCGCTCGCTGGAGGACGTCTTCGTCGCGCTCACGAGCGAGGACGAGGACGCCGTCGGCGACGGGATGCCCGACCTGCGCGCCAGCGCCTGACCATCGCCTGATCACCAGCACCTGATCGCGTGCTGCTGTCCGCCGTCGCGTACCTGAGCTGGGCCTCGCTCCGCAACCGCGTGCGCGTGCAGCTGCGCCGCGCGCGCTCGCCGCGCACGGTCGTCGCCGTGGCCGCGGGCGCGACGTACGTGTGGTGGTTCCTCGTGCGCCCTGCCAACCGCGGCGGCGCCGCCGCCTTCCTCACCGACGCGTGGGCGCCACGCCTCGCCGCGCTCGGCCTCACGCTGCTGGCGGCGCGCTGGTGGCTCGCGGGCGCCGACCCGCGCGCCCTCGCCTTCTCGCCGGCCGAGGTGCACCTGCTCTTCCCCGCGCCGGTGACGCGCCGCGGGCTGGTCGCCTACAAGCTCCTGCGCGCGCAGCTCGTGATCCTCGCCAACACGATCATCTGGACGGTGATCCTGCGCGGCGAGGGGACGCACCTCGCGTCGTGGCGGCGCGCGCTCGGGCTCTGGATCCTGCTGTCGGTGCTCTACCTGCACCGCTTGGGCGCGGCGCTCGTCACGGCCGCGCCGCCGGTGGACGCGCGCGCGGCCCACGGCTGGCGGCGCGTCGTGCGCCGCGCGCTCCCGCCGGCGCTGCTGGCGGCGGCCGCGGTGGCGGTGCTCGTGCCCGTCGTCGCGCATCGTGCGCCCCTCGGCGTCGCGTGGAACGGGGGCGTCGCCACCTTCGGGCGCGCGCTCGGCGGCGTGCTGGAGGCGACGTCGGCGACGCTCGTGCTGGCGCCCGCGCGGCTGCTGCTGACGCCCACCTTCGCGGTCGACGTCGGGACGTGGGCGCGCGCGCTCGCGCCCGCGCTGGCGCTGCTGGCGCTGCACTTCGTGTGGGTGCTGCGCACCGACGCCGCCGTGCACGAGGCGGCGCTGGTCGCGAGCGAGGAGCGCGAGCGGCGCCGCGCGGACCGCCGCGCCGGCGGCACCGGCGTGGACCGACGCCCCGCGCGCGACGACGACGCCGCGGACGTGCCGCCGCCGCGCCGCTGGACGCCGCCGCTGGCGCCCGTCGGGCCGGCGGCGCTGGCCATCGTCTGGAAGAACGCGGTCGCGGCGCTGCGCGCGACGGCGCTCGCGCGCGTGCTGGCGCTCTACGGCGTGGTCGCCGCCGGATTGCTCGCGCTGTCCACGCGCGATCCGCGGCTGGCGGAGATCGTCACCGTCGTCGTCGGCGTGTGGCTGACGATGCTGCTGGTGGCCGGCCCACTCTGGGTGCGCTTCGACCTGCGACACGACCTCGCGCACCTCGCGGTGCTGCGCGCGTGGCCGCTGGCCGGCCGCGACGTCGTGGCGGCGGAGGTGCTGGCGTCGACGCTGGCGCTGACGGCGGCGCAGCTGGCGATCCTCGTCCTCCTCTTCGTCGCGTCGCTGGGGGCGCCGTTCGCGCTCGGCTTCTCGCTCGACGAGCGGGCCGCCGGGCTCGCGACCGCCGCCCTCGGCCTCCCCGGGGTGAACGCGGCCAGCCTCACCGTGCAGAACGGGGCCGCGCTCCTCTTCCCCACCTGGGTGCGCCCGACCGGCGGCCCGCGCGGCGTCGAGGCGATGGGGCAGAACCTGCTCTCGACGGGGCTCGCGATCGTCTTCGCCGCGGCGCTGCTCGCGCTCCCCGGCGCCATCTCGGCGCTGCTCGCGTGGGGGCTCTGGCCGATGCTCGGCCCGTGGGCGCTGGCGCCGGCCGCGACGCTGCTGACCGCCGCCGCGACGCTCGAGCTGCGCCCGGTGCACGCCTGGCTCGGCCGCGTCTTCGAGCGCACGGACCCGAGCGCCATCGGGACGGCGCGCTGAGCGGGACCGATCCCCTCGCATCGCTTCGCCCGCACCGTGCGTTGACGTACGGACGACCGGCGGACGGCGCGTGGGCGGCACCGCCGCGCCGTCGGCGGCGCTATCTTGCGAGGGCGCGCTCCGGCGCCGCCGGCCTCGCCGCCGCCGGGTGCGTCCGCGCCCATCCTCCCGACCGCGCTTCGGCGCTGCGCTTCGTGTCGCACCTGCACCTGGAGAGTCCGTGAAGTCCGACGACGCCTACGACCCCTTCGCGGACGGCGACGAGCCCGACGACGAGTTCGACGGCGACGACATCGACGACGACGAGGAGGACGAGGACGACGACGCGGAGGACGACGAGGACGGCCCGCAGCGCCCGGCCGTCTTCATCACCACCGCGCAGCCGGTCTCGATCCGCGTCGACCGCCTGGACGACGACCGCGCGCCCGACGGCTCGGTGCTGGGCGCGTACATCGGCGACCGGCTCGTCGCGCGCAGCGCCATGGAGCCCGAGGCGATCGAGCGCCTGCTCGGCCTCGGCCTGTTCCAGCAGCCGGTGCCGCTCGGGCTGTTCGCGTACGAGGAGGATCCGGGGCTCCAGTGCCGCCTGTTCGCGCTGGTGCCGAGCGGCACCTTCTCCGAGTCCGCGCACGCCGACGAGCCGTGGAAGGCGAGCGTGCCGAGCTACGAGGACGCGCTCAAGGCGTCCGACGACGAGGACGACGACGGTCCCCAGCTGGAGACGATCCTGCTCGGCCACATCGTGCGCTTCGCCGCCGACCGGAAGCATCCGGACGACCTGGCCGCGGAAGCGGTGGACGTGCTGCACAAGATCCTGACGGGCGGCACGCTGAGCGACGCGAACAGCAAGGCGATCGACGATCTCCTCGATAATCTCTGAGGCGGAGGACGGACCGGCGGAGAACCGAACTGCGGAAGGCGAAGAGGCGTGAAACGAACGAGCGGACGCCACGAGCTTCGAGCTCGGAGCGTCCGCTTTTCCGTCTCACGCCGTAACGTCTTCCGCGGTATCGTCTTCCGCAGTTCCGTCGTCCGCGGTTCCGGTCCTGTGCTTAGGCAGCCAGCTGGTTCGCCGGCTTCCAGCCCTTCGTCTTTCTGCCAGTGCGCACCAGCTCATAGCGCGCCGGCGGGAAGCCGTACACGCCGATCTCCAGCAGATCTCCGACCTGCACGATGGCCTGCTCGGCGATCGCTTCCAGCGCGTCGTCGAACGTGTCGCTCTGCACCTCCCCCGCTTCGCGGAGGGTGCCGGCCTTGCCGAGGGCGAAATTGAAGCGGGGCATGCGGTCTCCTGTGCTCGGGTCCCGGGCGCGTGGTGACACTGCCTACCCTCTCTAACGCGAGTGGCGTGCCGGACGTGCCGGGGCTGCGTGTTACTACCCCGGAAGGGCGGAAACGGATACCTGGAGGCGCGAACCGCGGAGGACGAAACGGCGGAGAGCGGAGGGGCGGAGGACGGAAGCGCGTGAGACGGAACGGCGGACGCCATGAGCTTCGAGCTCGCAGCGTCCGCCGTTCCGTCTCACGCCTCATCGTTCTCCGCGGTTCCGTCTTCCGCGGTTCCGTCTTCCGCGGTTCCGTCCTCCGCAGTTCAGGGATTCAGCCAGTACGACAGCTTCACCAGGAACGTGTTGTTCGGGTGCAGCCCGAGCAGGTCCTGGTACTCGCGGCGCACGTTCAGGCGGTCGTTCGGGTCGGTCGTGAACGCGTCGCGGCCGTGCGCCCACACCACGAACAGCGTCGAGCCGGGGCGGTACTCCCAGCGCAGCACCGAGTTGGTGCGCAGCTGCTTGAAGTCCAGCCCCCCCGGGTCGCGTCCGGCACCGTACGGACGATAGCGGTCCGCGTACGCCTCGGCGCGCGGGTTCGCGAGCTCGCGCCAGTCGGAGTACTCGCCGAGCGCGATGTACGGCTGGCCGTAGAACTGGAACGACAGCGTCGGCGAGGCCGTGTAGTTCAGGCGCGTCGTCAGGCTCAGCGTGCGCTGGTCGAGGTGCGCGAACGTGTAGTGCGTCGTGTCCACGCCCGACACGCCGTAGTTGCCGTACCACTGGCTGTTGTCGCTCGCGCGATTGTAGGACACGCCCAGCGAGGCCGAGAACTGCGAGCGGAGGCGGAAGTTGACCGAGGGCTCCATCCAGTAGCCCCGCGTGTTCCCCTCGTCGCCGCCGTACAGGCCGGCGAACAGGTACGGCGTCCACGGCTTGCGGTTGTCGCCCTCGACGCCGCTCCACACCTCCCACGACGTCGATCTCCGCACCGCCGGGCCGCCGCGCGCGTCTCGGTCGTCGTAGACGCCGCCGAAGCCGCCCACGTTGGTCCCGAAGTGGCCCCACATCATGTTCTTGAACTGCAGGTGCCAGTTCGTGTTCAGGTTCCGCTGCAGCGCGAGCCCGTCGGTCGTCCACGAGCCCATCGCGTTGAAGTTGAAGAACGCCATCCGGAACAGCGCCGTCGGCTGCTGGATCTGGTAGGCGAACCAGTTGCGGAACAGCTGCTCGTCGGCGCGCTGCTGGAACCCGAGGTCGTTGATCTCGAAGCCCGGCGAGTAGCGCTGGTAGACCGACTGAAAGCGCGTGCGCCCGCCGCCGAACTTGCTGAACGAGACGCGCTGCGCGTCTCCGACGAGGCTCGTGCGGTTCGGGTCGAGCGTGACGTCGTCGTCCGGGCGCTGGTAGCGGTGCACGCCGTCGCGCTGCAGCGCCGTGATCGCGTCGCGCGTGCCGGCCACGTGGCTCCCCGACAGCGACGTGTGCAGCTCGTAGTTGCGCTTGAAGAAGCGGTAGCGGAAGTCGAGGCCGCCCGTGTACGCGTTGCGGCGCAGGAAGCGCGCGGTCAGCGTGTCCACGTCGCGGTTCACCGCCGTGATCATGGCGCCGAAGTCGCCCTGCCCCTTGTTCAGGTCCTGCTGCGCGCGCGCGGCGAAGTAGTTGGTGCCGGGCTCGATGGTGCGGTCGCGCGTGCCGACCTCGCGCTGCGTCACCGCGTCCAGCACCCCGATCGACAGCCCGCTCGGCAGCCGGCCGGTGATCTTCGCGGCGCCGAGGATGGTCGTGTTGAGCGGGCTGGAGGCGTCGCCGTACGAGCCGCCGAGCTGCGGCGAGCGCCCGATGCGGCGCGAGTAGAACAGGCCGCGGCAGCCCGTGTCGATGTCGTTGCAGGAGTTGCGGAAGGTGAAGATGCCCGCGCCCTCCAGGAAGAACGGGCGCCGCTCCTCGAAGAACTGCTCGAACGCGCCGAGGTTGAGCACCGCGGGGTCGGCCTCGACCTGGCCGAAGTCCGGGTTGATGGTCGCGTCCACCGTGAGGTTCGACGTCAGGCCGTACTTCAGGTCCGCGCCGATGGCCTGCTCCTGCGGGTGCGTGTAGCCCGCGTTCGTGCCCGGGCGCGCCTGCGTCACGTTCTTGGTGACGACGTACGGCGAGACTTCGAGACGGCGCGGCGTCGCGAAGCCCGCGAAGCCCGAGATCTCGCCGGCCTGCGACACGTAGCCCTGCACGTCGCGCCGGTACAGCGGCCAGCTGATGCGCTGCCCGGTGCGCGCGACGTCGCGCACGATCAGGAGGCCGAACGTGTGGGCGTCGCCCTTCGGGAAGCGCAGCTGCGACAGCGGGATGCGGAACTCGGCCACCCAGCCGGCGGAGTCGACGCGCGCCGCGCCGTCCCACACCGCGTCCCACGTCACGTCCTCGGTGGCGTCGTTGTAGACGTAGAAGTCGCGCTTCACGCCCGCCGGGTTGAGGATGAACTGGTAGGCGGTGCGGCGGTCGTGGTAGCTGTCGATGACGAGCTTCAGCTGCTCGCTCTGCGTGCGCACGTCGCGGCGGCTGAGCAGCGAGATGATGCTGTCGGGCGCGGGGTCGAACATGCGCGCGCCGACGTAGAGGTACTTGTCGTCGAACAGCACGCGCACCTCGGTCTTGAAGCGCGGCACCGCCGCCGGCGTCGGCTCGTACTCGAGGAACTGGTCGATGACCTGCGCGCCGCGCCACGCCGCGTCGTCGTCGCGCCCGTCGATCGTCGGCGCGCGCTCGGCGCGGCGCGCGATGGCGGCCCGCGCGGTCGCCCGCGACTCGCCCGCGTCGGCGGCCGGCGGCACCGGCAGCTCGCGGCTCACGGGACGCGTGGGGGTGTTGGTCTGCGCGCCGGCGGCGCTCGCGAGCAGCAGGGCGGCGAGCGCGGCGACGCGGCGGGGCGACACGACGGCCTGGAGGGAGGACCGGGTGGGACGACGCATGGCAGGGGTTGAGCGGGCGCTCCCGCGCGCATCCGGAAGGGACGCGCGCCCGGAGGCGCGACCGAGCGTTGGGACAGCGGCGCTCCCCAAAGGGTTTGCACGCGGGTTCCGCCGATGGGTCAGCGCGATGTCAACGAATCGTTCGCGGATCGCGGTCACGGACTCCGACTGGCGCCTACACGTGAGCCCGCGGGCGCGTTACTCTGCGGCGTGCCGCTCCCCGCCCTCGTCGCCACCCGCTACGTCCAGCCCCTGCGCGAGGGGGGCTCGCTGCCCGCGGTGGTGGACACGGCCGACGACGGCGGGCTGTGGGTCGCGAAGTTCCGCGGCGCGGGCCAGGGCGCGCGCGTGCTGATCGCCGAGCTGGTGGTGGGCGGGCTCGCGCGTGCGCTGGGCCTTCCGGTGCCGGAGCTCGCGCTGCTCGAGCTGCCGCCCGAGTTCGGCCGCATGGAGCGCGACTCCGAGATCCAGGAGCTGCTGCGCAAGAGCGTCGGGTGCAACATCGGGATGCGCTACCTCGACGGCGCGTTCAACTTCGACGCGATGGCCGCGGGCGACCTGATCGACGCCGACCTCGCGGCGCGCATCGTCTGGTTCGACGCGTTCGTGACGAACATGGACCGCACCGCGCGCAACCCGAACCTGCTCGTGTGGCAGCGGAAGCCGTGGCTCATCGACCACGGCGCGGCGCTCTACGTGCACCACGACTGGCGCGGCGTGGACGAGGCGCGCACGCGCGCGCCCTTCCCGCTCGTGAGGCAGCACGTGCTGCTGGCGAGGAGCGGCGACCTCGCGGCCGCCGACGCCGCGCTCGCGCCGCAGGTGACCGAGGCGCTGCTCGCCGGCGTGCTGGCCGACGTGCCCGACACGCTGTTCGACGATCCGTCGGGCCCCGTGGGCGCGGGTGAGCTGCCGGGCGCGGAGGCCGCGCGCGCGCGCTACGTGGAGTACCTCACGACGCGCGTGCGCGCGCCGCGCGCGTTCGTCGAGACGGCGATCGCCGCGCAGGCCGACGCGCGCCGCGCGCCGCCGCAGCGGCTGCAGGCGCGCCGGTGAGCCCCGTGTCGCATCACGCGTCGCCTCCGGCCACCTGGGTGGCGTACGACTTCGCGGTGCTGCGCGCGGTCGCGCATCCGCACCTCGGCACCTTCGTGCCGGTGGGCGTGGTGGTGCACGCGCGCACGGCGGAGTACCTGGCGCTGCGCACGCTGCGCGACGCGGCGGCGCTCCGCGCGCGCGTTCCCGACGTGGACTCGGAGCTGCTGGCGCGCTACCTGGACGCGTGCGAGGCGGTCTGCCGCGGCGACGCGGCGGCGGGCCCGGTCGCGCTGGCGCCGCCGTCGGAGCGCTTCCACTGGATCACGGCGCCGCGCTCGGACGTGATCCAGTCGTCGCCGGTGCACGGCGGGCTGTGCGATGACCCGGCGCGCGCGCTGGAGCGGCTGTACGCCGAGTACGTGGGCTGACGCCGCCTGACGGCGCCAGCGCCGCCGCGCTCAGTGCGGGATCGGCGCCGGCGGCCCGGCGTCGCGCTCGACGACGATCGTCCAGCGCGCCGCCATCGCGGCGATGCTGCCGATGGTCGCCCAGAGCGGGAGCAGCAGCGCGCCGACGATGCCCGCGGTGAGCGGCACGTCGAGCACGGTGCGCCCCTCGCTGTTCTTGATGACGATGCGCCGCACGTTGCCGGCGCGGATGATGTTCTTGACCGTCTGCAGCAGCTCGCTGCCGGTGGCCTGGATCTCTTCGATGATGGGGGGGCGCTGGCCGGTCGTCATCGCATGCCTCGGGTCGGGTCGGTCGGGGACGTGAGGGCCCTACGGACGGGGGCGGGCGGAGTTGCAAGCAGGGCCCTGCGGGCTGCGGACTGCGGTTCCAGGGCCGCTCGGGACGCGTCGGCCCGCCGGATCCTCCAGCCTTTGGAGAGGATGCGGATGCTCCGGATGGGAACGGATCATTCGGATCGCTCCTCGCGGGTGCACGGCACATCGCCGCCGCGAGGAGCAGATCCGGAGCCTGACCGTTCCAGATCCGGAGCATCCGCACCCCTAGGTCGCCGACCCGTGCCCGGCCCGCCGGACCCGAACGGCAACGGCAGCAAGGATGAAGTCCGAGAAGATCGGATAAGAGCGGATGGCTCCGTGTGGCGGCGAGGGATCTCGCGCTCCACCGGAGCCATCCGTCGTTATCAGACCTTATCAGATCTTCATCCTTGCCAATGCCGTTCGCGGTTCGGGTCCGGCGCGTCACCGCACCCGGATGTCCCGCTCCTCCGGATGCGCCTCCAGCCACGCGTGCACGAACGGGCACGAGGGGATCACGTGCTGCCCCTCGCGGCGTGCGTGCGCGAACGCCGCCCGCACCAGCGCCTCGCCCACGCCGTCGCCGCGCGCCGCCTCCGGCACGTACGTGTGCTGCAGGTCCAGCACGTCCGGCCCCGCGTGCACGTACGCCAGCTCGGCCTGGCCGTCGGGCGTGTCGGCGACGAAGCGGTGGGACTGGGGCTCGTGCCGCACGGCGGGCGTGTCGGCGGGCGTGTCGGCGGGCGTGGCGTCGGTCATGAGAGAACGGCGAGGGGGGTGATCGGCGCGGTCACCACGCGTCACCACGCGTCACCACGCGATGCCGTGGTCCTCGCCGTGGTGGGCGGACGCGCCCCAGAGCGTGCGGTGCTTGCGGTCGAACCAGATCGCGTTGATCGGCCCGTTCGTGCGCGACTCGAACTCGAGCGTGTAGCCCATGTTGCGCAGCGCCGTGCGCACCGGGTCCGGCGTCGAGCTGTTGACCAGGATGCGCCCCGGCCGCGACTCGTGCGCGCCGAACGAGCTGCGCATCTGGTACGTGTTGACGTTCGGCGCCTCCGCCGCCTGCTGCGGGGTCATCCCCCACTCGACGACGTTGAGGAAGTACTGGAGCAGGTTCTGGTCCTGCGAGTCGCCGCCCTGCACGGCAAACGCGAGGAACGGCACGCCGTCCTTGAGCGCGAGCGTCGGCGTCAGCGTCACGCGCGGCCGCTTGCCCGGCTGGATGACGTTGAACGGCCCGTCCTCCTTCGCCGTGACGAAGCTCTGCGCGCGCTGCGACAGCCCGATCCCCGTGCGCCCCGCGATCACCGCCGGCACCCAGCCGCCGCTCGGCGTGATCGACACCACCCAGCCGCTCGTGTCGGCGGCCTCGATGGAGGTCGTGCCGGCGTGGAACTGCGCCGTGAACGCCGAGTCGTGCGTCGCCATCTCCGTCGCGAACGCGCCGGCTTCGTCCTTCGCAGCGTTCGCGTCCTCCTGCGGCACCACGCGGTCCTGCTGCCCGCTGCGCTTCAGCGTGTCCGGCGCCGGCTGCACCGTCCACCGCGCGAGCAGGTCGCGGTACGGGTTCGTGCCGCCCTGGAACGGATACGGATCCCCCGGCTTGATGGTCGAGTCGTTGCGCGCCCAGTCGATCTGCGCGTAGCGCTGCTTCGCGTACTCCTTCGACAGCAGCCCCTGCGTCGGCGGCGCGGGCTCGTACGACGGATCGCCGTAGTAGAAGTCGCGGTCCGCGAACGCGAGGCTCATCGCCTGGTACACCGCGTGGATGTAGCGCGGCGAGTTGTAGCCCATCGCCTTCAGGTCCGCGTTCTCCAGGATGTTCAGCGCCTGCAGCATCGCCGGGCCCTGCTGCCAGATCGGGAGCTTGTAGACCTCGATCCCCTTGTAGCTCACGCTCACCGGGGTCTCGATCTTCACCTTCCAGCTGGCGAGGTCCTGCAGCGTGAACAGCCCGCCCTCCTCGCGCGTGCCGCGCACCAGCTCCTGCGCGATGTCGCCCTTGTAGAAGCGGTCGTACGCCGCGTAGATCGCCGCCCTGCGGTCCTTCCCCGCGCGGCGCGCGGTGCGCTCGGCGTCGACCAGCTTGCGGAACGTCGCGGCGAGGTCGGGCTGCCGGAAGATCTCGCCCGGCTCCGGCGCCTCGCGGCCACCGGCGAGCGGCGCGTCGCGATGCGGCAGCATGATCGTCGGCGCGACCTTCCACTTCTTGATCTCGTTCTTGTCGCTCTCGATCTTGTTCGCCGTCTGCGCGTCGATCGCGTAGCCGTCGGCCATCTCGATCGCGGGCGCGAGCACCTGCTCCAGCGTCATCGTGCCGTACTCGGCGAGCATCGTCATCAGGCCGCCGGGCGTGCCGGGCGTGACCGCCGCCAGCGGCCCGTACTCGGGCGGATAGCGATAGCCCTTCGACCGGTAGTACGCCGCGGTCGCCCCGCTCGGCGCGACGCCGAGCGCGTTGATGCCGATGACCTTCTTCGTCTTCGGGTTGTAGATCAGCGCCTGCGTCTCGCCGCCGCACGACAGCGTGTCCCACATCGTGCACGTCGCCGCGAGCATCGCGGCCGCCGCGTCCACCGCGTTGCCGCCGCGCTGGAACATCATCGCGCCCGCCGTCGCCGCGATCGGCTTGCCCGTCACCGCGACCCAGTGCCGCCCGTGCAGCGGCGGCTTGTTCGTGCGGCGTGGCGGCAGCGGCCACTCGGCCGACGTCGCGCGCTCGGGCGCGGGGCGGTCCTGGGCGGCGAGGACGGCGGGCGTGAGCGCGGGGAGGGCCAGCGCGAGGGCGAGGCGGAGGCGCGGGAGCGGACGCGAGAGCGGCGGCATGGCGGCGGAAGTGGGGGAGCGCGGCGGGCCGGGACGTCGGTCGGAAGGTATCGCCGGACCACGCGACCGGAACGCGGGCGCTCTGGACGCCCCGGCCCACGCGCGCGAGGTTGGGACGGCCACCGCCGCTGTCACGCCGAGGGAGCCATGGAAGAGTCGCTCACGCCCGTGCCGGATCCGTCCGGCGCGCTCGTCCCGCCGGGGAACCGGCCGCCCACGACGACCACCACCGCGCTGCTGCCGAGCCCCGAGCCGGGCCCGCGCCGCCTCCCGCCGGCCGAGCGGTCGCGCTGGCAGCGGCTGCTCGCCAGCACGAAGGCGCTCGTGAACGCGGTCCTCGACCTGACCGACGACGCGGTGGACCGCGTGGCGGAGACGGTGGGGCTGCGGCGGGGGCCGACGCCGTGACGCCGGCGAGGAGCACGGCGACGAACGCCGCGAAGAAGACGCCCGCCGCCAAGGCGCCGCCCGCGCCGTTCGATCCGGCGGCGGCGCTGCTGGAGGCGTTCGCGACCAGCGACCGGATCAACCACTACCTGCTGGCGCACCTGCCGGCGGAGGCGTGGGCCGCCGCGCCCCCGGGCGGGAAGGGGCGCACGATCGCCGCGATCGTCGCCCACATGCACAACGTGCGGCTGATGTGGCTCAAGGCCGCCGGCGCGGCCGCGCTCCCGGCACCGCTCGACCGGGCGACCGTGACGCCCGCGCAGGCCGCCGACGCGCTCGCCGAGAGCCGCGCCGCGCTGGCCGACGTGCTGGCCGCGGCGCTGGCGGGCGACGGCCGGGTGAAGGGCTTCAAGCCCGACGTCGTCGGCTTCTTCGGCTACCTGGTGGCCCACGACGCCCACCACCGCGGCCAGATCGCGATGCTCGCGCGGCAGGTCGGCCACCCGCTCCCGCAGTCGGCGATGTTCGGGATGTGGGAGTGGGGGAGTCGGGGGAAGGACTGACGGCAGCTGCGTGCTGCGTGCTGCGTGAACGGCCTCGGGACGCGTCAACGCGCCGGGGCCGTTCGGCCTTTGGGGAGGCTACGGATGCTCCGGATGAAACGGAGCCTTCGGATCGCTCCGCGTCGCGGCGACGCTCCCTGCGCCCAAGCGGAGCGATCCGTTTCATCCGTTCAGGTCCGGAGCATCCGTATCCCTCCCAACGGGCACAGGGGGTTCGGCGCGAGGGCGCAGGTCACGCCACCCCCGGCGGTCACACCGTCGTCGCATGCGCGGCGAGCGCCTCGGCGACCGCCGTCGCCAGCGGTGTCGTCGGGCGGCCGATGAGGCGCGACAGCTGCCGCGAGTCGTCGAACAGCGCGCCCCGCGCGGCGGCGGCGTCCCACCCCGCGATGGCCTGTGCGAGCCGCTCCGGCAGGCCGAAGCTCGTCAGCGTCGCCGCGTACTCGGCCGGCGGCAGGTCGCGGTACGGGATGTCGCGCCCCGTCTGGCGCGAGAGCTCGGCGGCCAGGTCGGGGAGCGTCCAGGCCTCGTCGCCGGCCAGCTCGTAGGTCCGCCCCTCGTGCCCGGTGCCCGCGAGCACCACCGCGGCCGCCTCGGCGTAGTCCGCGCGCGTGGCCGACGAGATCCGCGCCCCGTCCGCGCTGCCGAGGAGCGCCCCGCCGGCGAGCGCGCCGGGGATCGCGCCCGTGTAGTTCTCCGTGTACCAGCTGTTGCGGAGGATCGTGTACGCCACGCCCGACGCCTTCAGGTCGGCCTCCGCGGCGCGGTGGTCGGCCGCGAGGTCGATCGGCGAGTCGTCCGCGCGGAGGATGCTCGTGTAGACGACGCGTCCCACGCCCGTGCGCCGGGCCGCCTCGATCACCGCGCGGTGCTGCGCGACGCGCTTGCCGGGCACCGTCCCGGAGACGAGGAGCAGCGTGTCGACGCCGGGGAGGGCGCGGTCGAGGGTCTCGGGCCGATCGTAGTCCGCCTCGCGGACGGCGACCCCGAGGTCCGCGGCCTTCGCGGGCGTGCGGACGAGGGCCACGAGGTCGGCCGCAGGGACCTTCCCCTTGAGCGAGTCGAGGACGAGGCGGCCGAGGTGGCCGGTCGCGCCCGTGATGGCGATGGTCATGTGACGTGTCTCCGGGTGAGGCGAGAGGTGACCCGGAGCAGCCTAGGCGCCTTGCTTACTTTTCGTAAGTACGTACATTTCTGTAAGTATGGCGACCTCCTCCACGACGTCCGACGCCCCGGCCACGCTCTCGGCGCAGCTGCAGCGCGGCGACCTCCTCGCCGTCGACTGCCCGTCGCGCGAGGTGCTCAAGCACGTGACCAGCCGCTGGGGCGTCCTCGTGCTGATGACGCTCGAAGGGGGCACGCACCGCTTCAGCGAGCTGCGGCGCACCATCGGCGGCGTGAGCGAGCGCATGCTCGCGCAGACGCTGCAGTGGCTGGAGGGCGACGGCCTGGTCGACCGCGTCGCCTACGAGGTGGTCCCGCCGCACGTGGAGTACAGCCTGACGCCCCTCGGCCGCGAGGCGGCGGAGCGGGTGCGCGCGCTGGCGGACTGGATCGAGACGAGCCTGCCGCGCATCACGGAGTCGTGGAGCACGCGCGAGCTGGACGGTTAGTGCTCCGTCTGCGGAACTGCAAACGGCAGCAAGGATGAAAGTCCGACAAGATCTGATAAGTGCGGATGGCTCCGGTGTGGCGCGACCGACATCGCACCCACGCGGAGCCATCCGTCGTTATCCGATCTTGTCAGATATTGTCCTTGCAATTGCCGTTCGGCGTTCGAGTCCGGCGCGTCGATGCAGGTCCGCAGCACGCCGCACGCAGCGTCAGTAGTTCCGCTGCTGCTGCCGCGCCTTCACGGCCGCGACGAAGCGCTCGCCGTCCTCCGGCGTGAAGCGTGCGCCGCTCTTGCCGTCGCCATCACGGTCCGTGTTGCCGTGGCCGCTCATCGAGAACTTCGTGTTGCCCTTGCTCTCGAACTGGATGCGGCCGTCCTCGTAGCGCACGTTCTCGACGTCCTGCACCGGCACGCGCACCACGAAGCCCATCGCGCCGCCGACGATCTTGCCGACCGAGCTGCCGATCAGGTTCCCGATCGCGCCGGCCTCCTTGTCCACCGACGAGTCGACCTGCGCCTTCACCGACTGGCGCAGGCTGTCGGAGAGCTGGAAGCGCACCGTGTCGCCGACGAGCATCAGCACCACGGCGCCGTCGGTGCTCGTGACCGACACGTCGCCCTCGCCGAGTTGCACGGCGCGCGCGGTGTCGCCGCTGGCGAACGAGACGCCGCCCTCGTCGTGGTCGCCGAACGAGCAGGCGGCGAGGGCGATCGGCAGCGCGAGGAGAGTGAGGCGAGCGAGGCGCATGGTCGGTTCGGTGGAAGGGGTGCGGCCTATCGTACTCCACGCACTACGCCCCCGCCACGACGTTGGTGTCGTGACGGGGGCGTTCGACCTGCCGAGCGTGCGTTCAGCGCGCGGCGGTTCGCTTCGCGACGGTGATCTGCTTGATCATCCCGTGCGCGACGTGCGGCTTGCCGTCCTTCTTGTCGGGGAGGAAGCAGAGCAGCGCGTAGTCGCCCGGCGTGAAGTCGGCCGTGAACTGCATGCCGCGCCCCTTCGCGAGGCCCGTGGCGCCGCCCACCAGCTCCATCGGCGGCGGGCCCTGCATCCCCGTCTCGACCCACTTGAGCGCCTCGGCGGCCGTCTTGCCGGGCAGCAGGCGGGCGATGAACGCCTCGTGGAACTGCTCGGCCTCGTTGACGATGCGCACCGTCTGGCGGCCCGCCGTGAGTGGCGCCGAGAAGGCGAAGTCGTAGTCGCGCAGCGTCATCGTGACGTCGGCCTTCGGCTCGGCCGCGGGCGCCGCGTTCGGCGTCACGGTGAGCGCCTTGTACATCCCCTTCGCGCTGTGCGGCACGCCGTCGGCGGCGGGGATGTGGCAGACCACGACGTAGTTGCCCGCCTCGAGGTTCACGGTGCCGTCGGCGAGCGCGCCGGGCATGCCCATCTGCGGGCCGCCCATGTCGATCGCCCACGCCGGCGGCGGCGCCTCGCCCTTGGCCAGCGCCTGCATCGCCTGCATGTAGTCGCCCACCGTCTTCCCCTGCTCGAGCTTCACGAACCAGACGTGGTGCAGCTCCTTGCCCGCGTTGACGATGCGGAAGGTCGTCGGGCCGGCGGGAATGCTGGCGGGCGCCTCGAACGCGTAGTCCATCGTCTTGATGGTGACGACGCGCGGCGCGCCGCCGCTCTTCGCGACGCTCTTGGTGACGCGCGCGGCGGGCGTCGCGGACGCGAGGGAGGGAGCGGCATGCGTCGAGTGCTGCGCCATCGCGGCGCTGGGCAGCAGGGCGCACAGGCCGAGCAGCAGGGCGGGCTTCCGCATCGGAACGATCTCCTGGGTGCTGAAGGAACGGCGACGGTCCGGCGGGCGCGTCTCGCACGCGGCGCCGCGGGCCGATCGATGGGTCGGGTGACACGCCAATCATCGCCGCGCCGCGGCGCGCCCGAATGGGTACAACGACCCAGCGTCAAGACCTTGCCGCGGCCGCGGGCGTCGGCGAGCGTTCGCGCGTGCCGTTCCTCCGCCGCCCCTCCCCCGCCCACCCGCGCGCGTCGCGCGCCCGACCCGCTCGGATGCGCGCATGCTGATCGGCGTCGCCGGCATGGTGGGCGCCGGCAAGAGCACGCTCACGCGCGCGCTGGCCGCCCGCTTCGGCCTGCAGCTCGCGCCCGAGAGCATCGGCGACGAGAACCCGTGGCTGGAGCCGTTCTACGCGCGCGGCGAGGAGTCGCGCCGCGAGTACGCGCTGCGCCTGCAGCTGCACTTCCTCGCGACGCGCTTCGAGAGCATGCGCCGCATCCGCGGCATGGGCGGCAGCTGGGTGCTGGACCGCACCTGGTACGAGGACGCGGAGGTGTTCGCGCGCGGCCTGTTCGACGAGCACCTCATGAGCGCCGTCGAGTGGGAGCTGTACCAGCGGCTGTACGGTGAGCTGCTGCACTCGCCCGCGGCGCGCCCGCCGAAGCTGCTCGTGTACCTCCACGGCCCGCTCGACGTGATCGTCGCGCGCATCGCGCGCCGCGGCCGCGCGGCGGAGAAGGACACGGACGTGGAGTACTGGGCGCGCCTGCACCGCCGCTACGAGCGGTGGATCGCGGGCTTCCGCCGCTGCCCCGTGCTGGCGATCGACGTGCGCGACTACGACCTGTTCGCCGATCCGGACGCGATCGAGGCGGTGGCGGCGCGCGTGCGGCGGCGGCTGGAGCCGGACCTGCCGCAGACGGAGCTCTGGCCACCCGCCGAGCCGGCACGCGCGAGCCGTGCACTGGAAACCGCGCGATAGGGCGGAGGACGGAACCGCGGAAGACAGAACGGCGGAAGACGATGAAGCGTGAAACGATGAGGCGGACCCTTCGAGCTTGACGCTTCAAGCCGAGAGGTCCGCCTTTCCGTTTCACGCCCTTCCGTCCTCCGCTTCATCGTTCTCCGCCGTTCCGTCCTCCGCCGTTCCGTCCTCCGCCGTATCGTTCCGCCGGCGCGCGCGACAGCGCCCACGCCCTCCCCAGCAGCCCGATCGCCAGCCACGCGCCGAGCGCCGCGAGGGGCAGCGCGACGACCCACGGCCAGAGCACCGCGACGACCGCCAGCGCGAGCAGCGCGCCCGCGACGCCCGCGAACAGCGACGCCTCCGCGCGCCCGAGCACGCGCGTGCCGGCGATCGCCGCGCTCACCGCGTTGCCCAGTCGCAGTGCGCCGGCCGCCGCGCGCCCCACGCTGCCGTGGCCGCGCCGCCCGCGGTGGCGCCGCTCGCGCCGGTGCCGCGGTGCGCCGTCCGCGGGCGCGAGCGCGAGACGGCGCACGGGCGTCAGGCGCTGCTCGAGCACGACCTCCGTCGCGTTCCCGAGGTCGGTCGCGAACGCGTGCGCCATCGCGTCCGCGAACTCCGCGTCCTCCACCACGACGTCCAGCTCGTAGTTCCCGAGCCAGCTCGCGAGGTTGAGGTTCGTCGAGCCCACGCGCGCCCAGCGGCCGTCCGACACCGCGGTCTTCGCGTGCAGCATCGGGCCGTTCCACTCGTACACGCGCACGCCGCCCTCCAGCAGCGGGCGGTAGCCGGCGCGCGACAGGGGGCGCAGCAGCGGGATGTCGGTGCCGCCCGGCACCAGCAGCCGCACGTCCACGCCGTCGCGCGCCGCGGCCAGCAGCGCCTGCACGTACGGTGGCGTGCCCGCGAAGTACGCGTCGGTGAGCCAGAGCGACTCGCGCGCCGCGGCCGCGATCAGCTGGTCGAGGCGCAGCAGCCCGCCGGTCCACGGCTCGCCGGCCACCACGCGCACCGCCATCCCGCCCGCGTGCCCACCACGCGACGACGTCGCGTGCGCCTTCATCGGATCGTGCGGCAGCGGCGGCCCGCACGCCGCCCACACGCGCCCGAACGCGCGCTCGACGTCGGCCACCGCGGGCCCGCGCAGCGCGACGCCCGTGTCGCGCCACGGCGCCACGCCGGCCGCCGCGTCGCCCTCCCACATGCGCCCCACGCACAGCCCCGTGACGAACGCGACCTCGCCGTCCACCGTCAGCGTCTTGCGGTGGTCGCGCGTGATCCAGTCGAACGGGCGCGCGAGCCGCGGCGGGTTGAACACGCGCACCTCGACGCCCGCGTCGCGCAGCCGACGCCAGTAGCGCCGCGACGTCTTGCCGACGCCCCCCAGCCAGTCGTACAGCACGCGCACCGCGATGCCGTCGCGCGCCCGCGCGATCAGCGCGTCCGCGAAGCGCGCGCCCGTCGCGTCGTCGTGGATGATGTAGCTCTCGAAGTGCACGTACCGCTCGGCCGCCGCGATGGCGGCCAGCCACGCGGGATAGTTCTCGCCCGCGTCGCGCAGCAGCCGCACGGCGTTGCCGTGCACCAGCGGGGCACCCACCGCGCGCGTGAACGCCTGGTCGAGCAGCGTGCGCTCGCCCGCGTCGCGCGCGCCGAGCATGATGCGCCCCTCGCGCGCGTCGCCGCTCCGCAGGCGCCCGGGCATCGCGCTACGGCGCCTCGGGGCCGCTGCGATGCGCCGCGCGCAGCACCGCGTCGTCGCCGTCGCCGCCGGGCACCGGCCGCACGCCCAGCAGCCGCGCGAGGAACGGATAGACGTGCACGTTGCGGAACGCCGGCAGCTCGCCGAGCGGGCGCACGTTGGGCCCGGCGGCGAGGAAGATGCCGTCGAGGCCCGGCGCGGCGGCCGGATCCCACCCGTGATCGCCCGGGTTGATGCGCACGTTCGGCGGCACGGGGCGCGCGGTGACGAAGTGCCCCGGTCCCGCGAGCACCACGAGGTCGCCCGCGCGCGGCTGGTCGCGCAGCGCCCACTCCACCGGCGTCTCGCGGCGGCGCCACACGCGCGCCGGTACGCCCGACGCCGCGAAGCCGCGCTGCAGCGCCGCGTACGTCGCCTCCAGACGTGCCGCGTCGCCGTCGAACCAGAGCGCCATGTACGGGCCGTTGTCGACCGCGCGGACGTGCGTCATGTCGGCCCACCGCGAGAGGTCCACCACCGGCTCCGCCGCCAGCGGCAGCATGCCGTGGTCGGAGAGCACGACGACGTTCACGCGCGCCGCCACCGGCGACGCGGCGACGCTGTCGAGCAGGCGTCCGACCGCGCGGTCGGCGGCGGCGACGGCGCTGTCGGTGGCCGCCGCGGTGGGGCCGTTGCGATGGCCGATCTGGTCGACCGAGGGCACGTACACCGCGACGAAGCGCGGGCGCGTCGCCGCGGGCCGCCGCAGCCACGCCGCGATCGAGTCGACCTTGGTCTCGGTGGAGATGCGGTCGTCGTACGGCTGCATCACCGTGCTCGCGCGCACGCCGTCGGCGGTGGGCGCGGCGGAGCCCGGCCAGAAGAACGTCGCCGCGCGCACGCCCTGCCGCTCCGCCGTCGCCCACAGCGGCTCCGCCTGATACCAGCGCGCCTCGCCCGGTGCGACGGAGTCCTTGCTGACGTACATCGCGTGCAGCGCGGGGTCCCACATCTTGTTCATCACGAGCCCCGAGTGCCCCGGCACGCGCCCCGTCACCATCGTGAAGTGGTTGGGGAACGTCAGCGACGGGAAGCTCGGCGTGAGGGCGCGCGCGCGCACGCCGCGCGCCGCGAGGCGCGCGAGGTTCGGCAGCGGCAGCCCGCGCTCCAGGTACGTGCGGCCGAAGCCGTCGAACGAGAGCACGACGACGATCGGGCCCGCGGTGTCGGCGGCCGCGCGCGCGGAGGGCGCGGGCGTCGGGGCGGGCGTGACGCCGCGCGCGCACGCGGCAGCGGCGGCCGCGGCCAGCGTCAGTGGGAGGAGTCGGCGTGCGCGCATCACGACGCTCATCCCAGCGACAGCGCGAAGCCGCCGAAGCCGCCGTCGGCGCGGTTGCGCACCGCGTCCTCGTGGCGGAGCAGCCAGCGCTTCCGGTCGAGCCCCCCCGCGTAGCCGGTGAGCGAGCCGTCGGCGCCGACGATGCGGTGACACGGCACGACGATGCCGAGCGGGTTGCGGCCGTTCGCCGCGCCGACGGCGCGCGTCGCGTTCGGGTCGCCGAGCGTGCGCGCGATCGCGAGGTACGTGGTCGTCTCGCCGAACGGGATCTCGCGCAGCGCCGCCCACACGCGCTGCTGGAACGGCGTGCCCACGGGCGCCATCGGCAGGTCGAACGTCGTGCGCGCGCCCGCGAAGTAGTCGCCGAGCTGCGCACACGCCTCGGCCAGCACGCCGGGGCCGGAGGAGACGCGCTCCCAGCTCGCGTGCACCGCCGACGGCGCGGCCCCCATGGCCACGCGCGTGAGCGCGTCGCCCTCGGCAGTGAGGAGGATCGGGCCGAGCGGAGTGTCGAGCCAGGTGTAGCGAGTGGGCATGCGGGAAATGTAAGGGCGCGGGCCGCCCCGGTCGCGCCGCGGTGTGCAAGAACGCGCATGACGGTCGTCTCACGAGGAGCGGGGCCGTCGGCCGCCGCGCCGCCACCCTCCGACCGAGCGTCCGCATGTCGCACGTCCTCCGAACCTTCCTCGCCTTCCTCCTCTGCGGCGCGGCGCTGGCCTGCGGCGACAAGAGCACGTCGCGCGGGACGCGCGGGGAGGCGGCGCAGCTGCAGTCGACCGTGCGCGACGCCGCGCCGACCGCGGCGCCCTCGGCACCGCCGCCGCCGCCGGCCGAGGTGCCGCTCGTGGGCGAGGCGGGCGGCGTGGCGGGCAGGGTCGCGGGCGACGTCGCGAACGTCGCGCCCGAGCGTCGCGCCGCGCGCCCGGAGGCGATGCCGGCCCCCGCGCCCGCGGGCGCTCCCGGCGCCCAGATCGCATCCAGCGACACCGCGTCGGCCGCGCCGGCGATGCTGATCCGCACCGGCCAGGCGTCGATCGAGGTGGACTCGCTGGAGCCCGCGATCGCCGCCGTGCGAGCGCTCGCGCAGCGGATGGGCGGCTACGTCGCGAACACGTCGCTCGCCGCGGGCCGCGAGCAGGTGCGCGCGGCGACGCTGCAGCTCAAGGTGCCGTCGGCGCGCTTCGACGCGCTGGTGGGGGGGCTCGCGCCGCTGGGCCGCGTCGAGATGGTGAACGTGAGCGCGGAGGACGTGGGCGAGGAGTACGTGGACGTCGCGGCGCGCGTCGCCAACGCGCGGCGCCTGGAGGCGCGGCTGCTGACGCTCCTGGAGCGCAGCGCCGCGCGCCTGAGCGACGTGCTGTCGGTCGAGCGCGAGCTGGCGCGCGTGCGCGAGGAGATCGAGCGCGCGGAGGGCCGGATGCGCTTCCTGCGCACGCGCGTCGCGCTCAGCACGCTCGACGTGACGGTGCACGAGCGCGCGCCGATCCTCCCGGGCGCGCCGTCGCGCAACCCGCTGCTGGAGGCGCTGCGGCAGGCGTGGCGCAACTTCGTCGCGGTGCTCGCGTTCGGGATCGCGTCGCTGGGCGTGCTGATCCCGCTCGGCGTGGTGGCGCTGGTGGTGTGGCGCTTCGTGCGGGCGCGGAAGGCGAATCCCTGAGAGCTGCGGGCTGCGTGACACCGTGATGTCGTCCCGATCCTGAGCGCAGCGAAGGAGAGGGACCTGGCATGCGCCACACGCGGGATGCTCCTCGGCGTGGAGAGCGGATCCCTTGCTGCGCTCGGGATGACACTTCAACGGCCCACACGCAGCACGATGCACGAAGCCGTCGTCAGCAGCGCCCCGCCACCGGCAGCTCCCGCCCGTCGATCTCCGCCGAGCGCCCGCTCGCGTCCGGCCGGATGCGGAAGTAGCGCGTGAGCGCGTAGCTCGTGCCGGTGCCCTGCCAGCGCGCGCGCACCACGGGCGCGCCGGCCAGCAGCACGACGTCCCACGCGCCGCGGCGCGCGACGCTGCCGCCCATGTCGACGTCCGGCGTCGACGCGAGGTCGCTGGCGCCGTACTCGATGCGGCCGTCGGCGCACAGCGCCAGCCGCACGCGCCCGCCCACCGTCGCGCCGCGGCCGGCCGCCTGCTGGCTCAGCGCGTACACGCGGCCGCCCACCGCGCGTGCCAGCGTGGCCGCGGCCGGGCTGCCGCCCGCCTCGCGCACGAGCGGCGTGCCGGGGCGCGCGTAGCCGCTCTCCGGGCCGCGGCCGGCGAACACGAGGTACTCGCCGCGGCGGACGGCCGTCACGTCCACGCCCTGCGCGGGTGCACCGTCGGCCGGCCAGAGACGCAGGCGCACCGCCCCGCCCTGCACCGTGCCGCGCAGCAGCAGCCGGTTCTCGACCGTCGTGCGGCCCGAGAAGTAGCCGCGCGACAGCACCGTGACCGTGCCGCTCACCGCGCCGCCCGCGACCTGCAGCTCGACGACCTCCTGCGACGTGCCGTCGTCGGACGTCGCCTCCCACCGGCCGGCGAGGTCGCGCACGGCACCGGCTGCCGCACCCGTCGTCGACGATGGCATGTCCGCGACCTCCGCTGGCGCCTCGCCGCGGCGCGCCATCGGCAGCGTCACCGTCGGCTCGCCGGGCTGGACGACCGTCAGCAGCAGCACGCCGTCCTGCAGCCGCCCCGTCATCGTGCCGTTCTCGCGCGACGCGGCGACGCCGCCCAGCGACTCGACGACGAGCGTGCCGCCCTGCACGCGGCCCGTCAGCGGCGCGGTGCGCCCGGAGAGCGAGAAGGTGCCCGTGACGCGCCCGGTCGCGCGGTCGTGGCGGAGGTCGAGCTGCGCGGTCTGGTCGCCCTCCGCGTAGACCCAGCGGCCGCCGAGCGCCTGCGCGCGCAGCGGGGAGGCGTCTAGCGATGCGGCCAGCGCGAGGCAGGCGCAGGCGAGGACACGGAGCGCGGCGACGAGTCGGCGCATGGCCGACCTCCGGGCAGGGGACGCGGCGGGACCCGCCCGCGAACGTACGACCGTCCGGTCAGGTCACGCAACGCATTGCGCAACGCGTCCCGGGCTCAGCCCGCCCGGCGCGTGCCGCCGCCCGGCTTCGCGGCGTAGAGCGCGTTGTCCGCGCGCGCCAGCGCCGCCGCCAGCGTGTCGCCCGCGCGCACCGTCGTCCCGCCGACGGTGCTGCGGAGCGCGTACCCACGGCCGTTGGCCTCACCGCGCGCGTTCTCGGCGTCCAGCGCCTCGTGGATGCGCTGCGTCAGGAGGTTCACGTCGCGCCACGCGACGGCGTCCGGCCCCGCGGGCGCGTAGATCGCGAACTCGTCGCCGCCCAGCCGCGCGATCGCGTCGCCCGCGCGCATGGTGCGGCGCAGCACGCTCGCCACCGTGCGCAGCGCCTCGTCGCCCTCGCCATGGCCGAAGGCGTCGTTGATCCCCTTGAAGTCGTCGAGGTCGAGGTAGAGCACGACGTCCGGCTGGCCGCTCACCGCGGCCTCCTGCAGGCGGCGACGCACGCCCTCCTCCAGCCCGCGGCGGTTGAGGAGCCCCGTCAGCGGATCGCGGTGCGCCTCCTCGCGCAGGCGCACCTCGGCGCGCTTGCGGGCCGTGATGTCGCGCACGATGACGACGAGCGTGTCCTCCTCCCCCTCGAGCGGGAACGCCTGCAGCCGCACCCACTCGGCCGGCGTGCGCCCGGCGCTCGTGCGCCGCTCGTCCTCGAACGGACGGCCGTCGGCCAGCACGCGCCGGCCGATCGCGAGGAAGCCCGAGCTCCCCGCGTCGGGATAGAGGCCGAGCAGCGTGCGCGCCCCACCCGCCGCGCGCGGCGCGCCGAGCAGCCGCGCGCCGCTGGCGTTGAGCTCCAGCACCTCGAAGTCGTGCACCTCCCCGCCGATGCGCACCGCGCGCAGCAGCAGGAAGGCGTCGCGCATCCCGGCCATCGCCGCGCGGAAGCGCGCGTCGCGGCCGCGCAGCGCGCGCTCCGACGCCAGTCGCTCGGTGATGTCGTCGACGACCGCGAGCCGCGCGGCGCGTCCCGCGTAGTCCAGCGCGTGCGTCGTCACGAGGACGTCGCGCACCTGCCCGTCGCGCCAGCGGTGGCGCCACTGCCCCGCCGTGATGACGCTGCTGCCGGCGCCGCGCGCGGACGCGGTCACGCGCTCCGCGTCCTCCGGCGGACGCACGTCGGTGATGCGCCGCGCCAGGAACTCCTCCTCGCTCCACCCGTACTGCGCGGTCGCGGCGGGGTTCACGGCCAGGAAGCGCAGCGTCTCGACGTCGTACACCCACGCGGGGCGCGGCAGCGCGGTGAACAGCGCGCGATAGCGCGTCTCGCTCGCGGCGCTGGTCAGCAGCGCGGCGCGCATCGACTCACGCCGCGCGACCTGCCGCCGCACCAGCCGGCCGAGCAGCACGACGGCCCAGGCGGCGGTGGCGAGCGCCAGCGCGAGCGCGAGCACCGTGTGCGTGCGCGCGGCGCGCGTGCTCGCGTCGTGCACCGTCATGCGCGCCAGGAGCAGCCGCTGCTCCTCGGCGGCGAAGCGGTCGAGGAGCGCGCGGATGGTGTCGGCGTCCGCGAGCCCGGCGTGCGTGCGCACGATCGCGACGGCGCTGTCGCGCGCGCCGGCCCGCGCCAGCGCGACGGTGTGCGCGAGGCCCGCGAGGCGCCGCGGCACCACGCGCTCCAGCGTGTCGAGGCGGTGCTGCTGCGCGGCGTTGTCGGTGGTGCGGCGGCGCAGGTCGGCGAGCGCGCCGATGGCCGCGCGGTCGGCGTTGGCGCCGGCGTGCAGGTACGCGGGGTCACCCACCAGCAGGTAGCCGCGCTGCGCCGTCTCCGCGCGATCGACGGCCGTCCCGGTGGCGGCGGTGACGGCGAGGACCTCCCGCGTGTGCCGCACCCACGCGTTCGCGTCGTCGATGCGCGCGATGTCGCCCATGGCGATCCAGCCCGCGAGGCCCACCATCGCGGCCGAGGCGGCGAGGCCCGCCATGGCGCCCCGCCAGCCGCGCCACCGCAGGCCCGGGCGCGGAACGGCGCGCGGCACGGCCCAGGAGGGCGGCAGCGGCTCGGACGACGGGAAGTCGGGGGGCGGGGACGACGGATTCACGGGAGCGGCGCGTTGATCAGAGACGACGTGGCTGGGCCTGCCGCAACGCCCCACGTGGCGTCCCCGCCCCCTCGCGAGACCACGGTCGCGCGGCGCCCGCCGGGCACGATGCTCGCCTCCTGGCGACGCCAGCCGGACCTCAGCACCCCGATCCCTGACCACCCATGCGAGGCACGCGACCCCGCGATCGAGCAGAGACCCGCCGACGGAGCCGACCATGCACGCGCCACCGTACGAGCCCTATCACGCCAGCCCCGAGCGGCCGCGCGACCGCTCCCCCATCGACTCGGTGCTGCGCAGCCCGCGCGGCCGCCCGCTGCTGCTCGCCCTGGGAGCGCTGCTGCTCCTCCTGCTGATCGCCGTCGTCTGGTACGGCAACCCGGAGAATCGGGCGCGCCGCGAGCTGACCGAGGCCAACGCGCGCATCGTCGAGAAGCAGCGCGAGGTGGACGACGCGCGCCGCCTGCTGGAGCAGCGGCTGGTCGAGCTGCGCGCGGTCCGGGCGCAGGCCGACGTCCAGGCGACCGTCTATCGCGGGGTACTGGAGCGCGAGGGACGCCCGGTCGTGCGCGACACGATGGCCGTGGGCGGCGAGGTGGTGCTGCCGCCGGTGGCGGACCCGAACACGGCCCCGGCGGGGCGTCGGACGCCGTAGAGCGCTGCGGACTGCGGACTGCGGACTGCGGACAGCGGGCTGCGGATCTCGACCCCGGGACCCGTCCGTGCGCAGGACCCGAACCGCGAACGGCAGCAAGGATGAAGTTCGGATAAGATCCGATAACGACGGATGGCTCCGCGTGGCGGCGAGGTTCCTCGCACTCACACGGAGCCATCCGCTCTTGTCCGATCTTCTCAGACTTTCATCCTTGCTGCAGTTGCAAGGGCAACGGAGGGCTCGGAATCCGCAGCCCGCCGTGTGGTCAGGCGGAGTCGCTCAGGTCCCCGCACGCCGCCACGGTGTTCATGTCGCCCGGCGTGGCGTAGATGCGCACGTTGTAGGTCTTGGCCTCGTCGAGCGCCATCGACAGCTTCGCCGACGCCTGCGCGGTCCCGGTGCCGCTGACGGTGAAGTCCGGATAGGCCCCGGCGCTCCCGAACATGGGGCCCGCGCCGCCGCACTTGCCCTCGAACACGCGCCACGAGTGCGTCGCGTTGGGCGTCAGGCCGTTGAGGTTGATCGTGATCGTGCTCTGCCCGTTGAGCACGGCCGCGCGCCCCTGGCCGGTGATCGAGCCGTAGCCGCTCGTGCCGGCGATGCCGGCCTTCCAGTCCTCGCCCTTCTTCGTGGGCGACTCGACGTCGACGTCGATCTTGCCGGTCACGGGATCGGTCCGGGTCCGGATGCACGCGCCCGCCAGCAGGGCGGCGCACACGACGGCCAGACGGGACGGGCTCGGTAGACGATGCTGCATGACGCGACCTCCTCAGGCTCTCAGGCGGCGCGAATTCACCGCCGAGCGCCCGTGGAGGCAACTTCGGGACCCAGAGGCCGGGCCGGGCCGTAGCTCGGCGAGGTGCGTCAGCGCGCGCCGCGCGCCTTCCACGCGGCCAGCGCCGCGACCTCCTGCTCCGGCTTGATGGCGAAGCGCGGGCTCGCGCGGCGCGCCTCGGGCACCGTCGGCCACCACGCCAGCGTGTCGCGCACCGTCTCGGCGAGCGGCCGGAACGCGAGCCCCGCGGCCTTCGCGCGGTCGTTGCGCACGTGCGTGTGCCCGTAGTCGTTCCCCTTCAGCATCACCCACGGGATCGCCTCCGTGATCCCCTGCTGCTCGAGGAACGCGTAGTCGTCGACCCACACGAAGCGCGACGTGGAGTCGAGCGCCGCCGCGGCCTGCGTCAGGAAGTCGCCGAACGTCAGCCCGTTCGCCGGCCCCGCCGCGTTGTAGATCCCCGAGCGCCCGTCCTCCACCAGCCGCACCATGAACGCGGCCAGGTCGCGCACGTCGACGATCTGCACCGCGTCGTCGCGGCGCCCCGGCGCCAGCGTCTCGCCGCCGCGCGCCAGCCGCACGGGCCAGTACGGGAAGCGATCCGTCGTGTCGCCCGGCCCCACGATGTACGTCGGCCGCACGACGACCCCACGGTCGCCGAACGCGTCGAGCGTGATGCGCTCGCACCGTGCCTTCGCCACGCCGAACGTGGCCGAGCCGTCCTTCGGATCCTCGGCCTCCGTCCTCACCGGGACCGACTCGTCGACGCCGCGCGCGAGGTACGGGTAGTAAACGCCCGTGGACGACGTGAACAGGTAGCGGCCGACGCTGTCCTTCAGCAGCGCGGTCGACTGCCGCACGTAGTCCGGGTTCGTGGCCGAGTCGTCGATGACGGCGTCCCACTTCCGCCCGCGCAGCGCGTCGAGCTGGCCGTTGCGGTCGCCCACCAGCCGCTCGACCGACGCCGGCAGGTCGGCGGTGCGGCGGCCGCGCGTGAAGATCGTCACGCGGTGCCCGCGCGCGACGGCGTGGCGCACCAGGTGCGGCCCGATGAAGCCCGTGCCGCCGAGGATCAGCAGGTCCATCGGGCGGCCGGCACGCGTGGCGGCGCTGGCAGCGGGCGACGCGGCGGTGCCCGCGGCACGCGCGCAGCCGGCGACGAGCGCGCCACCGAGGGCGCCCGTCGTGACGCGGAGGAAGTCGCGGCGAGTGGTCATGCGCGGATCATACGCGCCGCCGCGACCGTCGGGCAGCGTGGCCTCACGCCGTGCACCGAACGTTGACGCCCGTCGTTGACGGCGGGCGTGCGCCGCGGGATCGTTCCGCGCCATGCCCCCATCCACCGCCCGCCGCGTCCGCGTCGTCTCGCTGTCCGTCCTCGCGCTGCTCGCGATCGTCGCCGTCGCGGCGCTCGCCATCGGTCCCGGCCAGGTGGAGCGCGGCATGAACCGCGTCGACGCGTCGCGGGCGGGCCCCGTGTCCGACGCCGCGCGCCGGCTGCACGACTCGCTCCTCGTCGCCGACCTGCACTCCGACCTGCTGCTCTGGCACCGCGACCCGCTGGCGCGCGGCACGCGCGGCCACACCGACGTGCCGCGCCTGGCCGACGGCAACGTCGCACTGCAGGTCTTCTCGACGGTCACCAAGACGCCGCGCGGCATCAACTACGAGCGCAACACGGCGGAGACGGACAACATCACGCTGCTCGCGCTGCTGCAGCGCTGGCCGTCGCCGACGTGGCGCTCGCTGCGCGCGCGGGCGCTGTACCAGGCGTCGCGGCTGCGCGACGCGGCTGCGCGCTCGCACGGCCGGCTGACGCTCGTGCGCAGCGCCGCGGACCTCGACGCGTTCATCGCAGCACGCGCCGCGGCGCCCGCGAACGCGCGGCCCGTCGCCGCGCTGCTCGCGTCCGAAGGCCTGCACCCGCTCGAGGGCGACGCGCGCAACGTCGACACGCTGTACGCCGCGGGCTTCCGCATGCTCGGCCTCACGCACTTCTTCGACAACGAGGTCGCGGGCTCCGCGCACGGCGTCTCGCGCGGCGGCCTGACGCCCCTCGGCCGCGACGTGATCCGGCGCATGGAGGCGCTCGGCATCCTGGTGGACGTGGCGCACGCGTCGCCGCAGGCGATCGACGACGTGCTGGCGATGGCGACGCGGCCGGTGGTCGTGTCGCACGGCGGCGTGCAGGCCACCTGCCCCGGCCCGCGCAACCTCACCGACGACCAGCTGCGCCGCATCGCGGCGACGGGCGGCGTGATCGGCATCGGCTACTGGGACGGCGCGGTGTGCGCCATCGGGCCGGCGTCGACGGCGCGCGCGATCGTCCACGCCGTGCGCGTCGCGGGCCTCGCCCACGTCGCCCTCGGCTCCGACTTCGACGGCGCCACGACCACGCCGTTCGACGCCGCGGGGCTGGCGCAGGTGACGCAGGCGCTGCTGGACGCGGGGATGACGCCGGCGGACATCGCGCAGGTCATGGGCGGCAACGTCCTGCGGCTGCTGCGGGCGACGCTGCCGCGCTGACGCCCGGCGGGTGGCGCCGCGTCAACGCGCGCGGGGGCCAACGCGTTCACGTGGCAGAGACGGCAGCGGGCCCCCGGGCGCCGGTGCTCGTGACCCGTTGCCGCCGTCCTCACGGAGGAAGCATGCTCGAGATCCGTCGCCGTCACGCCGGCCGCACCGTCCTCGCCGCCGCCGCCGTCGCCCTGTGGGCCGCGCCGGCCGCCGCGCAGGAGGGGAACGAGCCCGGCGGCCGTCGCCCGCGCCAGGTCGTCCCCATGGACTCGGCCCGCGCCGCGATGCTGTACGTCAGCAACCGCCACGAGGACCACCCGCAGGCGGACTTCGAGGCGCAGCTGAAGACCAAGGCGCGCACCGACAGCATCTTCGCCGCGCGCAGCAAGGGCGTGATGCAGTACCGGAAGACGACGTACAAGAGCCCCGTGGACGGGATGGAGATCCCGGTCTACCTGTTCTCGCCGCTGCAGACGCGCGGCGCGCGCGGGCACGCGGCGCTGGTGTGGGTGCACGGCGGCGTGCACGGCAACTGGGACCAGAACTACCTGCCCTTCATCATCGAGGCGACGCAGAAGGGCTACGTCGTCGCCGCGCCCGAGTACCGCGGCAGCACCGGCTACGGCGCCGCGCACTACAACGCGATCGACTACGGCGGCAAGGAGGTGGACGACGTGCTGGGCGCGTACGACTTCCTCAAGGCGCAGTCGTACGTCGACCCCGATCGTGTGGGCGTGATGGGGTGGAGCCACGGCGGCTTCATCACCGCGCACCTGATGTTCCGCGGCGAGACGCCGTTCCAGAGCGGCGCGGCGATCGTGCCGGTGACCAACCTGCTCTTCCGCCTCTCGTTCAAGGGGCCCGGCTACCAGCGCAGCTTCTCGACGCAGAAGGAGCTGCAGGGCCTCCCGTTCGAGCAGCGCGCGGCGTACGTGAAGCGCTCGCCCTACTACGGCGTGGACAGTCTGAAGAAGCCGATCCTCGTGCACATCGCGTCGAACGACGAGGACGTGAACTTCGAGGAGGCGCGCCCGCTCGTGGACGCGCTGATCGCGCGCAAGCCGCAGCTCGCGGAGACGAAGATCTACTGGAACCCGACCCCGGGCCCGGTCAGCGTCGGCCACACGTTCAGCCGCCGCGTGAACCGCCAGACGCTCCTCCGCGACGACTCGCCGGAGCAGATCGACAGCTGGAACCGCACGTGGGCGTTCTTCGAGCGCACGCTGAAGCCGGGTGGCGGCACCGCCAGCGGGATGCCGGTGCGGAAGTAGGGCGACGCGGCACCCGAGGCAACGCACGGGGCGGCGGACCGAGTGGTCCGCCGCCCCGTGCGCGTTGGCGACGACGCGAAGCGCGGCGTGGTGCGTTCGACCCTGGTCGGCGCGCCCCGGACTTCCTACCGTGGACGCGCACCCGCTGCCGACCACCGCCCGCTGCCGCGCCACCGATGACGACGTCCACCTTCAAGATCCCGCTCGCCGAGTTCATCGACCACTCGCGCGTTCGCCTGTACCGCGAGCAGGGCGTGCCCGAGTCGGACATCGCGCTCTCGACCGCGAGCGGGATGGACGCGCGCGACGTGCGCCGCCTGCGCGAGACGACGGCGGCGCGGTCGCTGCTGATCATCGTGCGCTGCCCCAAGCCGGAGGGCCGCGCGCTGCAGGGCGAGCTGCCGCCCAAGCCCGTCACGGTCCATCACAAGTCGAAGGACTTCGGCCTCGTCGAGGCGAAGGACCGGCGGCCGGGCGATCCGTCGGTCTACCTCTCCGACTACGACCTGATGGGCCTCTGGCGCTACGAGGGGAGCCGCTACCGCCCGCTGCCGCTGAAGAACTTCCCCGGCGCGTTCGACCGCACGACGTCGTTCGAGGCGTGGACGATCGTGAAGCGCCTCAACCAGCAGCTGAAGGCGCCCTTCCAGCACGGCTGCCAGGACGACCTGGGCTCCACCTGGATGCACCCCGGCGTCTCGGCGCGCGACCACTTCGCGCTCTTCGACCGGGGCCGCGCGCTCCACGTGGACGCGTTCACGGACCTCGCGCGGTGGTACCGGCAGCGCGGCATGGCCTGGCACTACCTGCCGTCGGGCCGCCACCCCTGGCCGCCGCTGCCGGAGCGCGCCGACGGCCGAGGATGACGACGTGAACAGGCGGGTGTGGCGCACGCACCCGTCTGGCCGGCTCGGCAGGTGAGCGTTAAGGTAGCCGCTCCCCGTCGAGCCCAGGTGCATGACCGGTCCGGACCACGCCCCGCCCGCCGATCCCACGACCGCCGGCATCACGGTGCCCGGCGCGTCCGAGCCCGCGCCGGCGTCGGGCACGACGCCGGGCACGACGCCAGGCACGGTGACGCAGCTCTCGGAGGCGCTCGCGGAGCGCTACCAGGTGGAGCGCCCGCTGGGACGCGGCGGGATGGCCACCGTCTACCTCGCGCGCGACCGCAAGCACGACCGCGCGGTCGCCGTGAAGGTGCTGCACCCCGAGCTCGCGGCGTCCATCGGCGGCGAGCGCTTCCTGCGCGAGATCCGCCTCGCCGCGACGCTGCAGCATCCGCACGTGCTCGGCCTGTACGACTCGGGCTCCGCGGGCGGGCTGCTGTACTACGTGATGCCGTTCGTCGACGGCGAGTCGCTGCGCGACCGGCTGCGGCGCGAGAGCCAGCTCCCCATCGACGACGCGCTGCGCCTCGCGGCCGAGGTGGCGAGCGCGCTGGGCTACGCGCACGCGCAGGGGATCGTGCACCGCGACGTGAAGCCCGAGAACGTGCTGCTCGCCAGCGGCCACGCGATCGTCGCCGACTTCGGGATCGCGCGCGCGGTCACCAGCGCCGGCGCCGAGAAGCTGACCGAGACGGGGATGGCGCTCGGCACGCCGCAGTACATGAGCCCCGAGCAGGGCACCGGCGGTGAGACGGGCCCCGCGAGCGACGTGTACGCGCTGGGCTGCGTGCTGTTCGAGATGCTGGCGGGCGAGCCGCCGTTCACGGGCCCGAACGCGATGGCCGTCATCGCCAAGCACGCGATGACCGAGGTGCCGTCGCTGCGCACGGTGCGCGGCAGCGTGCCGCCCGACGTCGAGGCGCTCGTGCGCCGCGCGCTCGCCAAGAGCCCCGCCGACCGCTGGCCGAACGCCGCGGAGTTCGAGAAGGCGCTGCGGCTGGCGATGGCGCGCACGACGACCACCGACTTCCGCGTGGACGACGCGGGCGCGCGCGCCGCGTCGCGTGCGCGCGGCCTGCCGCGCTGGGCGCTGCTGGCCGTGGGCGCGGGCGTGGCGGCGACGGCGGCCGGCGCGGCGGTGGTGCTGCGCGCGCGGACCGATCGACCCGCGGCCGCCGCGGCGGGGCTCGACGCGCGGCGGCTGGCCGTGCTGCGCGTGGACGCGCCCGCGGGCGACGCCGAGCTGCAACCGGTCGCCGACGGGCTCACCGACGCGCTGGCCGACGCGCTGCGCACGGTGCCCGGGCTGACGGTGCCGTCCGCGAACGCGACGCGCCCGCTGGCCGGCGTGCCGGTGGACAGCGCGGCGCGCGCGCTCGCCGTCGGCGCCGTGGTGACCGGGCGGCTGGAGCCCGAGGCGGGCGACCGCCTGCGGCTGACGCTCACGCTGCGCGACGCGAGCGGCGCGGCGTTCGCCGACACGTCGCTCGTGCGCCCGCGCGCGGAGCTGCTGGCGCTGCGCGACGACGCGATCGACCAGGCGGGCGCGATGATCCGCCAGCGGCTGGGCGCGGAGGTGGCGCTGCGCGCGACGCGCGCGGGCACTACGAGCGCCGACGCGTGGGCGCTCGTGCAGCGCGCGCTCGGCGAGAGCCGCCGCGCGGCGACGCTGCTGCAGGCGGGCGACACGGCGGGGCGCGTGCGCGCCGACGCGGCCGCCGACGCGCTGTTCGCGCAGGCGGCCGAGCGCGACCCGCGCTGGGCGGTGCCGCACGTCGAGCATGCGCGGCACCTCTACCGCGCGATGCGCCGCAACCGGGCCACGGGGCTCGATCCCGCGCCGCTCCTCGTGCGCGCGATGGCGGAGGGCGATGCCGCGGTGGCGATCGACTCGTCGGCGGCGGCGTTCGGCGCGCGCGGCATCGCGCGCTACTGGGCCTGGCTGATCCGCGTCGGCTCGCCGGACCTCGGCGCGCGGCAGGTGCTCGCCTCCTCCGCGCAGTCGGACCTGGAGCGCGCGACGCGCCTGGATCCCGGCCAGGCGGACGCGTGGCGCTGGCTGAGCCACTACTACGTGAACTTCCGCACGCTCACCGACGCGAAGCTCGCGGCCGTGCGCGCCTACGACACCGATCCCTTCCTCAGCGACGCCGAGGGGCTGCTCGACGCGCTCGCGAGCCAGTCGTTCGAGCTCGGGCAATTCGAGGATCTGCGTCGGTACTGCACGGAGCTGCAGCGCCGCTTCCCGACCAGCGCGCGCGGCGCCGAGTGCGAGCTGAAGGGCCTCGCCGCCGACGACGCGCCGCGCCCGTCGGCAGCGCAGGTGTGGGAGGCGCACGCGCGTCTGGTGGAGCTCACCGCGCTGCCGACGCGGCCTGCCGCCGCGCGCCTGGGCAGCCTGTACGCCGCGATGGCGCTCGGCCGCGCTGGACTGACGGACAGCGCGCGCGCGGTGATCGCGCGCGTGATCGATGATCCCGCCGCGCGGGAGGACGCCGGCCTCCAGATCGTCGCGGCATTCGCCTACCTCAGCACCGGCGACCGCGCGCGCGCGCTCGAGCGCTTCCGCGTGTTCGCGGGGATCGCCCGCACGTCGTCGGACCAGATGCGGCGCACGTCGAGCGAGGTCTGGTTCTATCGCGACGTCAGGAGCGATCCCGAGTTCCGCCGCATCTTTGGCCTGTAGGAGGCGGCGCCGCGTGCCGCCCATGTCGTTCGTCACCCTCGAAGCGAGGATCGCGTCGTGAGAGTCAACGTGCTTGGCAGGCTGTCGCTTCTGACAATGATGGGCGTGCTCGCCGCGGGCTGCGCGGATCCCGCGCGCTCGGTCGCACCGAACGCGACGCCATCGCTGCTCACCGAAGGAACGATCACTTACACGACCGACGGGCCGCCCCCCGCACCCGAGCCGCTCCGCCTGCTCATTGGGACGGCGATGCTGAAGCCGTACTACTACCCGAGCCAGACGCTCGACCAGGCGTATCAGGACGCGACGCTCGATTGCGACAAGGCGGCGTTGCTCATCGGGGCCGCGCTCGACGCCTACGCGACCATCGGGTCGTCGCAGCTCGCGCCGCCCGCCGGCACGACGTGGGAAGCCGCCGTGCAGGCCGTCGTCGCCGACCTCGGTACGCGCTGCAAGCTCTCGGTGCCCAAGGACGCCCTCGTGCCGAACGCCATCGTGCGCTGGGTGAAGGCGTCGGCCGGCGCGCAGCTGAAGAGCCCCGACGAGCTGGTGGCGCTCAACATCCCCGCCGGCGCGATGGGCGGCGACGCGCTCGTCGTCGTCACGCGCGACCCGACGGGCGTGATCGACGGCACGTCGCTGCCCAAATGGGGCCCGGCGTACCGCGTCTCGACGTATCCGGCCACGAGCCTCAGCACCGCCGCCGCGCGCTCGACGGTCGAGTTCTTCTTCGTCGGCTCGTCGCCGACGCTCGTGCGCCCACCCAGCAGCATCGAGAACTATCTCGCGATCGTGGTGGGCGCCGGGAGCGGGAGCGCGAACACGGGCGGCACGGCGGTCATCACGCGCCCCGAGTACTGCGCGGTGCTCTCCGGCCGCATCGGGCGGTGGGGCGGCGCCAGCTTCCTCAAGACGCTGGCGCCCACCGTGACCGCGCCCACCGCGGCCGACATCGCCCTCGGCGGCTTCGGCGTGGCGTTCCTCTCCGACTCCGCGGGCACGACGGGCAGCGGCTGCGGCCAGGCGCCGCCGGGCTTCGCCAGCGAGGAGGGCGCGGACGTCGCGCCGCTGGCGACGGGCACCGCGGCGTTCGACGTGCAGGCCCCGGGCATCGCCGTCGCCACCGCGGATCCGAACGCCTATGGCACCTTCGGCGTCGTGCAGATCTATGATCCTGCGCGCAGCGCCGAGGTGCGCGCGGGTCTCACGGCGACCATCTGCGGCAGGGTCGCGACGCTGAAGAACATGACCGGGCGCGACGTGGTGGCGGTCATCGATCCGGTGAACCGCGCGACCGGCCGCTGGTCGGGGTGGAAGCTGCCGGTGCTCGTGCCGCCCGGCGGCGCGACCGCGACGCTGCCGCTCACCTCGGGCGACGACAAGGCCGGCGAGGTCCAGCTGTCGTACGGTCCCGAGTCGCTGGGCCACGTCGGCCTGTGGTCGGGCTGTCAGTAGGACAGGCCGCGGCCTAGCCAGGGGAATTCCGCGCCGCCCGTCCCGTCTAACAGGGGCGGGCGGCGTGCTTGCGCCGTGCGTGCACCGCTCCGACCTTGAGCGCAGCGGCGGGCGCCGCCCGGCACGTCCTCGCGCCGGCGCGATGCGTGGAGCGGCTCCGCGCGCGAGATGGGAGGGGTCCCGGATGGAGATGGAGCGGAGCGGTCGCTGTCCGCGCTGCAACACACCGACGACGGCCGGCCTGCGGTACTGCCCCACGTGCGGGCTGCGGCTGGGCGCGCCCGATCCGGGCGCGGGCCCGGCCTCCACGGCGGACCCGTTCCTGGCGCGCGTCCGCGCCGCGCTGCTGAACGAGTACGACGTCGCGCGCGAGATCGGCCGCGGCGGCATGGCGGCGGTGTTCCTCGCGCAGGACCTGCGGCTCCCGCGTCGGGTCGCGCTCAAGGTCATGCTCCCCGAGCTGGCCTACTCGCCCGTGATGCCGCAGCGCTTCGTCGGCGAGGCGCGCACGGCCGCGATGCTCGACCACCCGAACATCGTCCCCGTCTTCCACGCGGGCGAGCAGGACGGGCTGCGCTACTTCGCGATGCGCTACATCGACGGCTGCTCGCTGGAGCGGCTGCAGCGCGCGCGCGGCCCGCTCCCGGTGACGCTCGCCTGCCACCTGATCGCGGAGATCGCCGCGGCGCTGGACTACGCGCACTCGCACGGCGTGGTGCACCGCGACGTGAAGCCGGCGAACGTGATGATCGACCGGCGCTTCGGGCGCGCGATCGTGACCGACTTCGGCATCGCGCGCGTCGCCGACGGCCATCGGCTCACCGGCACCGGGCTCGCCATCGGCACGCCCGAGTACATGAGCCCGGAGCAGTACGCGAGCGAGGACGTCACCGGCGCCTCCGACCAGTACGCGCTCGGCTGCGTCGCCTTCCAGCTGCTCACGGGCCGGCCGCCCTTCGTCGGGTCGCAGGCCGAGGTGCTGATGGCGCACGTGCGCCAGGCGCCGCCGTCGCTGCGCGCGATGCGGCCCGACGTCCCGCCGCTCGTCGAGACGCTGGTGATGCGCATGCTCGCCAAGGCGCCGGCCGACCGGTGGCCGTCGCTCGGCGAGCTCGGAGCGCGCTTCACCGAGCACGTCGGCTCGGCCGCGCTCGCGCTGCCGGCGCAGCTGATCGCGCTCCTCCCCGAGCCGACCGCCGAGGAGAAGCTGGAGCAGACGCCCGTGAGCCCGGCGGCGGGGCTCTCGCGCCCGGCGCCGTCGCTCGCCGCGCCGGTCGAGCCGGTCGCCGCGCCCGCCGCGCCCGCCGAGCCGCCCGCGGCGCCCGCGGCGCCCGCGGCGCCCGCGCCCGTGACGCCGCCCGAGCCGATCACCACGTCGACGACCCGCGATCGCCCCGCGCTGCGCGACACGGCCTTCACGCCAGGCGTCGCCGCTCCGGGCGTCGCCGCGCCTCCCGCCGACGAGACGTGGGAGGAGGTGCCCGCCCGCTCGGCGACGTTCGCGGGCTACCGGCCGGTGGCGCCCGCGGAGCCCGAGCCGGTCGAGCCGCCGCGCAGCGGCGGACGCGGACGCTGGCTGGTGGCGGGCGGCGCGCTCGCGGCCATCGTCGCGACGGTCGCGCTGATCGCCGGGGACAATGAAGCGGTGGAATCTTCGCAGACCGGCGAGGTCGCGGTGGTGCCGCCGGTCGACTCCGCGAGGCCACCGCGTCCGGACAGCTCGGACACACCGCGGCGGGATTCCCTCCTGGGTTCCGACAGCACCGGCCCGCGAGCCGACTCCACGCCGCCCGATCCCGCGACGGTGCGCCAGGTCGTGATCGCGCCGTCGCAGCGCGCGCGCCTGACGCTCCCCGCCGGTGACTCGCTGCCGCTGACCGCGCGTCTCGTCGACGGCAACCGCAACGCGGTCTCGTTCCCCGGGATCGTGCGCTGGTCGTCGAACGATCCGACGGTCGCCCGCGTCTCGGTCACCGGCGTCCTGCAGGCCGTCTCACCGGGCCGCGCCCGGATCACCGCCAGCATCGGCGAGGCACGTACGTCGGTGAACGCGTTCGTCACGGCCCCACCGCCTCCGCCGACCACGGTCGTCACCGAGACCAAGCAGGTCGAGGCGCGCCCCTCGCTTCCGTCGGACGAGGACACGCGGCGCGAGGCCGAGGGGCTGGCCGCCGCGATGCGCGAGCGACGCGTGGACGAGCTGCGCGCGCTCTTCGACGCCGTGCCGGATGCGCCCAGTGCGGGACGCCTGCTGGAGCGCCTCGCACGCGAGCGCGACCTGCGCGTCGATGCGTCCCCGAGCGGCGCTCCGGAACTCGCCGGCCCCCGGGCGACCGTTCCGATCCGCGTGCGCCTGTCGTGGAAGCGCGGCGGCGTCTCCAAGCTGATGGGCCGGGACGAGGCGACCGCGCATCTGAGCGCGCAGCTCGAGCGTGCCGGCAACAACTGGCGCGTCGTCGCGCTACGCCTCACGTCTCCGTTCAAGGGCTGACGCGGCGCGGCGGCGCGCGCCCCTTAGCTTGCGCGCATGGACTGGCAGATCCCCGCCGTCGCGCGCACCGAGCTGGCCGCCGCCGGGCTGCAGGCCGCGATCACGATCGCGCTCGCGCTCCTGTGCCTCTGGCTGCACCGGCGGCACGGCAAGCCGTACTTCGCCTGGTTCGCCGCCGCGTGGGGGCTCTACGCGCTGCGGCTCGCGGCCATCGGCAGCTTCCTGGTGACGCGGCGCTGGAGCTTCCTCTACGCGCACCAGGTCATCACCGGGCTCACCGCGCTCGCGCTGCTGTGGGCCGCGCTCGTGTTCTCGCGGCAGCTGGCGTGGCGGTGGCGCTACCTGCTGGTGGCGCTCTTTCCCACCGTGTGGTCGCTGCTCGCGATCTACGAGCTCGACTCGTTCATGCTCGCGGCCGCGCCGATGGTGGCGTTCCTCGCCGCCGCGACGATGTGGAGCGGGTGGACGTTCTGGCAGTACCACCGCAAGGTCGGCTCGACGGGCGCGCGCGTGCTCGCGATCGCGTTCGTCCTGTGGGGCCTGCACCACCTGGACTATCCGCTGCTGCGCGCGCGCGGCGCGTGGACGCCGTGGGGCTACTACCTCGACATCGCGTTCGTGCTCGCGGTGGGACTCGGCATCGTGCTGCTGGTGCTCGACGACCTGCGGCGCGGGCTCGGCGCGCTGAGCGCGCTGTCGGGCGACCTGCAGCGCTCCCCGCGCGAGCACGACGTGCTGGACGCGCTGCTCGCGCGCCCGCTGCAGCTGCCCGCGGTGCGCGGCACGGCGTTCTTCACCACGCTCGCCGGCACGAACGGCGCGTCCGACGAGACGGTCTGCGTGCGCGGCGCGGGCGCCTGCGCCGCGTGGGCGGGCACGCACCCCGACGGCGAGCTGGCCGCGCGGCTGGCCGAGGTGCGCGCGACCGGCCGGCCGCAGGTGGCGCAGGGCGTGGGCGGGCTGCCGTACGTGGCCGCGCTCCCGGTGCTCACGGGCGGCGCGCCGACGGGCGCGCTCGTGCTGGCGGGCGACGCGCGCGACCCCTTCACCGCGCTCGACGAGAGCTTCCTCCACGCGCTCGGCCAGCAGGTGGGCGCGGCGCTGCACTCGGCCGCGCTGTACCGCGCGCTGGAGGCGCGCACCACGGAGCTGGAGCGCCTGTCGCTGCGCATGGTCCGCCAGCACGAGGAGGAGCGCCGCCGCCTGTCGCGCGAGCTGCACGACGAGACCGCGCAGGTCTTCACCGCGGTGAAGATGCAGCTCGGCATGCTGCGCGAGGGGGTGGACGGCGCGCAGCGCCAGCGCTTCGACCGCGTGCTCGCGCTCATCGACACGGGGATCGGCAGCATCCGCAGCGTCACCAACGACCTGCGCCCGTCGCTGCTCGACGACCTGGGGCTGCTGCCCGCGCTGCGCTCGCTCGGCGCGGAGTTCAGCGAGCGGACGGGGATCGCGGTGTCGCTCGCGCTGCCATCGGCACCCCTCCCGCGCCTGCCCGAGGACGCGGACCTCGCGCTCTTCCGCGCGATGCAGGAGGGGCTGTCGAACGTCGCGCGCCACGCCCGCGCGCGCACGGTGCGCGTGCAGCTCGCGCCGGACGCCGGCGGCCTGCGCCTCACCGTGACCGACGACGGCGGCGGCCTCCCCGCCCCCGCGGACCCGGCGCGCTGGGAGCGCGAGGGCCACATGGGGCTGGTCGGCATGCGGGAGCGCATCGGCGCGCTGGGCGGGTCGGTGGTGCTGGAGAACGTGAGTGGGGGCGCGGCGCTGACGATCCGACTGCCGGCAGAAAGCGACAAGGCGGACGACGGAACCGCGGAGGACGATGCAGCGGAGGACGGAAGGGCGTGAAACGGAAGAGCGGACCTTCGAGCTCGTAGCTTCAAGCCGAGAGGTCCGCCGTTCCGTCTCACGCCGTCTCGGTTTCCGCCGTTTCGTTCTCCGCCGTCCCGTTCTCCGCAGTATCTTGCCCCCATGACTTCGCCCATCCGCGTCCTCGTCTGCGACGACCACGCCGTCGTCCGCGAGGGCATCCGCCACGTGCTGGAGGCCGAGCCGGGGGTGACGGTGGTGGCCGAGGCGGGGAACGCGGCGCAGGCGCTGGCGCTGGCGGTCGAGCACCGGCCGGACGTCATCGTGCTCGACGTCTCGATGCCCGGCGAGAGCGGGCTGCGCGCGGCGCCGCGCCTGCGCGAGGCCGCGCCCGAGTCGCGCATCCTGATCATGAGCATGCACGACAACGCCGAGTACGTGCGCGAGGGCGTGCGGGCGGGGGCGAGCGGCTACCTGCTGAAGGACAGCGCGGCGGCCGAGCTGCGCATGGCGGTGCGCGCGGTGCACGCGGGCGGGTCGTACTTCAGCACGCCCGCGGCGCAGGGGCTCACCGGCACCGGGACGACGGCGGGCGACGGCCGCGACGGACCGGACGAGGGCACGGCCCCGCCGATCGACGTGCTGACGGCGCGCGAGCGCGACGTGCTGGAGGGGATCGCGCGCGGGCTCACGAACAAGGAGATCGCCGCCGAGCTGGGGATCAGCCACCGCACGGTCGAGACGCACCGCGAGAGCCTGATGCGCAAGCTGGGCATCCGCACGGTGGCGGGGCTGACGCGCTACGTGATGGACGTCGGAGGCGTGCGGCGGGACGCCTGACGACGCTGCGGGCTGCGGACCGCGGATCGACGGCCGCGGGGACGCTCCGTCGTCCGGATCCGCAGCCCGCAGTCCGCAGCACACGGTCCGTCATCGGCCGCCCGCGCGTTGCGTCGTTCGTCCCTCACGCGTTCGTGACGTGTTGGCCCGGCGTCGCGAGTAAACCAGCGACACCTCGCCGGCATCCAAGACGTACGGTCGTACGTGCCGAGTCGCGGACCGGGCCCGGTCCGTCGCGCCTCCCCGGCGCTCCCCCTCCCCCCCGAAGTTGCCGTCGTGACCGAGCCGCTCGCTCCTGGCGCCCTGCGCGCCCACCTGGACCGTGCGCTGGGCGAGCAGTACGTCATCGAGCACGAGCTCGGGGGCGCCGGCATGTCGCGCGTCTTCGTGGCGCGCGAGCTGGCGCTCGGGCGCTCGGTCGTGCTCAAGGTGCTGCCGCCGGAGCTGGCCGCCGGGCTGAACGTCGAGCGCTTCCGTCGCGAGATCCAGCTGGCCGCGGGGCTGCAGCACCCGCACGTGGTGCCCGTCCTGAGCGCGGGGTCGGCGGGCGGGGTGCCGTACTACACGATGCCGCTGGTCGAGGGCGAGTCGCTGCGGGACCGGCTGGCGCGCGAGGGGGCGCTGCCCATCGGCGTGGCGGTGCGCGTGCTGCACGACGTGGCCGACGCGCTGGCGCACGCGCACGGGCGCGGGATCGTGCACCGCGACGTGAAGCCCGACAACGTCCTGCTGAGCGGGCTGCACGCGCTGGTGACCGACTTCGGCGTCGCCAAGGCGCTGCGCACCGCGTTCGCGACGCCGGGCGCCGGCGGCCTCGATCCCGACGCGACGGGCGCGGGGCTCGCGATCGGGACGCCGGCGTACATGGCGCCCGAGCAGGCCGCGGCCGACCCGATGGTGGACCACCGCGCCGACATCTACGCGTTCGGCGTGCTGGCCTACGAGACGCTGGCCGGCGTGCCGCCCTTCCGCGGGAAGGCGCCGGCGGAGATCCTCACCGCGCACCTGGCCGAGGCGCCGGCGCCGCTGCAGGAGCACCGCCCGGACGTGCCGCCGGCGCTCGCCGCGCTGGTGATGCGGTGCCTCGCCAAGCGCCCCGAGGAGCGCCCCGAGGACGCGACGCTGGTGCGCGACGGGCTGGCCGCGGTCGCGACGCCGGTCGCCACCACGCCGGGCGCCGGGCTGCCCGGCGTCGATGGTGCCACGTCGTGGGAGGGCGCCGCGGTCCCGCGCCGCCGCGCGCGCCGCACCGCGCTGCTGTCGGCGGGCGTCGGCCTCGTCGCCGTGCTGGCGGCCGCCGCGGGGCTGTTCTGGAAGCGCGACGCGCCGCTGGACGAGCGCGTGGTCGCCGTCGCGCCGTTCCGCGTGACGGGGAGCGATCCGTCGCTGCGCTACCTGCGCGAGGGGATGCTCGACCTGCTGTCCGGGATGCTGACGGGCGAGGGCGGCCCGCGCTCGGCCGATCCGCGCGCGGTGCTGAGCGCGTGGCGCCGCGCCGCCGGCCGCGAGGATGCCGACCTGCCGCGGGATCGCGCGCTGGAGGTCGCGGAGCGGCTCGGCGCGGGACGGCTGCTGCTGGGCGACATCGCGGGCGCGCCGGGTGGGCGGCTCGTGCTCACCGCGACGATGCTCGCCGTGCGCGACGGCCGCGGGCGCGCGCCCGTGCGCGTCGAGGGCTCGGCCGACTCGCTGCCGCAGCTCGTCGAGCGGCTGGCGGTGGCGGTGCTGTCGGGCGACGCGCCCGGCGCCGACCGCGCGAGCCCGATCATGACGTCGTCGCTGCCGGCGCTGCGCGCGTACCTGAACGCCAAGTGGCTGTACCGCCGCTCGCGCTACCGCGAGAGCGCGACGGAGTTCGACCGCGCGCTCACGTTCGACTCGACGTTCGCGCAGGCGGGGCTGGGGATGGCCACCGCGGCGCAGTGGTTCGGGCAGCCCGACCAGGAGTACCGCGGGCTGCAGGCGGCGTGGCGCCAGCGCGCGCGGCTGTCGCCGATCGACCGCGCCGCGCTCGACGCCGCGGGCGGCCCGCGCTTCCCGGTGTTCCCGACGTACCGCGAGCTGCTGACCGCCAAGCAGCGCTACGCGAGCGTGGCGCCCGACCGCCCCGACGCGGTCTTCCAGGCGGGCGACGCGATGTTCCACTTCGGCGCGCTGGTGGGCGAGCCGGACGCGCACGCGCGCGCGGCGGCGCAGTTCCGGCGCGTGCTGGCGCTCGACTCGACGTACCTGCCGGCGCTGGAGCACCTGCTGCTGATCGCGGCGCGTGCGGGCGACACGGCGACGGTGCGGCACGCGGGCCGGCTCTTCCTGCAGACCGACTCGACGGCGGAGGGCGCGGACGGCGTGCGGTGGCGCATGGCCGTCGCGCTCAACGATACCGCGGAGCTGACGCGGCTGGAGCGGCGCGCGCCGACGATGCATCCGCTCAGCACGCACCTGATCGACGAGATCAGCCTGCTCGACGGCGTGGACCTGGAGCGCGCGGCGCGCATCGTCGCCACCAACGTCGAGGCGACGCGCGCGGAGCGCAGCACGGCCGACCGCCTGGCCTTCGCGACGATGGCGCACGACTTCGCGCTCGCGCGCGGCCAGCCGGCGCGCGCCGCGGCGATGCTGGAGGCGATGCGCGAGGCGGGGCACCCGCCGCACCTGGTGGACGTGGGCTACGTGCTCGACGCGCTGTTCGGCGACGGCGACACGACCGCCGCGCAGACGGCGCTGCGCGCGCTGGCGCCGCTCGCCTACGGCCCCGAGCCGACGACGCTGCCGCGGCGCTACCACCAGGAGTCGGCGCTGTGCGCGTCGGAGCTGTGGCGCGTGGCGCGCGGCGACACGCGCACGGTGGCGCAGAGCGTCGCGCGCCTGCGCTCCCCGTACAGGGGCCCGTCGCCCATGCCGCAGGGCGCCGAGACGCCGACGCGCCCCGCGCGCGCGTGCGCGGTGCTGCTGGAGGCGACGGTGGCCGCGCGCGCCGCGCAGGCCGCCGCACAGGGCGCGGCGCAGGGCGCGGCGATCCCGCCCGGCACGCTGCAGGCCGCCGAGCGCCTGGACTCGCTGCTCAAGCTCGGCGAGGCGGGGCTGGTGCAGCAGGCGGGCCCGCTGGTGCTGGCGCGGCTGCGCGAGACGATCGGCGACGAGCGCGCGGCGCTGACCGCGCTGCGGCGCCGCTCGTACCTCTACGGCCGCCAGCCGTACCTCGCGGCGATCCTGCGCGAGGAGGCGCGGCTCGCGCTGCGCGTGGGCGACCGTCCGGGGGCGGTGCGGGCGGCGCGGCACTATGCGGCCTTGCGCGCCGGCGCCGAACCCGCGCTGAAGGACGACGCGCGCCGCGCGGCGATCGATCTGTCGCGGCTCGAGGGGCCGGGCGACATCGATTGAGGGTTGCGGGTCGCTTGCGGGCATCGGTGCGCGAGCGCGTGGGGCATGCTGGGGCGCCGGCTCCGGGCGATCGCGGCCGCTGCGTGGATAACCCCGGTCTTCCCTCGCTTCGCTCGGGACAAGCCTTGCTGCGATCGCGGCGTCGCTCGGCTCCCCAGCATCCCCCACGCGCTCCGAGCCTCGTCGCCATGCACGCGACGCGCGCTCTTCGAAGCCGCGGCTCCTCAGCCGGCGGCGTCACCGCGATGCGTCACGTCGTTGAAGGTGACGCACGCCTGATGTGAGGCGTGGGGTGAGCGGGTGCGGGCGGAGGCGACCTGCGACCGTAGCAAGGAGACCCGATGCGTGCCGCGCGATCGGGGGCTCCGCAGCGCAAGGTCGCTGGGAGCCGGAGCCCGCGCCCGCTCGCCCCACGCGGCGCGACAGACCAATCAAGCGACCGATCAACGCGGCAACGTCACCGTGGCCCGTGCGCCGCGCGCATCGGGGCGGTTCTCGAGCGTGATCGTCCCCCCGTGCCCCTCGACGATCTGTCGGCAGAGCGCGAGGCCGATGCCACTTCCCTCGGGCTTGGTGCTGTAGAACGGCACGAACAGGTTCGACGTCTCCGCCAGCCCCGGCCCCTCGTCGTCCACGAACAGGCGCAGCGCGCCGCGCGGCGCGTCCCACCACACCGTCACGCCGCCGTGCGTCTCCGTCGCGGCGTCGGCCGCGTTGCGCAGCAGGTTGATGAGCAGCTGGTCCAGCTGGTCGGCGTCGGCCGGCACGACGACCGCGGGCCCGCCCACGACCGTCAGCGGCACGCGCGACTCCAGCGTCGCCACGCGGCGCACCCAGTGGTCCACGTCCACCGCGCGCTTCGACGGCGCGGGCAGCCGCGTCAGCCGCGCGTACGCGCCGATGAACCGCCCCAGCGACTCGGCCCGCTCGGCGATGACGCCGAGTCCGTGCGCGAAGTCGTCGTCGGCGCTGCCGTAGGCGGCCAGGACGCCCGAGGCCGTGGGTGGATGCGCGGTGCTCGCGTCGCCCGGGAGCGCGGGCACGGCGGGCGCCGCGCGCAGCGCCCGCTCGCGCGCGCTGCGCACGCGGCGCAGCAGGCTGCCCGCGATCGTCTTGATGGGCGCCAGCGAGTTGTTGATCTCGTGGCTCAGCACGCGCACCAGCCGCTGCCACGCCTGGCGCTCCTCGGCGCGCAGCGTCTCGCTCAGGTCCGTCACCAGCAGCAGCGCGTGCGGGCGCCCGCCCTGCCGGAACTCGCCGCGCCGCACCTCCCAGCGCCCGGTGCCGCCGGGGAAGCTGGCCGACAGCACGCGCGGCGCGGGCAGCACGCCGGGGAGCGCGCGCTCGACGTCGCGCAGCAGGTCCGCGACGCCCAGCGCGTCGGCCGTCTCGCCGATGAGCCGCTCCGCGGGCCGCGCGAGCAGGCGTTCGCCCTGCCGGTTCACGAGGCGCAGCCGCAGCGCCTCGTCGAACGCGAACACCGCGACGTCGATCTCCGCCATCACGCGGCGCAGCAGCGCGGCGCTCTCCAGCGCGCGCAGGCGCTCCTCGCGCAGCACCGCGGTGAGCAGGTTGGCCTCGTGCAGCGCGAGGCCCAGCGCGTCGTCGGGGCGCGCGGCGCGGGCGCGGAAGGAGAAGTCGCCCTCGCGCAGCGCCGCCAGCACGTTGGCCAGCGTCTGCAGCGGCCGCACCACCTGCAGGCGCGCCACCAGCGCGGCGACGATCCACACGAACACCGCGATCCCCACGAGCCAGCCGCGCGCGAGCGGCGCGAGACCGGCGCGCGGCGCCAGCCACGCGGTCGCCGCGACCGCCGGCGCCCCCGCCAGCAGCGCGAGGAGGAGGACGCGGCGGTCGTGGCGCACGACCAGGCGCCCCCTACGCTCGACGCGCGGCGCGGGCACTACAGGCCATAGTCCGCCATCCGCCGATAGAGCGCGCTGCGGCTCAAGCCCAGCGCGCGGGCCGCGTGGCTGACGTTCCCGCCCCAGCGCGCGAGCGCCTTCTGGATCAGCACCTTCTCCACGGCCTCCAGCGTCATGTCCTCGAGCGCGGCCTGCCCCTGCCCGTCCACGCGCAGCGCGAGGTCCACCGCGCGCACCGTGTCGCCCTGCGCCATCAGCACCGCGCGCTCTACCGCGTGATCCAGCTCGCGCACGTTGCCGGGCCACGGATGCGCCAGCAGCACCTGCAGCGCGTCCGGCGCGAAGCCGTGCAGCGGCTTGCGGTAGCGCGCCGCGTGGCGCGAGAGGAAGTGCGCCGCCAGCACCGGCACGTCCTCGCGGCGCGCGCGCAGCGGCGGCAGCTGGATCTCGACCGTGTTCAGGCGATAGAGCAGGTCCTCGCGGAAGCGGCCCGCGGCCACCTCGCCGCGCACGTCGGCATTCGTGGCCGACACCACGCGCACGTCCACGCGCCGCGAGCGCGACGAGCCCACGCGCTCCATCTCGCCCGTCTGCAGCACGCGCAGCAGCTTCGCCTGCTGCGGCATCGACATGTTGCCGATCTCGTCGAGGAAGAGCGTGCCGCCGTCGGCCAGCTCGAAGCGGCCCACGCGGTCGGTCTTCGCGTCGGTGAACGCGCCCTTCACGTGGCCAAACAGCTCGCTCTCGAACACGCCCTCCGAGAGCCCGCCCATGTTCACCGTCACCAGCGCGCGCGAGGCGCGGCGGCTGGCGGCGTGCAGCCAGTGCGCGACCAGCTCCTTGCCGCTCCCGTGCTCGCCGGTCACCAGCACGTTGGCGTCGCTGGGCCCCACGCGCTCCATCAGGCGCAGCACGGGCTGCATCGCCGCGCTCTCGGCGATCATCTCGACCTTCTTGGCCGCGTCGCGCCGGAGCGTGCGGTTCTCGCTCTCCAGCCGCTGCGTGCGGCGCAGCGCCTGGCCCAGCTCCACCTGCGTGCGCAGCGTCGCCACCAGGCGCGCGTCGTCCCACGGCTTCTCGACGTAGTCGCGCGCGCCGCGGCGCATCGCCTCCACCGCGCCCTCGACGCTCCCCCACGCGGTCATCACGACCACCGGCAGCGTGCCGTCGGCCGCCTGCAGCGCGGGGAGCAGGTCGAGCCCCTCGCGCCCGCTCGTCGTGTCGCGCGCGTAGTTGAGATCCATCAGCAGCGCGTCGAACTCGCGCGCCTGCACCGCCTGCAGGATCTGCGGCGGCGTGCGCGCGACCTCCACCTCGAAGCCCTCGTCGGCCAGCAGCAGGCGGAGGGCGTCGAGGATCGCGGGCTGGTCGTCGGCGACGAGGAGGCGCGGGCGGGTGGCGGCGTCGATCACGGAGGAAGCTTAGAGCTGGGGTGGCAGACCGAACAGGGCGCGTCGGTCGGAGCCGGGATGCGTCGGAACGGTACGGGCCTGAGCGGCGCCGGGAGCGACCGTGTCCCGGCACCCTTGCGACCCGCGCCGAGCCGAGACGATGATATGCGCATGGCCACTCCCGAGCCGATCTACCACACCGCCGACATGGTGCGCGCGCTCAACGAGGCGAATCCGCACTGGACGCCGCGGTACGAGACGGTCTACGGGGAGCTCCTCGTGACGCCAGCGCCGCGCGTCTGGCACGAAGTCGTCGTGCTGCGTCTGGTCACGGCGCTCACCACGTTCCTGCGAGATGACCCGACATGGGTGGTGTTCGGCTCCCTCAGCGATCTCACCTGGGGGCTCCCGGACACGCTCGTATCGCCCGACGTGTTCGTCGTCTCGCGTGCGGAAGCCGCGACGGACTCGTGGGACCGCTTCCGCACCGTCCCGCTTGCCGTCGAGGTGCTGAGCCCCAGCTCGCTGCGCGCGGATCGCTTCACCAAGCGGCGCCTCTACCAGGATCGCGAGGTCGGACTGTACTGGATCGTGGACGCGGATGCCCACACCGTGGAAGTGTGGACGCCCGACGTGCACTTCCCGAGCGTCGAGCGCGAGACGCTGACCTGGCAGCCCGCGCCCGACGCCGCGCCGTTCGTCTACCCGCTGGCCGAGTTGTTCCAACCGCTCTGACGGCGTGAAGGCGCTCAGTCCGCGCGCAGCGCCACCGCCGGGTCCACCTGCGCCGCGCGGCGCGCCGGCAGCCAGCTCGCCACCACGGTCACCGCGGCCAGCAGCGCCGCCACCGCGAGCAGCGACACCGGGTCCAGCGGCTCGACGCCGAACAGCCGCCCGCGCAGCGCGCGGCCGATGCCCACCGCCGCCGCGCCACCGAGCGCACCGCCCACCAGCGCCGTGCGCGCGCCCTGCCGCAGCACCAGCCGGCGCACGTCCGCGCCGCGCGCGCCGAGCGCCATGCGGAGCCCGAACTCGCCGGTGCGCTGCGTGACGGCGTAGGCGATCACGCCGTACAGCCCCACCGCGGCCAGCAGCAGCGCCAGCGCGCCGAACGCAGTGAACGCGGTCGCCGCCAGCCGGTATGGCGCCAGCGCGTCGCGCATCATCCCGTCGGCCACCGGCGCGACGTTCGCGAAGCGGATGCGCGGCTCGGCCGCCAGCAGCGCGGCGCGCACCGCCTCCGCCGTCGCGCGCACCGCGGACTCGTCGCCCCGCGCGCGCACGAGCATCGCCGCGACCTCGTCGCTCGCCGGGCCGGCCGCGCCGTAGAAGATCGGCGCCGGCGGCCGCGTGACCGACAGGTAGCGCGCGTCGCGCGCCACGCCGACGATGCGCATGCACGTCGAGTCGGTCGCGTCGCGCGTGAGGCACTGGCCCACGGCCTCGCCGTTCGGGAAGACGCGCCGCGCGAACGTCTCGCTCACCACCACCTCCGCCGGCGCGCCCTTCGCGGCCGCGACGTGCGCGCGCCCGCGCACGAGCGGGATCCCCATCGTGCGGAAGTACGACGAGTCGACCGCGTTGGTGAAGAACAGCCCGCCCGGCACGTCCGACACGTCGCCGATCGACGGGCGCCCGGGCACGTGGAGGCTGCTCATCACGGCGCCGCTGAACGGCGTCAGCATCACCAGCGAGCTCGCGGCGACGCTGGGCACCCCGCGCAGGCGCGCCTGCGCCCGCACCAGCGCATCGCGTGCCTCGGCCGGCGCGATGCCGAACGCCTGCCAGTCCACCTGCACGGCGAGCGCGTGGCGCGCGTCGAAGCCGACGTCGACCGCGTCCACCTTGCGCAGGCTGCGCACGAACAGCCCGCCCGCGCCCAGCAGCGCCAGCGACGCCGCGAACTGCACGACCAGCAGCGTGGCCCGCAGCGGCGCGCGCCGCGCGGTGCCGCGCACGCCCGTGCGCAGCAGCGCCCGCGCCCCGTCGCGCGTGCCGAGCAGCGCCGGCGCGAGCGCGAAGCCGAGCGTCGTCAGCACGGTGACGCCCAGTCCGAACCAGACCGCGCGCGCGTCGATCAGGTGGTCGACGGGCGGCATGTTCGGCACCAGGCGGTAGAGCCGCGCACCCGCCGTCGCCAGCGCGAGACCCAGCGCGCCGCCGATCAGCGCCAGCAGCGCACCCTCCGCGAACAGCTGCCGCGCGACGCGGGCGCGCGCCGCGCCGATGGCCAGACGCGTCGCGATCTCGTGCCGGCGCCGCTCGGCGCGCAGGAGCAGGAGGTTGGCGACGTTCGCGCAGACGACCAGCAGCACCGCGGCCGTCGCGCCCAGCAGCCACGCGGGCACCGGGCTGCGCATGCCGGTGCTCGAGAAGTGCGCGTTGAGCGGCAGCGCGCGCACCTCGCGCGTCGACTTCTCGAAGCCGAGCACCGGCGACGGGCGCGAGGCGTCGAGCGCCTTCAGCACGCCGGTCGCCACCACGTCCGCGCGGCGCGGCTCGACGCCCGGCGCCATGCGAGCGACCGCCGTCAGCCACTTCATGTCCGGCGTCCCGAGGTGCCGGCGGTCGTAGCCGATCACGGTGCCCAGGCCGAGCGGGAAGAAGACCGCCGTCGCCGACTCGATCTCGGTGCCCGTGAAGCCAGGCGCCGCGACGCCGACGACCGTGAGCGGCCGACCGTTCACGCGCAGCGTGCGTCCCACGACCGACGGATCGCCGCCGAGCGCGCGCCGCCAGAACGCGTGCGACAGCACCGCCACCGGCGCCTCGGAGCTCGCGCCCGCCTCGGAGCCGGCGAGCAGGCGTCCCAGCGCCGGCCGCACGCCGAGCGTCGCGAAGTAGTCCGGGCCCACGACGGCGACGTCCACCTTCTCGGCCACGTCGCCGACCTCGACGAACGACTTGCCGTGCGCGAACGCGGCGATCGACGCGAAGAGCTCGCGGCGCGCGCGCAGCGCGTCCACGTCGCCGACCGAGTAGCCCATGTTGAGGAAGATCTGCTGCCCGGGCGTGCGCGGCACCTCGACGCGCAGGCGCCGCAGCGTCCCCTCGTCGCGCACGCCGGCGGGCGGCCGATACAGCAGCGCGTCCACCGCGCCGAACGTCGCGACGTTCACGCCGATGCCGAGCGCGAGGCACAGCACGACGAGCGCGGTGAAGCCGGGCGACCGCGCCAGCTGGCGGAGGGCGTACTGCAGATCCGGGATCATGCGGACTCCTTCGAGTGGTCGAACGCGGACTTCGCTACTCGTGCGTCACTCGGCGCGCAGCGCTTCGAGCGGGTCCACGCGCGCGGCGCGGCGCGCCGGCACCCACGCCGCCAGCAGCGCGACGGCGCCCAGCACCGACGCCACCACGAGGTACGTCGCCGGGTCGGCCGCGCCGACGCCGTAGAGCTGCGACGCGATGAGCTGCGTCACGCCCGCCGCCAGCGCGAGCCCGACGCCGAGGCCCACGAGCGCCAGCCGCACGCCCTCGCCGACGACCAGCCGCTCGACGTCCGCGCCGGCGGCGCCCAGCGCCATGCGCACGCCCATCTCGCGGGTGCGCTGCGCGACCGCGAAGGCGACGACGCCGGCCAGCCCCACCGCCGCCACGCACAGCGCGAGCACGCCGAACGCGGTCATCAGCGACGCCATCAGCCGCGCGGGGAACATCGCCAGCGTGCGCACCTCCTCCAGCGTGCGCACCTCGCCCGTGGGGAGGTTCGGGTCGAGCGCGGCGAGCTCGCGGCGCACCGCGCCGAGCACCGCGTGCGGCGCGCCCGCGGCGACGCGCACCTCGAGCACCATCTGCGACGTCCACTCCTGCGCCATCGGGAAGTAGAGCATCGGCTCGGGCGCCTCGGTCAGGCCCTGCACGCGCGCGTCCCGCACCATGCCGACCACCGTCGCCTCGCCGGCGCTGTCGCCCTCCAGGCGGATGCGCTGCCCCACCGCGCGCTCGCCGGGCCATGCGCGGCGCGCGAACGCCTCGTTCACCACGACCGTGCGCGCCGCGCCGGCGCGGTCCTCGTCGCCGATGGCGCGGCCGTCGGCCAGCCGCATGCCGAGCGTCGGCAGGAAGTCCGACGTGACGACGTCGTACTGCGTGCGCTGTACCGCGTTGTTCTGGGTGGGAAGGCGCACCTCGGTGCCCATCCCGTTGCCGCTGAGTGGCACGATCGCGTGCATCGTGGCCGCCTTCACGCCCGGCAGGCCGCGCACGCGGTCCAGCAGCCCCTCGTACAGCGCCACGCCGCGCACCCGGTCGTAGCCGCGCGTGCCCGCGTCGAGCGTCACCGCCAGCACGCCCGACGGCTCGTAGCCGACGTCCGCGCTGCGCAGCGCGCTCACCGTGCGCAGCAGCAGCCCGGCCGCCACCAGCAGCACCATCGAGACGGCCATCTGCCCGACGACCAGCGCGCCGCGCAGCCGCGAGCGCGAGCGCCCCGAGCCGGCGGCGCCGTCCTTGATGCTCGTCACCAGCGAGCCGCGCGTGACCCAGAGCGCGGGCGCGAGCCCGAACAGCACGCCCGTGGCGAGCGACAGCAGCGCCGTGTAGCCGAGGATGCGGCCGTCCGGCGTGAGGTCGATCATCGGCGGGAGGCCGAGGCGCGGCAGCAGCGACGCGCCCACCGAGCCGATGGCCGCGGCCAGCACGCCCGCGATCACCGCCAGCACGACGCTTTCGCCGAGCACCTCGCGCACCAGCCGCCAGCGGCCGGCGCCGAGCGCGACGCGCAGCGACACCTCGCGCCGGCGCGTCGCGGCGCGCGCGAGCTGCAGGTTGGCGACGTTGGCGGCGGTCACCGCGAGCACCAGCAGCGCGAGCACGCTGAGCGCGCCGAAGACGATCATCACCGGCGTGTGCTCCGACGGATCCGCGGCCAGCAGCGTGCCGCCCGCCGCGAGCCGCAGGCTCCAGCCGCGGTGCGTGTCGGGATACGCGTCCGCCCATCCCTTCGACAGGCGCGCCACCGCCGCGTTCGCGGCGGCGCGGTCCACGCCCGCGGGCAGCCGCGCGAGGCCGTGCAGCCACCGCGACCCGCGCTCGAAGCCGCGCGGCCCGGTGACGCCGAGCGCCTGCGCCTGCGACAGCGGGACCCACAGCTCGGGAACGTTCTCGATCTCGGTGCCGCGGAAGGTTGGCGGCGCGACGCCCACGACCGTGTACGCGCGCCCGTTCAGCGACACGGGGCGCCCGACGACCGACGAGTCGCCGCCCAGCCGGTCGCGCCAGAGCGCGTGCGAGAGCACGACGATGGGCGACGCGCCCGGCGCGCCGACGTCCGACGCGCCGATCGCGCGGCCGATCGCCGCGCGGATGCCGAGCACGCCGAAGTACTCGCCCGTCACGAGCGCCGCCTGCACCGTGCGCGCGGCCTCGCCTTCGCCCATCGCGACCTTCGCGTTGCTGAACGCCGCCACGCCCGCGAACGTGCCGCGCTGCGCGGCCAGCTCGCGCACGTCGGGGTAGCCGAGCGCGCCGCTGTTGATCGTGCGGCCGTCCTGCCGCCACGTGCTGAACACGCGCACGAGCCGCTGCGGCTCGGCCACCGCGAGCGGGCGCAGGAACACCGCGCTCACCAGCGAGAAGATCGTCGTGTTGGCGCCGATCCCCAGCGCGAGCGTCAGCGCGGCGGCGGCGGTGAAGCCGGGCGCGCGCGCGAGACGGCGCGCGGCCAGTCGCAGGTCGTGGAACATGGTCAGTCCTCGCCCTCGGTCATCCAGCCGTCCTTCAGCGTCACGATGCGCTTGCCGGCGCGCGCGTTCTCCTCGCTGTGCGTCACCTGCACGATCGTCGTGCCCTGCCGGTTCAGCTCCTGGAACAGCTGCATGATCTCGCGCGCCTGCGCCGAGTGCAGGTTGCCCGTGGGCTCGTCGGCGAGGAGGAGCGCCGGACGCGCGATGACGGCGCGCGCGACGCCCACCAGCTGCTGCTGGCCGCCCGAGAGCTGGCGCGGGAAGAGGTCCTTCTTGCCGACCATGCCGAAGCGGTCGAGCGTGTCGGCGACCATCGCCTGCCGCTCGGACTTGCGCACGCCGCGGTACTCGAGCGGCACGTCGAGGTTCTCCGCGACGGTGAGGTCGTCCAGCAGGTGGTACTGCTGGAAGACGAAGCCGACGTGCTGGCGGCCGAACGCGGTGCGCTGCTTGGGCGAGAGCGCGTGCATCGGCTGGCCCGCGAAGTACATCTCGCCGCGCCAGTCGTGGTCGAGCAGGCCCAGGATCGCGAGCAGCGTCGACTTGCCCGCGCCCGAGGGGCCCATGATGGTGACGAAGTCGCCGGCGCGCACTTCCATCGCGATGCGGCGCAGGACGTAGTGCGTCGATCCGCCGACGGGATAGGACTTCTCGACGTCGCGCAGCGTGAGCAGCGGCGTGCCGGGCGCGAGGTCGAGCGCCGGGGGCGCCGCGGGAGACGAAGCGAAGAACGACATGGGATGTCGGAAGCGGTTCGGAGGTCGGACGGCGTGAAGACGATCAGAGCTCGTGGAGACGGCGCGCGCGGGCGCGCCGCATCCGTACGATGGCACGGCGCACGGGTGCCAGCAGCGGGGCCCACGCACCGTCGGCCAGCGCGTCGCGCAGCGCGGCGGCGTCGGCCCAGCGGCCGGCGGGGTCCTTCGCCAGGCAGCGCTGCAGCGCGGCCACCAGCGCGCGCGGCGCCCGCGGCGCGAGCGCAGCCAGCTTCGGCGTGTCGCCCATCAGGTGCGCGACCGCCACCGCGCGCGCCGACGGCCCCGCGAACGGCGGGCGCCCCGCCAGCATCGCGAAGCCGAGCGCGCCGAGCGCGTACAGGTCGGTGCGGCCGTCGATCGCGTGCTCGCCGGCGAACTGCTCGGGCGCCATCCAGAGCGGCGTGCCGACGTCGGCGGCGTTGCGGCGCGGGTCGTCGTGCGACGGGCGCGCGGCGACGCCGAAGTCGGTCAGCAGCACGCGGCCGTCGCGCGACAGCAAGACGTTCTCGGGCTTCAGGTCGCGGTGCACCACGCCCTCGGCGTGCGCGTGCGTCAGCGCGTCGAGCAGCGCGAGCAGCACGCGGCGCACCTCGTTGGCCGGCAGCGTGCCCGCGCGCGCCAGCCGATCGGCCAGCGACTCGCCGGGGACGTACGCCATCGCGAACCACGGCACTGCGCGCCCGCGCACGGTCACCTCGCCCGCCGCATGCACCGGGACGATGCCGGGGTGGTCGAGCTGCGCCTGGATGCGCGCCTCGCGGCGGAAGCGCTCGCGCGCGCGTGGGCAGGTCGCGAGCAGCGGATGCTGCAGCTTGAGCGCGACCACGCGGTGCAGCGCGACGTCGCGCGCCAGCACCACGACGCCCATGCCGCCGCGCCCGAGCTCGCGCACGAGCTGGAACCGGTCGCCGAGCGCCGCGGGCGCGAACACGTCGTCGAGGAACCACGCGTCGGCGCTCGCGTCGGCCGACGCACGCGTCCCGCGGCCGGTGCGCCGGAGGGGCGAGTCGGTCGGGACGATGGAGAGCGAGGCGACGGGGAGCGCGGACATGCCCCTGCCCAAGGCCAGTTCCGTACCCGACATCACCACGCGCAAACCATTGCACGACAACGGTTTGCCTGGAGCGACCCGGGGCGCGGTGTCCGGACGCGCGACACGGGTGTCCGGAAACGAACACCGCCCGCCGGTGGTCCGGCGGGCGGTGCGCGTCCTCCAGGGGCGGTGCGCGGTCACTCGGCCCGCAGCGCCTCGATCGGGTCCACGCGCGCGGCCCGGCGCGCGGGGAGCCACGACGCGGCCAGCGCGGCGCCGCCGAGCAGCGCGGTGACGCCGCCGAAGACCGCGGGATCGCTCGGGCTCACGCCCTGGAGCGCCGAGCCGAGCGCGCGCGTCATCCCGAGCGCCAGCACGAGGCCGACGCCGAGCCCGATGCCGGCCAGCCGCGCGCCGTCGCGCAACATCAGTCCCGCCACGTCGCGCGGGCGCGCACCGAGCGCGACGCGCACGCCCAGCTCGCGCACGCGCTGCGCGACGGCGTAGGCGATGACGCCGTACACACCGACGACCGCCAGCAGCACCGCCGCGCCCGCGAACGCGCCGAACAGCACGCCGTACAGGCGCTGCAGCCAGAGCGACTGGTGCACCATCGCCGTCATCGTGTCGAGGTTCACGAAGGGGAGCCCCGCGTCGAGCGCGCCGACCTCGCGGCGCAGCGCCGGCGCGAGCGCGCCCGCGTCGCCGCTCGTGCGCACGACGAGCGTCATCTCGCGGCGCGCCTGCCCGCCGAACGGGAGGTACAGCTGCTCCTCCGCGGCGCGGCCCAGTCGGCGCTGTCGCACGTCGCGCGTCACGCCGACGACGGTCATCCACGGCGCGTCGTCGCCGCCGCCGCCGATCGACACACGGCGGCCGATCGGATCCTGCCCGGGCCACCACCGCTTCGCCATCGTCTCGTTGACGACGACGACGCGCGCCACGCTGTCGGCCGCCTCGGCGGCGGTGAAGTCGCGGCCGGCCAGCAGCGGCAGCCCCATCGTCGTGAAGTAGCCGGGCAGCACCGCGCGCGTCTCGGCGTTCGGCTTCTGGCCTTCGGGCACGTCGCGCCCGTCGACGACGAAGCTCGACGAGCTGTTCGATCCGCTCAGCGGCGCCGAGCTGGTGGCCGATGCAGCCTGGACGCCAGGGAGCGCGGACAGGCGCTCGACCGCGCGCGTCAGCAGCGCGAGCCGCGCGGCCTTCTCGTCGTAGCGCTCCCCACCCATGCGCAGCCGCGCGGCGAGCACGCCCTCGGGCCGGAAGCCCGGATCGACGGTCTGCAGGCGCAGCATGCTCTTCACCATCAGCCCCGCGCCCGCGAGCAGCACGAGCGAGAGCGCGAGCTCCGCGACCACGAGCCCGTCGCGCAGGCGGCGCGCGCCCGCGCCGGCGCTGCTCCCGCGGCCCGACGCGCGCAGCGTGGGCGCGACGGCGCGGCGCGTGGCGCGCAGCGCGGGCACGAGCCCGAACAGCAGCCCGGTGACGGTGGACAGCACGAGCGCGTACGTCATCACGCGCCAGTCGACGTCGAAGACGAGCCACGCGGGATAGGCGACGGGCACCGCGCCGCGCATCGCGCGCACGCCGCCCTGGGCGATCAGCACGCCGAGCGCGCCGCCCATCAGTGCGACGATCACGCTCTCCAGCAGCACGAGGCGCAGCACGCGCGCGCGCCCGGCGCCGAGCGCCGCCCGCACGGCCAGCTCGCGCGCGCGGCCGGTGGTGCGCGCGAGCAGCAGGTTGGCGACGTTCGCGGCGGCGATCAGCAGCACGAAGCCCACGGCGCCGAGCATGACGGCGAAGACGGTCGCGACGTCGCCGGGCACCAGCTGCTCGCGCAGCGGCACCGCGTCGATGCCCCAGCCGCGGTCGGTGTCGGGGAACTCGGTCGCGAGCCGCGCGCCGATGGCCTGCAGCTCGGCGCGCGCCGCGGCGACGGTGACGCCGGGCCTGAGTCGCGCGACGGCGTCGTACGAGTGCCAGCCGCGCTGCGACGGGTCGCGGTCGTGCGCGAGAGGGATGAAGAGCCGCTCGCGGTCGCCCGAGAGGCCGGCCGCATCGGGCACGACGCCGACGACGGTGTGCGGCGCGCCGTCGAGCGCGATCGCGCGGCCGACGACGGCCGGATCGGCGCCGAAGCGCTCGCGCCAGAGCTGCTCGCCGAGCACCACGACGCGTGCGCCGCCGCCCTCGCTCTCCTCGGCCCGGAACGCGCGACCGACGATCGGGCGGACCCGCAGCACCTCGAAGTAGCGGCCGGAGACGGTGGCCGCGGGCAGCGCCTCGGGGCGGTCGACCCCGGTCAGGTTCACGAGCCGCGTGTCGGTGGCGGCGACGGCGGCCAGCGTGCGGCTGCGCTCCGCGACGTCGAGCACGGCGGGCAGCGAGATGTCGCTGCGGCTCTGGCCCTGCGCGGGGTTCTCGTGCGTGATCGCGATCAGGCGCTCGCTGTCGCCGTAGGGCAGCGGGCGGAAGACGAGCGCGTTGACGAGCGAGTAGACGGTCGTGTTGGCGCCGAGCCCGAGACCCAGGCAGAGCACCGCGGCGAGGACGAATCCGGGCGCTCGACGAAGCGCGCGGAGGGCGAAGCGGAGATCGGCGAGCATGTGCGGCGCTCCAGTCGTGAAGGGCGCGGGGGGAGGGTCGTGCGCGCGCGTCCGTACGCTCGGTGAGTGGCTCGGTTTCAGCGCGCCTGCGGGGAGGGCGGGCATGGACTCCGGCTCCCCCGCGATCGCGGCCGCTGCGGAGCCTCACCGCTTCGCGTGAGTCTCCTTGCTGCGATCGAGGTCGCCTCCGCCCATGCCCGCCCTCCCCGCCCCACCTGTCGTCCCGAGCGTGCGCGCAGCGCACGGCGAGGGACCTCTGGGGTTCGCGCTCCACGCTTCGCGCGCGCTGCTCGCGCGACTCCGGGTGAAGCGCGGGCTGGAACTACCGCTCAACGCTCGACGCGCAGCGCCGCCACCGGGTCCATCCGCGCCGCGCGGCGCGCGGGCAGCCAGCCGGCCAGCAGCGCCACCGCCGCCAGCAGCACGCTCACGCCCACCAGCACCGGCAGGTCCAGCGGATCGGCGCCGAACAGCAGCGCGCGCAGCGCGCCCGACGCGGCTAGCGCGCCCACGAGGCCAAGGCCCACGCCCACCAGCACCATGCGGTCCGCGCGGCGCGAGAGCAGCGTCGCGACCTGACGCGGCGAGGCGCCAAGCGCGACGCGCAGGCCGATCTCGCGGGTGCGTTGCGCGGCGGACGCGGCGACGACGCCGAACACGCCGATGGCCGCGATCAGCACCGCGAACGCCGCGAAGCCACCGAGCACGCGCGACAGCAGCCGCTGCGGCGCGACGCGGTCGCGGGCGCCGCGCGCGACCGTCACCGCGTCGTCCACCGGCTCGTCGGGGAGCACGGCGCGCAGCGCGGCGGGCATGGCGGCGCTCACGCGCTCCGCCGCGTCGGCGCTCGCGGTACGTGCGACGACGCTCAGCGGACGGCCCGGCCACTGCGCGAACGGCACGTAGACCATGCTGCCCGCCGTCGCGCGCGCCGCCCGCGGGTTCGTGACGTTGTCCAGCACGCCCACCACCGTCACCCAAGGCCGGTCGGAGTCGGGCGGCCCGAGCTTCACGCGCCGGCCGAGCGCCGACGCGCCGGGCCACAGCCGCTCGGCCATCGCGGCGTTCACCAGCGCGACCGGCGCGGCGCCCGCGCGGTCGGCGTCCGTGAGGTCGCGGCCCGCGAGCAGTGGCAGCCCGCGCGTCGCACGCCAGCCCGGGCTCACGACCATCGCGAAGCGCGGCGACGCGCCCGCGGCGGGCGCGCGTCCGCCCTCGAGCGTCACCGGCTGGTCGCTGCCGCCGAAGCCCGCGAGGAACTCGAAGCGCGTCACCGCGGCGCGCTCGACGCCCGGCGTGCGCGCCATCGCGCCGAGCATCGCCAGCGCCGCCTCGCCGACCTGCGCGGAGTCCGCGTAGCGCTCACCGAGCAGCCGCACGTCCGCCGTGACGAGACGGTCGGCGAGCGCGCCCTCCTCGGGACGCGCGTGGCGCGCGACGGTCTTCACCAGCAGGCCCGCCGCGGCCAGCAGCACGAGCGCGCTCGCCAGCTCGGTCACCACGAGCGCGGTGCGCACGCGGCCCTGCCGCCGCGTGGCGCTCGCATTCGGTCCCGCGTCCTGCAGCGCGCCGCGCACGTTGGGGCGCGAGGCGCGCACCGCGATCCCGAGCCCGCTCGCCAGCGCGGCGACGACGGTCAGCGCGGCGCAGAACGCGGCCACGCGCCAGTCGACGGTGAGGTCGATCCAGTACGGGATGCGCCCGGCCGCGCGCGCGGCCGCCGTCTCCACCGCGAACGACGCCATCCAGAAGCCGAGCCCCGCGCCGATCGCCGCCAGCACGCCGACCTCCACGAGCAGCTGGCGCGCGAGCCGGCCGCGGCTCGCGCCCAGCGCCGCGCGCACCGCCAGCTCGCGCCGCCGCTCGGCCGCGCGCGCGAGCAGCAGCCCCGCGACGTTGGCGCAGACGACCAGCTGCACCAGCAGCACCGCGCCCAGCAGCGCCCAACCCAGCGACGCCTCCTCGCCCGCGAGGTCGTGGCGCAGCGGCGTGACGCCCGCGCTCCACTCGCGCAGCGCCTGCGGCTGCTCCTCAGCCAGCCCCGCCATGATCGACGCCATCTGCGCGTCGGCGGCGGCGCGCGTCGCGTCCGCCTTCAGCAGCCCGATCACGCCGAGGTCGCGCGCCTCGCGTCCGCCGTCTGGCGGCGCGGCGCCGATCGCCGTCCACAGCTGCGCGAACTCCGGGAAGTGGAAGCGCGGGCCGACGACGCCCACCACGGTGTGCGGCGCGCCGTTCACCAGCAGCGTGCGGCCGACGACCGCGCTGTCGCCGCCGAAGCGCCGCGTCCACAGCTCGTGGCTGACGACGACCACCGCCGCCGCGCCCGGCCGGTCGTCCGCCGCGTCGAGCGCGCGGCCGAGCGCCACCGGCGCACCCAGCATCGTGAACAGCGCCGGCGACACCGCCGCCGACGGCGCGCGCTCGGCGCCCGGCGCGCCGCCGAGCACCACGTCACGCTCCGCGTATGCGCCCATCGCGTCGAACAGCGTCGCGCGCGCGCGCCAGTCGACGAACGTCTCCCACGACGTGCCCACCGCGCAGCCCGCGCACAGCCGCGTCTCGCTGTGCTCGTGCACGTCCACCAGCCGCTCTGCATGCGGGAACGGCAGCGGGCGCAGGAGCAGCGCGTTCACCGCGGCGAAGACCGCCGTGTTGGCCGCGAGCCCGAGCGCGAAGGTGAGCGCCACCACCACGGCCAGGCGCGGCGCGCGCGTCAGCGCACGCAGCGCGGTGCGGACGTCGTTCAGCATCGGCGGACGGTCAGTCCGCGCGCAGCGCGGTGGCCGGATCGATGCGCGCGGCGCGCCGCGCGGGGAGCCAGCTCGCCAGCAGCGCCGCGCCGGCGAGCAGCGTGCCGCCGATCAGCAGCGTCACGGGATCGCGGGGACCGACGCCGAACACCAGCGACTGCAGGCTCTGGCCGAGCGCCACGTAGCCGAGCGCGCCGAGCGCGAGCCCCGCGCCCACGAGCCGCGCGCCCTGCCCCAGCACGAGCGTCGCCACGCGCAGCTGGTCGGCGCCGAGCGCGGCGCGGATGCCCAGCTCGCGCACGCGCTGCGCGACGACGTAGCTCAACACGCCGTAGACGCCGAGCACCGCCAGCAGCACCGCGACCAGCGCGAAGCCGCCCAGCACGACGACGCCGAAACGGCGCGTCCCGAGCGAGCGCGACACCACCTCCGGCATCGCGGCGACGTCGTACGTCGGCACCTGCGGGTCGAGCGCGCGCACGGCGTCGCGGATCGTGCGCGCGGCCGCCTCGTCGGCGAGCGTGGTGCGCGCGACGACCGTGAGGTTGCTCCACCAGCCCTGACGGTAGTTGTAGTAGACCGACGCCTTCTGCGGCGCGCCCAGCCCCGCCTGCCGCACGCTGCCCACGACGCCGACGATGACGCCGTCCGGGCCCTGGTTGATGCGCTTCCCGATCGGGTCCTCGTTCGGGAAGTACTTCCGCGCCAGCTCCTCGTCGATGATGAAGGTCATCGTGCCGTCGGCGGGGCGCGCGTCGTCCTGCGGCTCGAAGGTGCGCCCGCGCAGCAGCGGGATGCCCATCGTGCGGAAGTAGTGCGCGTCGACGGCGACGATGTTGGCGTGCGGCGGCTCGCCCTGGCCCGTCGTGTCGCGGCCGAGGATGGTGAAGGGCGAGCTGTTCCCCGAGCCGTCGCGCAGCGGGAGCGCGGTCGTCACGCTCACCGCCTCGACGCCCGGCGTCGCGCGCAGCCGCTCGGTGAGGTCGGCGTAGAAGCGGATGGCCGCGTCGGTCTTGGCGTAGCGCGCGAACGGCAGCGTGATGGCCGCCGTCGTGATGCGCGCCGGCCGGAAGCCGGGATCGACGGCGAGCAGCTGCGAGAGGCTGCGCAGCATGACGCCCGACGCCAGCAGCAGCACGAACGAGAGCGCGACCTGCCCCACGACCGCACCGCGCAGCGCACGGTGGCGCTCGATGCCGCCGGTGCCGCCGCGCATCCCCTCCTGCAGCATGCCGCGCAGGTCCACGCGCGCACCGCGCAGCGCCGGCAGGGTGCCCGACAGCAGCGCGGCGGTGACGGTCACGAGCGCGGTCGCCAGCAGCACCGGCCCGTCGAGCCTGAGCTCGCGCAGCGCCAGCTGCTCGGCCGGCGCGAGCGCGACCAGCAGTCGCGTCGTCGCCCATCCGATCGCGACGCCGAGCATGCCGCCCGCCGCGGCCAGCAGCGCGCTCTCGCCCAGCAGGCGCCGCGCGATCCGGCCGCGCTCCGCGCCGAGCGCCGCGTGCACCGCCAGCTCGCGGGTGCGCGCGGTGGCGCGCACGAGCTGCAGGCTGGCGACGTTGGCGCAGGCGATCAGCAGCACGAGGCCGACGGCGCCCAGCAGCACGAGCAGGATCGGCCGCAGCTGGCCCGCGTCGAAGGCGACGAAGGGCGTGACGTACATGCGGTGGTTGCCCGCGACGCCGTAGCCGCCATCCTCGGCGCCACCGCGCGCGCGCCACGCCGCCATCGTCGCCTGCAGGCCGGCCTGCGCCTGCTGGAGCGTCACGCCGTCGCGCAGCCGCGCGAACGTCGTCATGTTCAGCCGGCCGCGCATCCGCTCGCGGTACGCGGAGTCCATGCGCTCCGGCACCAGGATGCGCGCCTGCCGCGGATACTTGAAGTCGGGCGGCAGCACGCCGACGATCTCGTGCGCCGCGTCGTTCAGGCGCACCGTGCGTCCCACCACCGACGAGTCGCCGCCGAACTGCTCGCGCCACAGGCCGTACGTCAGCACCGCGACCTGGTGGCGGCCGTCGCGCGAGTCGTCCGCGGTGTAGAGCCGCCCGAGGTACGGGCGCACGCGGAACATCGCGAAGTAGTCGCCGAGCGTGCGCACGCCGTCGAAGCGCGTCGACGTGCCGCCCTGCTCCAGCACGAAGCCGCGGCCGGTGTAGCTGGCCACCGCCTGGAACAGCTCGCGCCGCTCGGCCAGGTCGAGCACCTCGGTGGGCGCGAGCTCGACGTCGAGCAGCTTGATGGGCAGCAGGTCCTGCCGGATCGCCACCACCCGATCGACGTCGGGCGTGGCGACGGGGTGCAGCAGGACCGCGCGCACGGCGCTGAAGATCGCGGTGTTGGCCCCGATCCCCAGCGCGATGCAGAGGATGGCCGCGGCGGTGAAGCCGGGCGCGCGGCGGAGGCCGCGAAGGATGCTGCGGAGCTGCGTGAGCACGGCCATCCCTCGCGGGAGAGAGTTCTGAGGTGTGCGACTACTCGGTGCGGAGGACCGTCATCGGACTGCTGCGCATCGCGCGGCGCGCGGGCACCCAGCTCGCCAGCGCGGCGACCAGCGCGACCACCAGCGATACGGCGACCAGCACCGGCGGGTCGAGCGGGCTGGTGTCGTACAGCTCGTCCGCCAGCAGGCGCGTGAGCGCCGCCGCGCCGGCGAGGCCGATCGCGATGCCGATGGCCGCGCGCCGCAGCGCGCCGCCCAGCACGTCCGTCCACACGTCGCGCGGACGCGCGCCGAGCGCGACGCGGATGGAGAACTCGCCGGCGCGCTGCGCGACCGACTGCGCGACGACGCCGTAGATGCCGACCAGCGCCAGCACCACCGCGCACCCCGCGAAGGCGCCGAGCAGCAGCGCGCTGAAGCGCGGCCGCGCGACCGACGTCTGGACCAGCCCCTCCATCGGGCGCAGCTCGGCGACGGCGAGCGTCGGGTCGAGCTCCGCCACCGCGGCGCGGATCGCGCCGGCGACCGCCGTCGGCTCGCCCACGGTGCGCAGCACCACCGACGCGGAGCCCGGCCCCACCCAGAGCGCCGGCAGGTAGAGCGCCGCGCGCGCCTCGTCGGTGAGCGCCTGGTGCTTCACGTCGCCCACGACGCCGACGACCTCGAACTTCGGCCCGTCGGTGCCCCACGGCATGACGCGCTTGCCGATCGGGTCCTCGTTCGGGAACACCTTCCGCGCCAGCGTCTCGCTGATCATCGCCGTGGGCACGGCGCCCTGGCGGTCCTGCGCGCCGAAGTCGCGGCCGCGCTGCAGCGGCACGCCCATCGCCTGGAAGTACGCGTCGCCGACCTGGTAGAAGTTGGCCATCTTCGCGTCGTCCGGCTCGCCGCCCTGCCCGTCCACGAAGTACGCGCCGATCGAGACGCCGCCGCTCATCGGGATGGGCGTGCCGATGCTGGCGCTCGTGACGCCGGGGATCGCGCGCAGCTTGGGGAGCAGCGCTTCCCAGAAGCGCACGTTGGCGGTGTCGTTCGCGTAGCGCGCGCGCGGCAGCGAGATGCTCGCCGTCATCACGCGCTCGGCCGCGAAGCCGGGCTGCACCGACAGCAGGCGCCGGAGGCTCGTGAGCGTCAGCCCCGCGCCGGTGAGCAGCAGCAGCGCCACCGCCACCTCGGCGACGAACAGGCCGTCGCGCAGCCGCGCGCGCGCGGCGCTGCCCGTGGTGGCCTTGCCGCCGTCCTTGATGACGCCGTTCAGGTCCAGCTTCGCCGTCTGCAGCGCGGGGAGCACTCCGGCGGCGACGCTCGCGAGCAGCGCCATGCCGAAGGTGAAGAGCGCGACGCGCCAGTCGACGCCCGCCTGGTCGATGCGCGGGATGCTCGTCGGCACGACGGCCGGCAGCGCCGCGCACGCCCACGACGCCAGCAGCAGCCCGAGCGCGCCGCCGGCGAGGCCGAGCAGCATGCTCTCCGCGAGCTGCGGCCGCGCGAGGTGCCACGGACGCGCACCCATCGCCGCGCGCACGGCGATCTCGCGCTGGCGCGTGGCGCCGCGCGCCAGCGTCAGGTTGGCGACGTTCGCGCAGGCGATCAGCAGCACGAAGGAGACGGCGCCGAGCAGGACCAGCAGCACCGGGCGCACCGCGCCGGTGACCGCCTCGTGCATCGGCGTGACCGGCACCTCGGTGTGGTTCCGCTCCTCCTCGTTCTCCTGCGCGATGCGGCGCATGATGCCCTGCAGCTCCGCGCGCGCGGCCTCGGGCTGCACGCCCGGCGCCAGCCGCCCCACGGCGCTCAGGTTGTGCTGCCCGCGGTTGGCGGTCCAGGCGCTGTCGCTCATCGCGAACGGCGTCCAGACGTCGCTGCGGTCGTTCGGGTAGCGCACCTCGGGCGGCAGCACGCCGACGACCGTCACCGGCCGGCCGTTGAGCTGCAGCACGCGGCCCGCCACGCGCGCGTCGGCGCCGAAGCGCGTGCGCCACAGCCGGTCGCTGACCATCGCCACCGCGGGCGCGCCCGGCGCGTCGTCCTCGGCCGCGAACGCGCGGCCCACCTGCGGCGTCACGCCGAGCGCGCGCGACAGCGTCCACGTCACGCGCGCGCCGTTCAGCCGCTCCGGCTCGCCGTCCCCGCCCAGCGTGTAGTCGGCCGTCCGCGCCGCGCCCATCGCGCTGAAGCTGCGGGCGCCCGCCTGCCAGTCGTGGAAGTTCGCCGGCGAGACGACCGCGCGCGCGTTCTGCGTGCCGCGGTCGGACTCGTACAGCACCATCAACCGCTCGGGCTCCGCGTACGGATAGGCCTTGAGGAGCACCGCGTTCACCACGCCGAACACCGTCGCGTTGGCGCCGATGCCGATGGCGAAGGTGGCCACCGCCGCGAGCGTGAAGCCCGGGCTGCGACCGAGGGCGCGGAGCGCCTGCTGGAAGACGGCGAGCATGCGCGGTGGCCTCAGACCGGGGCGACCGTCTCCTCGACCACGCGACCGTCGAAGAGATGGATGGTGCGCTGCGCGTGCAGCGCGTAGCGCGGGTCGTGGGTCACCATGCAGACCGTGGCGCCGCCGCGATGCAGCTCCTGCAGCAGCTCCATCACGCTCTCGCCGTTGGCGCTGTCGAGGTTTCCGGTCGGCTCGTCGGCGAGGAGGATGGCCGGGTCGCCGACGACCGCGCGCGCCACGGCGACGCGCTGCTGCTGACCGCCGGAGAGCTGCGCCGGGTAGTGCTTCTGGCGGTGGCTCATGCCGACCTTCTCGAGCGCCGCGTGCACGCGCTGGCGCCGCTCGGCCGCCGAGAGCGCGCCGTCGCCGCTGCGGTACGTCAGCGGGAGCTCGACGTTCTCGTAGACCGTCAGGTCGCCGATCAGGTTGAACGCCTGGAAGACGAAGCCGATCTGGCGGTTGCGCACGCGCGCGCGCTCCGCGGCATCGAGCGTCGTCACGTCCTGGCCGCCCAGCTCGTAGCGCCCGCCCGAGGGCGAGTCGAGCAGCCCGAGGATGGAGAGCAGCGTCGTCTTGCCGCAGCCCGAGGGGCCGCCGATGGCGACGTACTCGCCCTGGCGGATCTCGAGGTGCACGTCGGCGAGGGCGTGGGTCTCGACGTCCTCGGTGTAGAACACCTTCTTGACGCCGTCGAGGCGGATGAGGGCATCGGACGAGCGCTGGGCGTCGAGCGTCGAGCGTCGCGTGTCGGGAGTGGCGGTCGTCATCGGGGCGGCCGTTGGAGGGAGTGGAAGAGGTACGGGGTCAGGCGTGTTGGACAGTCGCGGTCCGCAGAGCGTTGCAGCGGATCCCTGCGACGCTCGACGCTCACCGCTCGACGCTCACTTGATGCGGAGCCGCTCCTGGCCGTCCCACTGCGAGACGTCGGAGATGATCACCTTGTCGCCGGGCTTGAGGCCCTGCACGACCTCGATCGCGTTCACGGAGGCGCGCCCCAGCTTCACCTGCACCCGGCGCGCGTGGCTGCCGTCCGGCTCCACCACGAACAGGCCGACCGTGCTCTCCGGCTGGCCGTAGGCGGGGCGGCCCACCGACAGCACGTTGGGCAGCCGCTCGATCTCGATCGTGCCGTCCACCGAGAGGTCGGCGCGGGCGCCGCGCGGCAGCGTGCCCTCCAGCCCCACCTCCACGGTCACGGTGCCGTTCTGCACCGCGGGATCGACGCGGATGATGCGGCCGGCCACGAGGCCGTTGCGGGTGTCGACGCTCACCGGCTGGCCGAGGACGATGTCCTTCGCCTGCGTCTCGGGGACGCGGAGCACGGCCTTCAGCTTCCCCGGCTGCGCGACGCGCGCCAGCAGCTGGCCCGGCACGACCCACTGGCCCAGCTCGAGGTCGAGCTGCTGCAGCACGCCCGCCTCGCCCGCGGTCACCCGCATCGATGCCACGCGGTCGCGCTGGAACTGCGCGACGGCGCGCATGCGCTGGACGTTCGCCTGCTCCAGCGCCAGCTGCTGGCCGAGCGACTGCTGCAGCATCTGCAGGCGGCGCTGCTCGATCTGACGGCGGCTGGAGAACTCGTCGGCGCGCTCGCGGGCGCGGGCCACCTCGTTGGCGCTCGAGAGCCCCTTCTTGTCCAGGGCCTCGAACACCTCGGCGTTCCGCTTCGCGTCGTTGTACTCGGTCGTGATCGTGGCGACGGTCGCCTGCTGCTGCAGCCGCGCGGTCTCCAGCTGGTTGCGCAGGCTCACCAGGTTCGCCTCGGCCGCCGTCAGCTGGCGCTCGGCCTCGAGGGCCTGGAGCTGCACGTCGGGGTTGGTCATCTCCAGCAGCACGGTGCCCGGGGTGACCGTGGTGCCGGCGCGCGTGACCAGCTGCTCGACGCGGCCCGCGGTCACCGCGCTGACGATGCGCACGTGCTCGGGGACCAGCGTGCCGGGCGCGCGGACGTTGCGCTCCAGGGTGCCCTGGCGGACGGTGTCGATCCAGAGCGTCGCGCGCTCGACGGACGGCGCGGCGGGCTCGAGGCGGGTGAGCGCGACGCTGGCGGCGACCAGGGCGACAGTGCCGGCGGCGATCAGGGCGTTGCGGCCGCGCTTCGACTTCTTGGGGCGTGCGATGTCCACGAGAGCTCTCTCGGACAGGGAAGGCGTGAGGGAAGACGCCCGGTCCTAAGACAAGCTCCGTGCCCGATTCGGACATGCACAAACCATTGCATCACAACGGCTTACACGCGGACCCCCGGACGTCCGCGTCCGGACGTGGGACGGAAGTGTCCGGAATCGGACACCGTCGCCGGCGCCGGCTCAGTTGCCGTGCGTGCGGATGTCGGGCGCGAGCCCTGGCCGCAGCAGCCCCTGGTCGACGCCGATCGGCTGCTGGCTGCCGCCGCCCTTCGCGCGCGTCGGCGGGTAGCTCCAGTAGGTGAAGTAGAGCGCCCCGGGGGTCGCGACCGCCTGGCGCTCGAGCTCCCGGAACGGCCCGATGTTGATGGCCCCGAGCTGCGGCACGAGGTTGATGTCCGTCGGCCCGCCGAGCGTGTGCGGGATCGCGTGGCCGCGATGGTAGCCCGCGCCGGCGCCGAGCGGATGCCCGGCCATGCGGCCCTTGTCGCGCGGCGCGCCGTGGCGCCCCTGGCTGACGCCCCACGCGGCGATCAGGCGCTCGTGCTTCAGGTCGAACAGGAAGCAGAAGCCCCCGACCGCGATCTCCATCACGTCGCGCGACGGCGAGCGCGCGTTGTACTCGAGGAGCCACGCGTCCACGAGCGGCGGCACGACGCGGTCGGTGAACGCCGTCTCGGATGCGTCGGCGGCCAGCGCGAGCGCCGCGGTCTGGACCAGGGAGTAGTCGGGCATCGGAGCGCCACTCCTGCGAGGGATGGGGCGACGATAGGACGGCCGTGGCGACCTCGCAAGCGAGAGGAACCGCTCGTCGCGCGGGCCCCTCAAGAGCGAACTGCATTAGACAGGATTGGGCAGATTAAACGGACAAGAGCCGGATTACGCTCCGCGCGGTGCAGGGGACGTCGCCACCACGCGGGAAGCAATCCGGCACTTGTCCGTTCAATCCGTTGTAATCCTGTCTAATGCAGTTCGGGTCCGGCGCATCGACGCCGGCCACGCAGCACGCAGCACGAAGCACGCAGCTGGCGCGGATCCGCAGTCCGCAGCCTCTACCTCGTCCCACTCCCCGTCGTCGCGGCCCCACGCGCGCCGGGCTTCCCGATCGTCCGCTCGAACAGCGCGAAGATGCGGCGGTACTCGTCGGTCCACGACGACGGACGCACGAAGCCGTGGTCCTCCACCGGGTACGACGCCAGCTCCCAATCGGTCTTCCCGAGCTCGATCAGCCGCTGCGTCAGCCGCACGATGTCCTGGTAGTGGACGTTCACGTCCACCATGCCGTGCGCCATGAGAAGGGGGTCTGCAAGACCCTCTGCGAAATAGATCGGCGACGAGCGGCGGTACGACACCGTGTCCGCGTCCGGGAAGTTCAGGATGCGCGCCGTGTACGGGTGGTTGTAGTGCGCCCAGTCCGTCACCGACCGCAGCGCCGCGCCCGCGCCGAACATCTTCGGCTCCGTGAACAGCGCCATCAGCGTGATGAAGCCGCCGTAGCTGCCGCCGTAGATCCCCACGCGCTCCGGATCGACGCCGTACGTCTTCTGCAGCCAGCGCACGCCGTCCACGTGGTCCTGCAGGTCGCGCCCGCCCATGTGGCGGTAGATCGCCGTCCGCCAGTCGCGCCCGTAGCCCGCCGAGCCGCGGTAGTCGATGTCGAGCACCACGTACCCCCTGGACGCGAGGTAGTGGTTGAACATGTACTCGCGGCTGTACGTCGACCACCAGTTGTGCACGTTGTGCAGGTAGCCCGCGCCGTGCACGAAGATCGCCGCCGCGCCGTTGGGCTGCGCGCCCATCTCCTGCGGGCGGTAGACGCGCGCCGGCACCGGCACGCCGTCCGAGCCCGGGATCATCACGATCTCCGGCGCCCGCCACCCGAACGCCTGCCAGTCCGCGCTCGGCGACGTCGTGAGCTTCGCGGGCGCGGCGTTCGCGCGCGCGGGCAGCACGTACAGCTCCGGCGGCCGGTTCGCCGTCGAGTAGACGTCGGCCAGCAGGCGCCCGTCCGGCGACGGCGTCACCTGATGCCCGCCGGCGTCGCGCGTGAACCGCGTGCGCGCGCCGCCCGCCACCGGCATCGTGTAGTAGTCGCGGTCGAACACCGAGCGCTCGCTCGTGTGCAGCTGGAAGTGCGTGCGGTCGGGCGAGAGCTCCGCCTGCAGCACCTCGAACTTCCCCTGCGTCAGCTGCCGCTTCCCGCTGCCGTCGGCGGCGACGGTGTAGAGGTGCGCCCAGCCGTCGCTCTCGTTCACGAACCACGCGCGCCCGTCGGGCAGCCAGCCCGCGCAGCCGCCGCACGGCCCGCCCACCCACGCGCTGTCGCGCAGCGTCTCGATGGGACGCACCGTGCCCGAGTCCGCGCGCACCACGCTCAGCACGCGCTCCTTGTAGTCGCGCCGCTCGGCCGACACGAGCGCCATCGTCCCCGCGTCGTTCCACCCCAGCAGCTGCGCGCCGCTCGGCGCGCGCACGGTGTCGGACGGGATCACGCGCAGCCACTTCGCGGCGCCGCCCGACACGCGCACGAACGCCACGCGCCCGTTCGACTGGTCGTCGCCCACCTTCGTGCGCGCGGGCAGCTCCTCGACGTACCCGCTCTTCGTCACCCACTCGGGCACCTGCGCGGTGCGGGCGCGCGGCGCCGCCGACGTCGTCGCCAGCAGCAGCGCGTCGCCCGTGGGCGCGACGGAGAACGTGATCACGCGCTCGCCCGCCTGCAGCCAGAGCGGCGTGGGACGGCCGGCCTCGCGTGCCTTCCGCTCGGCGGCCTGCACGCTGTCGCGCAGCACGCGGTCGCGGATGACGTCGAACAGCGCGCGCTGGTCGGCCTCCAGCGCGCGACGCTGCGCGCCGGCGCGCGCGCTATCGGGCTGCGGGCCCGCGCGCACGTCGGTCAGCTGCCGCACCAGGCCGCCGTCCAGCGCCAGCGCGAACACGTTGTTGTCGCGCACGAAGAACACGCGCCGCCCGTCGCCCGAGAACCGCGGCGACGACTCGACGCCGAGCGTCTGCGTGAGCCGCCGCGCGCTGGTGGCGCCGCGCTCGACCAGCCACAGGTCGCCGTCGTACGCGACCACGCGCCGACGCCGGTCGGGCGCGTCGTCGCCGTCGGCGAGCAGCGGCCCGACGGAATCCAGCTGCGCGTCGGGCACGCGCTCCGGCCTCGCACCCGCGACCGGCCGCACGCGGTACACGCGCAGCGGCTCGCGCCAGTCGGTGCCGGCCTCGTTCCAGCGGAAGTAGATCCAGCGCGCGTCCGGCGACCAGCGCACGTCCTGCGGCTCGCGGCCGTAGAGCTCCGGGCCGCGCATCATGTTGGCGATCGTGAAGTCGAACGCGGGAGCGCTCGCGGGAGCGGTCGCGGGTGCGCTCGCGGACGGGCGGGCCGCGGGCTGCGCGGCGGCGGCCGCCGGCGCGAGCACGGCCGCGGCGAGCGCGGCGCGGAGACGGAGCTTCGACACGGGAGGGAGGCGGTGGGGTGACGCGAGGGGTGCCATCGAGCTACGCGGCGGCGCCGCGCATCGTTCGCGATCGGCCGGCGTCAGTCGTCGGCGCTCGGCAGCCGCCAGTCGACCTCGGAGCGGCCGGCGTCGCGCAGCGCGGCGTTCGCCTTCGAGAACGGGCGGCTGCCGAAGAAGCCCTTCTTCGCCGCCAGCGGCGACGGATGCGCGGCCGCGAGGATCGCGTGCCGCGACGTGTCGACGAGCGCCGCCTTCTTCTGCGCGTACGCGCCCCAGAGCACGAACACGACGCGCTCCTCCTTCGCGCTCACGGCGCGGATCACGGCGTCGGTGAAGCGCTCCCACCCGCGGTCCTTGTGCGAGTTCGGCTCGCCGGCGCGCACGGTGAGCACCGCGTTCAGCAGCAGCACGCCGTGGCGCGCCCACGGCACCAGCGAGCCGTCGCGCGGCTTCGGGAGCTTGAGGTCCGCCTGCAGCTCCTTGTGGATGTTGCGCAGCGACGCGGGGATCGGCACGTCGGGCCGCACCGAGAACGCGAGCCCGTGCGCCTGCCCCGGCCCGTGGTACGGGTCCTGGCCGAGGATCAGCACCTTCACGTCGTCGAGCGCGGTGAGCCGCAGCGCCGAGTAGAGGTCCTCCTGCGGCGGATACACCTCGTGCGCCTGCCGCTCGGCGTCCACGAACGCGGCCAGCTCGGCGTACCACGGCTGCTTGACCGTGTCGGCGAGGGCGGACTTCCAGGCGGTCGGGATCTTGGGGAGCATGGGTTCGTCTCGTGAGGCTGCGTGCTGCGTTGCCCTCTCGCGCCGGCCCCCTGTGGCTCTTGGAGAGGTTACGGATGCTCCGGATGAAGCGGATGCTGCGGATCGTTCCGCGTGGCGGCGACGTCCCATGCGTTCGGGCGGAGCGATCCGAATGATCCGTTCAGATCCGAAGCATCCGTATCCCCCCAATAGGCCAACGGGTCCGGCGCATCGACGCGGACCATGCAGCACGAACCGTGGTCACGCCGCCGCCCGCGCCGCCCGCGACTCCTCGACCGCCAGCCGGTGCTGCGTCTCGTCGAACGCGCCCTCGCTGCGCGCGATGACCACCGTCGCCACGCCGTTGCCGATCAGGTTCACGATCGCGCGCGCCTCGCTCATGAAGCGGTCCACGCCCAGCAGCAGCGCCAGGCCCTCCACCGGCACCACGTGCAGCGCCGACAGCGTGCTCGCGAGGACGATGAAGCCCGACCCCGTCACGCCCGCCGCGCCCTTGGACGTGATCATCAGGATGCCGAGGATCGTCAGCTGCTGGCCAATCGAGAGGTCCACGCGGAACGCCTGCGCCAGGAAGACCACCGCCATCGACAGGTAGATCGACGTCCCGTCGAGGTTGAACGAGTAGCCCGCCGGCACCACCAGCCCCACCACGCTGCGCGCGCAGCCGAAGCGCTCCAGCTTCTCCAGCATCCGCGGCAGCGCCGCCTCGCTGGACGAGGTGCCGAGCACCAGCAGGATCTCCTCGCGGATGAACGAGAGGAACGGCAGCAGCCGGAAGCCCGAGAGCCGCGCGATCGCGCCCAGCACGACGAAGACGAAGATCGCCATCGTCAGGTAGACGTCGAGCATCAGGCGTCCCAGCGGGAGCAGCGTGCGCAGGCCGAAGTTGCCGACCGTGTACGCCATCGCGCCGAACGCGCCGATGGGCGCCACCACCATCACCATCGCGGTGATCCGGAAGAACACCTCCGCGATGCGCTCCAGCACCTCCGTCAGCGCCCGCCCGCGCGCGCCGAGCGCCGACAGCGCGACGCCGAACAGCACGGCGAAGAAGACGATCTGCAGCACGTCGCCCTTCGCGAACGCGTCCACGACGCTCGACGGCACGACGTGGGTGAGGAAGTCCACCCAGTTCATCTGCTCGCCCGCGGTCGCGTAGCGCGACACGTCGCCCTTCGCCATGCGCGAGACGTCGAGCCCCGCGCCCGGCTTCGTGACGTTGACGACGATCAGCCCGATCGCCAGCGCGAACGTCGTCACGACCTCGAAGTAGAGGAACGCCTTGCCGCCGACGCGCCCGACCTTCTTCAGGTCGCTCATGTTCGCGATGCCCAGCACGATCGTCAGGAACACGATCGGCCCGACGACCATCTTCACCAGGTTGACGAAGGTGTCGCCGAGGGGCTTCATCGCCTTCGCCGTGTCGGGCGCGGCGAGGCCGAGCGCGATCCCCAGGCTGATGGCGATGAGGACGCGGACGGTCAGATTACGCGGCAGGAGACGACGCATCCTTCGCTCGGGACTGGCAGGGGGCGGGGCACGCGGGCGCATGCGGTCACAGCGCGGGGCCGCGCGGCGCCGTACGCTAGGCCGGCGCGCGCGCCGCCGCCACCGCCCCGCCTCCCCCACCCCGCCACATGCCCCAACCGCCGCAGCTGCCGGTCATCCTCCTCGTCTCCGCCCTGGGCGGCGCTATGAACGCGATCGCGGGCGGCGGCACCCTGCTCGTCTTCCCGGCGCTGCTCGGACTCGGCGTCCCGCCCGTCGCGGCCAACGCCACCTGCACCGTCGCCCTCTGGCCCGGCGCGCTGGGCAGCATGTGGGGCTACCGCCGCGAGCTGTCCGGCACCGGCGGCTGGGCCGCGCGCCTGGTCCTCCCGTCGGTGCTCGGAGGGCTCGTCGGCGCCGGGCTCCTGCTGATCGGCGGCGACGCGGTGTTCGCGCGCCTCGTCCCCTTCCTCGTCCTCGGCGCGACGCTCCTGTTCGTGGTCCAGCGCCCGCTCGTGCGCCTGCTGGCCGCGCGGCGCCCGGCCGAGGCGCCGCCCACCGACACCCTCCCCGCACCGACGCTGGCCGCGCTCGCGTTCCAGCTCGTGGTCGCGATCTACGGCGGCTACTTCGGCGCCGGCGCCGGGATCCTCACGCTCGCCGTGCTCGGGCTGCAGGGCTTCGTCAACATCCACCAGATGAATGGCCTCAAGAACTGGGCGGCGCTCTGCTTCAACGCCGTCGCCATCGCGACGTTCGCGCTCAACGGCGCGGTGCAGTGGCCGCTGGCGGCGGTGATGGCGGTCGGCACGACCGTCGGCGGCTACGCGGCGGCGGGCGTGGCGCGCCGCGCGCCGCAGCAGCTGGTGCGCGGCGCGGTGGCGCTCATCGGCTTCGCCAGCGCGGCATGGCTGCTGGTGCGCCGGTGACGGCGCCGCCAGTCGCACGCGTGAAGGGCGCCGCCCTCGTCGTCGCGGCGATCGCGCTGCTCGTCGTCGTCGCACTGCCCACGCCCGCCGGCCTCTCGGTCGCCGGCCAGCGCGTGCTCGCGGTGCTCGCGTTCGCGATCGTCGTCTGGATCACCGAGGCGGTGAGCTACGCGGTGAGCGCGGCGCTCGTCGTCAGCCTGGGCGCGCTGCTGCTGGGCGCGGCGCCGCCGTTCGCGAAGGGCGCGAGCACGGCGGCCGGCGCGCAGCTCGGCACCAGCAAGGCGCTCGGCCACATGCTCGAGGGGTTCGCGTCGCCGGCCGCGGCGCTCGTGGCGGCGGCCGTCTTCCTCGCGGCGGCGATGCGCCACACGCAGCTCGACCGGCGGCTCGCGCTGCTCGTGCTGCGCCGCACCGGCACGGGGCCGCGCGGCATCCTGCTGGGCGCGATCCTCGTCGGGATCGTGCTCGCCTTCTTCGTGCCCAGCACCACCGCGCGCGTCGGCGCCATCGTCCCCATCATGGGCGGCATGGTCGCGGCGTTCGGGCTGGCGCGCGACAGCCGGCTGGCCGCCTGCCTGATGATCACGACCGCGCAGGTGGCGACGATCTGGAACGTCGCGATCAAGACCGCCGCCGCGCAGAACCTGCTCGCGGTGGGCCTCATCCAGCAGTCGCTCGGCGTCACGATCTCGTGGGCGATGTGGTTCCGGCAGGCCGCCCCGTGGGCGGTGGTGATGACCGGCGTGCTCTACGTCGTGATGCGCGTGATCGTCCCGCCCGAGCCGGTGGGCGGCCCCGAGGCGCGCGCCGCGGTGCAGGCGCAGCTCGCGGCGCTGGGCCCCGTGCGCGCGGCCGAGTGGCGGCTGATCGCGGTCGCCGTCGCGCTGCTGGCGCTGTGGAGCACCGAGGGCTCGCTGCACGCGTTCGACACCAGCACGACGACGCTGGCCGCGGTGACGCTGCTCCTGCTGCCGCGAATCGGCGTGCTGTCGTGGGAGGAGGCCGAGCGGCTGGTGCCGTGGGGCACCGTCGTGCTGTTCGCGGTGGGCATCTCGATCGGCGCGGTGCTGATCGCCACCGGCGCCGCCGCCTGGCTCGCGCGCGCCACGCTCGGCGCGCTCGGCGTCGCGTCGCTGTCGCCGCTGGCGATGCTCGCGGTGCTGTCGGCCATCAACGTCGTCGTGCACCTGGGCTTCGCCAGCGCGACCAGCCTCGCGGCGACGTGGATCCCGATCGTGCTGGCGTTCGTGGCCGCGCTGCAGCGGCCCGACGTGCCGGCGCTGGGGATGGTGCTGGTGCAGCAGTTCGTCGTCAGCTTCGGCTTCCTGCTGCCGGTGAACTCGCCGCAGAACATGGTCGCGTACTCCACGGGCGCGTTCACCACGCGCGACTTCCTGCGCACGGGCGTGTGGATCACGCTCGTCGGCTACGCGCTGCTGCTGGCGCTCGCGGCGACCTGGTGGCGCTGGACGGGGCTCCTCTAGCAGCGCCGGCGTCCCCTCACCGAACCCGTTGGCCATTGGAGAGGATGCGGATGCTCCGGATCGGAACGGATCGTTCGGATCGCTCCGCATGGCGTCGACGCTCCATGCGCCGGTGAGGAGCGATCCGCAGCATCCGCCACATCCGGAGCATCCGCGTCCTCTCCAAGAGGCAAGGGGCCCTGCGGATCGGCGGCCTCCGCTGCCTTCGCTCTGGACGCGGGGGGCGAATCCCTGCACTATCGGCAGCACCGCTGCGCCCTGCCTCCCGCCCCGTCTCCCGCGATGACCGCCCCCTTCAAGCCCGCCGCCCCGCTCTCGCGCGCCGAGTTCACCGCCCTCGGCACCATCGCGCAGGCCCGGCGCGACAACCTGCGCACCATGTTCACGGGCGCGCAGATCGTGTACGGCAAGATGTCCGCGGCCGGCACGGCGAAGACCGTCGTCACCGCGGGCAAGCAGGTCCACGACAACGCCCAGAAGCTCCTCTCGACGGGTGGCGCGGTGGCGGCGCAGGCGGCGCGGTCGGGCGGCCTGCGCGCGCAGGCCGAGCGGCTGATCGTCGAGACGGTCGGCGTCGACGGCATCGGCGACCTGCTGGAGGCCATCACGAGCCACGCGGTCGAGGAGCTGATCAAGGAGATGCTGCCGTACGTCGGCATCATCACCTCCAGCTACAAGGCGGGCATGGCGTGGAAGCAGGTCGTCGAGCAGGCGCGCAAGGAGCTGGACTGGGACTCGTACACGAAGGTCGTCCTCCCGGGCGATCCGGTCGCCGCCTGCGCGGCGGTGCGCAAGATCCTGCGGCGCAACATCGCGCGCGACACGACGTCGGCGACCATCCACACCGCCGCCGTCGCGTCCAAGATCGGGTCGCTCGCAGGCGACTTCGGCTCGGGCGCGGGCGGCGCGGTGATCGGCCTCGCGTCGGGCCTCGCGTCGCTGGCCGTCCAGCTGACGCAGCTCGGCATCGACATCCGCGAGATGCGCGCGGGCAACAAGCGGCTCGCCACGCCCGAGTCGCTCGACGCGTCGATCTTCAAGGAGTGCCCGCTGCTCGGCTCCTACCTCATCGCGTACTCGCCGACGTCGATGGTGCTCGGCTTCTTCGTCGCCGAGATCGGCCTGCCGGGCTGGATGAACAAGATCGAGCAGTTCAAGAAGCAGGGCCTCGATCCGCTCGTCGAGACCGCGGAGGACCAGATCGCGCGGTCGAACATCACCGTCACCGGCTTCCACAGCGGCAAGGGCGCACCAGTCGAGAAGTCGATCGGGCAGAAGGTCTCCTCGCTCAGCTACAAGAACCTCAAGTTCCAGTTCAACCGGCTGGTGCGCTCCAAGCTGCCATTCTGACGCCGTGCCGACGCCGGCCGCGCGGGCGTGCGACGATACACCCGCGACCACCGGCGTGACGTGCAGCATGAAGGGGCGGCACGCACGCGTGACGTGCCGCACACGGCGGGGCGAGATGCGTGTCCCGCCGCACGATCCTCCGTGACCGCGCCCGCGCGCGGCTCGTCGTTCGGATGCCCGGGTGCGTCGGCATCGCAGGCGACGACGGCCCGAGGCGACCAGCCTCACGGAGGAGGCGCGATGGACGACGAGACCCGGCACGCCAGCACCGCGCACGACACGGCCCACGCCGCGACGGACGCGCTCACGCTCGGGGACTACGTGCTGAGCGCGCGGCTCGCGCGCCGCCCGTCCGCCGACGTCTACGAGGCGACGCACGCGCCCACCGGCGCCCCGCGCCTGGTGTACGTGCTGCGCCCCGGCGCGATGCAGGACCATCCGCTGGTGCACCGCGTGGTGTGCGAGGTGGACGCCGCCCGCTGGCTGCGGCATCCGGCCATCGCGAAGGTCGACGGCTACGGCGACACGCCGAGCCGCCGCCTGTACCTGGGCGTCGAGCGCGCGCCGGGGCGCACCCTCCGCGAGCTGCTGGCCGACGGCGAGCGGATCGCCGCGTGGCGCGTCGCGCGCCTGGCCTCGCGCCTGGTGGAGGCGCTGGACGAGGCGCACGCGGTCGGGCTGACGCACGGCCACCTGACGCCCGACGTCGTCGTGCTGGCGCCCGAGGCCGAGGCCGCGGGCAGCCCGCCGCTGGTGACGCTGGTGGGGCTGGGCGCGGGCGCGGTGGCGTTCGACGGGCCGGTCGCGGCGGCCGACCGCCCCTACCTCAGCCCCGAGCAGCTCGCGGGCGGCGACGCGGACGCGCGGAGCGACGTCTTCGGGCTCGCGTCGCTGCTGCACCACCTGCTGGCGGGTCAGGCGCCCGCCGAGGTCACGGTCGACGGCGCCGACGCGCACACCACCCCGTCGGACGGCGGCCATCGCCCGACGGCCGCGGTGCTGGCCGCTGCCCGCGCCGCCGACCCGCGCCGCCGGCCGGCGAGCGTGAAGGCGTTCTGGGAGGAGCTCCTCGCCGCCCTCGTCGCCGACGCGGCCGCCGCGGCCTCGCTCGGCCCCCACGCCCCGGTCGCGACGCCGCGCGCCGCCGCGCCCGCGGTGCTGGACGCGGACGTGCTGCAGGCGCTCGAGCTCGAGGTGCTGGACCTGGAGGTGGAGCCGGCGGTCTGGAGTGAGCCGACGCCGGCCGCGCTCCCGGTGCCCGCGCCGGTACCCGTGCCCGTGGCGGTCGCGCCCGTCCCGGCGCCCGTCGCGCCACCCGCGCCGCCCGTCTACCCGACCGAGCGCCCCGCGCCGCTGCGCCCGCGGCAGTATGACCGGGACGACCACGTCGCGCCCCCCGTCGTCTCCGCCATCCCGTCGCGCCGCCGGCGCGTGCTGGTGGCGATCGCGTGGTGCGTCGCGGTCCCCGCGGTGGCCGCGGCCGTGGGCTGGCCGCTGGCCTACGGTGGCTCGCCCGCGCGCGACGCCCGCATGGGCGAGACGGCGGTCGAGATCCTGGCCGACGCGCCGCCGCCGCCCGCGGTCCCGTCGTCTACCGACTCGCTCGTCGGCCCGGCGCCGAAGGCCCAGCGCCCGGCGCTGCCCGCGGTGCCCACCGTCGACATCCCGGCGGTCGACCTGCCGACGGTGGACGTCGCGTCGCGCCGCCCGCTCGTGCGCGCCGAGGAGTTCACGAAGCGCATCACGTCGGCGGACAGCCTGCGATAGGGACGCTCGGACTGCGGGCTGCGGATCTCGAACCCGGGACGCGTCGGCGCGCTGGGGTCCTTTGCCCATTGGGGGAATGCGGATGCTCCGGATCTGAACGGATCATTCGGATCGCTCCTCCAAGTGCGTGAAGCGTCGCCGCCATGTGGAGCGATCCGCAGCATCCGTCTCCATCCGGAGCATCCGCATCCCTCCCAACGGCAACGGGGCCCGGCGCACCGGACCCTGAACGACATTGGACAGGATGACAGGATGACGAAGAGGCTCCGTGCCGGCGCTCGGAATCACGCGCCATACGGAGCCTCCTGGTCATCCTGTCATCCTGTCGAAGCGGTTCGTCGTTCAGACCCGAGCCCGCAGTCCGCAGCGCTCCTATCGCTTCGCGACCAGCAGCTCCTCGAACAGCGCCACCGCGCGCGGGTCCTCGGAGCGACCCAGCCAGTGCATCGCCTGCCGCCGCATCGCGGGATCCTTGTGCGTGCGCGCGATCCTGATGAGCGCGGGCACGCCCTCGTTCGCGGGACGACGCGACAGCGCGTAGACCGCCTGCAGCCGCACCTCGCGGTCGGCATCGTCCACCAGCTCCGTCAGCCCGGCCGTCGCCGCCTCGCCCGCGCCGACGCCGAGCCAGAACAGCGCCTGGCGGCGCGCCTCGCGCGGCCGCTGCGTGTCCTTCGCGATCCGCAGCAGCGCCGGCCACGCGACGACGTCCGCGCCGAGCGTCGCCGGGAAGATCGCCGACCGCTGCGCGTTCGGCTCCGCGCGCAGGTCGTCGCCCTGGGCGAGGCGCAGCAGCAGCCCCGCCGCCTCCGCCGCCGGCACCTCGCCGAGGTCCAGCACGCGCTCGTCGGCCGGCCGCCACTTCCCGCCGACGTAGAAGCGCACCTGCTGCACGCTCCCACCCGAGACGTCGAGCACCACGCGGCCCGGACCCGTCTCGCACTCGCGCTCCCACTCCACGTCGCGGCCGCGCAGCGCGTTGCCGCTGAACTCCCCGTACCAGTTGTTGCCCACCCAGCGCTGCTCGCGGCCCACGCGCACGCTCTCGCCCACGCCGCAGACGCCGGGGCGCAGCGGGAAGGTCAGGCGCACGTAGCCGTCGCGCATCTCGCCCACGCGGGCCGCCAGCGCGCCGCCACGCGACGCGAGATCGGCCTGCGCCGCGGCCACCGTCGGCGCGGCGACGCACAGCGCCGCGCCGAGGAGGGCCGCCCGGAAGGTGGCGGCGGCGCTCATTTGTCGATCAGCTCCGTCAGGAACGCCAGCGCGCGCGGCTCACTGGAGCGCGACAGCCAGAACACCGCGCTCTTGCGCACGTCGCGGTCCTGATCGTTGCGCGCGATCGCGATCAGCTTGTCCAGCGCCTCCGGCTCCTTGCGGCGCGACAGCGCGAGGATCAGCGACTCCTTGAGCTCCTTCTCCTTCGTGGCGTCCCACATCTCGATCAGCTGCGGCGCCGTCGCGTTGCGCGCCGCGTAGCCGAACGCCGACTTGCGCACCTCGAGCGACTCGCGCGAGTCGCGCGCGACCTGCATCAGCCACGCGGAGCTGCCGCGCTGCCGCGCCAGCGAGCTGATGACGCGCTCCTTCAGCTCGCGCGTCTCGAGCGACGGGAAGAGGCGGCGCGCCCACTCGGCGTCCGTGCTGTCGCCGCGCGCGATCGCCCAGTAGAGCGCCTCGCCGCGCACCTCGGCCGTCGTCTCGCGCGCCGTCGCCAGCGCGCGCAGCGTCTCGCGGGCGCGCGCCTCCTTGCTCTGCGAGAGGGCGAACACCGCGCGCTTGCGCAGGCTGACGCTCGTGTCGCTGCGCGCGACGTCGCGCAGGAAGTCGATCGCGCGGTCGCCGCCCACGCGCGACAGCCACTGCACCGCCTCCTCGCGCACCTCGGCGTTCGGGTCGTTGCGCGCCGCGCTCACCAGCAGCTCGGCCGACTCCGGCGACTTCTTCTGCGCGACGATGAACACCGCGCGGCGGCGCAGCATCTCGCTGCACTCGTCGCGGCGCGCCAGCACCTTGCGCAGCAGCGGCATCGCGCGCTCGGCGTCCATCTGCTGGAGAGCGTTGAGCGCGATCACGCGCTCGTCGTCGTCCGCGTCGCGGCAGTTCGGGTTGCGGCGGCTCGACGACGACATCTTGGCCGAGCCGCCGATCGAGATCGACACGTCGCGCAGCGCCTCGGCGCCGGCGCGCATCCCTTCCTGCGCGGCGCGCGCGGCCTCGCGGCCGGCGTCGGCGATCGCGCGCTGCACCTCCTGGCTCTGGATCGCCTCCGCCGCCGCGCGCGTGCCCTCGCGCGCCGCCTCGGCGGCCGCGACCTGCGTCTCGCTCAGCGCGCGGGCGACCGCGGGGCTCGTGATCGCCTCGGTCACGGCGGCGACGGTCGCGTCCACCACGCCGGTCACGGCGTTGCCGAAGCCCGAGCTGTCGGCGCGCTGCCGCAGCACGCGCGCGCACGCCTCGTCGCCGCGGCGCGCCAGCTCGCCGCAGATGCGCGTGTCCAGCGACAGCGCGTCGCGCCGCAGCGCGCGCGGCACGTCGCGCGACGTGTCGTTCACCGTGCGCAGCACGTCGCGGGCGCGCTGCAGGTCGCTCGTGCCGCCGGCGCGGAAGAGCGAGTACGCCTGGAAGTAGACCGCGTCGTTGTAGACGCCCGACTTCGGGTACGTCGCGGTTATCTTGCGGAAGAGCGACTCCGCCTGGCGGTACTCGCCGCGCCCCATCGCCGCGCGGGCGGCGCGGTACAGGGAGTCGGCGGGGTCCTGGCGACGGACGGTGGGGTCGGCCGCGCGCGCGGCGCCCGCAGTGGGCGACGCGACCGCGCGGGCCGGCGCCGCACCGCCCACGAGGGCGATGCCGGCGAGGAGGGTGGCGAGACGAAGGGCCTTCATGGGACGAGCCTCCAGGCGGAGGAAGGAGAACGAGAGACGGAAGGATCCAGGAGCGACGGGCGGCGACGGGATGTCGGACGGCGCGCCCGATGATCGGTTCGGAGAGAGCGTGCGACGGTGGGTCATGTGTCCTGTCATGTGCCGACTCCCGCGGGGATCTCGCGGCGCAGCCGCGGCAGCACGCGCGCGTCGCGCATCGTGCCGTCGATCAGCGCGCGCTCCTCGCGCTCGCGCCGCAGGCGCGCGGGGCTCGAGGTGGAGTCGGCCGGCGCGAGCCGCGCCATCTGCACGAGCACCAGCTCGAGGTCCTCGAACAGCCGCCGCCGCACCGGCGAGCTGGCTGCGGGAGAGTCGAGCAGGAGCCGCGTGTCCTGCAGGAGCGTGCGCGCCCACTGCGCCACGCGGGCGTCGGCGAGCGAGTCGAGCGGATCGGCGCGGTACGACACGAGCAGCGCCTCGACCGACGTCAGGTGCCGCACGGTGGCGACGTCGTACGCGAGCCGGTCGGTGTCGAGGCGGCGCGCACCGGCGCGGGCCGGCGTGCGGACCGTGCGCGACGCGACCTCGCGCGTCGGCGTGCGGTCGGCCGGCTCCAGCGACGGCGTGGACGAGGGCGTGGACGACGGCGCCGGCTCGGCGGTCGGCGCCTCGGCGACCATGCTCGGCGCCGCGGTCATCGAGTCGGCGCGGCGCGCGTCGGGCGTCGCGCTGTCGGGCGTGCTGCCGGTGACGGCGACCGCCGGCGCGGGCGCGCCGACCTGCGCGCGCCCCTCCCACCAGCGGCCGCCGGCGACGCCGACGGCCAGCAGCAGCGCCGCCGCGGCGGCCATCGACCAGCCGGACGACCAGTCGGAGCGCGTGAAGCGGGGCGCGCGCGCGCGGCGCGCGGCGCGCGCGGCGTCCAGCGAGACGACGGGCGTCTCCGCCACGGGCGTCGCCACGACCGGCGCGACCGGCGCGATCGGTGCGGCGCCGGCGCGCGTGCCGCGGGCGGCCATGATGGCCTCCCACATGGCGTCGCGCGGCACCTGCGCGGGCGGCCGGTGGTAGTCGCGCGCCGCCTCGGCGATCAGGCGGTCGAGCGCGGCCACCTCGGGCGCGTCGTCGTCGTGGTCGGCCGGGCCGTGGCCAGAGCCATGTCCGGGCGGCAGGATGCGATTCGTCATGAGACCCACTCCCCGGCGAAGTCCTTCAGCGCCTCGCGCAGCTTGGCGCGGGCGCGGAAGAGCTGCGCCTTCGACGTTCCGGTCGCGACGCCGAGCGCCGTGCCGATCTCCTCGTGCGTGAAGCCTTCCACGTCGTGCATCAGGAACACGGTGCGATACCCATCGGGGAGCGCGGCGATGGCCTTCGCCAGCCGCTCCTTGAGATCCGGTTCTGCCTCGCGCGTCGCGACGCCCACGGTGAGCGCATCGTCGAGCGGGGCCTCGCGGCTGCGGTGGCGCTTCAGCTTGCGCAGCCCGTTCAGCGTCACCGAGACGCCGATCGCGTGCAGCCAGGTGCCGAGCGCGGAATCGCCGCGAAAGTCGCCGAGCCGGTCGAAGGCGCGCACGAACGTCTCCTGGGTGAAGTCGCGCGCCAGGTCCTCGTCCCCCGCCATGCGAAACGCCAGGCGGTAGACGCGGTCGACGTGCTGTTCGTAGATCCAGCGCTGCGCGGCCATGTCGCCGGCGGCGGCGCGGGAGATCAGGGACGGTTCGGTCACGGGCTCCAGGCTCGGGCCACGCAGCTCGGGGCGGGTGCGGCCGCCGCGCGCTCCGTGGTGCCCTTCGGACACGGGGGGCGGCGAAACGGTTGCGCGGGGAAGCGCGATGAAGCGGAGGATGGAACGGCGGAGGGCGATACCGCGGGAAACGATACGGCGTGATACGAAAGGGCGGACCCCTCGAGCTTCGCGCTCGGTTGGTCCGCCCCATCGTTCCACGCCGTACCGTCTTCCGCCGTTCCGTCCTCCGCCCCACCGTCCTCCGCCGTTCCGTGCCCTGCTAGTGATCGATCCCCCGCCCCGTCCGCTCCCGCAGCTCATCGATCTTCTTCGACGCCTCGGCCTTCGTGAGCTCGGGCTCGAACTCCTCGCCCGCCTCCTCGGAGAGCGTCTGGAGGTAGGAGGCCTGGGCGCCGGTCATGGTCTCGTCGCCGGTCACCCACTGATCGGGGTCCTTCCGCGTGTTGTCGGGCGTCTCGGGGGTCTCGCGCGTCTCGGGCTTCTGCTTCGCCATCGTGTCCTCTCGGTCCAGGCCAACCGGCGCGGAGCCCCTTCGCCCCGCCGCCATGCCTTGAAGGAAGGCAGGATGCGTACCGAAGATACACCGAACCAACGACCAGCCGACGGATGCGTTCAGCCCGATGCGCCCGCCTCCACTGGTGCGGGCGCGTCGTCCACCTCCAGCGACTCCTCCGGTCGCATCGCGCCAGCAAGGCGCCAGATCAGGACCATGAGGGCGCACGCGGTGGCCGCGCCGACGATCGCCGCCGCGAGGTCCGCCGTCGTCGTGGCGTCGCGCACGCCGCGCAGCGCGCCGACGCCCGCGCCGAACAGCCCGCCGAACGCCCACGCCGCGACGCTCCCGCGCCCGAACGCCCACACCAGCGCCGCCGCCCCGGCGACGCCGAGCAGGGCGAGGCCGACGGTCGGGGCCAGGCCGCGGTCGCCCTGGAGGGCCGGCGCCAGCAGCACCGCCACCGCCGCCAGCACGGCCACCCGCGCCCACACCGCCCGCAGCGCCAGCACGATCCCGAGCACGACGATAAGGCCGAGCGGCTGGAGCAGCATCGCGGACGGCGCGTCGAGCAGCTGTGAGAGCCAGGGGAGCCGCTCGCCCAGCCCCGTCGCCGGCATCGCCGGCCAGCCGTCGGGGCGCACGCGGTCGGCCAGCAGCGAGAAGAGGAGCGGCGTCGCCGCCAGCCCGAGCCCCGCGATCGCCGCCTCGCGGACGCCGTCCGGGCCGTCGGGGACCCAGGGGAGCGCGGCCCGCCGGCGGAGCGCGTCCAGCAGGCTCCACCCACCGGCCACCATCCCGCCGAACACCGCCGCGCCCAGGATCGCGCTCAGCGCCGCGGCCGACAGGTAGACCGACCAGGGCTGCTCGGTCGGCCAGTTGGTGAACGTCGCCTCGAGCCCGTTCGCCTGGGTGCCGAGGGTGACCAGCGCCGCCAGGCCTCCGACCGCCAGCGCCCCGCGCCGCCCCAGGCGCGTCCGGCCCGCCGCCACGTCCTCGCGCGGCGCTCGGCGCAGCGCCCGAAGGGCAAGTCCGAAGGCGAGGCCCAGCGCCAGCAGCCCGCCGCCGACCGAGAAGGTGAGGCGGCGGCTGGCGCGCTCGCGGTTGGCGCGCTCGACGGCCTCGGGGAGCTTCACGTCGCGGCGCACGTCCACCAGGGCGTCGCCCACCACGTCGGCGCGGAGGCGGGCGCGCGCACCGCCGGGGAGCGCGACCGCCGGATCCTCGTACTCCACCGTCGCGTCCACGCGGCGCGGGCGCGGCACGAGCGTCACCCCCACCTCGCGCAGCCGCGTCGGGTCGGCGCCGCGCGCGCGGAGCGCCGCCGCGGCGACCGTGCGCGCGCGGTCGGCGGTGAGCGTGTCGCCCGGCGCGGCCTCGGGCAGCTGGTGCATCAGCTTCCGCACGCGCCCGTCGGGCTGCACCAGCACGCGCCACGACTCCGCGCGTTCCTGCAGCGTGCCGTTGCGGCGCACGTAGCGCACCTCCCACACGGGGCCGGGCGCGTAGCTGGTCGCGATCGACTGCAGCGCGGCCACCGCGCGTGCGCGGCTCCTCAGCGAGTCGCGCAGGAAGCGGCGCAGCTCCGTCTCGCGGTCGGCGTCGCGCACCGCGAGCGTGCGCGTCCAGCGCGCGGGCTCGCCGCCGGCGGCGCGCAGCGCGGAGTCCGCGACCGTCGCGACGCGGGCACGCGACGCGGTGAACGGCGGGCCGAGCGTGGCGCGCGGCGGCAGCGCGAGGGCGAGCAGCACGGCCGCGGCGCCCGCGGCCAGCGCGGCCAATCGGCGCGCGCCGCCCGCGCGGTCGGGCACCACCGTCTCGGGCGGCGCGTCGTCGATCACCGGCAGCACGTCGCCGCGGCGCCAGTCGGCGAAGCGCGGCGGCACCTCCGGCATTGCGGCGCGCGCACGTCGCCGCGCCAGCGCGCCCTGCGCCACGAGCAGCGCGGGCAGCAGCCCGGCGCCCACCACCACCGCGGCGGTGACGCGATACGCCGCGCCATCGCCGTGCAGCGCGAACAGCCCGAACCACGCGAGGTCGTAGAGCACGTGCGCGACGATGGTCGTCGGCAGCCCCACCGTCAGATAGAGCACGGCCCACAGCGACGCCTCGAGGAACAGCTCGACGCCGCGCGCGTACGCGGGCCACGACGGGTAGTTCGCGTGCCCGAAGCCGAACACCAGCGCCGTCACGATCACACCTGCGGCCATCCACCAGCGGCGCGACGCGCGGCGCCCCACCCACAGCGACAGCAGCGCGAGCGGCACGGCGCGGAAGACCGCCTCCTCCCACACGCCCGCGAACAGCGCGGTGCCGATCGCGCTCACCCACGGCAGCGGCGTCGCGATCTGGTCCGGATCGTCGAGCGTCCCCGTCGGCACCCACCAGCCGAGCGTGCGGCGCGTCGTGAGGTAGAAGAGCGACACGTACGCGAAGCCGAGCGCGGCGAGCGCGTAGCCGCCCATGACGTGCGCCGCGACCTCGCCGGTGCCGCGATGGCGCAGGTACGCGTACCAGTCCACCTGCCGCGGGAAGGCGCGCCGCGTCAGCACCTCCGCCGCGGCGACGGCGCCGCCCACGAACAGCGCGACCGCGACGCCCGCGGCGATGGCGCCGAACACGTTGAGCGCGACGAAGCTCGCCGTCGGCGTCGCGGTGTCGTACCCGAACCACGCGAGCGGCAGTCCGTTCAGCGCGCCGAGCAGCATCAGCGCGCCGACGGTGCTCCCGACGAGCATCGCGGGGCGCCAGCGCACCGCGTCGCGCAGCTTCACGAGCGCCACCAGCGCGCCTGCGAAGAAGATCAGCATGCCCGGCAGCGAGAGCTGCGCGTACAGCTCGTTCGACGCGCGCATCTCGCCGTAGCGGCGCGTCCAGCTCTCGGGCACGTCGACGTACGTGCGCACGCCGAGCACGTCGACGCCGCCGGCGGCGCGCGCCGAGTCCATGCCCGTCACCACGACGTCGGCGCGGATGGGCGCCTCGCCCACCGTGCGGCCGACGCGCGTGTAGCGGTACGTGCGGTCCACGCGCCCGCTGCGCGGCTGCGTGATGTACGACGCGGCCGTGAAGCGCCACGCGTCCGCCGGCAGCCCACCGGCCCACCGCGGCAGCGCCGCATCCGCCGCCGCGCGGCCCGCGGCCTCGCTCACCGTCGGCCGGCGGTCCGTCTCCGCGAGCGTGCGCAGCAGCCCCACCACCCGGCCGTCCGGCGCGAAGCGCAGCCGCGCCTCGCGCGTGTTGCCCGGCGCGAACAGCCGCACCTCCCACGCGTAGAGCGCGACCTCGCGCCCCTGCGCCAGCGCGCGCACCGAGTCGGGCCCGCCGGCGGCGAGGTCCACGTAGGTCGCGAGCTCCTCGTCGTTCGCGAAGCGCGCCGCGGCGCGCGCGCCGGCCGGCGCGAGCCCGTCGCGGGCGGCCAGCGCACGGGCGCGCGCGATCGCCTCCTCGCGCGACAGGCGCAGCCCGACGTCCACCAGCGGATAGGCGCGCTCGAAGACGGCCAGCGTGACGAGCGCGAGGACGAGCGCGGTGACGACGGCGGCCGCGGCGGCGCGCCACGCGCGGCGCGCGGTGGGTTCCGCGGGAAGTTCGGTCATGGCAGGGAGCGGACGGGACGAGGGATGGCCGACGATGCCCCGCGCGACCGCCCGCCGCAACCGCGCGGCTACGCCGGCACCGCCTCGCTCAGCTCCGCGAACGTCGCGTCGTCGAGCGTCAGCGCCGCGGCGGCGACGTTCTGCTCCAGGTGCGCGACGCGCGACGTGCCCGGGATCGGCAGCATCACGGCCGAGCGGCGCAGCAGCCACGCGAGCGCGACCTGCGCGGGCGTCGCGTGCAGCCGCGCGGCGGCGCGCGCCAGCGGCCCGCCCTCCTCCGCGAGCCTCCCGGTCAGCAGCGGATACCACGGGATGAAGCCGATCCCCAGCCCCTCGCAGTGCTCCAGCACCCGCTCCGCCTCACGCTCCGCCAGGTTGTACCGGTTCTGCACCGTGACGATCGGCACCACGCGGCGGGCGGCCTCGATCTGCTCGACGCTCACCTCCGACAGCCCGAGGTGCCGCACGAGCCCCTCGCGCTGCAGCTCGGCCATCACCCCGAACTGCTCGTCGGCGGGCACCTTGTGGTCGATGCGGTGCAGCTGCCAGAGGTCGATGCGCTCGAGCTTCAGCCGTCGCAGGCTGCCCTCGCACTGCGCGCGCAGGTGCTCGGGGCGGCCATTGGTGATCCAGCTGCCGGGGCCGGGTCGCTCGAAGCCGGCCTTGGTCGCGATCACGAGCCCCGCGGGATACGGATGCAGCGCCTCGGCGATCAGCTCCTCGCTCACGTTCGGGCCGTACGAGTCGGCGGTGTCGATGAAGTCGACGCCGAGCGCGACGCAGCGCCTGAGGACGCGGATCGCCTCGTCGCGGTCGCGCGGCGGGCCGAACACGCCGGGGCCGGTGATCTGCATCGCGCCGTAGCCCAGGCGGTGCACCGGCAGGTCGCCGCCGATGGCGAAGGTGCCGCTCTCGGCGGCGGAGACGTGGGGCATGGTCATCGGGCGCGACGGTGTGCGGGTGCGGACGCGACGGTCGTGGGCGGTGCTCGCCGCGCAAGAAGCGGACTGCTTATGTTGCGCGGCGACGCCTTCCCCGACGCCGCCCCGAGAGATGACGCTGCGCCTCGCGCTCGTGCAGATGACCGTGACCGACGGCGCGCCGGACGAGAACGTCGCGCGCGCCGCGGCGCTCGTGACCGCGGCGCCGCCCGCCGACGTGTACCTGCTGCCCGAGCTGTTCACGACGGGCTACGCGCACGACACGTGGGCCGACGCGGCGCGCGGCGCCGCGCGCACCCTCGACGCGCTGCAGCAGCTCGCGGACGCGCGCGACGCGTGGATCGGCGGCAGCTTCGTCGCCGCGACGGCGGACGGCGGGATCGCGAACCGGATGCACCTGCTGTCGCCGCGCGGCGCATCGCCATCGTCGGCGCTGGTGACGTACGACAAGGCGCACCTCTTCCCGCCGATGGGCGAGCCGGAGCGGCTGGTGGCCGGCACGACGCGCGTGCGCACGCGCGTGGGGCGCGGCGACGCGGCCGCCGACGCGGCGCTCAGCATCTGCTTCGACCTGCGCTTCCCCGAGCACTACCGCCGCGACGCTGCCGACGGCGCGACGCTCTTCCTGTGCGTCGCCGAGTGGCCGCATCCGCGCGGCGAGACGCTGCGCCTGCTGGCGCGTGCGCGCGCGGCGGAGAACCAGGCGTGGCTGGCGCTGTGCAACCGCGTCGGCGCGGCCGCGGACGGGAGCACGTTCCCGGGCGGCTCGTGCATCGTCGCGCCCGACGGCACCGTGGTCGCTGACGCGCGCGACGCGGCGGACGTGGTGCTCATCGCGGACGTCGACGTGAATGTCGCGCTGCGGGCGCGGGCGGCGTTCCCGGTGCTGCCGCTACGCGTGCCGGGCGTCGACGTCTAGAGCTTCGCGTCGCCTGCACTCGTCATTCAGGCCCGGCGCGCCGGACCCCTGTGGCCGTTGGAGAGGATACGGATGATCCGGATGATGCGGATGCTGCGGATCGCTCCACGTGGTGCATGGGGCGTCGCCGCCACGCGGAGCGATCCGAACCATCCGTTCAGATCCGGAGCATCCGTATCCTCTCCATAGGTCAACGAGTCAGGTCGCGGCCTTCCCCAGCACGCGCGCGAACACCTCCGTCGCCGCGCGCATCTCGTCCATCGTGCCGATCGACACGCGCGCGTGCGTCGCCAGCGGCGGGAACGGGCGGCCGACGAGGATCTGCTGCGCGCGGCACGCGTCCTGGAACGCCTTCGGGTCGCGGCGCACGTCGACCATCACGAAGTTCGCCTGCGACGGCGTGACCCGGTAGCCGCGCGACGCGAAGAAGCGCGTCGTGTACTCGCGCGCCTCGCCGTTGAGGCGCCGCTCGCGCGCGGCCAGCTCGCGGTCGCCGAGCGACGCCAGCGCCGCCGTCGCGCCGAGCGCGTTGACGTTGATGCCGAGCGAGTGGCGCGCCATCGCCCGGATCGTCTCGGGGCGCGCCATCGCGTAGCCGACGCGCAGCCCCGCCATCCCGTGCGCCTTGGAGAACGTGCGCACCACCAGCACGCCCGGCGTCTCGAGCGCCAGCGGCAGCGCGGTCGCATAGGCGGGATCGTCCACGTACTCGTGGTACGCCTCGTCGATCAGCACCGCGGCGTCGGGCGCGTCGCGCTTCACGCGCCGCACGAAGACGGCGATCGCCGTCGCGGGGTACAGCGTGCCCGTGGGGTTGTTCGGGTTGCAGACGAACACGAGCCCCGCGCCGCCGGCCTGCGCGGCCATCGTCGGCAGGTCGAGCCGCAGGTCGCCGAGCACCGGGATCGCGCGCACCGGCGCGCCGAGCACGCGCGCGCGGTCGGCCGCGTCCTCGAACGTCGGCGCGGCGGTCACGAGCGCCTTCGCGGGCGACGTGAACGTGTCCACCGCCACGCGCAGCACCTCGCTCGACCCGCAGCCGAGCAGCACGTGGTCGACCGGGACGCCGTTGGCCTTCGCGATCGCCTCGCGCAGCGCGGTAGCCTGCGCGAACGGGTAGCGCGACGAGCCGGCCAGCGCCTCGCGCAGCGCGCGCAGCGCCACCTCCGACGGGCCGCGCGGGTTCTCGTTGCTACTGAGCTTGATGACGTCGGGCAGCGCGAGCCCCGCGTGGTCCGCCGAGTCGAGCGAGCCGGCCCGCCGCAGCTCGGCCGCCAGCGCCTCGCGCCCGCGTCCGCCGATGAGCGAGGCCGAGACCACGCCCGCTCCGGAGAGCCCGAGCGAGCGGACGAACGAGCGGCGCGAGAGCGGCATGGGCGGAGCGGCGAGGGTTGAAGCCGGACGGCGCGACGACAGTACGGCGTGGGCACGGGCCCGGCAACCGCTCGGCGGGAGCGCGCCATGCTCGTGCTCGCGCGCCACCGCGGCCCGTCGTACGTTGGCGCCATGGACTCCGTGACGACGTCGCCCACCGGCGCGGGCCCCGTGCTCGCCCCGCCCGCCCGCAGCGGCGCGCCGCTGGCGCCGACGCGCGTGCAGGTGACCGGCCCGCTGCACGGGCTGCGGATGCCCGCGGACTGCGCGGCCTGCGGCACGCCCGCGCGCGGCACGCTGCGGGTGGAGAAGCGGTTCCGGCGCACGAGCGACGACGCGCCGTCGCGCTACCTCTTCCACGCGCTCGACGTCCCGTTCTGCGACGACTGTCGGGGGGCACACGCGCGGGAGCTGGCGCCGGTCGATCCCGCGGTGCTGCGCAGGATGCGCTGGACGTTCGTCCTCCGCACGACGCCCTACTGGATTCCGCTCGCGGTCATCCTGTGGATGATCCCGAAGGTGCTGGCGCCGTTCGCGCGCGGGCTGACGCGCGAGACGCTCGCGCTGCGCACGCCGAGCGGCGAGTGGAACTGGTGGCTGCTGATGGCCGCCGGCGTCGTCGGCTTCTTCGGCTTCTGCCTGTTCGGGTTCCTGACGCTGGTGAACCGGGCGCGGCACGACCTCGTGGCGCCGTACGCGGGCGCAGGCGACGACACGTACGTCCGACGCGAGCGCGTGCTGCTGGGACCGAACGCCGTCTTCCTCGGCCCGCCGACATCGGTGCTGACCGCGGCCGACTTCACCGACGACGAGTCGGAGCTGTTCGAGCCGGAGCGGCGGACGTACCGCTTCCGCGATCCGGTGTTCGCGGCGCAGTTCGCGGCGCTCAACGCGAACCGACTGTGGAATGCGAAGGCACCGCGCGCGCGCTGGGCGCGCAAGGCGCGCAAGCTCCTGACGATCGCGTTCGTCGTCGTGCTCGCGGTGGCGTGGGTCGTGGACTGGTGGATGAGCTGAGGCTGCGTGCTGCGTGCTGCGTGCTCTGCCTCGGGACGCGTCGGCGCGCCGGATCCTCTCACCTGTTGGGGAGGACGCGGATGCTCCGGATCGGAGCGGATCGTTCGGATCGCTCCGTGTAGCGCGTGGAGCGTCACCGCCACGCGGAGCGATCCGCAGCATCCGTCTCATCCGGAGCATCCGTAACCCACGGTTCGCCGACCCGTGCCCCGCGCGCCGGACCCGAACGACAACGGCAGCAAGGATAAAAATCTGAGAAGATCGGATAACCGCCGATGCTCCGCGTGGCGCGACATACCTCGCACTCACACGGAGCCATCCGTCGTTATCAGACTTTGTCCGATCTGCATCCTTGCAAAGGCAGTTCGATCTTCGCGCGCCGCCACGCGCTACATTGCTCCTCGCCAGCACCCAGGAGAGGAGAAGCGATGGCGTGGCTCGTCCTGATCGTCGCCGGCCTGTTCGAGGTCGGCTGGGCCGTGGGGCTCAAGTACGCGGAAGGCTTCACCCGCCTCTGGCCCTCGGTCGGCACCGCCGTCGCGCTCGTGCTCAGCATGGGCCTCCTCGGCGTCGCGCTGCGCACGCTGCCGCTGGGCACCGCCTACGCCGTGTGGACCGGCATCGGCACCGTGGGCACCGCGGTGCTCGGGATCGTGCTGTTCCGCGAGCCGGCGACGGCCGCCCGCCTCGCGTGCATCGGGCTGATCGTCGCCGGCATCGTGGGCCTCAAGGTGCTCGCACCGCGCTGAGATCCGGCACTCAGCGCGCGCGACGCCGCGCGCCGACGCCCGCCACGCCGAGCAGCCCCGCGCCGAGCAGCACGGCGGTCGTCGGCTCGGGCACGGTGCTCGTGGGAGTCGCGACGAGGCCGAACTGCGTCACCAGCCCCGTCTCGTCGCCGCCCGCCGTGCCGCCCTGCACGTACGCGCGGCTGGTGACCGTGCCGCTGTTGTCGGACGCGTAGCTCGCCCAGCCGCCGACGTCCGCGCCCACCTGCCCGTCCACCAGGATGTCGAGCAGCAGGTTGCCGGCCGCCGGATCGAAGGCGAACGGCGTCAGCCCCGTGAAGGTCAGCACGGGCGGCGCCGCCGGCCCGATGCCGAAGCTGCGCGTGGCGAACGTCGTCAGCCCGCCCGCGACGTTCGCGTCGAGCGCCGCGTTCAGCCCACCCACCGCGGCGTTCGTGTACCCGAGCCGCACCGTGTACGTGACGGGCGAGAGGAACGAGTTCGGCGCGGAGCCGAGCAGGAACGAGAGGGACGTGATCTGCGCCGCGCCGCCGAACGCGCCGCCCGCGTACACCTGCTGGTAGCGCGAGACGTCGAAGTCGCAGCCGAACGGGATGCAGTTCGCGTTCTGGACGGTCCCGACGGTCACCTGCTGCGCGCCCGCGGGCGCGGCGGCGAGGACCGGAGCGAGGACGGCGAGCGTGGCGAGGAGCCGTAGCGTGCGCATGGCGTGAGGTCGGTGTGGGGACGTCGGCGCGCGACGTCCGCGCGCCGACGCATCATGTCCACCCCGTCACGCGCTCACATGGGTCGAAATCCCCGTGGCGCGCCCGCCACGCCCCGCGCCTTCCGTCGCTCGCGGGTGCGCTCAGCTGCCGGTCGCCGCCTTCTGCACCCGCGGCACGACGCCCCGCTGCAGGCGCGCCGCCGTCGCCTCGGCCCCGCGCAGCGCACGCAGCACGTTCTCGCCCGCCAGCTTGCGCAGCTCCGCCTCCGTCCAGCCGCGGCGCGCCAGCTCGGCGAACAGCGCGGGATACTTCGAGACGTCCTCGAGGCCGACGATCGTCTCGGTGATCCCGTCGAAGTCGCCGCCGATGCCGACGTGGTCGATGCCCGCGACCTTGCGCACGTGCTCGATGTGGTCGGCCACCTGCGCCAGCGTGACCTTCGGACGCGGATGCGACGCCTGCCACGCCGTCACGCCCGCGCGCACCGCCGCCGTGTCGGTGCCCGCCTGCGCGCGCAGCCGCGCGATCTCCGCCTGCTGCGCGCGGTCGTGCGCGACCAGCTCGGGCGAGATGAAGCCCGGCACGAACGTCACCATCACCACGCCGCCGTTCCGCGGCAGCCGCGCGAGGATCGAGTCGGGCACGTTGCGCGGGTGGTCGGCGAGCCCGCGCGCCGCGGAGTGCGAGAAGATCACCGGCGCCTGCGCGACGTCGAGGGCGTCGCTCATCGTCCCCGGCGACACGTGCGACAGGTCGACGAGCATGCCGAGGCGGTTCATCTCCCGCACGACGTCGCGGCCGAAGTCCGTCAGGCCGCCGTGGCGCGCGCTGTCCAGCGCCGCGTCCGCCCAGTCGAGCGTCACGTTGTGCGTCAGCGTCATGTAGCGCACGCCGAGGTCGTAGTACGTGCGCAGCGCGCCGAGCGAGTTCTCGATCGCGTGGCCGCCCTCCATGCCGAGGAACGACGCGATCTTGCCGGCGCGCCGCGCGGGCGCGACGTCGGCGGCGCGGGTGGCGAACGCGAGGCGGTCGGGATACCTCGCGATCACGCGGCGCGCGATGTCGATCTGCTCCAGCTGCACGCGCGCGTAGCCCGGCGTGCTGGCGACCTTGCCGTGCCGCCCGTACGCGCCGTCGACCGGCTCGCCCGGGATGTAGACCGACCAGAACTGCGCGCCGAGCATCCCCTGGGCGAGGCGCGTGAAGTCGGTGTGGCCCTTCGTGCGCGTGCGCAGGTCGTACGCGTCGACGTCGAGCGCCGCGGGGAGCGAGTCGCCCCACGCGCCGCGCGCGTCCTCGACGTTGGCGTTGGGCGTCGCCTCGCGGATGGCCCACGGCAGGTCGTTGTGCCCGTCGGTGAGCGGCGCGGCGCGCAGCGCCCGCTCGGCGCGCGCGCGGTCGGCGGCGGACGGCGCGGGCGCCGCCGCGGGTGCGGCGGGCGCCTGCGCGCCGAGGACGGAGGGCGCGATCAGCAGCGCGGCGACGAGCGGGAGGCGACGCATGGCGGGGCGGGCGGTGGGAGCGATGGGCCGTGGCGGCCCCGCAAGATAAGGAAGGCGCGGGGCACGAGAACGCGCGGGGCGCGGATCGTGCGACCCACGCGCGTCCCCAACCCGATCTCACGGAGGCACACGATGGCGCACGACGAGCACCGCCCGCTCCGGGCCGACGAGACGTCCGACGAGACCGAGGGCGGCGCGCACGTCCCCAGCAGCGACGCCGCCCGCCGCTCCGCGAGCCGCCTGGACGCCGACGACCGCGCGGATCCGCACCCCGACCAGGTGGCCGGCGCCGACGACGCCGGCGCGCAGGGCCGCGACCGCGACAACGGCGGGTGGGGCGATCGCGGGATCGGGGGTGGGCGGGCGGGTGGCACCGGACCGTGAGGCCCGGCTGCGTGCTGCGTGAGGGGCGTCCCGAGGCCGTTCACGCAGCACGCAGCACGACGCACGCAGCCGCTAGGATCCGCAGTCCGCAGCCCACGACGCTCATGACGATGCCGACCGCCGCAACGACGCTCACGCTCGACCTCTGGGCCGACATCGCCTGCCCCTGGTGCTGGATCGGCGAGACGCGCCTCAAGGCGGCGGTCGCGCGGCTGCGCGGCGAGCGGCCCGACGTGCGCGTCGAGTGGAGCTGGCGGCCGTTCCAGCTGCAGCCGCAGCTCCCCCGCGAGGGCGTGGACTTCGCGACGCACATGCGCGGGAAGTTCGGGAGCGACGCGCGGCTGGCGACGATGTTCGGGCACGTGGCCGACGCGGGCGCGGGCGACGGGCTGGGGTTCCGCTTCGACCGGGTCACCGTCGCGCCCAACACCACCGACGCGCACCGGCTGGTCCTGTGGGCGCAGGCGCAGGACGACGACGCCGCGGTCGGCGAGCGCGCGCTGGCGACGGCCGACGCGCTCTTCCGCGCATACTTCGCCGAGGGGCGCGACGTGGGCGACCGCGCGGTGCTGACGGAGCTGGCGGTGGCGCAGGGGCACGACGCCGACGCCGTGCGCGCGATGCTGGCGTCGGACGCGTACGAGCTGGACGTGCGCGACGGTCAGCGCGACGCGGCGCGGCTGGGGATCCAGGGCGTGCCCTTCCTCGTGCTCGACCAGCGGCTGGCTGTCTCCGGAGCGCAGCCGGCGGAGCTGTTCGACCGGGCGCTGCGGGCGGCGCTCGACGGCGGGTCCTGAGTCTGGATCCTCGCGCCGGCCCCTTCGCCTGTCGGGGGGGATACGGATGCTCCGGATGATGGCGGATGCTTCGGATCGCCCCGCGCGGCGGCGACGTCCTGTGCGCTACACGGAGCGATCCGAACGATCCGTTCCGATCCGGAGCATCCGTATCCCCCCAACAGGCAAACAGCTCTGGCGTGAAGGACTGAAACCGGCGCGCGCGGCCAGCCCGTAGTCTTCCCTTGACACCTTAGGGAGCGGAGACCTACTGTCGCTCCCCTAAGACCTCATGGGGAACCGATGACCGAGCCCGCCGACAACCTCGACCTCCTCCAGGGCACGCTCGACGTGCTCATCCTGAAGACCCTCTCGTGGGGACCCCGCCACGGCTACGCCGTCGCGCGCTGGATTCACGACGTCTCGGGCGACGTGCTCCGGGTCGAGGAGGGGGCGCTCTACCCCGCCCTCCACCGCCTGGAGCGGCGCGGCTGGATCGAGAGCGAGTGGGGGCTCTCCGAGAACAACCGCCGCGCCAAGTACTACCAGCTCACCTCCCTGGGCCGGCAGCAGCTCGGCACCAAGACGACCGTATGGGCGCAGTACGCCGCGGCCGTCTCCCGCGTGCTCGCCGTCGGAGCCGAAACATGACCACGCGCCGCTTCCGCGGCGTGCGCCGGCTCTTCCGACTCCCCAGCGCCGAGCAGGACGTCGGCGCCGCGGTGGACGAGGAGCTGGCCTTCCACGTCGACATGGCGACCGACGAGCTGATCGCCGCCGGCTATCCGCCCGACGACGCCCGGCGACTCGCCATGGCCCGATTCGGCGACCTCGAGGCGGTGCGTGCGCGCTGCCAGGACATCTCCTCCCACCGCGTGACCGAGATGCACCGTTCCGACCGCTGGGCCAGCGTCGCCCAGGACCTCCGCTTCGCCGCGCGCGGGATCCGCCGCTCGCCCGGCTTCTCCGCCATCGTCCTGCTCACGCTCGCGCTCGGGATCGGCGCGACGACGGCGATGTTCTCGGTCGTGCGCGGCGTGCTGCTGCGCCCCCTCCCCTTCCCGGAGACCGAGCGGGTCGTGCGCCTCTGGCCGGCCAACCCCGCCGCGGACGTCGCGAAGGGAGAGGTCAGCCACACCGAGATGCGCGACTGGGAGACCGACCTCACGCGCTTCACCGCCGTCGGCGCGTTCCGCGTCCTCGGCAACGGGATGGTGTTCGGCGAGGCCGGCGCGGAGCCGACGTTCGCCCGCACGGCGTACGTCACGAAGGGCTTCTTCCCCGCGGTCGGCACGCGGGCCGCGGTCGGGCGCACGCTCTCGACCGAGGAGCACGTCGCCGCGGCCCACGCGGTCGTCGTGAGCCACGCCTTCTGGGAGCGCCAGCTCGGCGCCGACAGCGGCGTCGTCGGGCGCCAGATCCGGCTCGGCGGCGAGTCGTACACGGTCACCGGCGTGATGCCGCGCGACTTCGCCTACCCCGAGGCCGACGTCGCCGTCTGGGTCCCGGCGACGCTGCTCGGCGACGACGACGTGGGCGCGGGGCGCGCGGCCCGGTGGCTGACGCCGATCGCGCGGCTCAAGCCCGGCGTCACCCTGGAGCAGGGGCGCCAGGAGGTCGAGACGTTCCTGAAGGGGCTGGCCACGCGCTTCCCCGAGAGCAACGGCGGCTATGTCAGCGCGGTCGCGGAGCCGGTGCGCGACACCATCGTGGGCTCGGTGCGTCGTGGGCTGCTGGTGATGCTCGGCGCCGTGCTGCTCGTGCTGCTGGTGGTGTGCGCGAACGTCGCGAACCTGTTCCTCGTCCGCGGCACCGCGCGCACGCGCGAGATCGCGCTGCGCGGCGCGCTCGGCGCCAGCCGCGGGCAGGTCGTGCGGCTGCTCGTGATCGAGAGCCTGATGCTGTCGCTCGTCGGCGGCGTGCTCGGCGTGCTGACCGCGTGGTGGAGCGTGCGCACGCTGCTCGCGCTCAGCGGCGACTTCCTCCCGCGTGCCGCCGACGTGCGCCTCGACGCGGGCGTGCTCGCGTTCGCGCTCGGCATCTCGCTGCTGACGGGCGTCGTGGTCGGGCTGTGGCCCGCGCTGCGCGCGTCGCTGACGACGCGCATGGCCAGCACGCTGCGCGAGAGCGGCCGCGGGAGCGTCGGCGCGGGCGGCTCGGCGCACCGCGCGCGCGCCGCGCTGGTGGCGGCCGAGGTGGCGCTGGCGGTCGTGCTCGTGGTGGGCGCGGGGCTCATGCTGCGCAGCTTCCAGCAGCTCACGTCGGCCGATCCGGGCTTCCGCGCGGAGAACGCGCTGCTCGCGCGCTTCTCCATCCAGATCGACGACAACGACGCGAACCGCGAGGCCGCGATCGCCCGGCGCATCGCCGTGCGACAGAGCATCATCGACCGCGTGCAGCAGGTGCCGGGCGTGATCGCCGCCGGCGCGACGAAGAATGCGCCGCTGACGCAGGACCCGGGCGAGTCGGTGCCGTTCACCGTGCCGGGCCGCCCCGCGCCGCCGCAGGGCGAGGAGCCGCGCGTGCTGCTGATGCCGGCGACGCAGGGCTACCTGAAGGCGCTCGGCGTGCCGCTGCTGGCGGGCGAGGACGTGGGCAGGACCGCGGGCGACAGCACGGCGCCGGCGAAGGCCGTCATCAGCCGCCGCATGGCGGAGCAGGTGTGGCCGGGCCGCTCGGCCATCGGCGAGACGTTCGAGTACCGCGGCATCACCTTCCGCGTCGCGGGCGTCGCGGGCGACGTGCGCAGCGCGCGCCTCGACTCGATCGCGGGCTTCACGGCCTACGTGCCCGACGCGGTGATGCCGCGCTCCGCGATGTCGCTGGTCGCGCGCACGTCGGGCGATCCGGCGCGGCTGGCGGGCCCCATCCGCGCGGCGATCCGCGAGATCATCCCCGGGCAGGCGTTCCTCGAGGTCGTGCCGCTCACCAACAAGGTCTCCGACGCGGCGTCCACCCAGCGGCTGTTCACGGTGCTGGTGACGGTGTTCGGGTCGATGGCGCTCATGCTCGCCGCGATCGGGCTGTACGGCGTGGTCGCCTACGTGGTGCGCCAGCGCGAGCGCGAGATCGCGGTCCGTGTCGCCCTCGGCGCGCCGCCGGCGCGCGTGATGGGCCTGATGCTCCGCCAGGGGATGACGCCGGTCGCGGTGGGGCTGGCGGTCGGCCTGGGCGGCGCGCTGGCGGTGACGCGGCTGCTGCAGTCGCTGCTCTACGGCGTGAGCACGACGGACCCGCTGACGTTCGTGGGCGTGGCGACGCTGCTGGCGGCGGTCGCGCTGCTGGCGTCGTGGCTGCCGTCGCGGCGGGCGACGCGGGTGCAGCCGGCGCTCACTCTCAGAGAGGAGTAGCGGCGAGCGGCGAGCGGCGAGCGGCGAGCGGGGCTCCTCGGCGCAAGGTCGCTGGGAGCCGGAGCCCGTCCCCACCGGCCCCGCCGGCGCGAAAGACCGTACAAACGGCGAGTCCCCACACCGGGCCTCGCCGTTTCGCGGTTTCCGTGTGCAAGTTCGGGCGGCTCGAGCGTCTCCCCTCTCGCATGCCGCGACACTCACCTCTCCGCCCGGCCCGCTGACGCCATGGACGACGTCGAGCGGCTGTTCCGGGAGTATCACGCGCCGCTGGTGCGGTACCTCACGCGCCGGCTGGGCGACCGCGACTGGGCCGAGGAGGTCGCGCAGGAGACCTTCCTGCGCGCCCTGCGGCACGGCCCGGTCGCGCAGGAGCGCGCGTGGCTGTTCGCGGTGGCGACCAACCTCGTGCGCGACGAGGCGCGGCGCGACGCGCGCCGGCGCCGGCACCTGTCGCTGCTGCGCGAGCAGGAGCCCACGCACGTCGAGCCCGAGCCGACGACGCTGGAGCGGATGCAGGAGATGGCGCTGGCCCGGCGCGCCGTGGACGCGCTGGCCGAGCGCGACCGGCTCGCGCTGCTGATGCGGGAGGAAGGATTGGACTACCACGAGATCGCCGCGGCGCTGGGGCTGGCGGTGGGGTCGGTCGGGACCACGCTGGCGCGGGCGCGCCGCCGCCTCGTCGAGGCGTGGGAGGCGATCGCGGGCGAGGAGCGGGGCGGCGTCGCCGCGCCGTCCGTCACGCCCATCCCGCCCGCGGGCCCGCGGCCGCGCACGGGAGGCACGCATGCATGAGGAGCGGCCGATGACCGCCGACGGCTGGGACGGCGTGCACCTGGGCGAGGCGACCGCGCATGCGTGGCTGGACGGCGCGCTCCCGCCCGACGAGGCGGCGCGCGCGGAGGCGCACGTCGCGACGTGTCCCGACTGCACCGCGCTGGTGGCCGAGGCGCGCGGGCTGATCGCGGGGGCATCGCGGATCCTGGGCGCGCTGGACGCGGTGCCGGCGGGCGTGGTGCCCGCTGCCGCGCCGGTCGCCGTGCCGACGATCCGTCCGCCCGCCACGCGGCGCTGGTGGACCGGTGCGCCCGCGCGCGCCGCGGCCGCCGTGCTGCTGCTCGCGGGTGGATCGGCGGTCGTGCTGCGCGACCGTGGCGTCAAGTCGGCGTCCACGGAGGTGGCGCAGCCGGTCGAGATGCTGGAGTCGCGCGCGATGGCCGATCAGGTGGCCGACAGCACGGCCCTCGCGTCCGAGCCCATGGTCACCCCGGCGCCGGCCGTCGCGGCCGCGCCCGAGCCCGCGCGTCGGATGGCTGCGCGCACCCGTGCAGCCGACGTCGCGCCCGCCCCGCCGTCGCCGGCGGCCGAGCTCGCGTCCGCGCCCATGGCCGCGCCCCCGATGGCGCCGGCACCCATGCCGGCGCCCGCGGCTCCCGTCGCCGTCGGCGAGTCGCGGCGCGAGCTCGCGCCGTCCGCCGCGAAGTCCGTGACCGCGGACGCGATGGCGCTCGCAGGCAACGTCTCGGGAACGGCGAGGGGCCTCGTCTCCGGTCGCGTCGTCACGCCCGACGGGCGCCCCATCGCTGGTGCGCAGGTGCAGATCGCCGGCACGACCGCGGGCGCGGTCACCGACAGCATCGGCGCCTTCCGTGTGCAGAGTCCCCTGCGAGGGGCGGCGACGCTGCTCACGCGGCGCGTCGGCTATGCCATGGACAGCCTGCGCGTGCTCACGCGTGGAGAGGATACGTCGTCCACGACCATCGTGCTCAAGCCAAGCGCGCTGGCGTTGGAGGCGGTCGTCACCGGCGTCGCCGGCGGGACCGCGCGGCCGCTGACTGGGCGGCGCGACGCCGTGAGCACCGTCGCCGGCTGCTGGGTCGTGCGTCCGGAACGCGCATGGACGGCGGCGGCGCCCGCGCTGCCGGACACGCTGCGTCTCGATCGTGCGGGCACCGCGAGCGTCGGCGACGAACGTGGACGCGCGGCGTGGCGCGACGGCCGCTGGACGGCCGTCGACACCGCGACCGTCACGGTCACGATGCCGGCCACCGGCGGCGAGATGACGCTCGCGCTGCGCCGCGCGGCGGGCGACTGGCGCGGCACCGCGACGTGGACGGCGACGCCGCCCGCGACGCGCGACGTCGCGCCCGCCGACGTCCGACTGGTCGCGACGCGCTGCTCCGCGCGCTGAACGCGACCGCGCGCGACACTACTTCCGGCAGCGCCGGTCGGTCAGCCCCAGGTCGCACGCGCGCTGCATGAGCGTCTGCGCGCGCGTGGGGTCCGCGGGCACGCCGCGGCCCGCCTGCACCTGCTCGGCCAGCAGCGCGCAGGCGCGCGCCTCGCCGCCGTCGCAGCTGCGCGCGAGCGCGTCGGCGCCCTTCGCCTCGTCCTTCGGCACGTCGTCGCCCTTCACCAGCCGCTGCCCGTACTGCCAGCACGCCGCCGCGCCGTCCACCGCGCAGCCGCGCTGCCAGAGCACCACCGCGCGCGCCCGGTCGCGCGGCATCGGCTTCCCGTTCCAGAACATCTCCGCCAGCGCGCTGCAGCCGTCGCCGTCGCCCAGCGTGCAGCTCTTCTCGTAGCTGATCACCGCGCGCGTGTGGTCCGTGGCGACGCCCGTGCCGGTGGCGAACGCCTGGCCCAGCTGCGCGCAGCCGTGCGAGTCGCCGGCCTCGCACGCGCTCGCGAACAGGCGCGCCCCGCGCACCGGATCGGGCGCCACGCCGCGCCCCGACTGCAGCGCGACGCCGAGCCAGCCGCAGCCGCGCGGCTCCTTGCCGTCGCATGCGCGCTGATAGAGCGCGACCGCGCGCGCCGCGAGCGAGTCCGGCGCGCCGTCGCGCACGAGCAGCCGCGCCAGGTCCACGCAGTACGCCACCGCGCCGCCCTCGCACGCCGTCGTGAAGCGCGCGCGGGCGCGCTCCAGGTCGCGCGGGGCGCCCAGGCCGCGCACCACGAGCAATCCTTCCTCACCGCACGCCGCGGTCTCCCCGCCCGCGCACGCCTGCTCGAACAGCCTGAACGCCGCCTGCGGCGACTTCGGCTGCCCCTCGCCGCGCAGCGCCATGTGGCCGAGCGCGAGGCAGGCCGCGGCCGCGCGCGCGTCGCAGGCCGCGCGGTACAGCCGCGTCGCCTTCGCGAGGTCCGCGGTGACGCCGCGGCCCGCGACGTACGCCGACGCCACGCGCACGCACGCGGTGGCGACGCCCTTCGTGCACGCGTCCTCCCACAGCGCCACCGCGCGCGCCACGTCCTTCGGCACCGCGGTGCCCTCGGCCAGCAGCGTGGCGAGCGACGCGCAGTCGGCCGCGCGGCCGGCGGTGCAGCTCTTGTCGTAGAGCACCGCCGCCTGCGCCACGGGCCGGTCCGGCACGCGCCCCGCCTGGATGAGCCCCGCGAGCTCGCCGCACGCGCGGGCGTCGCCCGCGTCGCAGCCGCGCTGCAGCAGCACGACCGCGCGCGCGTCGTCCGCCGGCACCGCGCCGCGCGCGAGCGACGCGCCCGCGGCCGCGCAGTGCTGCGCGGCGATCGGCGCCGCGCCCTTCTCGCACGCCTTCACCAGGTAGCCGAGCGCCGCCGCGCTGTCGACCGCGACGCTCTTCCCTTCCATGAGGAGCGCCGACGCCTCCACGCATGCCTCGGCGTCGTTGCCGTCGCACGCGCGGCGATAGAGCGCGACCGCGCGCTCGCCGTCCTTCGGCACGCCGCGCCCCTCCGCGTACTGCCCGCCCAGCCGGCGGCAGCCCGCCAGCACGCCGACGTCGCAGCGCTGCGTCAGCACCTGCGCGGCCTTCTGGTGGTCGCGCGCCTCCGCGCTCGCCTCCAGGATGTCGACCGCGCGCACGCACGACTCCTCGCGGCCCGCGCTGCACGCGACGAGGAGGAAGTCCGCCGCCCGGCTGCGGCTCTTCGGTGCGAAGATCCCCTCGATGTAGAGGTCGGCCACCGAGTCGCACACCGCGACCGCGCCGCGCTCGCACGAGCGCTGCATCTGCTGCACGCGCGGCGTGATCATCCCGCCCGACGAGTCGACGATCGCGACCATCTGGTTGGACGCGACGCACGACGCGCGCACGTCGGCGATGAACTTGTCGTCGGCGCCCGCGGTGCGCAGCCGCTGCTCGTCCGCTCCCGTCAGCGGCGCGGCGAGGCAGTTGGCGCGCACCTGCGCGATGACGCGCATCGTCGGGAAGCGCAGGCGGAGGAACTCCACCAGCTCGCTAACCGCGATGGGGCGCGTGGACGTGGTGCTCGGCGCCGGCGCGACCTGGGCATCGGCGCGGCGCGCGGCAACGGGCAGCGCGAGGGCCAGCGCGAGCGTCAGCGCGACGGTCGATCGTGAGAGCGCTTGCACGGGCGCATGCACGGACGCTTGCACGGGTGGTCCCTCAGGTGATTGCGACGGAAGGGCGGGCCGCGCGCCGCGCGGCCCGGCTCACTCGCATCCGAGCTGTTCGTCGAGACGCCGGATCTCGCTCCGCTGCGCGGCGCGGCGGGCGGACGCGGTGGCGGTGCGCAGCGCGCTGCACGCGGCCGTCACGTCACCGGCGAGGATGTGCGCCCGCACCAGGCCGATGTTCGCGCGCACCTGGTCGTCGCGGCCGAGCCGCGGCAGCAGCGCGCGCATGGACTGCGCGAGGCTGCGCGCGGTCGGCGCGTCCACGCCCGCGCCGTCGAGCGCGCGCACCAGCGAGTCGAGCGCCGACGCGGCGGTGCGCGCCTCGGATGGCGGCTCGTCGTCCGACGTCTCACCGCCCGCCGCGCCCGACACGCGCGCCGCGTCGTCGCGCGGCCGCTCGGCGGACCTCGGCGCCGGTGTCGACGCGGGCGCGGCGACGCCAGGCGGCGTGGCGGGCGGCGCGACGGAGTCGGCGACCGGCGGCGCCGGCGGCGTCAGCGCCGCGAGCTGCGACGTCGGCTCGGCCGAGGTGCGCGGACGGGTCGCGAGCAGCGCACCGGCCACGAGCACCGCGACGACGACCGCCGCGCCCAGCCATCGCGTCCGCGATCGGCGCGCCGGCGCCTCCATCGACCGCACGTGCGGCATCCGCGCGGCCGGCACCGGCGCGTCGGGCGTCGGCATGTCGGGCGCGATCGCGGGCATGGATGCCGGCATGGATGCCGGCATGGGTGCGGGCATCGGCGTGGACGGCGGCGTCGGCGACGGCCGCGCGGGCGGCGTGTCGGCGCGTCGCTCCGCCGGCGTCGGCAGCCCCACGCGTCCCGTCGTCGTCGGCACGGGTCCCGGCCACTCCTCGTGGATCGCGAGCATCAGCGCCTGCGCGAACTCGCCCGCGCTCGCGGGGCGGCCCGTGCGATCGCGCGACAGCGCCGACTCGAACAGCTGCTCCATCGACTCCGGCCAGGTCACGCCCGGCGTGCTGTCGAGCAGGTGGTGCGGCGACTCGACGAGCCGCGCCATGCGCGCGCGCTCCGGCGTCGTCATGTCGAACGGCAGCGTTCCGGTGAGGCACTCGAACGCGACCAGCGCCAGCGCGTACACGTCGCTGCGCGGATCGAGCGGCTCGCCGAGCAGCTGCTCGGGGCTCATGAACTCGGGCGTGCCGACGACGAAGCCCGTGCGCGTGAGCGCGTGGTCCTCCGAGCCGAACGCCTTGGCGATGCCGAAGTCCACGACCTTCACGCGATCGCGGCCGCTCGCCGACGTGACGACGAGGATGTTGTCGGGCTTGAGGTCGCGGTGGATGAGCGGCGGCGTCAGGTCGTGCGCAGCGTCGAGGCCGGCGGCGATCTGCCGGATCAGCTCCGCCGTGCGCCGCGGCGGCAGCGGCCCTTCCGACTCGATGATGCGGCGGAGCGTCTTCCCGGGCACGTACTCCATCGCCAGGTAGACGAGGCCGTCGCGCGTCTCGCCGTAGTCGTACACGCGCGCGACGTGCTCCGCCTCGATCTGGCTGGCGTTCGACGCCTCGCGGTTGAAGCGCGCGACGGCCATCGGATCGCGCACGAGGTCCGCGCGCAGGATCTTGATCGCGGCCTGCTGCGGCAGCCGGACGTGGCGCGCGAGGTAGACCTTCCCCATCCCGCCCTCGCCGAGCAGGGCCGTGACGAGGTAGCGGTCGGCGACGACCGATCCGACGACGCTCTCGGCGGACTCGACCACTCGGAGCGTGCTGCCGTCGATCGAGCAGAACGAGTTCTGATCGTCGTAGGACGTCCCGCAGACCGGGCAGACCTTCGGCATCGGGCGACGGCGCCTCGCGCGCGTTCGCGGCCACTACGCGCCTTCACAGCGGCGCATCGGGCGAAGGTACGGTGCGTCCGCGCGGCCAGCAAGCAACGCCGATCAGTACCCGGATTCGCCGGTGCCGACGCGTCGCCGCGGCGCCGATGCACGCGGTGCCGACGCACGCGGCGTCGCCCGCGCCTCGAGCGCCGCCGCCCGCTGCTCGGCCAGCTGCTCGAAGCACGGCACGCGCGCGGCGGCCCACAGCGGCCCCTCGGTCGCCCGGGTGCGCTCGCGGCATACGCGGTCGCGCGTCGCGAGCCACGCGCGCTGCTCCGCGCGCAGCGCGCGCACCGACGCCGGCTCGCGCACGCCGCCCGCCGCGCGGCGGTAGCGCGCGATCACGCCCTGGTAGACGCGGGTCAGCCGCGCGTCGGTGCGCTCCAGGTGACCGAGCAGACAGCTGCGCTGGTCGGCCGACGCGGGCGACTGGCACGTCTCGGCCAGCGTGCGCGCGACGCCCGGCGCGCTCGGCGTGCTCGGGCGCGGAGATTCGGGCGCCGCGGGCGGAGCATTCGGGACCGCGGCGCGCCCGGAGTCCAGCCGCACGTCGCCCGCCGCGCTGTTCGCGGTGCGCGCGGATGCGGCGAGCAGCGAGTCGAGCGCGGTGTCGCGCGCGACGGGAGGCGCCGGCGCGACGGACGGGGCCGACGTCGCGATCGTCGGGTCGATGCCGTCGTCCGAGCGCCGCGACGACACGAGCGCCAGCAGCAGCACGAGCATCACGGCCACCGCGCCCGTCGCGAGGAGCACCGGACGGCGTACGCCGCGGCGCGTCGCGCGCACGGGCGGGGTCTGCCGCAGCGGCGGATCGACCGCGGCGGGAGCCGTCGCGGGCGCGGGCGCGATCGGCGGTGCCTCACCGGCCGACACCGGCACGACGCGCCGCAGCGTGGTCGCATCGATCTCCGCCGTGCTCGGCGCCGGCGGCAGCGGCGTCGCGCGGGGCGTCAGGCGCGCGAGCAGCTCGCCCGCGTCGCGCCAGCGCGCGGCGGGATCCTTCTGCATCGCCCCCTCGATCGCGCTCAGCAGGAACGCGGGGATGTCGGGCCGCAGCGCCGCGAGGTCGGGCAGCCGCTCGTGCTTCTGGTTGTGCAGCACCGTGTAGAGCGTCTCGCCCTGCCACGGCCGCCGGCCCGCGACCATCTCCCATCCCACGAGGCCCAGCGCGTAGACGTCGGCGCGCTCGTCGGCCGTGCGGCCGTCCACCTGCTCGGGCGCCATGTACGTCGGCGTGCCGAGCGAGCTGCCGGTCATCGTCAGCAGCGTGTCCGTGTCGAGCGAGCGCGCGATGCCGAAGTCCGCGAGCAGCGCGCGGTCGCTGCCATCCTCCAGGAAGATGTTCTCGGGCTTCACGTCGCGGTGCACGATGCGCGCGGCGTGCGCGTGCGCGAGCCCCGCCGCGACGTCGCGCAGCACGCCGATCACGACGTCGAAGCGCAACGGGCCGGCCTCGCGCAGGATCGCGCGCAGCGTGCGCCCGTGCACGTACGCGTTGACGATCGCGAACGCGTCGCCCGTCTCGTCGAGCGCCTCGACGCCGAGGGTGCGCACGAGGTTCGGGTGGCGCAGGCCGGCGACCGTGCGCGCCTCACGCGCGAAGCGGCGCAGCGCCTCCTGGTCGGCCGAGTAGCGCGTCGCGATCAGCTTGATGGCGACGTGCTGCCCGGACTGCCGGTCGCGCGCGAGGTAGACCACCGCCATCCCGCCGCGCCCGAGCTCCGCGAGGATCTCGTACCGGCCGGTGAGGCGCCGGGCTTCGGGCGGGAGCTGGTCGGGGAGAATCGGCACGGCAGCTGGGAAGGAGACGCGGCTCACACCGGCATCCCCCGTGCCCGCGCCGCGGCCCGGGCCGCCACACGCCTTCGCGCCGGACGTGTGCAAGTCGCGCGGCGGCTGGCGTCTCCCGTTCGACGGTCCCGCGATCGTCCCACGATCCAGCAGGCCAACGCCCGACAGGAGAGCTGCATGTCCCGCTCGCTCCGCCGCGCCGCGCTCGTCCCCCTGGTCGCCGTGCTCGCCGGCGGGCCGGCGCTCGCGCTCACCGCCCCCGACCTCCTCGCACGCGTCGCCCCCGGCACGCGCATCGGGGCCCCCACGCGCGCCGCGCCCGTCGTCGCCGGCGAGGTGCGCGACGCGCGCAGCGCCGCGCCCGTCCCCAACGCCTCGGTGCAGGTCGTCGGCACCAACCTCGGCGCGCTCACCGACGCGCAGGGGCGCTTCGCGATCCGCGCCACGGGGCTCGCGCCCAACGCCACCGTGACGCTGGTCGTCCGGCGCATCGGCTACGAGGCGCAGACGCGCCCGCTGCAGCTGACCGGCGACACGGTGCGCGTGGCGTTCCGCCTCAAGCCCGCGTCGATGAATCTGGAGGCGGTGGTGGTCGCGACGGAGCAGGCGCGTCGGGAACGGCGCCTGCCGACGACCGCCGACGCGGCGGCCGCACAGTCGGTCGTCTCCGCGCCGCTCATGGCGCCGCCGCCGACGTTCGTGGCCGGCGGGGTCGCGCGCGGGGTGAACCGCAAGGCGGTCGGCCTGCAGCGCGGCACCGCGCGCGCCGACGACGGCTTCCGGCGCCAGCCGAGCGACTCGACCGCGTTCCAGCGCGAGGGCTACGACCGCATCGAGGACAACCCGTTCCTCGCGGTCGCCGGCAACCCGCGCTCGACGTTCTCCATCGACGTGGACCGCGCGAGCTACGGCAACGTGCGCCGCTTCATCACGCGCGGCCAACGCCCGCCCGCCGACGCGGTGCGCATCGAGGAGCTGGTGAACTACTTCCCGTACGCCCTCCCGAGCCCGCGCGGCGAGCATCCGATCGCGATCGCGACCGAGGTGATGCCCGCGCCGTGGCAGCCGAAGCACCGGCTGGTGCGCGTCGCGCTGCAGGCACGCCGCATCGAGACCGCGCAGCTGCCGCCGAGCAACCTCGTGTTCCTGCTCGACGTCAGCGGGTCGATGGCGAGCCCCGACAAGCTGCCGCTCGTGAAGCAGGCGTTCCGGCTGCTGGTCGAGCAGCTGCGGCCGCAGGATCGCGTGGCGATCGCGGTGTACGCGGGCGCGGCCGGGCTGGTGCTGCCGTCGACGTCGGGGCGCGAGAAGGCGCGCATCCTGGAGGCGATCGACCGGCTGGAGGCAGGCGGCTCGACGGCCGGCGGCGAGGGGCTGCTGCTGGCGTACCGCACGGCGCGCGAGGCGCGCGCGGAGATCGAGGGCAACGGCCGCGTCAACTCGCGCGTCGTGCTGGCGACCGACGGCGACTTCAACGTCGGCGTCTCCAGCGACGCGGCGCTCGAGCGGCTGATCGAGGACCAGCGCGCCTCGGGCACGTACCTGACGGTGCTCGGCTTCGGCACGGGCAACTACCAGGACGCGAAGATGGAGAAGCTCGCGAAGCGCGGGAACGGCAACTACGCGTACGTCGACGACCTGGCCGAGGCGCGCAAGGTGCTGGTGCACGAGCTGGGCGCGACGCTGCACGTCGTCGCGCAGGACGTGAAGCTGCAGGTCGAGTTCAACCCGGCCGCGGTGCGTGCGTACCGGCTGATCGGCTACGAGAACCGCCTGCTGCGCGACGAGGACTTCGCCGACGACAAGAAGGACGCGGGCGACGTCGGCGCGGGGCACAGCGTGACGGCACTGTACGAGGTGGTGCCCGCGGGCGTGACGGGCACGGTCGCCGTGCGCGACGCCGAGCCGCTGCGCTACGGCTCGAGCACCGGCTCGAGCACCGGCGCGACCGAGGCGCGGCCGGCCGCGGCGGGGCGCGACGAGCTGCTGTTCGTGCAGCTGCGCTACAAGCGCCCGGGCGAGGACACGAGCCGCCTGATGCGCCAGGTCGTGCGCAACGACGACGCGGTCCGCAGCGTGGCCGCGGCGAGCGCCGACTTCCGCTTCGCCGCATCGGTGGCGGGCTTCGGGATGCTGCTGCGGGACTCGGAGCACAAGGGCGCCGCGACGGTCGCGGACGTGCTGGCGCTGGCGCGCGGCGCGGTGGGCGACGATCCCGGTGGGCACCGGGGCGAGTTCGTCGGACTCGTCGAGCGCTGGCGTCGCCTGGACGCGGAGATCGCGACCAACAGATAGGGCGGAGGACGGAACGGCGGAGAACGGAACGGCGGACGACGATGGAGCGTGAAACGGAAAGGCGGACCCTTCAGGCTTGCAGCTTCGAGCTAACGGGTCCGCTTCTTCGTCTCACGCCCTTCCGTCCTCCGCTTCATCGTCCTCCGCCGTTCCGTCTTCCGCGTCTTCGATCCCAACTACGGGTCGATCGACCCATGTCTTTCGCGCCATCCCCACGTACCTTCCCGCCCATGCCGCCGCGCCCGCGTCCCGTGCCCACGCTCCGCCCCCCCAAGGTGCTGCCGCCGGGCGGAGGCGAGACGCTGCACGTGCTCGACGAGGTGGCGACGTTCAAGGTGACCGCGGGCGACGGCCAGGGCGCGTTCTCGCTGGTGGAGCTGGACTGCCCGCCCGGCGGCGGCGTGCCGCTCCACACGCACGACGTCGCGGACCACGTGCTCTACGTGCTCGAGGGCACGTTCGCGCTGACGCTCGACGGGCGGCGCGAGACGGTGACGCCCGGCGCGTGCGCGATGATCCCGCGCGGGCATGCGCACGGCTACGCGAACGTCGGCGACGCGCGCGGCCGGCTGCTCGTGATCGCGACGCCGCCTGCGAGCGAGGAGCGCGTCTTCCTCGAGCTGGCCGCGATGCTGGCGACGGGCCCCGACGGCTCGACGGAGCTGACGTCGGCCATCCGCCTGCTGGGCGCGCGGCACGACCTCGCGCTGCCGCTGGCCGAGCAGCCGCCGACGGATCCGCCGCCCGCATCGTGAGCGGCGTTCCATAGAAGTCTGCATCGCATGCATGCGGGCGCGCACCGAATCGGTGCGCGCCCGCTTCGCATTCGTACCTCGCATGCATGCGATCGACGCGGGCGATCTTCGACTGGTGCGAAGTTTGGGTCATGCGACCCACGACGCACCCGTTCGGCGGCGGCATCATCGTGCACACGAAGGTCGTGACACACCGCTCACGCCCACTCAACATCGACGACCCGCTGCGACGTGCGTGCTCACGCACCTCACGCACGCGCGGGCGCTGCCCGAGGATCGCGCCATGTCCCGCAACGTCTTCTCCGCGCTGGCCGCCTGCGTCGTCGTGACGCTCGCTGCATGCGGCGGCTCCGATAGCGTCACGTCGCCCGGCACGAACACGCCGCCCGGCAACACCCCACCCGGCAACACGCCCCCGGGCAACACGCCGCCGACCTCGACGCCCGTCGCGACGGTCGCGATCACGCCCGCCGGCGGCACCGTGTTCGTCGGCCGCACGCTGCAGCTCTCCGCCGCGGCGCGCGACGCCGCGGGCGCGACGCTGAGCGGCCGCGCGATCACGTGGACGTCGTCGGCCGACAGCATCGCGCGCGTCGACGCGAACGGCCTCGTGACCGGCGCCGCCGCGGGCAACGTCGTCATCACCGCGGCGAGCGAAGGGAAGACGTCGACCGCGACCGTCGCCGTGCAGAACGTGCCCGTGGCGAGCGTCGTCGTGACGCCGGCGACGGCGAACCTCCGCACCGGCGACACGCTGCGCCTCGCCGCCAGCGCGCGCGACGAGAGCGGCGCGACGCTCGCCGGCCGCCAGGTGCGCTGGACGTCGAGCTCCAACAACGTCGTCACCATCGACAGCGTCAGCGGCCTGCTGCGCGCGATGGGCCAGGGCTCGGCCACCATCACCGCGACCAGCGAGGGGAAGACCGGCACCGCCACCGTCGCCGTCATCGCGCCCGTCGCCACCGTCAGCGTCAACGCGGCGCTCGACACGCTCGAGGCGTGGGACGTCGTGCAGCTGACCGCCACGCTGCGCGACGCGGCGAACAACGTGCTCACCAACCGCGTCGTGCGCTGGACCAGCAGCAACACCGCCGTCGCCACCGTCGACAGCCTGTCGGGCATGCTCACGGGCCTCGACCGCGGCACCGTCACCGTGACCGCCACGAGCGAGGGCAAGGTCGGCACCGCGACGCGCGTCGTCGTGATCAAGTACCGCTCGATCACCGCCGGCACCGAGCACGCCTGCGACATCGCGTCGGGCGGCATCGTCTGGTGCTGGGGCCGCAACGGCACGCAGCAGCGCGTCGGCATGGCGCAGAACGCGTCGGAGTCGTACAGCAACGTGCCCTTCCAGCTCAACACGACCCTGCGCTTCACGCAGATCAGCACCTTCGGCACGACGACGTGCGGCATCGCGCGCGACGGCAAGGCGTACTGCTGGGGCTACAACGGGTGGGGCAACCTGGGCAACGGCAGCAGCGTCACGAGCCCGACGCCCGTCGCCGTCGCCGGCGGCCACACCTTCAAGTCGATCTCGCTCGGCGGGCAGCACAGCTGCGGCGTGACCACCGACGACAAGGTCTACTGCTGGGGCTTCAACCAGAGCTCGGAGTTCGGCAACAACACGTCGGCCAGCAGCAACGTGCCGGTGCTCGCCGCGAACGGGATGTCGTTCGCCAAGGTCAGCGGCGGCAACGACGTGACGTGCGGCGTGACGGCGGGCGGCCAGGGCTACTGCTGGGGCCACAACGGCGCCGGCCAGCTGGGCGACGGCCTGCGCATCACGGGCGGCAACACCTACACGCGCACCCCGTCGGCGATCGTCGGCGGCCTGACCTTCCGCTCGGTCCACGCGTCGCAGAGCTACAGCTGCGGCCTGACCACCAGCGGCGAGGGCTACTGCTGGGGCTCGGGCGGCAACCGGTTCGGCAGCGGCTTCTCGGGCGAGACCTCGACGCCGCGCGCCATCCCGGGCTACAGCTGGAAGCAGATCGCCCCGGGCTCGCGCCAGGCCTGCGGCATCACGACCTCGGACGAGATCTACTGCTGGGGCTCGAACGGCTCGGGCCAGCTGGGCAACGCGGTCGGCACCAACGGCAGCACCACGCCGGTCCGCGCCGGCGGCTCGATCAAGGGCGCGGAGGTGAGCGCCGCGAACATCGCCACGGGCTCGGCGGCCTACACCTGCGCCATCTCGGCGGACCGCCTGACGACCTGGTGCTGGGGCCGGAACGACTACGGCCAGCTGGGCAACGGGGCGACGACGCCCTTCGAGACGGCGAACGTGAATCCGCAGATCGTGGTGGGGCAGAAGCCGCTGCCGGTGACGCGCTGATCGCATGGCCTCCATGTGGGGTGGGTGCCGCGACGCGACCCATCCCACGCGAAGCGGCGGAGTGAGCGGCGAGCGGCGAGCGTCGAGGGGATCCCTCTCGACGCTCGCCGCTCGCCGCTCGACGCTTCCACTTAAGCGCCCCCCGCTTAAGCGCCTTTCCGCCCGCCTAAGCACCCGTAAGCGCCGCTCCAAGCACCCGCCGCGAGACTGGTGGCGCGTCCCGGGGCGGTCTCCGCACGGCCTCGGGACCCGGAACCGCCGGCGCGCCGTCGCGCCGCCGCGGCCTCTCCCCGTCACAGGTCCGACTCCGCGCCGAGCGCGGGCCGGTCACCCGAGGATCGCTCCATGCTCCGTCGCCTGCTCCTCCCCGCCCTCGCCGCCGCGTCCGTGACGCTGGCCGCCTGCGGCGGCTCCGACTCCCCCGGCTCGCCCATCACCAACCCGCCGCCGCCGGCCGCCGTGGCCACGGTCGCGATCACGCCGAGCACGGGCACCGTCTTCATCGGCCGCACGATGGCGCTCGCGGCGTCGCCGAAGGACGCCGCCGGCAACGCGCTCTCCGGCCGCACGGTCACCTGGAGCTCGTCGGCCGAGTCGGTGGCGCGGGTGGACGCGAACGGCGTCGTGACCGGCGTCGCCGCGGGCAGCGCCACCATCACCGCCGCCAGCGAGGGCAAGAGCGCCAGCACGACGCTGCTCGTGCAGGCCGCGCCGCCGGCCGCCGTGGCCACGGTGTCTATCGCCGCCGCCAGCGGCAACCTGAAGGTCGGCGACACGCTGCGCCTCGCGGCCACCACGCGCGACGAGAGCGGCGCCGTGCTCGCGGGCCGCACCGTGCGCTGGACGTCGAGCGCGCCGATCGTCGCCACCGTCGACTCGGTCAGCGGCCTCGTGACCGCGCTCCGCAGCGGCGCCGCGACGGTCACCGCCACCAGCGAGGGGAAGACGGCGACGCACGCGCTGGTCGTCACCGCGCCCGTCGCCACGGTCAGCGTCAACGCGTCGATCGACACGCTCGAGGCGTACGACATGCTGCAGCTCTCGGCCACGCTGAAGGACGCCGCGGGCAACGTGCTCACCGACCGCACCGTGCGGTGGAGGAGCAGCAACGACGCGGTCGCGACCGTCGACAGCCTCACGGGCGTCATCAGCGGCGTCGATCGCGGCACCGTCACCGTGACGGCGACGAGCGAGGGGAAGTCGGGGACGCGCCAGCACACGATCGTCATCAGGTACCGCTCGCTCACGACGGGCAGCGAGCACGCCTGCGACATCGCGTCGGGCGGCATCGCGTGGTGCTGGGGCATCAACGGCACCGAGGGGCGCCTCGGCTCGGGCGCGGCGGGCGCGTTCGGCTCGTACAGCAGCCAGCCGGTGCAGGTGGCGGGTGGCCTGCGCTTCAACCAGCTCAGCACCTACGGCAGCACCACGTGCGGCGTGACGCGCGCCGGGAAGCTGTACTGCTGGGGGAGCAACAGCGCCTTCGCGCTGGGCGCGGGCAGCAGCGCGGCGCAGAGCCCCACGCCGGTCGCGGTGGCGAGTGGCCTGATCTTCAAGCAGGTGTCGGTCGGCAGCCAGCACGCGTGCGCCGTGACCACGGACGGGCGCCTGTACTGCTGGGGCCCGAACAGCAGCGGCCAGCTCGGCACCGGCAACACGACGTGGGCGCAGACGCCGGTGGCGTCGGCGACCGCGCTGACGTTCGCCAGCGTGTCGGCGGGCACGGACTACACCTGCGGCGTCACGCCGGCGGGCGAGGCGTGGTGCTGGGGCGCGAACGGCCTCGGGCAGCTCGGTGAGGGCAACGCGCCGTCGATGGGCAACACGCAGAGCAACAGCCCCGTGAAGGTGACGGGCGGCCTCTCGTTCGTCTCCATCTCGGCCAGCAACCAGGTGACGTGCGCCATCACCACCAACCCGGCCGCCTACTGCTGGGGGCGCGGCATCGACGGGCGCCTCGGCACCGGCAACACGGGCGTGACCTCGACGCCGTCGGTGGTCGCCGCGGGGACGCAGTTCCGCAGCGTCGCGACCGGCTTCACCGCGGTGTGCGGCGTCGACCTGGCGAGCGCGGTGTGGTGCTGGGGCATGGGCGCCAACGGGCAGCTCGGCCAGGTCGTGACCAACCAGGCGCCCACGCCGATCCGCGCCGGCGGCACGCTGAAGGCCGCGGACGTCAGCACGGCGAACGTCTCGGGCGGCTCGGGCAACTACAGCTGCGCCATCGCCGCCGACCGCCTCACGACCTACTGCTGGGGGCGGAACGACAAGGGGCAGCTGGGCAACGGCACCACGAGCGACGCGACCGCGGTCAACGCGACCCCGTCGATCGTCGTCGGCCAGAAGCCGCTCCCGGCCACGCGCTGACCATCCGCGCGAACACGCACACGCAGCACGCAGCACGCAGCAATCAGAGATCCGAGTGCCGTCATAGATCCCAGTGCAGTGATAGATGCCGGACCTCCGACGCCCCCGCGCTCCTCGAGCGCGGGGGCGTCGGTGCGTGATGGCCCGCCTGAGCGGTCCTTAAGCGCCCGACCAAGCACCCCGCGCGAGAGTGGTGGCGCGTCGCGGCGCTCCCGCGGCCGTCGCCTTCCCTGGTCATCCGCTGCCGCCCGACGCGCGGCGCGGCCACTCAGAGTCCGATAGAGGATCGCCCCATGCTCCGTCGCCCGCTCCTGCCCACCCTCGCCGCCGCGGCGCTCGCGCTGACCGCGTGCGGCGGATCGGACGCGCCCACCGGCACCGTGACGCCCGCGCCCGCGCCGCCGCCGGTCGTCTCCACCGTGGCCTCCGTCGTCGTCACCACCGCGCTCGACACGCTGGAGGCGTACGACGCCGTGCAGCTGCGCGCCACGGTGCGCGACGCGCAGGGCAACGCGCTCACCGACCGCGCGGTGCGCTGGACGAGCAGCAACCCCGCCGTCGCGACCGTCGACGCCGCGACGGGCGTGCTGACCGGCGTCGATCGCGGCACGGTCACCGTCACCGCGACGAGCGAGGGGACGTCCGGCACCGCGTCGCGCGTCGTCGTCATCCGCTACCGCTCGATGACCGCGGGCAGCATGCACGCGTGCGACATCGCGAGCGGCGGCATCGTCTGGTGCTGGGGACTCAACGGGCGCGAGGGCCGGCTCGGCGGCAGCACCCTGGGCGAGACGGTGCAGAGCAGCGCGCCCGTGCGGCTCCCCGGCGAGCAGCGCTACGTGCAGATCAGCAGCTACTCCGCCACGACCTGCGGCGTGACGCGCGAGGCCGACGTCTACTGCTGGGGCTACAACGGCTGGGGGATGCTCGGCAACGGCACGTCGGCCCCGCACAGCTACACGCCGGTGCTCGTCTCGGGCGGGCTGAAGTTCCGGCAGGTGAGCGTCGGCTCGGACTTCGTGTGCGCGCTCACCACCGCCGGCAAGGTGCACTGCTGGGGCGACAACGGTGACGACAACTTCGGCACGACGACCCCGCGCTACAGCACGACGCCGGTCCCCGGCGCGCAGGGGATGACCTTCGCCAGCCTGACCGCGGGCAGCGACTACGCGTGCGGCCTCACCGACGCGGGCGCGGCCTTCTGCTGGGGATGGAGCGGCGTCGGCAACCTGGGCGACGGCGCGCGGCCGACGATGGGCAACACCAGCATCGCGACGCCCAACGCCGTCGTCGGCGGGCACGCCTTCCGCTCGCTCTCCGCGTCGAGCTCCGTGACCTGCGGCGTCACCACCGCCGGCCAGGGGCTGTGCTGGGGCCGCGGCGCGTCGAACCGCCTGGGCACCGGCAGCACGGGCGAGTTCTCGGTGCCGGGCGTGGTGCTCGGCGGCCACGCGTTCCGCAGCATCGCCGTCGGCTACGGCGCGACGTGCGGCATCGCCACCGACGCGTCGCTCTGGTGCTGGGGCTCGGGCGAGCTCGGTCAGCTCGGCCAGGTGGTGCCCGGCACCGCCGCGCAGCCGGTGCGCGTCGGCGGCGGCGTGACGGCCAGCGAGGTGAGCCCCGCGAACGTCGCGGGCGGCTTCGGGAGCTTCACCTGCGCCGTCGCCGCCGACCGCCTCACCAGCTGGTGCTGGGGACGCAACGACGTCGGCCAGCTCGGCAACGGCACCACCACCGCGGCCACCGCGAGCAACGCCACGCCGTCGGTCGTCGTCGGGCAGAAGCCGCTGCCGTGACGGGCATGCAGTAGCTGCGTGCTGCGTGCCGCGTGCTGCGTGCTGCGTGCTGCGTGCTGCGTGCACGACCAACTGCTTCAGACAGGATGACAGGATGACCAGGAGGCTCCGCGGTGCGCATGGAACCACGCGCCACAGGGAGCCTCCTGGTCATCCTGTCATCCTGTCCGATGCTGTTCGCACCTCAGCGTCCGGCGCGCTGGATCCCTTTGCCTTTTGGAGAGGGTACGGATTCTTGGGATGTAGCGGATGCTCCGGATCGCTCCGCGAGGCGGCGACGTGCCGTGCGCCACACGGAGCGATCCGAAGGATCCGTTCAGATCCGGAGCATCCGCACCCTCCCCAACAGCCACCATCCCCGCGGCGCGACGAGGCGTCCGGAGGCCCTCACGCAGCACGCAGCACGCAGTGGTCTATTCGAGAATCCGCTTCTCGATGATCTCGAACAGTCGGTCGAGTCCTCCCTTCCCGTTGCCCGCGGAGCCGTTGCCCGAGCCGTTGCTGTTCGACGGGAAGAGATCCCGGATGCCGCCGAAGAGATCGGGAAGCCACGGGTTCGCCGCGGCCGGGCCGTTCTCCTCCACCCGCACGACGCGGCCCGAGCGCGCGGCGAGCATCGCGATGTAGTGGATGCGCCGGCCGTCGACGTCCTCGTGCCAGTACCGGTAGATCTCGGTCCGCTTGATCGCGAAGCAGAAGCAGTCGCCCGACGGCACCTGCTCGATCACCGCGTCGATCAGCGCCTCCGCGCCGCGCTCGTCGGCGACGTCCAGCCCGAACACGCCGGCCGTCGCCCACAGGTACACCGATCGCGAGCGGACGACGTGCGGGTTGAGCGCGGAGCCCAGCGGGGCGTCGTACATGCTGCTTCCCTCGTGAGGGCGTGAGCCGTGGGATCAGAACCGCGTCGCGACGTTCAGCCCGAGCCCGAAGCCGCCGACGTTCGTCGCGCCCGCGCCCGTGTCGATCGTGCCCGTGCGCAGCCGCAGGTACGGCTGCACCGCGTACGTGCCCACGCGGCGCTGCACGCCCACCGTCAGCGCCGCGCTGCTGGTGGCCGCGGTCACCAGCGACTGCTCCACGGACAGTCCGCTGTGCCGCCAGAGCTCCAGGCTGCCGCTCACGTCGCCCAGGCCGCGCACCGGATAGACCGCGCGCGTCCCCGCGCTCAGGTAGTTCGCGCTGCTCCCGTCGACCGACGCGCCGTCGCGCGTGAACGCCGCGCGGTAGCGCTCCGCGGCGAACACCACCAGCTCGCGGAAGCGCGTCGTCGGCGCGCGCCACTCGGCCTCCAGCCCGACGGTCGGGCCGAGCTTGACGTCCACCGCGGTCGCCGCCTCGCCGCCGGCGACCAGGCGGTCCTGCGTGTAGACGTCGGCCGTCAGCGCGAGGCTCAGCGCGCCGTCGTGCACGAAGCGGTCGGCGCCGAGCGACAGGTGCAGCGCGGTGCCCGGATCGAACGTCGTCGCGTCGATGCCGGCCGCGAGCGCCGCGACGGGCGCGTAGCTGCCACGCAGCTCGACGCTCGTGCCGGCGGCCCACGACCAGCCCCCGCGCTGGAACGCGTACACGAGTCCCGTCGTCGCGCTGTTGCCCGCGGTCGCCGCCGGCGTCACGCTCCCCAGCGCCGGCGCCGCCAGCACGCCGAGCGCCGCGACCTGCTCGCCCGACAGCTTGCTGCGTCCGGTGCCGAGGTTCGCGCCGAAGGTCACGAGCAGCGCGTCGCCGCGCAGGCGGCCCGTCGCGCGCAGGCGGACGTCGCCCAGCCCCGTGAGGCTCGCGGTGCGCTCGCCGTCCAGGGTGCGGAACGTCGCGCTGCCGCTCGTGACGAGCGTCGCCGCGTCCATGCTCCACCGGTCGCCGATCGACATCGCGTAGGAGAGCGGGAGCACGAGCTGCGACGCGCCGGTGACGATCGACCCCTCGCCGGACGCGCCGGACTGCGCGAGCCCGGTGCCGAAGCCGTACGACTCGAAGAACACGCCGCCGCTCGCGGTCCGCGTGCCGGTCAGGCGCTCCTGCGCGTCGGCGCGCGACGCGAGCGAGACGATCAGCAGCGCGGCGCCGAGCGCGCGCGTGGGAAGACAGGCGCGCATGCTCACGGCGTGGTGATGGTGATCGTGATCTCGGCCTGCTGCGACCCGCCGAGCGAGGGGTCGACCGCGAGTCCGGGGCGCAGCGTCGAGGGCGTCAGCTCGAGCGGCTTGTTGACGCGATCCAGCGCGGTGCCGCTCGCGCGCACTGCCTGCGCGCGGGCCGCGTCGGCGCGCGACAGCGCCTGGCGGAAGCCGGGATCGGCGGCGGCGGCGCGCCGGAAGGCGCGGCTGGCGGCGGCGTACTGTCCGTTGACCTCCGCCTGCACGCCCTGCCCGTAGGCGAGCAGCGCGGACAGGTTGCGCGTGGGCCGCTCCTCGATGAGCGCGCGCTCGCGCGGCGTGAGCTGCACGCCGAGCTGCTCGAACAGGCGGAACACCAGCGACTTCTCGGCGTCGAGCACGTTGGCCAGCGAGGCGCGGCCGGACAGCCCGCTCGTGACGCGGCCCGTGGGCGCGTCGGTCAGGCGCGCGTCGAACACGATCTCGCCGTCCACGCGGCGCGTGAGCGCGCCGGTGATGAGCGTGCGCGCCTGCAGCAGCCGGCCCGCGCGCGGCGCCGTGGCGCTGTCCACGAGCCCCGACGCCGCCAGCGCGAGCTCGCGCAGGATGGCGCCGAGGCGCGCGCGCTCGACGAGCGTCAGGCGCTGGCTGCGCGCGAGATCGGTGGAGAGGAAGTCCGCGAGCGCGAAGCCGAGCGGCGCCAGCACCGTGTCGCGCGCGGCGACGTGCAGCGGCAGCACGGCCACCACCTGCGGCGCCGACGTCTGCGGCGCCGACGTCTGCGCGCGGGCCGCGAGCGGAGCGAGGAGGGCCGCGGCGAGCGCGCCCGCCGCGATGAGGGGACGGGCGGGCATCAGCGCGCCTCCGCGGGGATCGGGGTCTTCGTGAGGCGCGCGCCGCTCGTCGGCACGCGCATGAGCGTCGGCTGGCTGTTGCCGTACGTGTTCACCGGCACGATCTGGCCGCCGACGATGTCGAAGACGTTCCACCACTCGCCGCTGCCCGCGGGCGGCGTGAACGTGCGCAGCAGCCGGCTCCCGACATACACGGCCACGCGCGCACCGGAGGTCGCGATCGTGCCGTCGGACGAGAACTGGTTCACCGCGTAGTGGTACGTGCCGGTCTGCTGCCGCACGATCGTGATCGTCTCCGGGCCGCCGCCGTTCACGTCGTCCACGTCGAGGCACACGAACGGGTCCGCGGCGCAGTTGCCGTCGTTGGCGAACGAGATCGTCGTGCGTCCGCCCGACGGCGTCGGCGCCGCCAGGTACGAATCGAGGTCGCTCGGCGAGCTGCCCCACGTCAGCACGATGCGCACGACGTCCGGCGCGCCGATCGGCGAGAGCACGATGTCCTGCGTCGCCGACGTGGCGCCGCGCGAGGCGACGTACACGATCGCGTCGACGAAGCCCGCGGCGCGCGCGCGCAGCGTGGCCGTGCCGGCGGTGGGGGCGGAGTAGAGCGCGCTCGGCTGGACGGTGGTCGACGTCGTGCCGGTGGCCGCCGCGAGGCTGTCCACGCCCGACGAGCTGCCCACGACCCCGAACGTCGGCGCGATCCGCGTCAGCGTGACCGGCACCGTGAGCGGCTGCCCCGTCGTCGCGTCGATGAAGCGGCCCACGACGGTGCTGGCGGGCGCCTGCACCGCGGCGAGCGGGATCGTCGCGAGGTCGAGGTCTCCGTCGATCACCGCGGCGCTCACGGTGGTGGCCTGCAGCCCGCTCGTCGCGGGCGGGGTGATCGTAGCCGACACCGTGCCGCCGGCGAGCGACGGCGTGCTCCAGCCGCCGTCGCTGCCCGAGACCACCGTGGCCAGGGCGGCGCCCGGCGTCGCGCCGACCACGCTGCCCGCCTGCACGCGGATCGTCGCGCCGGCGACCGCGACGCCGGTGCGCGCGTCCACCAGGCGCCCGGTGAGCGCGCCCGCGCGCGTGCGCGGCGCGACCGTGACCGGCACGTCGACGCTGATCGTCGCGCCGTTCGGCCCTTCCGTGGTCGACGCCGTGATGACGGCCGATCCCGCGCCGACGGCGGCCACCGCGCCCGTCGCGCTCACGGTGGCGACGGCCGTGTTGCTCGACCGGAACGTGATGGCGCGTCCGGTCAGCGCGTTGCCGCGCGCGTCGCGCGCCGAGATCTGCAGCGTGGCGGAGCCGCCCACCGACAGCTGGAACGACGGCACCGCCGGCACCAGCGTGCGCACGCTCGGCGGCGTCACGGTCACGGCGACGTCGCCCACCGGACGCCCGCTGAACCACGCCTGCACCGTCGCGGTGCCGCGCGCGACGCCGGTGACCAGGCCGCTCGCGGCATCCACGCGCGCGATCGACGGGTTGACGCTGGTCCACGACACCACGCGTCCCGCGACCGCCTGCCCGGCGACGTCGAGCGGCGTGGCCGCGAGGCGCAGCGTGTCGGACTCCTCGACGCGGGCCGCGAAGGTGCCGCCCGTGCCGGCGGTCACGCCCGGCGCGGTCACGCGCACCGCCTGCACCTCGTACAGCGTCACCGACGGCGCCGCGGCCGACTCGCCCGGCCGCACGACCACCGGCACCGACCGCTCGTCGAGCGTCGTCGCGTCGCGCAGCAGCCGCACCCGCAGGTCCACCATGCAGTCGGGCATGACGGGCACGCGCTGCGCGTCGGCCAGACACGGGCGCAGGTCGAGCGACAGGCGCGCCTGCTGCGACCCGCCGGCGAGCGGCACGCGCGTCGATGCCAGCTCGACGCGCGCGCCGTTGCTGCGGAGGTAGCCGGCGCTCACCTCGACGGCGGTCGCGGACTGCGCCTGCAGCACGGCGTGCACGCCGATGGAGGACGGCGCGAGCCGCGCATCCGGCCCGCTCGCGTCGCCGCTGCATCCATTGAGGAGCGCGAGCGCCACCGCGCCGAGCGACAGCCGGGAGGTCGGGCGGATCGGGACGCGCCACCGGAGGGCGGCGGCGGACACGGACGACACGAGCATGTGGGGAGGGCCGACGCGTCCGCGCGGACGCGAGGTGCAGAAGGGGCGCGACGCTCGGAGGGTCGCGTGGCCCCGCACCAGCGCGAGGCCGCCGCCGCCGCTGGCGCGAGGCGCCGGGGACGGAACGGGCGGAGATGTTACGGTCGAGCACGGTGGCGTGCAATGTTGCGCGATCGCAGCAGCACGCATCCCGGGCGGGCGGCGCACGCGCGCCGCGGCACCCCACTAGGAGAGGGACGGGCGCCGGCGCCGCTCCCGGCCGCGCACGTCCGCGCCGTCCGCGCCGCTCACGTCCGTCGCGTCAGCGTCGCATCAGCAGCGCCGACACGACGTCGCGCCGCTTCTGCACCCCGAGCTTCTGCATCACGCGCTCGGTGTGGTGCCGCGCGGTGTGCACGCTCACGCCCAGCGCCGCGGCCAGCTCCGCGTTGCTCAACCGGCGCGCCAGCAGCTGCGCGACCTCCGTCTCGCGCGTCGTGAAGCCCAGTGCGGCGAGCGCCGCCAGCGGCAGCGCGCCGGCGCCGAGGTCCTGCGCGGCGACGAGCGGCGCGTCGACCGGCGACGCGACGACGGCCTCGCGCTCCAGCGACACGAGCACCACGCCCGCGATCCCCCACAGCGCCTCGCTGCCGTAGGTCGCGCGCACCGCGTAGCGCGCGTGCGCCGTCACCACCCGGCGCTCGCCCGCGGCCGCGCGCGACGTCGGCAGCAGCAGCATCGTCGGCGACGCGGCGCCCTGCGCGTCGGTCAGCGCCCGGGCCGCCGCGCGCATCGTCTCCAGCACGCGCTCGCGCTCGGGCTCCCCGGCCAGCTGCTGCACCAGCGCCCTGTTGCGATGCCGCTCGCGGCCGTCGGGGCCGATCACCAGCAGCGCATCGGGCACGCCGTCGAGCGTCGAGACGACCGCCGCCTGCCGCGCCGCGAGCGACGCGAACGCGTGATGCCCCGCCTGCATCGCCGGGTGGAGCACCTGCAGCAGCGCCATCCCCTCGGTCTGCTGCATCGACCAGCGGTCGCCGCGCTCGATGCTCCAGCACAGCACCGCCTCGCGCGCCTCGACCTCGGTGGTCATGCAGACGTAGCCCTTGAGCCCCGCGGGCACGAGCCCGTCGTGGTACCAGAGCGCGTCCGAGAGCCCGAACCCCATCGTCGCGAGGTCGCGGAAGTTGGTCGCCTCGCCCCACACGGCCTGCCGCGTCGCGCGGCGGTGGCGCAGCCACGCGTCGGTGGCCCGGCACTGGATCGTCATGTGTCCGTCGGCATTCACCGTCGTGAACGCCGACAGCTGCCGGATCCAGGCGTCGTCGATGCCGTTCGACAGGTGCCGCGGACGCTCCCCGTCGAACGCGGTCAGCATCGCGTTCGAGCCGGGCACGAGGCCCTGCATCCGCGACTCCACCTCGCGCCACCAGGCGTCGAGCGTCGGCCACCGGAGCGGCGACAGCATCGCCTCGGCGGTGTGCCCGAGACGCCGGGCGACGTCGCCGGAGAGGTGGAGGGTCATGACGCGGGGGGACAGCCGGGGGAGGGGGTGGGCAGAAATAGGCAGTTTCGTCCCATTCGCGTCAATCACGGCCCTCGCATCCTACCTCCGTCGGCGACCCGACGCGGGGGCGCCGGCTGCAACCTTGGCCGGATGGGAGAGGACGGGCGGGAGCGCCCACATCCGGCCGCGCAGGACGCTCCCGTTTTCCCCCCGGTTCCGCTCATGTCGACCGAGACCACCCGCGCCCACTGGCGCACCGGCGAGTTCCCGATCCACCGCACCGGCGAGTTCCGCATCGTCGACCGGACCGTGGCCCGTCCGCGGCCCGCGCCCGCCGACCAGGCGCCGTCGCTGACGCCGTCGCCGGCCGACCTCCGCCTCGACGCGCTCGGCCACGCGCTGCGCGTGCTCCTCTCTCCGCTCGACGCGACGGGCCTGACGGCCTGGCGCGAGGCGGTCCACGCGGCCCTCCTGCGACTCTTCGGCGCGGAGCGCGTGGCCCTGCACTTCCCCGTGCACCCGGACGGCGCGCCGGCCTCGGTGCTGGACGACTGGACGGCGCCGCACCTGACGCCCGACGCCATCGCCGCGCTCCACGCCGCGGCCCAGCGCGACGACCTGCCGGCCGACCGCGCGCCGCTGCTCCGCCTCGACTTCGGCGGCGCCGACGAGGCGCGCGTGTGGATCGAGGGCGGCGCGGTCGCGGCCGGGGTGCCCGACGCGCACACGCAGCAGCTCGCGCGCACGGTGCTGCCGGCGCTGCGCGCGGGGCTCGCGACGTGGGCGCAGCTCGGCGCCCGCCGCGCGGCGCTCGGCCGCCTGCTCGACACGGGCGACGGCAGCGCGCTGCTGATCGGCGCGCGCGGCGAGGTCGCGCACGAGAGCGCGGCCTGCCGCCGCCTGCTCTCCGACGAGACGCCGGCCGACGCGGAGTGCGTGCGCCAGGCGGCCGCGCGCCTCGCGCTCGGCGCGCACGCGGCGGACCGCGGCGCCGCGCGCGGCCAGCCGCACGCGCCGGTGAGCACCGTGGTCCGCACCGCGCGCCACCGCTACGAGCTGGCGTGCACGCGCACGCGGTCCGCGGACGATCGCTCGCCGCTGGCGCTGGTGACGGTGCAGCGCCAGGTGCCGCGCCCCCTCACCGACGACGAGATCCGCGCGCGCTTCGGCCTCACGCCGCGCGAGCTCGAGGTGGCGCGCCTGCTGGCCGAGGGGCTGACGAACCAGGAGCTGGCGGAGCGGCTGGGCGTCAGCTTCTTCACCGCGCGCAACCACGTCGAGCGCCTGCTGCCGAAGCTCGGCGCGGCGAACCGGGCGTGCGTGGGCGGGGCGCTCATCGGCGCGTGATACCACGCGCTCCTCGGAGCGCACGCCGCCGTCCGTCAATCATCTCACGTCGCGGCGCACAGCGAGCGCCGGGCGCGGAGCGCCGAGCGGAACTCTCTGCTCGGCGCTCCGCGCTCGGCGACACCAAGCAGGATGACTGGGAGGCTCTGTATGGCGCGACGTTCCATGCGCCGGTGCGGAGCCTCTTCGTCATCCCGTCCAATGCCGTTCCGGATCCCGCGCGCCGGACCTGCGGCTCTTGGAGAGGGATGCGGATGCTCCGGATCGGGCGGATGCTGCGGATCGCTCCCTGTGGCGCATGGGGCGTCGCCGCCACGCGGGACGATCCGCAGCATCGGCTCAGATCCGGAGCATCCGCGTCCCCCCAACAGGTAAGAGGATCCGGCGCGTCGACGCGTCCCGAGGCAGTGCACGCAGCACGGAGCACGCAGCGGATCGAGAGTGTCCACCCGGGTCGTGACTGGGTAATTCGAACCATGCGACACCTTCCACCCCGTCGCACCGTACGGGCGAGGCGCGCCGCGATCGCGGTCCCGCGACACGCCCGGCGCCTCTCTCTGCACGCACTTCACGACACATCCGGGGATCCTCCCATGCTGCCTCCCTTCGCCCGTCTCCTGGCCGTCGTCTTCGACGCGTCGCGCCGCACCGCCCCGCACATCTGGCTCGGCGCCGCCGTCGCGCTGACCGTGGCCGCGGCGCCCGCGCCGGCGCACGCGCAGCTGCTCAAGCGCATCAAGCAGGCGGCCACCGAGAAGGCCGCCGAGGCCGCGGGCCGCAAGGTGCTCGGCGGCGACAGCGCGAGCGCGCCGGCCGCCGCCGATGCGCCGGCGGCGCGCGGCACCTCGTCCGCCGCCGCGTCCGCGTCCGCGCGCAGCAGCGGTCCCGCGAAGCTCGAGATCACCGGCGAGCGCGTGGCGCTCTTCCTCACGGCGATGGAGCCGGCGCTCGACGCGGCGCGCGAGCGCGACGCCTACCTCGCGGCCAAGGCGAAGCGCCAGCAGTACGACAAGTGCGTCGGCGACGTGCAGGTGAAGAACGCGCAGGCGATGGCGCGCGGCGAGGACGTCCCCACGCCCACCAAGGCGCAGCAGGCCGAGATGGACCGCATCGCGGACCGCGGCACCGTGATCGTGAACGAGATGATGGCCGCGCAGCAGAAGAACGACACCGCGAAGATCCGGGTGCTCGTCGAGGAGTCCGAGCGCAACCTGTTCCGCATGACGCTCCTCGCGACGCCGGCCATCGGCAGGACGTGCGGCACGACGCCGCCGCCCAAGGCGGTGGAGCCCGACGAGGCGCGGATGAAGGAGAAGTCGCGCCCGCGCAAGGTCGACGGGATGTCGGCGACGCAGTTCGGCCGCATGCGCGAGCGCATCGCGATGTACCTCGTCGCGCCCGAGAAGGGGAACGACCTGACGCCCGAGGAGAAGTCGGCGATCGACGCGCGCCGCGCGGACTTCGCGCCGTTCGTGAAGGCGTGGAAGGACGGCTCGCTGGAGTGGAGCTACTGGGGCGACGTCTTCAGCGCCTGGAAGTGACGTGACGACGCGGCGGCGTCTCGCGGTCGCGGCGCTCCTCCTCCTGGGAGGGGCGCCGGCGGCGCCGGTTCGCGCACAGAGTGCGCGACCGGCGCCGCTGCGCGTGCGCACGCCCGACGGACGCTGGCACGCGTGGTGGCAGGCCGACCGCGCGCCCGCGCGCTGGCCCGCCGCCGACGCGCGCGTCGCCGCCGCGGTGCAGTGGCGCGCCGTCGCGCCGGGGCTCGAGACCGCGGAGCTGGAGGTCGCGACGCCCGGCGAGGCGGGGATCGCCGCGCTGGGACGCATGCGCCTCGTGCTCGCGCGCATCGATCCCGCGCGCCACGCGCTGCGCCTGGTCGCCGGCTCGCCGCCGGGCGCGCCGTGGAAGGTGGACGACGCGCCGGGCGACGCGCGCCTCGCGCTCAACGCGGGACAGTTCACCGACGACGGCCCGTGGGGCTGGCTGGTGCACGGCGGCCGCGAGCTGCAGGCGCCCGCGACCGGCCCGCTGTCCTCGGCGCTGGTGGTCGCGCGCGACGGCGCGGTGCGCCTGGCCGATGCGGCCGAGCTCACCGCGGTGCGCACCGGCGTGGCGCGCGGCGAGATCGCGGAGGCGGTGCAGTCGTACCCGACGCTGCTCGCCGGCGACGGCGCGGTGCCCGCGCCGCTGCTCGCCGACGGACGCGGGCTCGATCGCGAGCACCGCGACGCGCGCCTCGCGGTCGGCACGCTGCGCGACGGACGCGTGCTCGTCGTCCTCACGCGCCTCGACGCGCCGGGCGTGATGGCGCGCGTCCCCCTCGGCCTCACGGTCCCGGAGATGGCGGCGGTCACGGGCGCGCTGGGCGCGTCGCGCGCGATGCTGCTGGACGGCGGGCTGTCGGCGCAGCTGCTCGTGCGCGACGCCCGCGGCGACGCGCAGCGGTGGCCGGGGCTGCGGCACGTGCCCGTCGGCCTCGTGGCGACGCCGCGCGTGTCCGAGGTCGCGGCGCGGCGCTGACACTCACGCGCGCCGTGGGGAGATCGACCCATGAGAACGCGCGCCGGGTGACCGATCGTGAAGGCGAACCCTTCACGCGCTCACCATGTCCCGCCCCACGTCCGGTTCTCCGTCCCGCCTGCGCACCGTCCTTCGCTGGACGGGCCGCATCGCGCTCGCGCTGGTCGCGCTGCTCGTCGTCGCCGCCGGCTCGGTCTACGCGCTCTCCGAGACCCGCCTGCGCCGGCACCGCGACATCGCGGCGCACCCGTTCACGGTGCGCGCGGACTCCGCGACCATCGCGATGGGCGAGCGCCTCGCGCTGACGCGCGGCTGCAAGGACTGCCACGGCGAGAACCTCGCGGGCAACGTCCTGATCGACGACCCGGCGATCGGCCGCTTCGCGGGCCCCAACCTGACGATGGGCGGACGCGGGAAGCACCTCACCGACGCCGACTGGGAGCGCGCGGTGCGCCACGGCCTGCGCCGCGACGGCTCGCAGCTGCTCGTGATGCCGTCGAACGAGTTCACGGGCTTCTCGGACGAGGACCTGGCCGCGATCGTCGCCTACGCGCGCAGCCTCCCTGCAAGCCCGAAGGTCGCGCCGGCATCGTACGTCGGGCCGGTCGCACGCGTGCTGTTCGTCACCGGCCAGATCGACGCGCTGCCCGCGCAGAAGATCGACCACGCGGCGCCGCACCCGGCGCGCGTCGTGCCCGATCCGACGGCCGCCTACGGGAAGTACCTGGCCGCCGGCTGCCAGGGCTGCCACAACCCGAGCTTCACCGGCGGCAAGATCCCGGGCACGCCGCCCGAGTGGAAGCCGGCGGCGAACATCACGCCGGAAGGCATCGGCCACTGGAGCGAGTCGGACTTCGTCACCGCGCTGCGCACCGCGCGCCGCCCGGACGGCAGCGCGATCGATCCGCAGATGCCGGTGAAGATGACGAAGCACATGACCGATACGGAGCTGAAGGCGCTGTACGCGTACCTGCGGACGGTGCCGCGCAGACCGTACGGCGTCCGATAACCAAGAATCGGAGAACGAAGAAGCGGAGGACGGAAGGGCGGAAGCCAGTGAAGCGTGAGACGGAACGGCGGACCCATCGAGCTTGAAGCTTCAAGCCGGGGGGTCCGCCTCCTCGTTTCACGCTTCATCGTCCTCCGCTGCAACGTTCTCCGCCGTTCCGTCCTCCGCTCTATGGCTCCGCCATTCGTGCGGACGCTTCACGGCGCGACGACACGCCGAGCTTCGCCATCACGCGCTCCGTGTGGTGCCTTGCGGTGTGCGCGCTCACGCCCAGCGCCGCCGCCAGCTCCGCGTTCGTGAGCCGCTGGCCGAGGAGCCGCGCGACCTCGCTCTCGCGCGCGGTGAAGCCGTAGCGGGCGCGCAGCGCGTCGTCGGTGGCGTCGGGCGCGCCGGTGACGGAGAGCGCGACCAGCAGCGTGCCCGGCGCGGCCCACAGCTGCGCGGGCGCGGGCGTCGCGCGCAGCGCGTAGCGCTGCCGGGCGCCGTGCACCACCTGCTCCTTCGCGGGCGCGAGCAGGAGCGCGGGCGAGAGCGGCGCGCGCAGCGCGCGTGCGGCATCGTGCATCGCCGCCACCAGCGCGTCGCGCGCGGGCTCCGCCGCCAGCAGCTCGACCAGCGTACGGCTGCGGTGCGCCTCGCGGCCGTCGGTGCCGATCACCAGCACCGGTGCGCCCGCCGCGTCGAGCATCGCCGCCAGCGCCGTCCCCTGCGCCGCGTGCGCCAGCATCGCGCGGTGCGCGGTGCGCAGCGCCGGGAGCAGCAGCCCGAGCCGCGCCGTGTCGTCGTCGCGCGCACGGCCCGCACGATCGTAGCCCACCTGCATGAACAGCTCGGCCGATCCCTCCTGCGAGGCGACCGTCGAGAAGTCGTGCATCCCCGACGCGAGCAGCCCCTCGTTGTAGAAGAGCGCGCGTCGCTGGTCGAATCCGATCTCCGCGAGCACCGCCCCGTTCTGCGCCTCGTTCCAGATCGCCAGCCCGCGCTTGCGCCGCGTCTCGAGCATCACGGTGGTGATGTCGCAGTGGACGATGAACTGGCCCGTGCGCGGATCGGCGTTGAGCAGCGCGCCGATGCGGTCGCGGCGCGTCGCGCCCATGCTCTCGGACAGGACGCGGAGATGCCGGCCCTCCGGGAGCCCGAGGGCGACGTTGGCGCGCGGGAAGAGCGGCTGCACGCGCGCCTCGACCTCGCGCCACCAGGCCCGCGGGTCGACGGCCGCGATGGGCGCGAGGAGCGCGTCGGCGGCGTCGTTGAGCAGCCGCGTGTCGCGGGCGGTGAGATGGAGGGTCACGCGGAGGGGCGGCCGACGGGTGGGATCGGTCGAAGATAGGACGCCGACCGGCGCCGGCAACTCGGGGCGCGGTGACGCGGCGGGCCGCCGCGGTGCGTGCGCTGCGGCATGCGAACGTCCGCACCACGGGCGACGAACGGCCGTCGGGCGCGAGACGGCGCCGGAATCATCACGGCCGTGCTTGCACGAATGCCCATCGCGTTGCACCGTGGCAACAGGTCTCCACTTCGGGAGGCCCCCAACGCCTGGCGACCCCCGGCTACCCTGCTTGCAGGGCGGCAGGGGGCCGCTTGCATGTCAGTCAACCACAAACACTTAGCGCACCAGACGCGCGCCAAACGTTCCCGTGGCATGACGAAATCGAAATGATTATCGTGTTGCGCCGTCACATCGCCGAGGCACGTTCGGTGCGGTGCCGGGAGAGCCGCCCATCGGCTCGATGGGGCGGCAACCCATGGGTTGGCAGCAGTCCGACCGTTCCGCGGAGGAGGAGCGTATGAGATCGAGAGGCCTGGCCCGTGTTCTGGCGATCGCCACCGGCGTGATGGCGATCAGTACCACGACCGTCGAAGCGCAGGATTTCAACTTCTCGACGCGAGGGTACTTCAGTAGTGCCTTCGGGACCTGTAACCAGGGCGCGGGGGGCGCGGCCCTGTCCGTCACGTGCACCGGTGGTGGGTTCACGCTCAACTACACCGGCGTCAACACCTTCCCGGGCAACTATCTCTCGGGTTCGAACGTGAGCCTCGGCACCTTCACGATCTCCGGGACTGGCGATGTCACCGTGCCCGGAAGCACCGTGAACTTCACGCTCCTCGTCGACAACACGGTGCCGTCCTCTGGAACCGGCAACTTCAGCGGATTCATCACCGGGCAGATCAGGGTCGGGCAGGCCGGGCTCTCGAACTTCAGCAGCCTGATCTGGTCGCCCAACCCGACCACGGTCGCCGACGGTGTGACGTACAGCCTGATCCTCGACGCCGTGACGGGAGGCGTGAACATCCCGGTCAACGGCAACGTCGACATCCGCGCGCGCGGCGTCGTCAGCACGATCCCCGAGCCGTCGACCTACGCCCTCCTCGGCTCCGGACTGCTCGGGCTGGCGGGCCTCGCCCGTCGGCGTCGCACGACGGTCTGACCTCCAGCTCCACGGCCATCACGCACCATCGCCCGGCGTCGCCCGCAGCATAAGCGGGGGGTCGGAGTGATGTGGCCCGGAACGGCGTCGTCCGCGCAGCGGACGACGCCGTTCCGTCGTTCGGGGGCCCTGCGCCGGCATCCGGCGGTGCCCCCCCCTGGGCAGGCATGGGCAAAAGATAGGACGTTTCGTCCCATGTCCCCCCACCCGGGATGGGTCATTCTAGGGTCGCGGCGCACCACGGCCGCACCGGGCTCCCCCCGCGCGACGCCGACGATGACACCACGGCCATCCGCGCTCCGTAGACCCTCGGCAGTCCCAGCGACGACTTCCATGCCGACGACCCTGACGACCCAGCGCTCCGCCTCCCGCCACGCCGACCACGCGCCCGCCGCGACCGGCGCCGCCGTGCTGGCCGACGCCACGACCCTGCAGCGCCTCGAGCGGACCCTCCAGACCCTGCTCGCGCCGCTCGACTATCCCGACTGGCAGACGTGGCAGGTCGCCGTGCACGGGCGCCTGCTGGAGCTCACCGGCGCCGACTCGCTGTGCGTCTTCACGCCGCTCGCCGAGGGGCCGGGCGCGTGGTACAGCCCGCACATGTCGGAGGAGGCGATGGTCGCCTACGGCCGCCGCGTCGCCGCGGACCCGTCGTGGGAGCTGGTCGAGACGCGCTTCGCCGCCCTCGGCACCGACATGGCGCACGAGTCGCAGCTCTACACGCGCGACGAGCTCGAGGCGCATCCGTTCTACCGCGAGTTCCTGCTGCCCAATCACATCCACGACCTCACGGTGGCGGGCGTGGAGTTCGGCGGCGCGATGCCCGCGCGCCTGCACTTCTCCAACCGCGCGCCGCGCGGCGAGGCCTGGGAGGCGCGCCGCGGCGCGCTGGTCCGCGCGATCCTGCCGGCGTTCCGCGCCGCGCTCGGGCTCTGGCGCCAGCTCGGCGAGCGCCGCGCGGAGCTGTCGCGGATGATGGACGCGCTGCCGCAGGCGGTCTTCCTCTACGAGGCGTCGGGCACGCTGCTGCACGCCAACCCGGGCGCGGCGCGCCTGCTGGACGGCGGCGGCGACGCGGAGCGCCTGCGCGCCGAGGCGCAGCGCGTCGCGTGGTCGGTGGGCGCGATGGCGCGCCGCGCCACGAGCGGGCTGGTGACGGCCGGCGCCCGCGCGCAGGTCGCGAACGCCGCGTCCGCGCACGACCGCGAGCTGCGGGTAGGCGCGCGCACCTTCCGCCTGCATGGCGCGGTGGCGCCGGCGTGGATGCTCGGCCGCGAGCCGGGCGTGCTGGTGACGGTGGAGTCCGCGGTCGCGCGCCCGCTGACCGACACCGAGGTGCGCGAGCGCTTCGGCCTGACGACGCGCGAGACGGAGGTCGCCCGCCTCGTCGCCGACGGCCTGTCGAACCAGGAGATCGCCGACCGTCTGGGCGTCAGCTTCTTCACCGCCCGCAACCACGTCGAGCGGCTGCTGCCCAAGATGGGCGCGTCGAACCGGGCGCGCGTGGGCGCCATGCTGCGGGGAGAGACCTGACGCTGCGTGCTGCGTGCTTCGTGCTGCGTGGCATGCACCGACGCGCCGGACCCGAAGAGCGAAGTGCTTTGACAGGATGACAGGATGACGAAGAGGCTCCGCGCGGCGCGCCGTTCCAAGCGCTACACGGAGCCTCTTCGTCATCCTGTCATCCTGTCTGATGTCGTTCGCTCATCAGGGTCCGGCGCGCCGGCCGCCTTCTGCCATTGGAGGGGTGCGGACGCTCCGGATGGAGACGGATGCTTCGGATCGCTCCGCGCCGCGGCGACGTCCCATGCGCTCCGAGGAACGATCCGCGTGATCCGTTCAGATCCGAAGCATCCGCGTCTTCCCCAATGGACCATCAGGCCCGGCGCGCCGACGCGTCCCGAGGCCGTTCACGGAGCACGCAGCTCCGCGATCAGTCTCCCGCCTGCGGCACCGGCGCCGGCGCCGCCCCGTGCGTCGGGCGCGTCTTCCGGAAGCGTGCGCCGAGCGCGGTGCGCCAGCCATCGAAGATCTCGTAGACCGTCGGGATCACGAACAGCGTCAGCAGCGTGCTCGTGATGGTCCCGCCGATCACCGCGCGGCCCAGCGGCGCGCGAAAGTCGCCGCCCTCGCCGCTGCCCAGCGCGACCGGGATCATGCCCGCGATCAGCGCCAGCGTCGTCATCAGGATCGGGCGCAGGCGGATCGCGCCGGCCTCGATCAGCGCCTCGCGGATCGGCAGGTCGCCGCGCTCGTGCGTCCACTTCGCGAAGTCGATCAGCAGGATCGCGTTCTTCGCCACGATGCCCATCAGCAGGATCACGCCGATGAGCGACATGATGTTCAGCGAGTCGCCCGTGAGGATGAGCGTCAGCACCACGCCGATGAGCGACAGCGGCAGCGAGAGCAGGATCGCGATCGGATCGAGGAAGCTGCCGAACTGCACGACGAGGATCAGGTACATCAGCATCACCGCCACGCCGAGCGCGGTGAAGATGCTCCCGAACACCTCGGCCTGGCTCTCGACCTGGCCGCCGGCGACGACCTCGTAGCCCTCGGGCAGCACGAGCCCGCGCATGCGCTGGTTCACGCCCGCGGTGACGGCGCCGAGCGCCGCGCCCTCGAAGTTGGCGCCGACGGTGACGACGCGCGCGCGGTCCGCGTGGTCGATCTGCGCGGGTCCGAAGCCCGGCGTGATGCTCGCGACCTGGCCGAGCGGCACGACCGCGGGCCCGCCGCCCGGACCGGCGCCGGGCAGCACGAGCGGGATGCGCTGCAGGTCCGCGGGGCTCTCGCGCGCGCCGGGTGGGAGCCGCACGCGCACGTAGCGCGTCTCGCCGGTCGGATCGACCCAGTTGCCGGCGTCGACGCCCGCGAACGCGGGGCGCAGCGACTGCGCGATCTGCCCCACGCTCACGCCGAGCGCGCCGGCGAGCGCGCGGTTCACCTCGACGCGCAGCTCGGGCTTCTGCCCCTTGGTCGAGAGGCCGACGTCCACGGCGCCCGGCGTGCGCCGCACGATGGCCGCGACCGAGTCGGCCAGCCGGTTGAGCGTGGTCGCGTCGGGGCCGCGCAGCTGCAGCTGGAACGGCTTCTGGCCGCCGGCGGGACCGCCCGCCTCCAGCAGGTAGGCGGTCACGCCGCCCAGGCCGCGCAGCTCGCGCCGCAGCCGCGCCCCGAACTCGGCCTGCGTCACGGCGCGCGCGGCGCGCGGCACCATGCGCACGTACACCGACGCCGCGTCCACCGCGCCGGATCCCGACGCGCTGCCGACGGTGGTGTACGTGTACGCGACCTCGCGGTGCGTGCGCACCTGCCGCGCGACCAGCTCGGCCTGCAGGCGCGTGTACTCCAGGCTCGCGCCGGGCGGCGACTCGACGGCGACGGTCAGCTCGCTGCGGTCGCTCTCGGGCGTGAAGCCGAACGCGCCGAAGCGCGCCTGCAGCGCGATCGCGCCGACGAACGAGCCGACGGCGAGCGCGATCATCGCCAGCCGGTGGTCGAGCGCCCACGCCACGCCGCGGCGGTAGCGCGTGGCCTGCCGGTCGAACCAGCGGTTGAAGCGGTCGAGCGCGCGCGCGATCGGGTTGCGGCGCTGCCCCTCCTCGATCTCGGGGTCTGGCCAGTAGGCCGAGAGCATCGGGTCGAGCGAGAACGACACGAAGAGCGAGACCAGCACCGACGCCGCGATGGTGAGCGCGAACGGCTTGAACCACTCGCCCGCAAAGCCGCTCATGAAGCCCACGGGCACGAACACGGCGACGATCGAGAAGGTCGTCGCGGCGACGGCGAGCCCGATCTCGTCGGTGCCCTCGCGCGCGGCGTCGAAGTGGTCCTTCCCCATCTCGACGTGGCGCACGATGTTCTCGCGCACCACGATGGCGTCGTCGATCAGGATGCCGATCGCCAGCGAGAGGCCGAGCAGCGACATGGTGTTCAGCGTGAAGCCGAACACCCAGAGCGGGACGAAGCTCGCCAGCACCGACACGGGCAGCGCGAGGCCGGTGATGACGGTCGAGCGCCACGAGTTGAGGAAGAGGAAGACGACGAGGACGGTGAGCACCGCGCCCTCGACGAGCGCCTCCTGCACGTTGCGCACGGAGTTGCGCACGCGCTCGCCCGCGTCGCGCACCACCTCGACGCTCACGCCCGCGGGCACCTGGCCGCGCAGCCGCGCGATGCGCGCCTTCACCGCGTCGCTGACCTGCGTGGTGCTGTAGCCCTTGGCCTTCACGACGTCGAGGCCGATCGCCTCGCGGCCGTTGTAGAGCGCCGCGCTGCGCCGCTCGGCGCTCCCCACCTCCACCGTGGCGACCTGGCCGAGCGGGATGCGCACGCCGCCGCGCTGGGCGACGGTGAGGCTCGCGAACTCCTCGGGGCGCGTGAGGCGCCCCTCCAGACGGATGGCGCGCTCGGTGATGGGGCCGGTCACCTGTCCCACGGGCGCGGCGAGGTTCTGCGCGCGGAGCGCGGCCACCACCTGGTCGACGCCGACGCCGCTGGCCGCCAGCCGCTGCGGGTCGAGGACGACGTTGAGCGTCGCGCTGTCGGCGCCGGCGACGTTCACCTGCGCGACCCCCGGGATCGAGCGCAGGTCGCCGGCGATCTGCTGGTCGGCGATCTGCGTCAGCTGCGCGGGCGTGAGCGTGGCGCTGGTGATGGCGAGCGACACGATCGGCAGCGCGGCGGGATCGAAGCGCTGGATGATCGGCTCGATGATCTCCTGCGGCAGCTGCGCGCGCACGGCGCTGATGGCGTCGCGCACGTCCTGCGTCGCCTGGTCGACGGGCTTGTCGAAGTCGAACTGGACGATGATCTGCGCGAAGCCGTCGGTCGACGTCGAGTTCAGCTTGTCCAGGCCGCTGATCGCGGCGACGCGGTCCTCGATGCGGTCGACGACCTCGCGCTCGACCTGCTCGGGCGAGGCGCCGGGATAGGCGACGCCGACGAAGACGATGGGCGCGTCGATGTCGGGGAACTCGTCGGTCTGCAGGCGCAGGAGCGCGACGAGGCCGAAGACGACCAGGGCGATCATCGTCACGACGGTGACGATGGGACGCCGGATGGCGAAATCCGAGATGAACATGGCGGCGGTTGGAGCTTGTGGCGTGCCAACGCGCGCGCCCTGGCGTGCGTTGCCGCCGCGCTCGGCTGCTTCGGATTCAGCGGCTGGTGAGCCGGCGGGCGCGGCGGGCAGCGACGCGCGTCGGGGGCACGCTCGGCGCTCGGCGCTCAGCGCTCGGCGCTCATCGACAGACGTAGCTCGCCAGCACCGCCTGCACCGCGTAGATGCTCAGCCGCCGGTTGAACGTCGTGGTGAACGGCTCCGCGCGTCCCGACACCCAGATCCGCAGCTCGGCCTCGAGGTCGAAGTGGCCCGCCGTCTCGACGCTGAAGTGCGTGATCGCGCGGTACGGGAGCGAGTGGTACTCGACCTTGCGGCCCGTGGCGCCCTGCTTGTCGACGAGGATCAGCCGCCGGTCGGTGAACAGCATCGCGTCGCGCACCAGGACGTAGGCCCGGTCGATCCGCTCGCCGGTGGCGAGCACGCGCGCGAACTCCTCCTGCATCTCCGTCGCGTCCACCTCCGACGCGTTGCCCAGCAGTCCGTCCAGGAGACCCACGGGTCGCTCCGTCCGTGAAGGGTGGGTGAGGAACGCGCCGGCGGCGGCGCGGCGTGGCACGGGCGCCCGCCCGCGAGCGTACGATATCTTCCCGGCGCCACTCCCGCGTCCGTCGCCCCGAGGCCACCGCCCGTGACTCCCGTCGTCCGCTCGCTGCTCATCGCCACCGTCGCCGCCTTCTTCCTCCAGAAGACGCTGCCCGGCCTGACGGAGGCGTTCCTGTTCGTGCCGCAGCTGCTCTGGCGCCAGCCGTGGACGCTGGTGACCTACATGTTCCTGCACGGCGGGCTCACGCACCTCCTCTTCAACATGCTCGGCCTGTTCTTCTTCGGGTCGCGCGTGGAGTCGCGCATCGGGTCGCAGCGCTTCGCGACGCTGTACTTCCTGAGCGGCATCAGCGGTGCGCTGCTCTCGCTGCTGCTCTCGCGGAACCCGATCCTGGGCGCGTCGGCGGGCGTGTTCGGCGTGATGCTGGCGTTCGCGCACTTCTGGCCGGACGAGCCGATCCACATCTGGGGCGTGATCCCGGTGCCGGCGCGCATCCTCGTGATCATCACGACGGTGTTCACGCTGTGGAGCGGCATCTCGGGCGGCGGCGGCGGCATCGCGCACTTCGCGCACCTCGGCGGCTACGTGGGCGCGTGGCTCTACATGCGGTGGCTGGACCGCGCGCGCACCGACTTCCGGCGGAAGGCGACCTCGGCGCCGCCCGAGGTCACGCGGCAGATCCGCGGCTTCGACCGGATCGACCGCTCGACGATCCACGAGGTGAACCGCGGCGAGGTCGACCGGATCCTCGACAAGATCAGCGCCGGCGGCGTGGAGTCGCTGACGCCGCAGGAGCGGCTCTTCCTGTCGAACTTCGTCCCGCTCGACGACCGGATGCCGCCGAAATCGTGACCGGCGCGGAATCCGAACGGCGAATGGCATTGCAAGGATGAAGATCGGATAAGGTCCGACAACGACGGATGGCTCCGCGTGGTGGCGAGGAAGGTCGCCCGACGCGGAGCCATCCGTCGTTATCAGATCTTGTCAGACTTTCATCCTTGCGAAAGCAGTTCGCCCTTCCGTCGCGAAACGCCAGACTCCCGCACGAGCGCGGTCACTTCCACGACATCGCCGGGATCGTCGCCTTGTGCTTGAACGGCCCCGCGGCCAGCTGCGCCCAGCCGTTCGGGATCCCGTCCACGAGGCTGTAGCTGTACACTGACACCCCGGTGATCGCGCGGTCGTGCGCCAGGTCGAGCTGCGCCTTCATCTCGTCCCACCCCTTGATCGCGCCGACGCCGACGTACACGTGGCGCCCCGCCTGCCGCTCGATGCGCGTGATGTGGTCGTCCATCACGCACGTCCAGTCGAGGCTCGAGCAGTAGACCGGCTTCACCGTCCACGAGGCGGACGTCGCCGTGGCCGGGTAGTTCATCGGCACCTCGACGTCGAGATAGCCGCCCTGCGCCCACGCCTGCGGGTCCTGGAACAGCTCGGTGAGGCTCCACTGGGCGCTCCACCCGGTGCGCTGCTGGTAGCCGGGGAACACCGCCGCGGAGAGCACGAACGACGGGTTCACCGCGCTCACGCTGTCGCGCACCTCGCGCACCGCGCGGTTCACGAGCTGCTGGCGGAACGTCACGAACGCGGCCGTGAAGTCGCTGGTCGGGCGCGCGCCCGTCTGCTGGCGATAGGCTTCCTGCGTCGCCTCGTCCCAGCCGAAGCGGTTGTACCCCGCGATCTGCCCCGGGAAGCGGATGCGGTCGAGATGGATTCCCTTCAGCCCCTTCGGCCCGTAGCGGCGCGCGAGGTCGGCCGAGACGCGGGCGAGCTGCGCGCGCACCTCGGGCACCGCCGGCGAGACCCACATGTACTCGGACGCGAGCGTCGCGCTCGTGCAGTTCTCCACCTGGCGCATGATCGCGCCCGTGGTCGAGTTTCGCGCCGCCGCGCTCCACTGCGGGTTGGCCCGGAGCCAGTTCATCGGCGTGCTGTTGATGAACTGGCTGCACGCGGTCGTGCCGCCCGCGATGAAGCCGGTGAGCGCGTTGACCCACGCGTGCACCTCGATGCCACGCTTCGCCGCCTCGGCCAGTGCGACGTCGAGCGGGTCCTGCGCCGGGCGCGTGCCTCCCAGGCTGCCGCACATGCGCGGCGAGCAGGGCTCGATGTCGGAGAAGTAGAGCGCGTCGCCCGACGTGCGCACCTGGAAGTACACGACGTTGAAGTTCGCGCTCGCCGCCTTCTGCATGATCGTGGCGATCTTCGCGAAGTCGACGGACGTCGCCGTGGTGTACTCGAAGCGCGTGACCCAGAGCGCGCGTGCCTCGACCGGGTTGCCCACGGTGACCGGCGCCGTACCGCTCACGCCCTCGGACGTGGCGGTCAGGGTCGCCGTGCCGACGTCGCGGGCGACGACCGTATCGCGGTCCGCCAGCACCGCGAGGACCGCCGGCGCCGACGAGCTCCACGCGATCGCGCGGCCCGTGAGCACCTTGCCGCGCTTGTCCTTCGCGACGGCGCGGATGGCCGTGCGGCGGAACTGCGGCAGGCCGATCGTCGCCGGCACGACCGTCACCGTCGCCACCGGCTGCGGTGTCACGCGGAGCGCCCTCACGCCGTGGACGCCGTCGACGGCGGCGTCGATCACCGCGTCGCCGACCGCCAGCGCCACGAACTCACCCGCGTTCGTCGTCGGCGCGGCGACGGTCCGGGGCGTGGCGCTCCACGTCACCTCGCGTCCCAGCAGCGGCACGCCGGCCGAGTCGAGCGCGGCGGCGGTGAAGGTCGTGCTGTCGTCGACCGCGATCGTGCCGGCGCCACTCACCACCACCGAGCGCACCGGCACGGGCACGACGCTCACCTGCACGGTGTCGGCCCACAGCCCCTCGCGGTGCGCGACGACGACGCGCGTGGCGCCCAGCCCCTGCGCCGCGAGCAGGCCCGTCGAGTCGACGGTGACGACCGCCGGATCGAGCGACGCCCAGACGACCGTCCGGGCCTCGGCCGGCGCGGGCAGCGTGCGGCCGGACTTCGTCTTCAGCGTCGCGTCGAGCTGCCGCGTCGTGCCGCCGCGCTCACCCGGCGCGGCCGTGGGCGTGCGCACCATCAGCGTGACATCGGCCGCCGAGGCGCCGACCGTCAGGTCGAAGCGGGGAGCGGCGTCGGGCTGGCGGGCGTCGGGCGCGGTGCCCTCGCCGCAGGCCGCGGTCGAGAGGAGCAGGGCGGCGGCGCCGGCGCGTCGGGCGCGGCGCGGGTACGCAGGATTCGTCGTGGCCACGAGATCGCGATGCGGGAAGAAGACGCGCCGCCGTCATACCGGGACGGCGGCGCGACAATCTCCCTTCGGGACCGTCGGCCAGCAACGGTGCTCCTGACCCTCCTATCGGCCGCGCGGCGGATCGAGGATCACGTCGATGCGGTCGGCCATGTCCTGCCAGTGTGCGCGCGCCATCCCCGCCGACAGCGCGGCCGAGCGACGCGCGGTGTCGCGGAGCGTGCGCAGCTCACCGCGGGCGAGCGCGGGGAGGTCCGTGCGCGGCACCGCCGGCGGCGCGAGCAGCGCCGGGAGCTGCTGCCCCGGCCCGCCCGGTCCACCGCCACCGCCGGCGCCCTGACCGCCGGCCGGCGGCGCGGGCGGCGCCACGAGCGCGCCGAGCCGCTCCACGTGCACGCGCTGCAGCGCGCGGCGGTTCGCGTCGGGCGCGGCGACCGACGGCACCGCGCCCCACAGCGCGCGCCGCACGTCCGCGAGGTACGCCGTCGGCGCGTAGGCCGCGTCGGGCGTGCGCGCCTCCGCGTCGGCGAGGCGCGCCAGCCGCGCGGCCGCGAGCATCTGCGTCAGCACCGCCGCCTGCGCGTTGGCCAGCGACGACGCGCCCGACTGCGGGCCGATGCGCGACAGGATCTCCTCCGGCGCCAGCCACGCCGGCGTGCGCAGCACCTGCTCGGCCAGGAACGCCACCGCCTCGCGCTGGCGCGCGCGCGGCACCGCGCGGTACGCGGGCCCCGCCTGGTCCGCCGTGCGCGCGTCCACCTCCACGCCGCCGATCGTCGTCACCGCGTGGTTCATGTACGTCGCCCACATGCGCATCGCCTCGCCGTACAGCTCCGCGAGGTCGTCGTAGTCCTCGCCCGGCTTCGTCGTCCACTCCACGAGGCTGGGCACCACGCGGCGCAGGTTGGCGACCGCGTACGTGCCGGCGCGCACCGGATCGTCGCCGAGGTCCTCGGTCTGTGCGCGTGGGTCCACGCCGCCGAGCTGCTGCGGCACGTAGCGGTAGGCCAACGGGCCACGCTGCGCCATCAGCCAGCCGTGCAGCGTCGCGCGCTCGTCCTCGGGGGTGCGCGCCTGCGGGAGCGCGCGGTAGCCCCAGTTGATCACGAAGTCGTCGTACGGGCCGAGGCGTCGGATGAAGTCCTTCGGCGCCAGCCCGTCCCCAGGCTGCGCGACGTAGTTCTGCCGCGCGTAGTCCATGATCGTCGCCGACACGCCGTAGCGCCGCACGAACGACGCGCGCCGCAGCGAGTCCACCGGGAACGCGCTCGACGCCACCATGTTGTGCGGGAGGCCGAGCGCGTGCCCCACCTCGTGGGTGATGACCTGGCGCATCGTCTCGCCCATGAGCTCCTCGGGGATCTCGAGCGTGCGCGCGGCGGGATTCGCGGCGCCCGTCTCCACCATCAACCGGTTGCGGTACGACCGCATGTGGTTGTGGTACCACGTGATGTCGCTCTCGATGATCTCGCCCGTGCGCGGGTCCGAGGTGCTCGGCCCCACGGCGTTGCGCACGAGGCTCGCGGCCCAGCGCACCACCGAGTAGCGGATGTCCTCGGGATCCCACTCGGGGTCCTCGGCGCGCGACGGCGGATCCTTGGCGAGGATCGCGTTCCGGAAGCCCGCGACCTCGAATGCCTTCTGCCAGTCCTGGATCCCCTGCCGCACGTAGGGCCGCCACTTCGCGGGCGTCGCCGGATCGAGGTAGTAGACGATCGGCTTGATGGGCTCCACCAGCTCCCCGCGCAGGTAGGCCGCGGTGTCCTTGGGCTCCAGGCGCCAGCGACGGATGAAGCGCTGCGACGCGGCCTTCTGCTCGTCGAGGCCGTAGTTCACGCGCTCGACGGCGAAGAAGCCGACGCGCGCGTCGGCGTAGCGCGGGCGCATGGGCGTCTTCGGCAGCAGCACGAGCGACTGCCGCATCTCGAGCGTCAGCGCGCCGCCGCTGCGGTCCGACGGCGGCTCGGCCGCGTCGAACGTCTGCGTGTGGCGCACCTCGACGTTCATCGGGAAGCTGCGCACCGTGCTGACGTAGCTGCGCGCGGGGTCGAGGCGGCGCACCTGGTACTGGCGGCGCTGGGCGGCGGTGAGCCCGGCGATGGCGGGCGTGTCGCCGGCGAAGAAGTCGGTGACGTCGACGACGGCGGTCGCGCTGTCGCGGCCCCCGGCGCGCCCGAAGGCCTGCACCGGGAAGGCGGCGAGGATCGGGCCGACGTTGTTGCTGGCGACGGAGAGCGCGATCGGGAGCGAGTCGTCGGCCACGGCGTCGAAGCCGATGCTGCGAAGCACGAGGCGGTCGCCCGTGCGCTCCCAGCGGACCACGCGGTCCTCGACCGACGTGCCGGCGGAGACGAAGCCGTCGAAGTTCGACGGCACGCCGGCGACGCGGCTGACGAGGAGGAAGTCGCGCGCGAGCAGCGAGTCGGGCACCTCGAACAGCCACCGGTCGTCGACGCGGTGGACGGTGATGCCGCCGGCGTCGGTGACGGCGCGCGCCGTGACGACCTGCGCGTACGGGCGCGGCGCGCGGCGCGGCGGCTGCGCGCTGGTGGGGCCGCCGGGCGTCGCGGGTGCGCCCGCCGCAGGAGGCGTCTGCGCGGGCGTGGCGGGGGGCTGCGCCATGAGCGGCGCGAGGGGAAGCGCGGCCAGGGCCGCGAGCACACCGGGGCGGACGGAGCGTCGCATGGGATGGGGTGAGGGGCGGCGGCAAGGTACGGCCGGGGGCAGTCCGGCGCCGCCGCACGGCGGCATTTCGACCGTTGTCGCACAACCCGTCGCGCGGTGGACGCCCGCCGCGCCGCTCGCTAGCGCCGCTGCGCGCGCGCGCAGCTCGCGGGCAGCACCTCCAGCACCGCGCCGGCGAGGGCGTCCGCCAGCTGCGGACGGCGCAGCGCGCGGCGCCGCACGAGGCGGATGGTGCGCGTCGGCACCGGGTCGTCGAAGGCGCGCACCAGCCGGCGCTGCGCCGCCGTGGGCAGCTCGGCCGCCGCGAGCGCCGGCAGCAGCGTCATCCCCTGCCCGCGCTCGACGAGGCGCTTGAGCGTCTCGAGGTTGCCGCTCTCGAACCGCGCGCGCCCGGGCCCCGTTGGCGCGGCCCCGCGCGCGCCGCGCGCCTCGCGCTGCCCGCACAGCCGCACCGCCTCGCTGCGCAGACAGTGTCCCTCGGCCAGCAGCCAGAGGTCGTCGAGCGAGAGGTCGGCCGCGGCGAGCGTGTCGCGACCTGCCAGACGGTGCCCCGCGCCGACGTAGCCCACGAACGGCTCGTGGAAGAGCGCGCGCTCGTCCAGCTCGGCCGCCGGCCCGGCCGGCGTCGCCAGCAGCGCGACGTCGAGCGCGTCGTGGCGCAGGCCATCGAGCACGTCGTCGGTGAGCCGCTCCTCCACCACGAGCTCCAGCCGCGGATGGCGGCGCGCCAGCTCGTCGAGCACGCGCGGCAGCAGGTACGGCGCGAGCGTCGGGATGACGCCGAGGCGCAGCTCGCCGGCGACGTCGCCGTCGGCGCCCTGGCCGAGCTCGACCACGCGCGCGGCCTCGCGCAGCACCACGCGCGCCTGCGCCGCGACCTGCGCGCCGAGCGCGGTGGGGACGACGGGCGCGCGCGTGCGGTCGAAGAGCGTGGCGCCGAGCGCGCGCTCGAGCTTCCCGAGCTGCATCGAGAGCGTCGGCTGCGTGACGTGGCAGGCGGCCGCGGCGCGCCCGAAGTGGCGGTGCGTGTCGATGGCCACGACGTAGGCGAGCTGCGTCAGCGTGAGCGAGCCGAGCTGGGCGAGCGGTGCATCCATGCCCGCAGCATAGACGGGCTCGATGGGAGAAGCAACGGAATCGATTTCCCCGATGAACCCATCCGCAGACGCGGAGACAGGGCGAGTCGGGTGGTCATGGTCTGGCGCGTCGGCTCCGGCGGCGGGACGGGCTGCGGCTCCCACTGATCGCGGTCGCTGCGGAGCCCCCGACGGCGCTGCGCGCGTCGGGTCTCCTTGCTGCGATCAGAGGTCGCCTTCGCCCGCCCCGCCGCCTTCGCCAGCAGGCATGGTCGCCCTGGCCGGCGCGCTGGCCGCTCACCGCTCACCGCTCACCGCTCACCGCTCACCGCTCACCGCTCACCTCCCATCCACCCGAAGAGGGACGCGCGCCGACAAACCCTCCGCCGACTGCCGCTGTCCCATACCCGCCTGCCTTCATCGTCTCCCTGGCCCGAGCCTGCCATGCGCGCTGCCGTCCTCCCGACCACGCTGCGGATCGCCCCCGCCCTGCTCCTCCTCGTCGGCGCCTCCGCGGGCGCGCAGGCGCGCGACGCGCGCGAGTGGCTGGAGGACTGCCGCAGCGGACGCTGGGGCGGCGACGACGCGCGGGCGTGCGACGTGCGCGAGGTGACGCTCCCCGCGCGCGCGCGCGTGGTGGTCGACGGCGGCGACAACGGCGGCGTCACGGTCACCGGGTGGGACCGCAACGAGATCCGCGTGGTCGCGCGCCTGCAGGCGCAGGCCGACCGCGACGCCGACGCGCGCGCGCTGCTCCAGGACCTGCGCATCGAGACCGACGGGACGATCCGCGCCAGCGGGCCGCGCCGGCGCTCGCGCGAGTCGTGGTCGGTGAGCTTCGACGTCTACGTGCCGCGCCGCACCGACCTGTCGCTCGACACGCAAAACGGCGGCGTGCGCATCTTCGACGTCGAGGGCGCGGTGCGCTTCAGCGCGGTGAATGGCGGCGTCGTGCTCGACGACCTCGCGGGCGACGTGCGCGGCGAGACGCAGAACGGCGGCGTCAACGTGACGCTCGCCGGCAACCGGTGGCGTGGCGAGGGGCTGGACGTGCGCACGCAGAACGGCGGCGTGCGCCTGTCGATCCCGTCGGGCTACGACGCGCAGCTCGAGACGGGCACGGTGAACGGCCGCTTCGACATCGACTTCCCGATGACCGTCAGCGGCCGCATCGACCGCACGATCCGCACGCAGCTGGGCTCCGGCGGCCCGACGATCCGGGTGCGGACGACGAACGGCAGCGTGTCGGTACGCCGGCGCTGACCAGCGCGCGACTCCTCGCTGCGCCGCGGCTCGGCGTGCGAGGCGCGAGCATTCGGCAAGTCCGGCGCGGCGCTCAAACCCGAGGTCCTTCGCGGCGCTGCGCGCGCCCGGGGCGACAACGCGTGGCGGCGGAAATCGTCCTGGCAGGCGGAGGCGACCTGTGATCACAGCAAGGAGACTCACGCGCAGCCGTGAGGCTCCGCAGCGGCCGTGATCACCGGGAGCCGGAGCCCGCCGCGACGATGCCCGCCGCGGCGCGACGAACCCCGAGGCCTCAGCGCTGCAACCGATACCCCGTCTTGCGCACCGTCAGCAGGTGCCGCGGATTGGCCGGATCGTCCTCGAGCTTGCGGCGCAGCTCCAGCACGTGGGTATCGACCGTCCGACTCGTCACGCTCGCGTCGTAGCGCCACACCTCGCGCAGCAGCTCGTCGCGCGTCACCACCGCGCCGTCGTGCCGCAGCAGCGCGACCAGCAGCTCGTACTCCTTCGGCCGCAGCGCGATCGGCGCGCCGGCGCGCGTCACCTCGTGCGTCGCCGGGCACACCTCCACCGCGCCGAAGCGCTCGCGCGGCGGCGCGGGGCGCGCGGCGCGGCGCAGCAGCGCGTCCACGCGCGCCAGCAGCTCCAGCAGCCCGAACGGCTTGGTGACGTAGTCGTCGGCCCCCAGGCGCAGCCCACGCACCTTGTCCGCCTCGTCGCCGAGGGCGGTGAGCACGAGCACCGGCGTCGCGTCGCCCGCGCCGCGCAGCGTGCGCAGCACGTGGAAGCCGTCGCCGTCCGGCAGCATGAGGTCGAGGATCACGAGGTCCGCCGCCTCCGCCTGCAGCGCCGCGAGGCCGGCCTGCGCGCCGCCCGCGACGCGCACCGCGTAGCCCTCGAACGCGAGGTTGTGGCGCAGCCCCTCGGCCAGCACGGTGTTGTCCTCGACGACCAGGATGCGGCGCGCGCCGGCGCCGTTGGCGGAAGACGACGTCGCGGCGCTCACGCCAGCGCCTCCGCGACCGCGTCGCGCGCGGGCGAGTCGTGCGCGATCGGCGTCGGAACCTGTGCCACGGGCAGGCGCACCGACACGCGCGTGCCGCCGCCGGGGGCCTCGCCGATCCACGCCTCGCCCTCCATCGCACGCACCAGGTCCGCGACCACCGCGAGTCCCAGCCCGCTCCCGGTGCGGTCGCCCGCCTGCCGGTCGCGCGCGAGCCGCACGAACGGCAGCCACACGCGCTGCCGGTCGCGCGGCGCGATCCCCGGGCCCGCGTCGTCCACCGTGATCCGCACCGTCGTCTCCGTCTCCGCGATCGCGGCCACGCGGATCGTCTGCGCGGGCGCGCCGTAGCGCAGCGCGTTGTCCAGCAGGTTGAGGAGGATCTGCCGCAGCGCGCCCGCCTCCGCGCGCGCGCCGAGCGTGGGCGGCACGTCGGTCGTCACCCGCATGCCGGCCGCCTCGGCCAGCGGCGCGAAGCCGTCGGCCACCTCGCGCACCAGCGGCGCCAGCGCGACGGCCTCCGCGCGCACCGGGTTCGCGCGCCGCTCGGCGCGCGCGGCGTGGAGCACGTTCTCCACCATGTGCATCAGACGCCGCGCCTCGCGCACGATCGTGTCGGCCGCGGCGCGCCGCTGCGCCTCGTCGTGCACGCGGCCGAGCGCCAGCGTCTCGCCGAAGAGGAGGATCTGCGCCAGCGGCGTGCGCAGCTCGTGCGACACGCTCGACGTGAAGTCCGCGCGCAGCCGCACCAGCTCCTGCTCGCGCCGCAGCTGCCGCAGCGCCAGCAGGCCGAGCGCGCCCGTGATCGCGGCCAGCGCGCCGACCACGAGCACGCGCGTGCGACGCTGCGCGGGCACGAGCACGCGGCCCGCCGCGCCCGGCCCCTCGAACGCGCGCAGCGTGAGCCCCGCGACGCGCCGCTCGGCCACCACGGGCGCATCGGTCACAGCGGCCGCACGCGCCGGCGAGCGGCCGAGCAGCGTGCCGGCGGCGTCGCGCACCTCGATCGTCAGCAGCGAGTCCGCGAGCGCCAGCGACAGCGCGTCGCCGCCCGCGCCGGTGCGCCGCGCGGCGCCCAGCAGCGACGCGCCGAAGACGTCGTCGCACGTCACGAGCGCGTAGACCGCGAGCGGCGCGTCGAACGGCGCGCGCTTGACGCCGAGCGCCACCACGCGCCCCGCCATCGCGCCGGTGCCGGCGACGATCGCGTAGCCGCCGTCGGTGGCCGCGGCGCCACCGTGCGCGATCGTGCGCGCCGCGCCCACCGCCCACGCCGCGACCGCGGGCGGCACGTGGCCGGCGACGTCGAGCGATCCGTCGCGCAGGTCGAGCCGCAGCCATCCGGGCGACGGGACCATGCAGGTGAGCCGCGTCCCCATGCGGTTCGCGAGCACCGTGGGCGACGGCAGCAGGTCGTAGGGCGTGGCGGCGCGCCCCTCGACCGCGGGACCGAGCGACGTCGCCAGCGCCTCGCGGAGCGCCACGGCCGTCGCGTCCAGCGCATCCCGCCCGGTGGCCGCCAGGTGCTCGCGGAGCACGCGCGCGCTGGCCACGCGATGCGCGCCCACCTCCTGCTCGGCCTCGAAGGCGAGCAGTCCGGAGAGCAGCAGCGTGAGGAGCAGGAGGGCGATGAGCGCGCGCGCGTCCGGCGCACCGGCCAGCGCGCCACGCGAGCGGCGGGCGGGCATGTCTGTAGCGAACCCCCGCGTGCCGGCGGGCGCAAGGTGTGGCCTCGAGGGCCCTCTCCGCCTGACCGGCTTCTGACGGAGGGGCGCCGGGCTGCGGGCTGCGGATCCTTGGCCCGGACGCGTCGGCGCGCCGGACCTGTTCTCCATTGGAGAGGATGCGGATGCTCCGGATCGGAACGGATCACTCGGATCGCTCCGCATGGCGGCGACGCTCCCTGCGCCGGTGCGGAGTGATCCGCAGCATCCGCCGCATCCGAGGCATCCGCGTCCTCCCCAAAGGCAAAGGGTCCGGCGCGCCCACACGGGCCACGAGGCATGGTGAGCAGGTCCCTCGCGATGCTCGGGACGACACCTGAAACGCGCGCCGTGGGGCTCGAGATCCGCAGCCCGCAGCCCGCGGCGCCGTTCACCGCCAGCGCACCACCGCCAGCACGTCCGTGTAGTCGTCCGTCCACAGCCGCACGCGGCCGTCGGCCTGCAGCGGCGACCAGCCCTTCACGCCGCCCAGCGAGCCGAAGGCGGCGGAGTCGCGGGCGAGGGCGATCCACTTGGAGGTCGTCACCGCGGGGTCGCGCTGCACCGCGCCGCTGACGTCGCGCCCCACGAGCCCCGACAGCCGCGCGTCGCGCGCCAGCTCGGCCACCACGGGCTCGAGGTCCAGGTAGCGGTTGCTGACGTGTACCATCAGCACGCCATCGGGCGCGAGCGCGTGCAGGTAGGCCGCGAGCGCCTCGCGCGTCAGCAGGTGCGTCGGGATCGCGTCGGAGCTGAACGCGTCGAGCAGGATCAGGTCGTAGGACGCCGCGGGCGCCGCCGCGAGCCGCAAGCGCGCGTCGCCGAGGACGACGTCGACGGTGGGCGGGCAGTCGCGCAGGTAGGTGAACAGCTGCGGGTCGCGCGCGATGCGCTCCATCAGCGGGTCGATCTCGTAGAACGTCCAGCGCTCGCCCGCGCGGCCGTGGCAGGCGACGGTGCCCGTGCCCAGCCCCACCGCGGCCACGCGCCGCGGCGGCGACGTGGGCGCGAGGCGCGGCGCGACCGACAGCAGCACGCCGAGCGGCCCCTCGCGGTGGTAGTAGCTGAGCGGCGTCGTGCGGCGCGAGGGCGAGCGGTCCTGCGTGCCGTGCAGCGTCGTGCCGTGCTGCAGGTAGTGCATCGGCGACGCGTCGCGCACGGTGTAGGCGCCGTAGAAGCTGCGTGCGCGCAGCAGCACGCTCGCCTGCCGCGCGCGCTGGCCGAGCGCACCACCCGCCAGCAGCGCCGCGACGCCCAGCGCGAGCGCCACGCGGTCCGCGCGCAGCAGGAACGACAGCAGCACCGCCGCGCCGCCGTACCAGACGGCGGCGTTCACCTCGGCCGTGCGCGGCACGATCGACAGCCGCGACGCGGCGGCCCACGCGACCACCCCGATCGCCAGCGGCATGGCGACGCGACGGAGCGCGAGCGCGAGCGGACGCCGGTCGGGCGCGGGCGCGGCGAGGCCGGCGATCTCCTGCAGGCGCGCGCCGAGGCGCGTGTGCGCGGGCGGCGGCGCCGGATCGACGGGCGGTGCGGCGAGCGCGCGCGCCGCGGCCGCCAGCGCGACGCTGATCGGATACTCGGCCAGCCCGGTGAACAGCGCGGGCGCGAGCAGCGCGTTGAACACGCCGCCCAGCAGCCCGCCGAGCGAGATCCACAGGTAGTACTCGGTGAGGTGCGCGACGTCGGGGCGCGACTCGGCGAGCGTCTGGTGGCACCAGAGCGCGACGATGCCGAACGCCACGAGGTGCGCCGACGCGACCGGGCCGAGCGGCGAGTTGGCGCCGAGCGCGACGAGGATCGCCAGCACGGGCAGCACGCCCGCCGCCGCGCGGTCGAGCACCAACGTGCGCGGACGCAGCCCGGGCGCGAACGCGACGATGAACGTCAGCAGGTACATCGCGAGCGGCACCACCCAGAGCAGCGGCACCGGCGCGACGTCGGTCGAGAGGTAGCGCGTGACGGCCAGCAGCAGCGCCGACGGCACGAACGCGAGCAGCGTCCAGCGCGCGCGTGCGCCGCGCGTGACGCCCCCCGACGTCGCCGTTGCCACCGCGTCGCGCGTGCGCGAGGCGCGCAGCGGTCCGCCGCCGCGCGCGACGACCGCCGCGCATGCCAGCAGCACCGCGCCGAAGGCCACGTACGCGCCGCTCCACCAGCGCGACTGCGCCGCGAGGCCCAGGCGCGACTCGATCAGCAGTGGATAGCCGAGCAGCGCCACGAGGCTGCCCGCGTTGCTGGCGGCGTAGAGTGCGTAGGTCGCCGCGTCGTCGCCGGCGTGGTCGGGCGCGGTCTGCGCGCGCCAGGCCGCGAACCAGCGCTGCAGCAGCGGCGCGCCCGCGCTCAGCACGAGGAACGGTGCGCCGACGGCGCCCAGCAGCAGCCGCACCACCCACGCCGACGGGCCCCACGCCTCGACCGCGATGCCGGCGGCGCGCACCGCGACGGGAAGCGCGAGCAGCGAGAGCCCGAACAGCGCGAGGTGCACGACCGCCTGGCCGCGCGTCGTGCAGTGGCGCGCCAGCGCGTGCGCGTACAGGTAGCCGACGAGCAGCAGCGCCTGGAACGTCATCAGGCAGCTGTTCCACACCGACGGCGTGCCGCCGAGCAGCGGCAGCAGCTGGCGGCTGACCAGCGGCTCGACCGCGAACAGCAGCGCGGCGTTGGCCGCGACGCCGACGACGAACAGCGTCGTGACGGCCGCGGCGTGCGAGGGCGGCGCGTCCGGCGCCGCGGTGGGCTGCGGCGCGGCCGCGGTGGCGGTCACGCGCTGCCGATGATGGCGTCGGCCTCGATCTCGATCAGCATCGCCGGGTCGACGAGCGCCGTGATGCCGTACATCGCCGTCGCCGGCCGCACGTGCCCGAACACCTCGGCGTGCGCGCGCCCGTACTCCTCGAAGCGCGCGATGTCGGTGACGAACATGCGCGTGCGCACCACGTCCTCGACCGACGCGCCGGCCTGCGCCAGCGCGGCGGCGACGTTGGCGAGCGCCTGCCGCGTCTGCGCGTAGGCGTCGCCGGGATGCATCAGGCGCCCATCCGGCCCCGTGGCGGTGGTGCCCGAGACGTGCACGAACGGTCCCGCGCGCACCGCGCGGCTGTAGCCCACGCGTGGCTCCCACGGCGTGCCGCTGGAGACCAGCTGCCGCGCGAGCGGCGGGGACGAGGGATCGCGTGTCATGATGCGCGGCACGCTAACCCTCGCCCCACGCGCCAGCAACCAGCGCGACTGGCGGCGATCAGCGCGGCGGGCGCTGCGCCATGTCGAGGATCTTGCCGAGGATCCCGCCGATCTTCGGATTGCGCTGCGCGGCCCGCGCCTCGGCGGTGCGCGCCTCCTGCTCCAGGTAGTCGGGGATGCCGTCGCCGTCGCTGTCGACCATCGACGCGTCGGCGGGGCGCTGCGCGCCGCCCATGCCGGGGATGCCCGTCCCGCCACCCATCCCGCCACCCATGCCCGGGATCCCGAGCCCGCCGCCGCTCGCCACCGCGCCGTCGGCGGTGCGGCCCTGCCGGCTCTTCATGATCGCGGCGAGGACGATCGGCGCGAGGATCATCAGCAGCTTGCGCGTCTGGTCCGAGTTGAGGCCGGACGCCTGCTGCACGCCGTCCTGCACCGCCGGCTGCGAGCGGCCGAGGATGCTGCCGAGCACCCCGCCGAGGTCCATGCCGCCCATGCCACCGCCCGCGCCGGCCGCGTGCCCGCCGCCGCCCAGCATCCCGCCGAGGATCCCGCCCAGGCCGCCACCGCCGAGGACGCCGGCGAGCGCGTTCGCGCCCTCGGGCTCGCGCGTCCCCGCCGCCATGCCGCCGAGCATCATCGGAAGCGCCGCCTCGACGGCCTGCTCCGTGGCGGCGGGGTCGGCGCCCACCTGCTGGCTGATCTGCTGGACCTGCTGCGGCCCGAGCTGCTGATGGATGAGGTCGAGAAGGCTCACGGCACGACTCCGGATCGGATGGGAAGCGACCGCGCCGCGCGGGATCGCGGCCGGGGCCCACCGCTCCGGGAAGAAGCGCGCCGCCGCGCTCAGCGACCCGTGACCGCGAACAGCGAGAGCACCAGCGTGTGGTTGCTCTCCGAGACGCGCGAGCCGCCGCGCTGGATGAACTGCTGCATGTAGCCCGCCTCCGCGCGCAGCCGCGGCGAGAAGCGCCAGCCCGCCTGCAGCGCGGCGCGGCTCTGGTCGAAGATCTGCCCGTCCGGGCTCTCGCCGACGTGCACCAGCAGCTCGCCCCACGACGTGAGGTACGCCCTGGGCAGCGCGACGCCGAGCGCCTGCGCGTCGACCGTGGCGCGCGTGAGCGCGCGGGCGCGATGGCGGAAGGCGTAGCCGTCGTGCGCCGCGACGCCGTCCACCGTGCGGATGCGTCCCACCCAGCGCTGCTCGGTGCGCAGGCGGTGCGACCACGCCACCGCGCCCGTGCGCGACGGGAACTGCAGCATCTGCCACGTGCGGTGCTCGGGGAACGGCGCGGCCGCCGGCGCGTCGCCGTAGACCGACGTCCCCGCGTACGCGTAGCCCGCGCCCAGCAGCGCGCCGCCGCCCAGCTGGTACAGCACGCCCGGGCGCAGCACGAGCTGCTGCGGCGTCTCGCCCGCGAGGTCGGCGCGGCGCAGCTGCGCCTCGAGGCTCAGCGACCAGCGCGCGTCCAGCCGGTGCTCCCCGAACAGCTGCAGCCAGCTGTGCGTGTTGGTGGCGGCGCGGCGCGCGGGCGTGGTGGCCTGCGCGTGCGCGCGGGCGGCCCCGCCGATCGCGAGCGCGCCGGCGGTGAGGACGAGCAGACGATGCATCACGCGCACATCACGAGCGTGGGGTCCAGGGGCGCGGCGGCGCGGGCGGCTCGCGCGTCGAGTAGCGCAGCTTCGCGTCCACGAGCTGCACGCGATGCTTCGGCTGCCCGCCGTACACGTGCTCCGCGAGCCACTTCGACTCCGCCTCGAGCGACGCCTCGGGCACGTCGCGCCACCACGCCTTCAGGCGGCCGTTCTCGCCGCCGCTCCAGCGGTAGCCGCGGCGCTTGAGGACGTCCTTCGTCTCGAACGGGCTGTCGCACGCCCAGATGCGCGCCGTCTTCGCGCGCGCGCAGTCCAGCAGCACCTCCATCGCCAGCTTCCCCGACGGCAGCCGGCTGGCGAGCAGGTGGATCGCCATCAGGCAGTCGGCGTCCGCGCGGTGCGCCTCGTAGAACATCCGGCACATGCGGTACGCCAGCCACCCGAGCTTCGACGACTCCAGCCCCTCGGCGCGCCAGGGCACGTCGTCGCAGCTGCACGCCCAGTGCTTCTCCGCGAACAGCGGGAAGCGGCGCTCCAGGTGCGGGCGGTCGAAGCGCGCGTTGTGCGCGAGCACCAGCGCGGTGTCGGCGAGGATCGCCTCGACCTCCGCGTCCGGGATGCGCTGCCCGTCCACGTCCGCCTGCGAGATCCCCGTGAGCGCGGTGATCTCCTCGGGGATCGGGATGCCCGGGTCCTCGTACCAGTTGCGGCACGCGCCGACCGCGAAGATCCGCCCGTCCTTCGCGAACTCGAACGGGATCATCGCCAGCTGGATGATCCGGTCGTCGTCGCCGAGGCCCGTCGTCTCGACGTCGACGAAGAGCGCCTGCTTGGTGGGCGTGCCGTCGGGCGCGTGGTAGTGCGGGCGCGGCTCCAGCTTCTCGATGACCTGGTAGCGCCCCGACGCCGTCAGCGCGTCGATCAGCCGCCGCTCCGTCTCCGCGTGCGCGGTCGTCTGTGCGACGCCGTCGGCGGCTCCGGGGACGAAGCCCCAGGCGTCGGCGGTGGGCAGGCGGTCGGCGGTGGGCATGCGGCAGCGGTGTCTCGGAAGCGTCGCCGCGAGGATGAAGGTCGGCGCGGCCCGACGCAATAGAACACGCGGCCGCGCGCGCCGGAACCGGGGCGGCGGAACGTCAGCGCGTACGCGGCGGGAGCGACGGAGGCGGCGGCACCGGATGGGTGCCCGTGTGCACGCCGCGATGCAGCCCGTCCACCGCCAGCGCCTCGGCCTCCGCGAGGAAGGTGCGCAGGAGATCGAGCTGGTCGCCCAGCGCCGCGGCGTCGCGGCCGCGCGGCGGGACGCCCACCAGCACGTGCTCGATCGCGTCGCCCAGGTGCGCGAAGTCGCGCGCCAGCAGGCTCGCGTCCCAGCCCAGGCGCCCGCGCTGGCCGCCGTGCCGCTCGGCCAGCAGCGCCTTGAACGCGCCGCCGTCGGCGATCAGCGAGCCGCGGTCGGCCGCGTCGTCGTCGAGCACCGCGAAGTCGTGCGCCATCGCCGCCAGCAGCGCGCCCGCGTGGCCCTCCAGCGCGGGGCGCGTCGCCTGCGCGGCGCCCGGCAGCGACGCGTCCTGGCGCAGCGCGGCCACGTAGGCGGTGAGCACGTCGGCCATGCGCGCCAGCAGCCGCTCGCCCAGGCGCACGCGCGCCTCCCAGCCGGCGGTGGACGCGGGCAGCCGCAGCGTGAACGTCGAGCCCTCGCCCGGCGCGCTCTCGACGGCGATGTCGCCGCCCATCAGGTGCACGAGCTGGCGGCTGATCGCGAGCCCCAGCCCCGTGCCGCCCACGCGCCGATTGAGGCCGCCGTCCACGCGCACGAACGGCTCGAAGATGCGCGCGTGCTCCGACGCCGGGATGCCGATGCCCGTGTCGCGCACGGCGACCGCGACGCGCGGCGCGCTGCCCGCGTCCTCCACCGCGCACGCGACGGTCACCGTCCCGCCCTCGGGCGTGAACTTGACCGCGTTCGAGAGCAGGTTGACGAGGATCTGGCGCACGCGGTCCGGATCGCCCACGTAGCGCAGCGCGCGCCACGCCTCGGCGTCGGGCGCGACGAGCGCGACGCCCTTCGCGTCGGCCTGCGGGCGCACGAGCGCCAGCGCCGCCTCCACGACGTCCGCCAGCTCCGCGGGGCGCCGCTCCACACTCAGCTCGCCGGCCTCGATCTTCGACACGTCCAGCACGTCGTCGATGAGCGCCAGCAGGTGCCGCCCGCTCGCCTCGATGCGCGTGAAGTACCGCCGCTGGTCGTCGCTCACCGGCCCCGCGACGCCCATCCCCAGCAGGTCCGCGTAGCCCAGGATCGCGTTGAGCGGCGTGCGCAGCTCGTGCGACATCGTGGCCAGGAAGTCGCTCTTGGCGCGGCTCGCCGACTCGGCCCGCGCGCGCGCCTCCTCGAGGACGTGGTTGGCGTGGGCCAGCGCCTCCTCGTCCGCCTTGCGGCGCGTGATGTCGCGCGCGATCCCGAACACGCCCGCCACCGCGCCCGACGCGTCGCGGAAGGCGCTCTTGGTCACCAGGTAGGTGCGGCGCGCGTCGCCGTCGCCGGTGACCACCTCGATGGTCTCGCTGCCGCCGCCCGCCAGCACCCGCGCGTCGCGCGCGCGCGCCGCCGCGGCCCGCTCGGGCGGCAGCAGCTCCTCGTCCGTGCGGCCCACGATCTCGCCGGCCGGCCACCCCATCGCGCGCGCCGCGGCGGCGTTGCACAGGAGATAGCGCCCGTCGCGGTCCTTGGCGTACGCCGGATCGGGCGAGTCCTCGAACATCGCCTGCAGCAGTGCGTGCTGCGTCGGCGCACCGGCCGCGTCGGACGCGCGCACGCGGCGGCGCGCCGCCAGCGCCGCGATCGCGACGACGGTTGCGAGCAGGCCGACGGACCCCGCGACGGGGCCGGCCGAGAGCTGGAGGAGGGACGCGAGCATGGGAGGGAAGGCCCGGGGCGGGCCGGCGGTGCGCCCGGGCGGGCGCGGCGACGCGGGAGGGGGGCGTCACCGGGTGCGCCTCGCCGACGCCGGTCGTCGCGCGCGGGGCGGAGCACCCGGGGTAGTATCGGCATCTGCACCGCCGGGCGACAGGGCAATCGCTGATACCCCGTGACACGCGTCGCGTGCGGTCCGCGCCGGCGGTCGAGCCTCGGCGCATCGCCCCCTGTGGCTTTTGGGAGGGGTGCGGATGCTCCGGATGGAAGCGGATCGTTCGGATCGCTCCGCTCGGGCGCATGGAACGTCGCCGCCACACGGGACGATCCGAAGCATCCGAATCAGATCCGGAGCATCCGCATCCCTCCCACAGGCACAAAGGGGTTTCGCGGTGCTGCTACGCGTGCGCCGCGTGGTTCCGTCGCTCGCCGCGCGGGAGCGTGAGCGTGAACGTGCTCCCCTCGCCCGGCACGCTCTCCACCGTCAGGTCGCCGCCCATGCCGCGCGCCAGCTCGCGGCTGATCGCGAGGCCCAGCCCCGTCCCGCCCTGCTCGCGCGTCAGCGTCGCGTCCACCTGCACGAACGGATCGAAGACGCTCTCCAGGCGGTCGGCGGGGATGCCGCGCCCCGTGTCGCGCACGCGGATGGCGACGCGCCGGCCCTCGTCCAGCGACGACGCTTCGAGCGCGATGCGGCCGCCGGGCGGCGTGAACTTCACCGCGTTCGACACGAGGTTGAGCAGGATCTGCGAGACGCGCTCGGCGTCGGCCTGCGCGTGCAGCGGCTGCACGAGCGGCGTGATCGCGAACGCCTGCGCCTTGGCCGCGACCTGCGGCGCCACCAGCGGCTCGACGTCGGCCAGCAGCTGCGCGACGTCCAGCGGCTGCAGGTCGAACGAGACGCGCCGCGCCTCCAGCTTCGCGAAGCTCAGGACGTCGTTGATGCGGCTGAGCAGCGCGAGCTGGCTGCGGCGAATGCGCGCCAGCGCGTCGCCCTGCGCGGGCGTGACCGGGCCGTGCACCTCGAGCGCCATCAGCTCCGCGTAGCCCAGCGCGGCGTTGATGGGCGTGCGCAGCTCGTGCGACATGGTCGCGAGGAAGTCGCTCTTCGCGCGGTTCGCGGCGTCCGCCTCGGCGCGCGCGACGCGCTCCGCCTCCAGCAGGCGCGCGCGCTCCAGCGCCTGCGCGCCCTGCGCGGCGATCGCCTCCAGCAGCGCGCGCTCCTCGTCGGTCACGGCGTGCGGCGCGCTCCACGACAGGCTGACGTAGCCCTGCGCCCGGCCGCCGATCGCCAGCGGCAGCACCGCGGTAGCCTGCAGCCCCGCGGCGGCCGCGGACGCGGCGGCGGCCGGAAAGCGGGCCGCCAGCTCCTGCGGCGTCGCGACGAACACCGGCACGCGGCTGCGCAGCGCCTCCAGCCCCGGCGAGCCGCTGGCCGCCAGCGAGTAGCGCTCCCACAGCCCGCGCCCCGCCCAGCCGATGCTGGCGACGGTCGTCATCGTGTCGCCGTCGGGGCCCAGGAGACTGACCGATCCCGTGGCCGCGCCGACGGCCGCCGTGCCCTCGCGCAGCACGACCTCCGCGACCTCCTGCGGCGTGGGCACGCGCGCGAGCTCCGCGGTCAGGCGCTGCAGCCGCTGCGTGTGCGCGAGCGCGCGCTCGGCGCGCGCGCGCGCGGCCCGCTCGGCCTCCACGAGCCGGCTGCGCGCCACCGCCAGCGCGCACTGGTCGGCGAAGCCCATGAGGAACTCGCGCCGCTCGTCGTCCACCTCGGGCGCGGCCGGATACCCCAGCGCCAGCGTCCCCAGGACGCGCCCGTCGACGCGCAGCGGCAGCGCGACCCACGCGCTCGCGCCCGTGGCCGCGGCCAGCGCGCGCGCCTCGTCGGCGGCGGGCGCGGCGTCGCGCGCGTCGCCCCACACGGGCACGCCCTCGCGCACCGCGCGCGCGACCGCCAGCGACGACGCGATCGGCAGCCGCCACCCGGCCGCGAGGTGCGCCGCACCGCCGACGCCGTTCACGGCCTCCAGCAGATCGGGATCGTCCGCGGTGCGGAGCAGCAGCAGCGCGACCGTCGCCGACGCGGCGGCCACCGCGCGCGGCAGCACCGCGCGCGCGACCTCCGACACGGTCAGCATGCGCGCCAGCGCGGCGCCGAGCTCGCGCAGCCGGTCGAGCCGACGCGCGCGGGCGGCGCCTGCCGCCTCCGCCGCGCGGCGCGCGGTCACGTCGGTCACGCCGCCCACCGCGCGCACCGGGCGGCCCTCGGTGTCGCGCACGACGTGCATGCGGTCCGCCACCCACAGCCAGCGCCCGTCGCGGTGGCGCACGCGGTACTCGAACTCGTACGACGTGCGCGTCGGGTCGTGCAGCAGGTCCACGTGCCCGTCGGCGCCCACGCGCGCCGCGTCGTCGGGGTGCACGCGGCCGTGCCACCAGTCGATCGTCGGGTCGGCCTCGGACGGCGCGACGCCGATCGTCTCCAGCAGGCCGCCGGTCCACTCCACGCGGCCCGTGCGCGCGTCCCAGTCGTAGACGAAGCCGCCGATGGCGCGCGTCGCCAGCCGGAAGCGCTCCTCGCTGCGCGCGAGCGCGACCTCGACGTCGGGCGCCATCGGAGGCGCGGACGGCGCGGGCACGGAGTCGTGCGGCGCGGGAAATTCCGACGGGTAGCGCTCGGCCGGCATCGCGGCTCCCGATGAGGCGTGGAGGCCGAACGTAAAACCCGTCGTCGCTGCGCGACAGACTGGACGCTTTCAGCGCGTCGCGTCCGCACCGACTGCGGGCGATGCGCTGCACCAGTCGATGCGCGCGCCGGCCATCGGTCCGCGTCAGGGGCCCGCTTCATGCCCCGCGGCCTGACCGACATGCCCGTCGCTCCCCTCCTCGGTCTCCTCGCGCAGCCGCGCGCGGTGGGCGAGCAGTCCGCCCTGCGCGTGGGCGGGCCGCACGCCGCGCGCATCGGCGAGCTGTGGAACCTGATGCTCTGGCTCGGGCTGGCGGCGACGGTGCTGACGTTCGCGCTGCTGGCGTGGGCGCTGCTCCGGCGGCGACGGCCCGACGAGCTGCCGCCCGAGGCCGACCGCCCCGCCGACCCGCGCGGCGAGCGCACGAACGACGAGAGCGGCGGCCGCGGACGCGCGGGGCGCGGCCGGCCGGCGAGCGAGCGGCGCGGCGCGCGCTGGGTGGTCGCGGGCGGCATCGTCTTCCCCACCGTCGTGCTGCTCGTCGTGCTGGTGGCGACGCTGCGCGTGCTCGGCGCCGTCGTCGCGCCCGCGAACGCGCTCGCCGCACCCGATGCCGCGCCGCGCGCCGACGAGCTGGCGATCGAGGTCGTCGGCCGGCAGTACTGGTGGGAGGTGCGCTACTTGGACGCCGAGCCCGCGCGGATCTTCGAGACCGCCAACGAGCTGCGCATCCCCGTCGGACGACGCGTGCTGCTGCGCCTGCGCAGCGGGGACGTCATCCACAGCTTCTGGGTGCCGGGGCTGCAGGGGAAGATGGACCTCGTGCCCGGCCGCGTGAACGTGCTGTCGCTGCAGGCCGACCGCCCGGGCGTGTGGCGCGGGCAGTGCGCGGAGTTCTGCGGCGTGCAGCACGGGAAGATGGCGCTGACCGTGGTGGCCGAGCCGCCACAGCGCTTTGCCGCGTGGCAGGCGGCGCAGCGCGCGGAGCCCGCCGCGCCCGCCGATTCCGCGCGCCTCGCCGACCGCGCGGCGTTCCTCGGCTCCGGCTGCACGCTCTGCCACACCGTGCGCGGCACGCTCGCCCGCGGTCGGCTGGGGCCCGACCTCACGCACGTGGGCAGCCGGCTCACGCTGGCCGCCGGCACGCTCCCCAACTCGCCGGGCAACCTGCACGGGTGGATCGCCGATCCGCAGGCGCACAAGCCCGGCAGCCTGATGCCCCCGGTGCCGATGACGACGGCCGAGCTGCACGCGATCGCCCGCTACCTCATCACGCTGCGCTGACGCCATCGATGGCCACGCTCGCCCCACCCGAGGAGCGCTCGCCCGAGGAGCGGCCGCCCGCGCCCCTGCCCGGCGAGAGCGCGGCCCAGCAGCGCGCGCGCGAGTTCGAGGCGACGTGGGACGCGCCGAAGGGCCTCCTCGGCATCTTCACGGTGATCGACAACATCCCGATCGCCAACCGCTACATGGTGACGAGCTTCGCGTTCTTCATCGTGGGCGGGCTGCTGGCGCTGCTGATGCGCGTGCAGCTCGCGCGGCCGGAGAACGGGTTCGTCGATCCGCACACGTACAACCAGCTGTTCACGATGCACGGCACGACGATGATCTTCCTCTTCGTCGTCCCGTTCATCGAGGCGTTCGCGAACTACCTGATCCCGCTGCTCAACGGCACGCGCGACCTGCCCTTCCCGCGGCTCACCGCGCTCTCGTACTGGACCTACCTGTTCGGCGGGATCTTCATCTACAGCTCCTTCCTGTTCGGCCTCGCCCCGGACGGCGGCTGGTTCGCGTACGTGCCGCTGAACCTGAAGCAGTTCTCGCCGGGGCTGAACATGGACTTCTGGGACATCGGCCTCAGCGTGGCCGAGGTCGCGGCGATCGGCGCGGCGGCGGAGATGATCGTCGGCATCCTGCGCATGCGCGCGCCGGGCATGTCGCTCAACCGCCTGCCGCTGTTCTGCTGGGCGATGCTGGTGACGAGCGCGATGATCATCTTCGCGTTCACGCCGCTCATCGTCGGCACGGCGATGCTGGAGCTGGACCGCAAGGAGCTGACGCGCTTCTTCGACGCGCGCTACGGCGGCGACCCGCTGCTCTGGCAGCACGTCTTCTGGGTGTTCGGCCACCCGGACGTCTACATCATGTTCGTGCCGCTGGTGGGCGTCGTGTCGCACGTCGTGCAGGCGTTCGCGCGCCGCCCGGTGATGAGCTACTCGCTGATGGTGCTCGCCATCGTCGCGACGGGCTTCCTCAGCTTCGGGCTGTGGGTGCACCACATGTACACGACCGGGCTCTCGCCGATGGGGATGGGCTTCTTCGCGGCGGCCAGCATGGCGGTCGCGATCCCGAGCGCGGTCAACGTCTTCGGCTGGATCGCCACGCTGTGGGCGGGGAAGCCGGTGTGGCGCACGCCGCTGCTGTTCGCCATCGGCGGCCTCGTGGTGTTCGTGATCGGCGGCGTCACCGGCGTGATGGTCGCCGCCACGCCGTTCGACTGGCAGGCGCACGACACCTACTTCGTCGTCGCGCACCTGCACTACGTGCTGTTCGGCGGCACCATCTTCCCGATCTTCGCGGGCCTCTACTACTGGATCCCCAAGTTCTCGGGAAAGCGGCTCGGCGAGCGACTGGGGCGGTGGCACTTCGGGCTGATGTTCGTCGGCTTCAACGTCACCTTCCTGCCGATGCACTGGACGGGGCTGCAGGGGATGCCGCGCCGCGTCTACACGTATCCCGCGGGGCTCGGGCTCGAGGGGCTCAACCTCCTGTCGACGGTCGGCGGCGTGGTGCTCACCGCCAGCATCGCGCTCTTCCTGGTGAACCTCGCGCAGTCGCTGCGGCACGGCGAGGAGGCGGGCGACGATCCGTGGGGCGGCGACTCGCTCGAGTGGTCGGAGTCCTCGCCGCCCGAGAACGCGCAGTTCGCGCGCATCCCCGTCGTGCGCAGCCGCCACCCGATGTGGGACCAGGCGACGCTGCTCCCGGTGCCCGACGACGACCCCGACACGACGCGCGCGGCACGGCTGCTCGACCACGCGCCCTCGCGCTGGCGCGGCTCGCTCGTGGTGGACGTCCTCGACGGCCGGCCGATCGGCCTCGCGCACCTGCCGCGCAAGAGCGGCTGGCCGTTCGTGATGTCGGTCGGCTTCACGCTCGTCTTCGCGGCCGCGCTGCTGGACCGCGCGCCGGTCTTCTTCGCGGGCGCGGCGGTGACGCTGGCGGCGATCGTCGGCTGGTTCTGGCCGCTCGACACGGAGCGCACCGCGATCGACGAGGCCTACGTGGACGAAGCGCTCGCGGACGCGACGCGCGTGGACGAGCAGGCGCACGCACACGGCGACCCGACCGACGCGCGCCCGGCCGCGCACGCGCCGCAGGACTACCGCCCGGGCGCGCACGGCCTCGCGCTGGTCGTCGGCGACCGCGCCGCGAACGGCTACTGGGGCACGGGCGTGCTGGTCGTGATCCTCCTCGTCGCCCTCGCGACGCTGCTGGCGTCGTACTTCTACCTCGGCGACGGCCCGACGCCGCTGCCCGACGGCCGCCACGCGCCGCCGCTCGCGCCCGCGCTGTGGGCCACGGGCGCGGCGGTGCTCGCGGCGATCCTCACGCGCGTGCTCACCGCCGCCTGCGACCGCCGCCGCGACGGCGTGCGCCGCCTCGTGCTCGTCGCGCTGCTCGCGCTCTGGGCGGCGTTCGCGTGGCTGGTGGTGCGCGCCTACCGCGCGGGCGAGTTCGCGCCCGCGGCCGACGCCTACGACTCGAGCGTGCTCGCGCTGCTGGGCTACGCGGCGCTGCTGGGCATCGCGGTCGCCGGGATGATCGTCGCGGCGCTGGCGTGGGCGTGGCGCGCGCCGCGCGATCCGCGCGGCCGCGGCGTCGCGCTCAACACGTCGCTCGTGAGCTACGCGACGTGCGCCGTCTGGCTGCTGGTGCTGGGCGCGGTCCACCTCTGGCCGCGCGTCGCATGAGGCCTTCGTGAGAGACGACGCGGGCACGCCCTCGCGCACCGCGCTCCTCGTCGCGCTGCTCGGCGCGCCGGCCGCGTGGACGGTGCACCTGCTGGTGGCGTACACGCTGGTCGCGCTCGACTGCTCCACGCGCTGGGGCGGCGGACGCGGCGCGATCGCCGCGCTCACGCTCGTCGCGCTGCTGGGCGCCGGCGCGTCGGGGCTGCTGGCGCGCCGCCTGTGGGTGCGCGCGCGCGCCGCCGACCGCCCCACCGACGACGCGTGGGACGCGCGCATGGGCGACCGCACGTCGCGCGTCGCGTTCCTGATGCTCGTCGGGCTCGTGCTGGCGGTGCTGTTCGCGGTCGCCATCGCCTACCAGGCCGCGCCGGTGCTCCTGGTGCCGGTGTGCTCGGCCGGGAGGAGCGCATGAGGGTGCGTGCGTGTCTCGCGGCCGCGCTGCTCGCGCCGGTGGTCGCGCTGGCCGGCTGCCGCGAGGGCGGCGTCACGCCGCGCCCCGCCGTCAGCGGCGGCGACGCCGAGCGTGGGCGCCGGATGGTGGCGGCGTACGGGTGCGGTGGGTGCCACGCCGTGCCCGACGTGCCCGGTGCCGTGGGGCGCGTGGGCCCGTCGCTGCACGCGCTCGCGGCGCGGTCCTACCTCGCCGGCACGATCCGCAACGACCCCGAGACGCTCGTGCGCTGGATCCAGGATCCGCAGGCGCTGCGGCCGGGCACCGCGATGCCCGACCTGAACGTCGGCCCGCGCGACGCGCGCGACATCGCGGCCTTCCTCTACACCGACCACGCGGGCGGCCTCGGCCCTCCGCACCTGCTGCCGAAGCGATGGCTCGGCGCACACTGAGAGTGAGTGGTATGCCTCCTTCCCGCCGCATGCCCAACTGCGCGCTCGTGCTGCTGCTCGCGGCGTGCGACCGCTCCGACGCCACCGTGGAGTCCGCGGGCGCACGGCCGACCGCGGCAGCGAACGACTCCGCGCCAGCCGCGTCGCCCGCCGCGCCCGATGCCGGCGAGGACGGACAGTGGACGATGCCCGCGCGCGACCACGCGTCCACGCGCTACAGCCGGCTGACCGAGATCACCACCGCGAACGTGAAGGACCTGCAGCTCGCGTGGACCTTCTCGACCGGCGTGCTGCGCGGGCACGAGGCGGCGCCGCTCGTCGTCGGCAGCACGATGTACGTCGTCACGCCGTACCCCAACCACCTGTACGCGATCGACCTCGCGCAGCCGGGCGGCGCGCTGAAGTGGCGCTACGACCCGAAGCCCGCGCGCGCCGCGCAGGGCGTGGCGTGCTGCGACGTCGTCAACCGCGGCGCCGCGTATGCGGATGGGAAGATCTTCTTCAACACGCTCGACGTGCAGACCGTCGCGGTGGACGCGGCGACCGGCAAGGAAGTGTGGAAGGTGCAGCTCGGCGACATCAACCGCGGCGAGAGCATCACCATGGCGCCGCTGGTGGTGAAGGGCAAGGTGCTGGTGGGCAACAGCGGCGGCGAGTTCGGCGTGCGCGGCTGGCTCACCGCGCTCGACGCGAGCACGGGCGCGATCGCGTGGCGCGCGTACGGCACGGGCCCCGACAGCGACGTGCGCATCGGCGCCGACTTCCAGCCGTTCTACGCCGCCGACCGCGAGAAGGACCTCGGCGTGAAGACGTGGAGCGGCGACCAGTGGAAGGTCGGCGGCGCGACCGCGTGGGGGTGGATCTCGTACGATCCGCGGCTCGACCTGATCTACTACGGCACGTCGAACCCCGGCGTGTGGAACCCCGCGCAGCGGCCCGGCGACAACAAGTGGGCGTCGTCGATCTTCGCGCGCGATCCTGACACGGGCATGGCGCGCTGGGCCTACCAGTGGACGCCGCACGACGAGCACGACTTCGACGGCATCAACGAGAACCTGCTGCTCGACCTGCCGATCGGCGGGCGCACGCGCGCGGTGCTCGTGCGCCCCGAGCGCAACGGCTTCGTCTACGTGCTCGATCGCGCGACGGGCGAGGTGCTCTCCGCCGATCCCTTCGGGCCGGTGACGTGGGCGCGCGGCATCGACCTCAAGACGGGGCGCCCGATCCTCAACCCCGAGAAGGCGACGGGCAACCGCCTCGCGCGCGACGTCTGCCCCGCGTCGCCGGGGATGAAGGACTGGCAGCCGTCGGCGTGGTCGCCGCGCACGCGCCTCCTCTACCTCCCGCACAACAACCTGTGCATGGACTACGAGGGCGTGGAGACCGGCTACATCGCCGGCACGCCGTACGTGGGCGCGCAGGTGCGCATGTACGCGGGCCCCGGCGGACATCGCGGCGTGTTCGCGGCGTGGGATCCGGTCGCGCGCCGCAAGGTGTGGGAGATAAAGGAGAAGTTCCCGGCGTGGAGCGGCACCGTCGTCACCGCGGGCGACGTCGTGTTCTACGGCACGATGGACCGCTGGTTCAAGGCGGTCGACGCGCGCACGGGCGCGCTGCTCTGGCAGTTCCGCACGGGCTCGGGGATCATCGGGCAGCCCATCACGTACCGCGGGCCCGACGGCAAGCAGTACGTCGCGGTGCTCGCCGGCGTCGGCGGCTGGGCGGGCGCCGCCGCGCTCGGCCTCCAGCCGGAGGTCGATCCGCACATCGCGCTCGGCTTCGCGGACGCGATGAAGGACCTGCCGCAGCACACGCCGCAGGGCGGGATGCTGTACGTCTTCGCGCTGCCCGACCGCGGAGGCACGCGATGACGCGCGTCCGGTTGTTCGTGCTCGCGACGGCGCTCGCGACGGCGCTCGCGGCGTGCGGCGAGCCGGCGGCGGAGCGCACGCTGCCGGGCGGCGCGCCGGTGCGCGACACCGCCGCGCTGCGCACCAGCGCGCTCTCGGCCGGCGGCGCGCGCGCGGACGTCGCGATGCGCAACCCGTACGCGGACGACGCGCTCGCGGTCGCCGAGGGGCGCACGCTGTACAACGCGATGAACTGCAGCGGGTGCCACGGCGGCGCGGGCGGCGGCGGCATCGGCCCACCGCTCGCGGACGCGGACTGGATCTACGGCGGCCAGTCGGAGAACATCGTCGAGGCGATCCTCAAGGGCCGCCCGAACGGCATGCCCGCGTTCGGCCAGCGGCTGCCGGCGGCCGAGGCGTGGAAGATCGCGGCGTACGTGGCGACGCTGCACGATCCCAAGGCGGACGCCAGTCGCGTGGGCATGCCGGGCCGCTAGCCGCTGCTGCGGTCGAGCTTGCGTCGCGTGCCCGGACGCGCGATGGTGGCGGCCGCCGCGCTGGGGTATGCGCCGAGTCGCGTGTTTCCTCCCAGCACGGTGGCCGCGCCGCGGCGGCCACCGACGTTCCAGGGCCGCGCGCCCCGCGTGCCGACCGGGAGATCGCCGTGACCGACCAGCTCGAGTCCGTCGAGGCGCTCGCGCGCACCGTGGCGCGCCGCCTCGCGCCCGCCTGCCGCTCGCTGAACGACAGCGAGTTCCGCGACGTCGTGGCGCGCGTCGTCAGCCTGGTGGTCGCCTTTCGCGACGACCGGCCGGCGACGGCGCCCGCCGCATCGCTGCCGGGCGACCTGCGCGGCGACGCCTCGTAGCGCACGTCGCGGCGGCATGGGCATCGCAGTGCTGGCGTCGCGTCATTCGCGACCCTCGCACTCCCACCGATGCCCGAGCGCCCGACCTTCCGCGCGTGCCTGCTGGCCGCGCTCCTCGCCGCATGCGCGACCGCCTGCACGCGCGGCGACGCCCCGCCGCGCGCCGACAGCGCGGCCGCGCCACGCGCGTCCACCGGCGCGTCCACCGGCGCATCCACCGGCGCATCCACCGAGCTCGCGTACGTCACGAACGAGGGCTCGGGGGAGATCAGCGTGATCGACGTCGCGACCGACAGCGTCGTGGCGACGATCGCCGTCGGCACGCGGCCGCGCGGCGTGCGCGTGACGCCCGACGGGCGGCTGGTCTACGTCGCGCTCTCGGGCTCCCCGCGCTGCCCGCCGACGATGCCGGACGAGGAGTGCGAGAAGCTCGCGGCCGACAAGAGCAAGGACGGCATCGCGGAGATCGACGCCGCGACGCGCCGCATCCTGCGCGTGCTGCCGGGCGGCTCCGATCCGGAGACGTTCGACCTCACGCCCGACGGCACGCGGCTGTTCGTCTCGAACGAGGACGTCGGGCTGGCGAGCATCGTGGACGTGCGGAGCGGCCAGGTCGCGCAGTCGGTGAAGGTCGGCACGGAGCCCGAGGGCGTGCGGCTCGCGCCCGACGCGCGCACCTTCCACGTCACCTCCGAGAGCGACCACGCGGTGACGGCCATCGACGCGTCCACGGGCGCGGTCCGCGGCCGGGTGTCGGTGGGCCGCCGTCCGCGCGACATCGCGTTCCGCCCGGACGGCCAGTACTACGTGTCGAACGAGATGGGGGGCACGGTGTCGCTCGTCGACGCGGCGGCGCACCGCGTGGCGGCGACGATCACGCTGCCCGAGGGCGCGCGGCCGATGGGCCTCGCCGTCACGCCCGACGGCGCGCACCTGTTCGTGTCGACGGGCCGCGGCGGCACTGTCGTCGCCGTCGACACGCGCACCAACGCGATCGTGGGCACCGTCGAGGTCGGCACGCGTCCGTGGGGCATCGCGCTCACGCGCGACGCGCGCAAGCTGTACGCCGCCAACGGCCCGTCGCACGACGTCAGCGTGGTGGACGTCGCAGATCCCGCCGCGATGCGCGTCGTGAAGACGCTGCCGGTGGGGCAGCTGGCGTGGGGGGTGGCGGTGGGGCGGGCGCCCGACTGAAGACTGCGGGCTGCGGGCTGCGGATCCTCTTGCTCCGTGCCCTCGGCGTCCCACGTCGCACCGTGCGTGCACGAACTACGCGTTGGGATGCGGATGCTTCGGATGGGAACGGATCCTTCGGATCGCTCCGCGCTGGCGTATGGGGCGTCGCCGCCATGCGGAGCGATCCGGCGCATCGGTCTTCAGATCCGGAGGATCCGCATCCCCAGTTCGCCGACCCCCACACGGCGCGCCGGCCCCTGAACGGCGGACGGCTGTGACAGGATCGGTCGGATGACGGGCTCGACCGGCGCCGATCCGGCCCGGGCGGCGTGATGGCCGCCCGAAACCGCGGAATCGTGCCCCGGCGGACTCGCGCGGCACGCCTCACGCATCGGGCGGCGGCGGGCGCGCGACGCAGCGCTGCCCCATCATCGCGATGCCCTGGGAGGACATCATGCACGATGCCTCATCCGCCGAGGAGTACAGTCCCGGACCGAGTCGGGAGGCGACGCGCGACGCGCTCTTCTTCCGGCTGGCGTACGCCGCGCGCTGTCAGGACGTGGCGGTGTGCCGGCGGCTCCACCAGACCGACGAGTTCGAGCTGCCGCGCCGACCGGTCCCGCGCGCCGACTGAGCGACCGCACCAGCGCACGACACGACGACGAGGCCACCCGGCACCGGGGGCCTCGTCGTCGTCGTTTCAGGGGCGCGGGACCACCGGCGCCGCCGTCAGTCGGAACTCGAAGGGCTGCTGCACAAGCTGCCGCACCTTCCGCCCGCCGACCTCCGCGGGCTGGAAGCGCATGAGCAGCACGGCGTCGCGTACCGCGCCGACGAACTCGAGGTTCGTGTAGCGCAGCACGCGGAACGACGTCGGCTCGGGGCGGCCGGTGGTGTCGACCACGAACTGCGCCAGCACCTCGCCCTCGATGTTGCTGGCGCGCATGGTGGGCGGGTACTGCGGCCCCACCGTGCCGCGCAGCGGCCGCACCGGCTTCTCCACCTGGAACTCGAAGAGCGCGCGCTGCTGGGGCACCTCCACCAGGAACTCGCGCTGCAGCACCGCGTCCATCGCCAGGTCGAACGAGTCGCTCACCACGTGCACGTCCTCGCGCACGCGCAGCGTCAGCTGGTAGCGGCCCGCTCCGGGGAGCAGCAGCGAGAAGACGCCGTCGGCCCCCGTCTTCATCGCGACCACGCTGTCGCGCGCCAGCTCCGCGCGCACGTCGACGCCGGCCAGCGGCGCGCGCGTCCGCGCCTCGACCACGCGCCCCATCACCACCTGGGCGGCGGCCACGCCCGGGCAGAGCGCGGCGAGGAGGAGGAGCGGCGGGAGGGCGGGGATCCGGGGCATCGGCGCAAGGGAGGCGGGTGGCCGACAAGGTGAGCCGTCGCGGCCCGGGCCGCCAGCGTAGCGTCGCGTCACGCTGCGCAGGGATGGCGCGCCCGGCCGTTCGATCGCACTCTCCGCGCACCCACCCGTGGAGAGGAGGCCATGAGCCGAGCGGACTGGCTCCGCGCGATGCCGATGATCGTCCAGGCGCTCGTCGGGCTCGGCGTGGGCGTGTGGACCACGTGGGCCGGGCTGCGCGGCATCCGCCGCCGCCCCGAGCACCCCATCGACGGCGTCGCGTGGGAGGAGCGCCCGCTCCCCATCCGGCAGCAGGACGCGATGGTCGGCGCCTTCATCGGGCTGCACGGCGCGGGACACGGCGCGCTGGCCGTCCTCGCGCTCGTGGACGCGATGCGCGGCCCCGATCCGTCGTCGGTGCCGCCCGGCGTGTCCCCCACCGTCGTCTTCTGGGTGGGCATGCTCGGCCTCCTCGTCGCGTGGGTGCTGGCCGGCGTCACGCTCGGCTTCCCGCTCGTCTATCGGCGCACCGCGCTCGTGCCGGTGCGCTTCGGGCCGTACGGCTTCCAGCACGGCGCGCGCGTCGTGGGATGGGAGGGGTTCAGCCACTTCGCGGTCGACCTGCCGGGTCGCGTGATCCGCGCGTACGGCGCGCGCATGCCGGACGTCGCGAAGGGCGTCTGGCATCCGCCCACGGAGGCGCTGTGTGCGCAGGCGGCGGCGGTCCTCGACGGCGTGCTCCCGCGCGCGCACACGCCGCGGCCGGGCGCGCCCGCGGCGCCGCATCGCTGGGCGCCGGTAGCGTGGCTGCTGGCGGGGATGGCGCCACTGCTGCTGGGCGGCGTGCTGCTCGCGGGCCACTGGTGGAGCGGCGCCTACTTCGCGGCGGCGGCGGTCGCGACGATGCAGCTGGGGAACTCGGTGCTGCACCACTTCGGGCTGGATTGACGCGGAGGACAGGTCCGTGAGGGAATCCGAGGCCGGCGCTCCGCCCCGAAGCTCCGCTGACGGCGTACGGCCCCGTCACCGAGACGAGTAGACGATTCGCGGCGGAACCGTTCGTCGGGCCATGCACGCTGAGACTGCAACGGCGGTGCGTCTCGACTCGCGCCGCTCTTCACGTGCCCGAAGGATTCACCTTGTCGATCTCATGCCAGAACAGTTGGGGGCTCGTGGGGTTCTCCGTCTCCTCCGCGCTCATCAGCGAGTCGGGGACATCATTGTGCGACAGGCCCAGCGCGTGGCCGACCTCGTGCGCCAGCACGTAGACGCTCGATCCATCCGCCAGAAACACCAGCGCGGTCGGCTCGTTCGTGACCCCCAGCTGCCGCCCTGCGAGCCTCCAGCTGAAGATCACGCGGACGTTGTTGGCGATCAGCAGCAGTTCGTCCGTCGGAAGGAAATGAAGGATGCGGTCTCGCCGCTCCTTCGTCACGTCGAGCGGGATTCCCAGGTCATCGCTCACCGTGAGCGTACGCGGAGCGAACTTGGGAGCCAGCTGCACGTTCGCCTGCTGGAGATACAGCTTCCCGACCGCTCCCATCATGCGCTGCGCATCCGGGATGGAGCGCACGGTCGAATGCTGGCGATCCTGCAGGAGCAGGATCGAATATGTTCGCACTCGCCGCTCCTTCACGCTCACCGTGAGGTGCGCGAGCGCATGACCGCGGCGGCTCTCGACGACGACCTGTGTGCGCCCCACCGAATGGCCAACCAGCGGGAACTGATAGTGCTCATCGCCCCAGAGGCTGATGCGCTCCTGGCATGCCACTGACACGATTTGGTCGTGGAGACTTCGGACGAAGCAGTCCTGATGTGGCGTTCGGATTCCGACGAGACGCGCTTCCTTGACGGGCACCATCTGGTATGGACCGGACTTCGAGTCGTGCCCGTCGAAGCCGTGGAATGCCATCGGTGTGAAGAACACGGCGGCCATACCGTAGCTCCTCCGTTGAACTGACGGTGGCCCAGGGCAGTCGACTTCCACGGTCGCCGCCGGGCGACGCATCCACTCTTGTCCTGCAGTCGTGATCGCACAAGGCCGCGCGACCGGGAGTGTGCGCACTCGAAGGTCGGCGGCATGCAGAGCGGTCCATGTCATTCGCTGCCGCGGCACGCGACTGCGGGGGGTCTCGGGCGGATTTTGCCCGTCGCCCTCGCCCTCGCGATGCGGTGCTGGCGCCAAGCGGGAACGGCCTCCACTATGGGGCGCCCGCCACGCGCCCCCGAGCCGCTCCGACGCCGGGGCTGGGTGCCAGTGGGCCCCGCCGTTTCGCCACTGCGCCGACGGGCTACCCCTCGCGCGACTGCGCCACGTGATCCTCGCGAAGCACGCCGAGTGCGAGAGCCGTCGCGTGGTGCGCGAGATCCTGGCCAAACGCGCGCGCACACCCTGAAGGCAGCGCTCCGCTAGATCGCACGACGGCACGGAAGACCACCCCGGTTCGGAGGCGACGCCGCCTTCGTCGGGCGGTTTGACCCGCAGCTTGGTCGCATGCCACGGATGGCGTCGTCCGTTGCACCTTCACTCTCGCACGTCCCTTCGCGCTCGGCGCCCCGGATCCCGGCGCTCGACGGCCTGCGTGGCGTGGCAATCCTCCTGGTGCTCGCCAATCACACGATTGCTCAGCTCGGGGATACGCTGCTCGGAGCTCGCCTCATCGCGGTCACCCGAGTGGGATGGCTGGGCGTCGACCTCTTCTTCGTGCTCAGCGGGTTCCTCATCACGGGGATCCTGCTCGACGGGCGCGGCGCGCCGGGCGCGCTGCGGCGGTTCTACGCGCGCCGCGCGCGCCGCATCTGGCCGCTCTACCTGCTCGTGCTCGCGATCCTCACGAGCATCGCGTTGTGGACGACGTGGGCCGCCGACGTGGAGCGCGCCGCGTTCCGCGACGCCGCGCCGTGGCTCTGGACGCATACGGTGAACTGGTATCACGCCCGGCCGTTCCCGACCTACCACAATCCGCTCGGCATCGCGGGCTACTGGTCGCTGGCCGTCGAGGAGCAGTTCTACCTCGCGTGGCCGCTCCTGCTCCTCGCAGTGCGGCGCGCGTGGGTGGGAGGGCTCTGCCTCGCGATCGCGGCTGCGAGTCTCGCGCTGCGCAGTGGATTGCTGGTGAGCGGCATGTCGGCCGGCGCCACCTACATGATGACCGTGACGCGACTCGACGGCCTCGCACTGGGCGGATGGTTGGCGGTGTGCGCGCGCGACGCCGCCCGGTGGGCGGCACTGCGGTCGCTCGCGAGGCCACTCATCGTCTCTCCGATGCGCGGTGCGCTGGCCTTCCTCGCCCTCGCGGCCATCGCGTGGGCGCTGGATCCCAGCATGCGCGCGGGCGCGGCTCCCGTGCAGCTCATCGTGATTCCTGCCGGCAACCTGGTGGCCGGGTGGGCGCTGGTGGCCGCGGCGACGGCCCCGGCGGGCTCGCCGCTCGCGCGAAGGCTCACCTGGGCGCCGCTGCGCTGGGCAGGCACCGTGAGCTACGGGCTGTACCTGCTCCACGGGCCGGTCCTCTACTTCGTCGACGAGGTCGCGACGCGCGTGGTGCTCGACATGCCGCGGCTGGTGCAGTTCCTCGCCGCCCTCGGGCTCACCGCCGTGCTCGCGGCTGCGTCCTGGCGATGGTGGGAAGGGCCCTGGCTGCGCGATCCGTCGGTGGAGCGCGGCCGCGCGCAGCCGCAGATCGTCGCGCCGTGACCCCGCCATGAAGCGCTCGTTGTGGCCCGCACCGCGGCGTGTCGGGATCGCCCTGCTGCTCGCTGCCCTCGCGTTCTCCATCATGGCGAACGTGAAGCTCTGGCGGCTCGTGAATGGCCTCGAGCGCGCCGCCGCGCGCCAGGCGCTGGACCCGATCGGCCTCGAGGTCTTCGCGTCCGATCGAGCGGCGGCGACGCGTCCCGCGGGACGCCGCCTCGTCATGTTCGGCGACTCGCGCGTGGTCACGTGGCCCGTCCTGGTCGTACCCGGGCTCGAGTACGTCAACCGCGGCATCGGCGGCCAGAGCACCGCGCAGCTGGTGCTCCGCTACCCGGTGGACGTCGCGCCCCTGCAGCCATCCGTGGTGCTTGTCCAGGCGGGCGTGAACGATCTCACGAAGCTGGCGCAGTTCCCTGAGGAGCGTGCGAGCATACTGCGCCAGTGCAAGGCGAACCTTGCCAGACTCGTGACGCTCGCGCGGGCAGACAGCTCCAGGGTGCTCCTGACGACCATCTTCCCGCGCTCGAGCGCGGCGCGTGGCGGCCGCGCGGCCCCGGTGGACGCGGCGATCGCCGAGGTGAACGCGTACATCCGCACGTTGGCGGGGCCGGGCGTGCGCGTGCTTGACGTCGTGCCGTTGCTCGTGGGTCCGGATGGCGGGGTCCGTCCCGAGTTCGCGGACGACAGCGTGCACCTGAACGCGGCAGGGTATGAGGCGATCTCGCGATCGGTGCTGCAGGAGCTTGAGCTCCTGAAGGCAGACCTGGCCGCCGCACCCACCGGCACTCCGGAGGTGCCATGACGCGCACGGTCGGCATGAGCCGCGTGGCGTGGGACGGCCTGCCGGCGGAGCTGAAGCGCGAGCGGGAGCGCGTCCACGCGCTCGCTCCGCGTCGGCACGGCCCTGGGCGCTGTTTCTCGCCGACGGCCGGCTGCGCGACAGGATGCCGTGGAGCGTGGCGATCGTGCCGACGTCGAAGCTCCCGCCGTCGAGGATCAGCGTCAGCGACGTGATCGCACGGGTGGACTTCCACGCGCCGCCACCGTGAATGCCAACGCCCACGCCGTTGGCGAGCCCGATGTCGTGGTCGTCGGCGTGCTCCCAGAGCTCGTGTCGCGGTAGCAGAACAGGCGCACATCCACCGCGCCCGCGCGCCCTGCCGCCGCCGACGCGGAGCCGGGGACCCCGAGGTCGACAGACGCGACAGCGGCGCCGTTCGCCAGCGTGACGGTGTCCTCGGACGGAGGCCATGCGCGTGGCGGCGACGGCGCACGCTTGTGACGCTCGGTGACAGGCTCCACGTTTCGCCACCCGACGGCCCGATGCAGGGCTCCCGTCGGCGAGGCTGCGCAGCTCTCGCGGTCTCGCGTCGCGCGATTCGCCCTCCGAGACTTCTGGTGCCGCCGTCCCGATTGCAGCCGCGCCGCGCGGCCGTCCTGCTGCTCCTCGTGGTGCTCCTCGGCTGCCGCGAGGGAGCCGGACCGACTGGTGGTGGGCAGCAGCCACCACCACCCACTGCGGCCACCGTGCTGGTGCGGGGCGCGCCGACGACACCGGTTCTCGTCGGTGGCACCGTGCAGCTCGAGGCAACGGTGTTGGACGGCAGCGGTGCGCCGCTCGCTGGCCGGCCGACCGCGTGGACGACGAGTGACACGGCCATCGCGCTCGTGAGCTCGACGGGGCTGGTGACGACCGTCGGTGCGGGTCGGGTGACGATCACCGCGTCGAGCGACGGGAAGGCCGGCACCTCCGTGCTCGACGTGCGCGCCGGTGGGGCGATCGGCGCCGAAGGCGGGGTGCTGCTCATGCTCGGCGGTCGCGCGGTGCTGATCGTGCCGCGGGATGCCGTCACGCAGTCCACCACGCTGCTGCTCGCGCCGTCGACCGCGGGCGCCTCGGCGTCGCGCCTGGTCCCGGGCACCGCCTTCGAGCTCGCGCCCGAGGGGCTCACCTTCGCGTGGACGCCCACGCTCAACCTGAAGTACGACGCGGCGCGCATCCCCGCCGGCGTCCCGGCGAGCAGCCTCCGGCTCCACCTGCTCGTGGACGGCGTGTGGACCCAGATGCGCGGGGGCGGTGTGGACACCACCACGCGTCTCGTCTACGCGCCGATCACGCGTACGGGCGTGTACGCGGTCGTCGGCATCGCCGTCGACCGGGTGACGCTGACGGGCGGTCTGGTCGGTGGTGCGCTCGTCGTCGGGCAGTCGGCGCGCCTGGGTGCCGCGACCTTCGACGCGCTCGGCACGTCGCTCGTCGGGCGCGCGGTGACGTGGCAGAGCTCCGACCCGTCCGTCGCCACCGTCGGTGCGGACGGCACCGTGACGGCCGTGGGCGCCGGCTCGGTGACCGTGACCGCGACCAGCGAGGGCCGGAGCGCGGCCACGACGCTCGCCATCCTTCCGCGCCCGACGCCCGACTGGCGCGAGGCCGTCGAGTGGACCACGTACCAGGGCAACGCGCGGCGCACCGGCTTCGTCCCCGTCACCGCCGATCCTGCCGCGTTCCGCGAGCTCTGGGTCTCGACCCCGTTCGGCGCGCTCGCGCTCAGCCCCGTGACGACGGCCGCCGGGCAGGTGTTCGTGTCGACGGGCGCGTACTCCGGCACGTCGGTGAAGTGGACGGGCGCGGTCGACGCGCGGACCGGCGTCGTGCAGTGGTCGCGCGACTTCGGGGCCATTCACGGCGCGAACCCGCCCGCGTATGCGGACGGCACGGTGTACCTCAGCACGAGTGGCTTGAACTTCCTCTGGGCACTCGATGCCGCGACCGGTGCGGAGCGCTTCCGCAGCCCGTACCGCAACCAGCGCTCCGCCTACTTCGCACCGGCGATCGTCGGCGGTGTGGTCTACGTCGGCGGGGGTGAGTTCGATGGCGTCTACGCGTTCGGCGCCGCGGACGGCGTGGAGCGGTGGTTCCGCTCGACGCTCCAGATCGATCGGTGGACGCCCGCCGTGGACGAGGGCGTGGTGTACCTCTACCCCAGCGCGAGCCCGCCGAAGGTGAGCGCGCTGAACGCGGCCACCGGACAGGTGCTGTTCGAGATCCGCGATCCGGGATACGACGGGCCGTTTCCGGGCCTCAACCTCGCGCCGGCACTCGGCGGATCGAACGACCTGCTCGTGACGAACAATGGTCGGCTCCTCTCGTTCGACCTGCAGCGCCGCGTGATCGGGTGGACGCAGTCGGGCGAGTACACGGGCACCGTGGCCGTCGGCGGCGGCGCCGTCTACGCGGTCAACGGCACCCAGGTGGACGTCCGACGGCAGAGTGACGGGTCGCTGATCGGCTCCTGGACGCCGCCGGAGGGACAGGTGCGCGCCCCCGTCCTCGTGACGCGGAACCTCCTCTTCGCGAGCACGGCCGCCGCCACGTACGCCGTGGACCTCGCCACGCGGCGGCACGTGTGGAGCTATCCGGGTGGCGGCGCCCTGGCGCTGAACGCGAACGGCGTGCTGTTCATCGCGCAGGCGAACGGACGGCTCGCCGCGATCACGCTTCGCTGAACGGGCGGACGAGGCGGCGACGCGGCACGCTGGCGCGGACCGTCTCCTGCACGCGACGACGGCCCGCTCTCCAGTTGGAGAGCGGGCCGTCATGCGTTCGAGAGAGGCACCGGTCGGAATCGAACCGACGAATAGCAGATATGCAGTCTGCTGCCGCCGTTCGTGGCTGGTTGCGCCACGTTCGTATCTCTCGCACCGGCAGGCACTTCGCGCCAGCCCGCCATTACGCCTCTCGGCACGCGATTGCGGGGCATTCCGGGCAATTCCTGCCCAAGGGGTTTGCCTGCGCCTCCCCTACCGCGGGCGAGGATGACACCGCCGCGCCATCATGTGCCGCGCACGCGCTTGCGGATATGGTGCGTAGCTCCCACGCCCGTTACCACCACGGCCCGTGCAGCCGCATTGAGGAGACCTTGCCATTCAGCCCGTTACCGCCCGAGTACCACAGAAGCAACCCGGTCCGCCTTACCCATGACGCGACCGGCGTGATCTCAAGCTGGCCAATACTTCTCTTGGCATCATCAGTCTTGATCACGATCACGAAGTCGTCGTCCGTCTTGCCCTTGGGGGAGTCATACAGGGTAATACAGGTCCCCGCCGGGCCCGTGATGGTTAGAGATCGCGTGGCGTCATTCCAGAAAACGAGTTCGGCGAAGGACTTCTTGGCGCGCGCCGCCCGAACGAAGTGTGCGTCGCCCTTTGTGTCATCGTCATCGAACAGCGAGCAGAACACGTCAGCCGCCCGCGTTTCTTCAAACGTCAGCAGCCGCGGACAGCCCTCGGGCAGCCCCCGCGGACGCTTAGGGCGCGGCGGCGGGACCGGGGGGCGCGGGATCGGCCACAGCACCGCCTCTGCGGGGCTGTTGAGGGTAGGCTGCGAGTGCCCGTGATCGTTGTCGTGCTTCACGTACCAGCCTCCGTGGGTGAGCGTCAGAGGGCCGGGCGCCGGGACGGTCGCAGCGCGGCCACGCTAACATGTACCGACCCGCCAGATTGGCTAGTGCCAGGATCGGTGGCCACGAGCCCGGCGCACCGCTGTCGCGCCTCGCGCGCGTGGTCGCGGCGCACCATGCCGACGATCCGTCAGTGCCCGCCGTGCTGGCGTGGATCGAGCGCCGCCAACGACAGCTCGCCGCGCCGTCCGTGTTCGCGGCAGGGCACACGGGCGCCCACCGTGCCCGCCTATGAGGCCCCAGCGTCCCCGTCGTCGGCCGCCGTGGCTGCGGCTCGTGAGGGACCACCCGGCGCTGCTCATGCGGGTCGATTTGGCCGCCGTCGACCACGTGGCGGCCGCGCTGGGGCGCGCCGCGACCGATCCCCGCCACAGGCCGGCCGACCGCCAGCTGTTCGAGCAGGCGCACGACGTCGACCAGGTGTTGCGGGCGGGCGGCCGCGAATGGGAAGCGTTCACCGCCGCACAGCTCGCGTTGCGGCTGCGGGAGGCGTTGAAGCCTCAGCCGCCATCGAGGGGCGCGTGACACCGCGTGACGCGAGGCCTGCCAGCTCGTCACGGGTTTCGGTGAGCATAACGCGGGTTGCCCCGCGCGTGCCCGCCGCTCGGTAAACGCGGTCAGCCGCGTCCCATCCGGCAGGATCGTGACCCTCCGTGCAAGGGGAAGCGACAAAGGCAAACCCGACGAAAGTCGGCGACGCAAAGCTACGAGGCTACCGCAGCGAGATCGCTGCCATGCCAGTCGGGCTGCCGTCACTTCCATAGCCCGGGAGGGCTACTTGTATGCATCCGCTTTGGCGGGATGTAGTGGTTGCCAGCGCGCTCGTCGTCGTGCTTGTGACCTTGCTGGTGTGCCTCGCTGCGATCGCACACACGATGATCGTGCAACGAGCCGCGCTCGAGCGCGCGCGCATTCAGGCAGCGGCCGATCTCGCCACTCTGCGCACGACCTGCGGGCGCAGTGCAACCGTCGTGGTGCGACGGCAGCATTCAGAGCGAATCCAGCACGTCATACCGGACGCGAGCCCTGCCCTCTCGGCCCTCGCGATGCGCCGAACAGTCACTTCATGGCCGCGAGCAGGGGCCGCAAAGTCTCGGCACGAGTGACGACGAAGTCGTGCGCCAACAGGTCGGCCGCCATTTCGTGCTGACTGTACCCGCTCGGGCAACCGTCGCCCTTGGGGACCACCAAGGCGTGCCGCGGGTCGGGGCTGCAAGAACGTTTGTGAGTGCCGCTGCGCTCCTCGCCAATAGTTCAAGGCGTAACCCTTAGCGCGGTCGTTGATCTGGACTACGTCCGACCATCCTAGCCACAAGAATCCATCCGCCAAACTCGCATGACGGTTCCGCGCGAGACGAGGCCACATAAGGGGGAGCTGTGCGCTGGCGCTGTGCTCGGCCACCACTGGCATCTTGCGCGCCCGGAGGGGGGGGCCAAACATTGGCCGCGTCCCCTCCTCCTGTTTCGTCAGTCTTGCCGCAACTCGTATGCTGCCCGGTGCTGTTCTCCCCCGCACCCCGTTGATCGCAGGCACGCTCCTTCAGGGGCAGTTCCGCGTTGAACGGGTGCTGGGCCAACCCGGAGGTTTCGGTATCACCTACCGGGCGATGGATGAAGACCTGCGCATCCCGGTAGCGCTGAAGGAATACATTCCCATCGACATTGCATACCGCGGTGCCGATGGGTTGGCCGTGCAGACACCGAGCGGGCAAGCGACTGAGATCTACAACGACTATCTCGCGCGCTTTCTAGATGAGGCGCGCACGCTTGCCCAAATCGACCATCCGAGCGTAGTGCGGGTACGCGCCTTCTTTCGAGACCATGGGACGGCGTACCTGGTGATGGATTACTACGAGGGCGAGACCCTCGAGGAGTATGCGGGCCGCCATGGCGGACGAGTGCACTGGGAAGTGGCAACACAGATGGTGCTGGAGCTTCTGGACGGGTTGGAAGCGGTGCATGCGCGGGGAATCCTGCATCGGGATGTAAAGCCACAGAACGTCTATCTCACGACGGCTGGCCGGGTGGTGCTGCTCGATTTTGGAGCCGCTCGCGAGGTAGTTGGTGAGCACAGTCGTTCGATGACGATGATCCTCAGCGGAGGCTACGCGCCCATCGAGCAGTACAGCACGAAGGGCCGCGAACAGGGGCCGTGGACCGACGTGTACGCCTGCGCCGCGACGCTCTACCGCCTCATTACCGGAGTGCGGGTGCCGGATGCCGTAGACCGCATCGGCGAGGCGAGGCTCCTCTCGACGCGAGCGCATGTGCGCGATGTGCCGCCGGATATCGACGCGGCGATTACGTGGGGGCTTGCGGTGCACGCGCGAGATCGCCCTCGGTCTGCGTCGAGCTACGCCGCGATGATTCGAAGTGCCCTCGATGGGACCGCTAGAGCTCCACGGGCCGTGCCAGCAGCACATCCTCCGAAGGCAGTCCCGCCGGCTCGGAGGGCGGTGCATGCGCCGACGGCGTCCGACACGGAGACTAGTAAAGTCCGCGAGTTGCACTCTCTTCCGCTGCGGATGGGAGTGATGGGGGACTTCGCGGGCGGGGCCGATCTGCACGGTCGGTCTCTAAGAGATCGCGCCTTCATGCGGATCGACACGGAGTGCTTCGGCGAAGTCATGGCCAGCATCGGCCCCCGCCTCACGCTGTCTGTCGCGGATCAGCACACGGGAGGCGGCGCGAGGGTCGACGTCGAGCTGCGGTTTCGGAGTATTGCGGACTTCTCCCCTGACGAAATCGTGCGGCAGGTCGACGTGCTGCGCCAACTGTGGGTTGTGGGGGACGATCAGCTCCGCGCTCGACAGCTCGACAGTATTCTCCACCACCCCGAGTTTCAGCGGCTTGAGGCGAGCTGGCGCGGGTTATGGTATCTCGTGTCGCGCTCGGGTGAGGGCGTCCTGATCGACGTACTCAGCGTCACGAAGCGGGAGCTTCGGAGCGACTTGCTCGGCGTCCAGGGTGTCGAGGAGAGCGCGCTGTTCGAGAAGATCTATACGGCGCCGCTGGCCTCGGGAGATATCCCGTTCGCGACACTCGTGGGCGATTACGAGTTCGGGTGCGATTATCGGGACCCCCCCGAAGTGCTCAGTCGCCTTGCGCGCGTGGCGGCCGCGGCGCACGCGCCGTTCATCTCGTCGGCGTCGCCGAAGATGTTCCTGGCCGACCGCTTCACCGACCTTGAACGGTATCCCGATCTGACCAAGATCTTCAACGCTGCGTCGTACGCGCCGTGGAAGGCATTTCGGCGGACCGAGGAGGCTCGGTACGTGGCGCTAACGTGCCCGCGCGTGCTGCTGCGCGAGCCGTACGGACGCGACGCCATGGCGGATGGTCGTCCGTACGACGAGGGCATCGACACCGATGATTTGCGCACTTACTTGTGGGGAAACGCGGCGTACGTGCTCGCCGCGTGTATGTCGCGGGCGTTCACGACACACGGCTGGTGTGCGGAGATCTGCGGCGTCGCGCGCAGCGGGCTGGTGGATGGCCTCGCGGTGCACCATGTAGGCGGCAAGACGGGCGAGCCGGCGATAATCGGCCCCACCGACTGGGACGTCTGGGATGGGCGCGTGCGCGATCTACACGAGCTTGGCTTTGCGCTGCTGCAACAGTATGGGCCGGCGCCGCGGGTGCGCTTCTTCAGCGTGCCGTCCACGCAGCACCCAAAGGTGTACCTTGAGCCCGAGGCGACCGCCTTCGCGCGGACCGCAGCCGACCTGCGGTACGTCTTGGCGGTGTCGCGGTACGCGCATATCATCCGAGTGCTGATGCGCGCTCACGGCAGCAAGCTCACGTCAGCCAGCGAGGTCGAGTCGTTCCTGAATGCGTCGCTCCAAGATCACGTGGCCCCTCCGGCCGAGCACGGGGGGGCAAACGCGAGGCGCCCGCTGGCCGAGGCACGCGTCGAAGTGCTCACGATCCCGGATCAGCCCGGCCGGTATCGCGCAGTGGCGTTTCTCAAGCCGATCTTCCAGCTAGCGCCCACAGCGCTTGCGCATCGCGTCGTCGTCGATCTCCCAGCGGTGGGAACTAGCGTGGCAACGGGGGGCTCCCTTGGCCAGTTGCCGTGATTTGGGACTCACACGACTAAGAAACGTCCGCCTGGCGCAGAGGCCGAGCGCTGGTATGCGGCGAGCTCGTAGCACTCGTCCGGTTGGGCGCTGGCTCGTTACAGACGCTGCGTGCGAAGCGTTTCCGCTCCGCCCTGGCAGCCTACCGAGCGTTCGGCAGCACACTGGTGAGTGAATGTCTGCAGACTGGTATGCCACCGCCTCGGGGCGCACCGTGCTCCTCGAGCAGTTCCGCCTCGAGCGCTTCGCGCTCGGGGTGCTCGAGGGGCGGCCCGACATCATCCGCGCGCGCCAGCTCGCCGAGCTCCCGGCACGAATGCGGAAGGCCTTCCCAGGGAACGCCGGTCAGCTGATCCTCGAGCCGCCACCCGCCGACGAGGTCCCGTACCCGCCCTGGGTGCTTGCGGCTTCGCTCCACTCCTCCGAGCCCGTCGGCGCCGACGCCGACTGCTCGGCGCTAGTGGTGGTGTGGTTCGCCACCGACGTGCCAACGGACTTGCGGGCGATGCTCCGCGAGACGCTCCGGCACGTAGCGTGGGAGGCGCACGCCGCCGATGGGTGGTACTAAACGCTGCGAGCCCGCCAAGTCCCACGCGTGTTGCCGAACGTGGCGTTGCAGCTGACATAGAAGCCAGGGAGTTGCCTCGCCTTTGACTCGGCAAGTTGCCTTGCTACGCAGCTGAACTTGCGGTGTCAGGTGCCACCACACTCGTTCGCGGCGTCGTGCTGTCCGCGGCGTACTTCCCTCTCAGGCATACATGCGGCCCTCGACGCTCCGACGTCTCAGCGGGATCCTGGTTCTGCTCTCGGGCGCCTGTGCCCGTCCGTCGCGGCTCCCGGCGACCATCCCGGCGGCCAGCGGCGAGCCCCGCGTCGCGTACGCGCTTCGCATGCTCGACCTCGCGGAACGGCGCGGCGCGGCCGCCGCGCAACTCGAGCGGCAGTACGGGTCGTGCCCAGCGAAGATGGGCGACTATGACGGCTGACGCGGACGCTGCGGCGCAGGTCGGGGCGCTGGTCCGCGTAGCGGAAGGCGGCGACGCTCGCCGCGCTCACCGTCATGCTTCCCGAGTTGCAGGCCACAGCCGCCACGGGCAGTCGCATGCACGCGCTCCACGCGTACGCGACGATTCGCATGCTGATCGGCGACCTAGATGAGCTAGGCGCGAAGGACTGCGAACTGGCTGGCCGTATCACACATCCGGCCGCGCTGGTGAGCGAGAACTTGTTCCGCTCGGATGCGTCCTACCGCGTGCTCGCAGAACTCGAGTCCACCGGGCACTCGATGGCACAGCCCGCGGCCGAGGAGAGCGAGGCACTGCAAACTCTCGCGGGCGCTCACGCGCTCAAGAATCGCTGACATGCGGTTGATGCCAGACTGGCTACGCGTCGACAGACGCGCCCATTGATGGGGCGGCATTTCGCTCTTGGTGGCGTTCGGGCTCGTCTCGACTACCTGTGGGGCACAGGTGCTAGTGCCTCCCCGTGCCTCGCCGCCGACTGCGCCCATCGGCGCACCCGCGCCGGCGAGCCCCGCGCCGGCTCGTGGTCCAGGTGCGGCGGAGGTGCTCGCGAACCATCTGCAGTGGACCACGACGTCGCCGGCGACGCGTGCGCCGTACGCGGACGGCCAGTGCTCCTACGAGCTGGTGCTGCCGGACTCCATCGGACTGGCGATCACGACGAGCCCCAACACCACGGTCCGCGTTGCGGCGGCGGGCGACTGGTGGCCGCGCGAGCTTGTTGCCGCGCGGGACTCGGTCCTCGTGGTACGCGTCCTTGGAGCGCTCTGTAGCGGACCTGACGCGCTGAACGTGAACGCGCAGGTGGCGCCGGCGCTGGTGGTGTTCCAGCACGCGGACCGGTACGGCATGGTGCCGCTGGAGGTCCCGCAGCCGTTCCACCTGCCGCTGCCGGGGCGGGTGCCCGTGGACGGTGGGACGTGGCAGACGCGAGGTGGCCTGTTCCAGGCGCGCCCCGGCGCGACGGCACAGCTGGCGAGTGCCGACACCACCGTCGAGCGCGTACCCGGGGTTCGCGTGCAGTGGGGAAATCCCACCGTAGCGACGGCGCCGGCTGCCGTCCCGCCACAGCCAGCGGGGCGACTGGCCAGGGCCGCCCAAGGACCTCACCGCGTGGGTGGAGGAGATGGCGCGCCGGTGACGGTCACTGCCCTGGCCAGGACGCCCTGATCCGCGCACCGCGGTCGCCGAACGCGCGACGGCCCGCTCTCCACGTGGAGAGCGGGCCGTCGCGCTTCTTCAGAGGCACCGGTCGGAATCGAACCGACGAATAGCAGATTTGCAGTCTGCTGCCTTACCACTTGGCCACGGTGCCGCACGCCCGGTCGGCCGACCCCCTCGGGGCCGCCAGCCGTTCACGGCGGGCATGCAAGATCGCCCGCCCCGCCCCCGCCACACAACCCCCACCGCGCGCACGCGGGTGGCACCGCCCGTGCCTCCCGCACCGGCGATGACCGACCCCGCCCCGCCCGCCGAGCGACGCACGCCGCCCCCGCTGCCGACCGGGCCACTCCGGCCGGTGCTCGTCGGGGCCATGCGGCTCGCCCGCGCGCGCTTCCACGACCTCCGCGCCGCCATCGGGCTCGTCGTCCTCGCCGGCGCCGCCCTGGCCGCGCTCCTCGGCGTCACCTTCGCCTGGGTCGCGCACCGCGTCCGCGCCGGCAGCACGCAGGCGTTCGACGAGGGTGTGCTGCGCTGGGTCGCCGCGCACCGCATCCCGTGGCTCGAGTCCACGCTGCTCGAGCTGACCTTCCTCGGCACCGGCACCGTCGTCGTCACCATCGCCGGCGTCGCGGCGCTCTTCCTCACGCTTACCCGCCAGCGCACCGCCGCCGCGCTGCTCCTCTGGTCCACGCTCGGCGCCATCCTGCTCAACAACGTGCTGAAGGCCGCGTTCGTCCGCCCGCGCCCCGAGCTGTTCACCTGGGGCACGCACGTGCGCACGACGTCGTTCCCGTCGGGCCACGCGATGAGCGCCGCGGCCATCTACGGCACCGTCGCCTTCCTCGCCGCGCGGCTCGCGCCGCAGCGCCGCACGCGGATCGCGATCTACGCCGTCGCGGCCGTCCTCATCGTCCTCGTCGCGGCCAGCCGCGTCTACCTCGGCGTCCACTACCCCACCGACGTCGCCGCGGGCCTGCTGGTCGGCTTCGCGTGGGCGGCGTTCTGCACCGCGGCGCTCGAGGCGGGGCAGTTCCTGGGCGGACGCCGCCGCCGCACCGGCGACGATGGCGGCGAGACCGGCGAACGTCAGCCCGCGGCCAGCACCCGGTCGAACACGCGCTCGAAGTAGGACGCCTCGTCCACCGCGGGCGTCCAGGGCTCGGGGCCTTCCAGGAACGTGGGGTCGGCCTGCCACCGCGCCACCGCGCGCGCGCACGCCGCCTCGTTCTCCACGAACAGGCGCGTCAGCGCGTCCGCGCGGTCGCGCACCAGCGAGTCGCCCGCGCGCGAGTCCTCGTCGGTGCGCGCGGTGATCTCGTCCACCAGCTCGCGCACGGCGGTCACGCTGCCCTGCGTCAGCAGCAGCATCGCCAGCGTCGCGCGCGGCGACAGCTCGCCGTCCAGGCAGCGCAGTAGCGTGCGCCGCGCCGACTCCGGCCCGACGTCGCGCGTCAGCCGCGCCACCAGCTCCGCCTCTAGCCCCTCGCGGCCCGGTTGGTCGCGGCGGAGCGGACGCGTGGTCGCGTGCCCGGGATCGGGGAACGGCGTCGTCATCCGACCGTCCGCTCGCGACCGCGCACGCCGCGCCGCGCCGTCCCACCATGCTGTCGCATCGCCGGCTCCTCGCCCCCTGGGGATGTCCACCCGTACCGATTCCGCGATGCGCGAGCAGGCCGCGTGCCGTGCCGAGCGCGGGATGCGCGCGAGGCCCGGTCGGCAGCTGCCGACCGGGCCTCGCGTCTCCGCGTCACGCCGGGCTCAGAAGCCCTGCAGCGCGTCGTCCGAGTCGTCGTCGTCGAACGGGATCAGGCGCGCCGGGTCGGCGCTCAGCCGGCCGGTGGGCAGCTGCACCTGCGGGGCCTGCGGCGCCGCCGCGGCCGGGCGGGCCGGCGGGACGGGGGCGCTGCCGCGCACGGGCGTCGGACGGGCCGGCGCCGCCGCGCGGCGCGGCGGGGTCGCGGCCTGACGCGCGGCCGGGCGCGCCGGACGGGCCGGACGCGACGCCGGCGGCTCCGCGCTCGGCGCGGCCGGCGCGGCGGCCGGCGCCACGCGGCGCACGGTCGTCTCGGAGAGCTGGAACGTGCCCACCAGCTCGCGCATCGCCTCGGACTGGCTCGACATCTCGATCGCCGCGCTCGACGACTGCTCGGCGCTCGCCGCGACCTGCTGCGTCACCGTGTTCATCGCCTCCAGGCCGCCGTTGATCTGGCCCACGCCCTGGTCCTGCTGCTCGCTCGCCGCCGCGATCTCCGCCATCACCTCGCTCACCTTCGCGACGTCGGCGTTGATGCGCTGCAGGTGGTGGAGCACCTCGGCGTTGAGCGACACGCCCTCGTCCGCGTTGCGCACGCTCTCCTCGATCAGCGCGCCGGTGTTGCGCGCCGCTTCCGCGCTGCGGAGCGCGAGCGCGCGGACCTCTTCCGCCACGACTGCGAAGCCGCGCCCCGCGTCGCCCGCGCGCGCCGCTTCGACGGCGGCGTTGAGCGCGAGCAGGTTCGTCTGGAACGCGATCTCGTCGATCGTCTTCACGATCTTCGCCGTCGAGTCGCTCGACTGCTTGATGCGCGTCACCGCGCCGCTGAGCTTCTCCATGCTCGACACGCCGGCCGCCGCGCCGCTGCGCGCGTTCTCCGCCATGCCGCGCGCCTGCTGCGCGTTCGACGCGTTCTGCTTCGCCGTCGACGCCAGCTCGTGCAGGCTCGCCGACACCTCCTCCAGCGACCCGGCCTGCTGCGACGAGCCCTGCGCGAGCGCCGCGCTGCCCGACGCGATCTCGCCGCTGGCGCCCGCCACCTGCTCGGCCGACGCGGCCACCTGCGACAGCGCGGCGTCGAGGTTCGCGACCGTGCGGTTCAGGCGGCCCTTCAGCGCCTCGAACTCACCCGAGTACGTGCCCGTCATCCGCGCGCGCATGTCGCGCTCGGCCACGCGCTCCAGCACCGCGTTCACCTCGGCCACCGGCGCCGCGACCGCGGCCAGCGTGCCGTTCATCCCCTCGACCAGCTCGCGGTACGCGCCGGCGAACTTCTCCGCGTCGCCGCGCGCCGACAGCTCGCCGCGCTGCGCCGCCGCCACCACCGCGCCGCCCTCCGTGATGAGCGCCTGCAGCGACGTCTGCACCTGCGCGAACGAGTGCGACAGCACGTCCGCGTCGCTGCGCGGCGTGATCGGCACGCTCACGTCGCCGGCCGCCACGCGCTGCGCCGCGCCCGCCAGCTCCACCTGCGCCGCCACGATCTCGCGGAACGACGCGGCCAGCATCCCGACCTCGTCCTTCGTGTCGATCTTCACCTGCTGGTCCGTGTCGCCGAGGGCCAGCAGGCGCATCTTCGCGGTGATCTCGCGCATCGGGCGCGAGATGTCGCGCGACAACCCGAACGCGACGAAGACGCCGAACAGGATGCAGAACGCGACCGCGCCGACGACGCTGCGCTGCGTGACGGTGAACGTCGCCGCGCCGAACGCGACCTGCTTCTTCGAGCCCTCCTCCGCCGCGTCCACGATGCGGCCGAGCGCCGCCGTCGCCGCGTCGAACTGCGACTGCGAGTCGCCGCTCAGCAGCTCCAGCGCCGACGTGTCGGCGTTCGCCTTCGCGAACTCGACGACCTTCGCGCTCGTCTCGCGGTACGCCGCCCAGCTGGTCTTGAAGTCCGCGAACGCCGCCGAGTCGTCCTTCGACGTCAGCGTCGGCCCCAGCTTCTTCAGCTCCGTGTCGATCGTCTCCTGGTACACGCCCATCTCGGCCGTGTAGCCGTCGATGTCGACCGACTCGTGCGAGGCCACCGTCAGCGCCTCGGCGCCGCGGTAGTCGGCCGACGCCTTGCTCACCGCGAGCGAGTAGCGCACGCTCGGCAGCCAGTGCTTGCCGAGATCGACGGCGACGTCGTTGACGCGCGAGGTGCCGCGCAGCGCGAGAACGCCCAGCGCGCCCGTGAGGGCGATCAGGACGGCGAACGACGCGGCGAGCTTCCTCGCCAGGGGCAGGTTGCGGAACCAGCGCATGGGACCGGACGTGAGCAGGGACGGACGACTCGTCGTGCCGGCGGCGGCACGGGCGGGATCTGGCGGGCGATGACCAGCCCACGGGCCAGTATCGACGGCCCGCCCGCGCAGCTTGACGATCCCGTCACGGATCGCCGGCCACACGGTTCGGGCACCAGGGTCGAGTGTCGGCACGACCGTCGCGCGACTCCAACATGACATTCGACTCACAAACGCCCGTCACCGAACGACTTCCGGCATCCGTCCTGCACCCCGGCCGCGCGTGCCCCGCGCCGCGCGCTCCGCCGCCCCCACCGACGACGACCTGCCCCCGCCCGCCCGGCGCCCGTTCGACGTGAACGTGGCGCTGCGGCGCATCGCGCGCGCGGTGCAGCCGTACGCGCCCGCGGCGATGTTCGCGCTGAAGGAGGGCGACGACGCGCACCCGCCCTACGCGACGCTCTTCCAGCAGCTCGTCGCGTGCATCCTCTCGATCCGCACGTACGACGAGGTGAGCCTGCCGCTCGCCCGCCGGCTGTTCGCGCGCGCCGACTCACCGGCGGCGATCGCGGCGCTCTCCATCAAGGAGCTCGACGCGCTGATCGCCGAGTCGACCTTCCACGAGGCGAAGGCGCGGCAGATCCACGCGCTGGCCGCGCGCACGGCCACGGAGTTCGGCGGCACGCTGCCGCCCGACGCCGAGATCCTCACGAGCTTCGCCGGCGTGGGCCCCAAGTGCGCGCACCTCGCCCTCGGCGTCGCGGCGGGCGTCCCGCTCATCAGCGTGGACATCCACGTGCACCGCGTCACCAACCGCTGGGGCTACGTCGCCGCGTCGACGCCCGAGCGCACGCTCGCGGCGCTGGAGGAGGTGCTGCCGAAGCGCCACTGGATCGGGATCAACCGCCTGCTCGTGCCGTTCGGGAAGCACGTGTGCACGGGCGTGCGGCCGAAGTGCTCGACATGCCCGGTGCTGGACATGTGCGCGCGGGTGGGAGTCACGTCGCACCGTTGACCGGAACGGCGGAGGACGGAACGGCGAAAGACGATGGAGCGGAGGACGGAACGGCGTGAAACGGAAAGGCGGACCCTCATGGCTTGAAGCTGCAAGCCGAGAGGTCCGCCCTATCGTTTCACGCCCTTCCGTCCTCCGCCGTTCCGTTCTCCGCCTTATCGGCGCTCGCTGTACTCGACGCAGGCCCTGACGAAGGCCTCGAAGAGTGGCTTCGAGGAGGGATCGTCCGCATCGAACACCTCCGGGTGCCACTGCACGCCCACCACGAAGCCCTCACCCGTTCCCTCGACGGCTTCGACGACGCCGTCCGGCGCGACCGCGGTGATCGCCAGCCCCTCACCGAGGGTCTTCACCGACTGGTGGTGCATGCTGTTCACCTGCACCGACGAGCGCTCCAGCGCCGCCTCCAGGCGCGAGCCCGGCGTCACCGCCACCGGGTGGGCCAGGTGCGTGCGCGTGAAGCCGCGGGTCGGGTAGCAGTCGTGCTGCAGGTGCGTCCCGAGCTGCGCGGGGATGTCCTGGTAGAGCGATCCGCCGCAGGCGACGTTGATGACCTGCGCGCCGCGGCAGAGCCCCAGCACCGGCATCCCGTCGGCGATCGCCCAGCGGGCCAGCTGCAGCTCCACCGCGTCGCGCGCGGCGTCCAGCCGGCCCACCTCGGGGCGCATCGGCTCGCCGTAGTTCACCGGGTCCATGTCCACGCCGCCCGGGATCAGCAGCCCGTCCAGGTGCTCGTAGAGCGCGCGCACGGTCGCCAGGTCGTCCGCGAACAGCGGGATCATGAGCGGCACGCCGCCCACCATCGTCACCGCCCGGAAGTAGCGCTGGTTCATCACCCAGCTCTCCGGCAGCCCGTCGGGGATCCCCTCGATCGCGTGGAGGGTCTGCGTGGTGACGCCGATGACGGGGCGCCGGAGGGCCGGCGACGCCGCCCCATGGGCGGTCCCGAGAGCGGGGGCGTCGAACATCGCGGGGAGCGTGGGAGCGTGCGTCATGACCTGCGACACGGGTACCGCCATATAAGGAGCGGGCCGGCACCGGGTGCCGGCCGCGAGACTACGAGCTGCGAGGCGGGACTGCTGAGGATGGGACAGGGCACGGTCCGCGCCGTCGGGGCGCGACGGCGCCGACGACTCGTATCCTACCCCGTCGGCCCCGCCACTTCCCGTGACACTTTCGTGGAGCGGGACGGAGCGTGACCTCAGGGCTGCGGCCGGGCCTCCGGCGCCGGCCGGGCGGCGGGCGCGACGGGCCCACCGATCCCGCCGTTCCCGTCGGGACGCTCCGGCCGCTCGGCGCGCGAGGCGGCGGCCGCCACCGTCGCCGTCTCCACCGCCACCGGGACCGCGCGCCCGTGGACGCCGTCCTGTCCGGTCCCCGCTCGCCGCCCGGCCGCCGTGGCGTCCGTTGCGGCGGAGTCCGTCTCGGCGGGACGATCCAGGACCTCGTCCGTCACGCCCTCGGCCGTCTCGGCGATCAGCTGGTCGACCACCGCCTCCAGGCTCCCCGTCCGCTCGAAGGTCCGCAGCTGCCGGTCGGCGCTCGAGCCCTCCTCCAGGATGCGGTAGACGTACTCGACCTCCTTCCGCGTCCCCAGCTCGTCCACGACGTCGCCGAGGAACCACTCGACCAGCTCGCGGATGAGGACCGGCGCCGGCTGCTCCACCCCGCGGCCGAAGTCGATCAGCTTCCCGGAGAGCCCGAAGCGCATCGCGCGCCACTTGTTCTCCTCGATCAGCCGCGACGAGTAGTCGCGCCACGCGAGGTTGTCGCGGCGCAGCTTCCACAGCTTGTACGCCAGCGCCTGCACGATGGCGGCGATGCACACCGCCTCGTCCACGCGCGTGCACGCGTCGCAGATGCGGAACTCGATCGTCGGGTACTTGTAGTGCGGCCGGACGTCCCACCAGATCTTCGAGCCGTTCGGGATGCAGCCGGTCTCGGTGAGCGTCTGCACGTACTGATCGAACTCGCTCCACCCCGAGAGCCGCGTCGGGATGCCGGTGCGCGGGAAGCCGCGGAACACCGACGAGCGGTACGACTTGAGCCCCGTGTTGCGCCCGATCCAGAACGGGGAGCTGGTGGAGAGGCAGAGCAGGTGCGGGAGGAAGTAGCGGACGCAGTTGACCAGGTCGATGGCCAGCTCGCGGTCCTCGATCCCCACGTGGATGTGCATCCCGAAGATCAGCAGGCGGTGGGCGAGGTCGCCCATGTCCTGCTTCACGCCCACGTAGCGCTCCAGCGGCGTGATCTCCTGCTCCCACCAGTGCGTGAACGGGTGGCTGCCGGCGCTGGCGATCGCGAGGCCGTCCTTGGCCAGCAGCCGGTTCATCGTCCCGCGCAGGCGCAGCAGCTCGCGGCGCACCTCGGCCGGCGTGCGGCAGACGGGCGTCGCGACCTCCACCATCGACTGGTGCAGCTCGGGCTTGAGCTCCAGCTCGTCGAAGGCCTGGTCCTCCAGCATGCGCCCGATGTGGCTCCGCAGCGCGCGCGACTGCGTGTCCACGATCTGGTATTCCTCTTCGACGCCGAGCGTGAACGACGGCTGCTGCATGCGAGCTCCTGGAGCCCTCTCGGTCCGCGTGTCGCGGGATGTGGCGGGCCCCGGTGGCCCGGCCGGTCTCGGTGCGGTGCTGCGCGCTGGACGTCCGCGGCGCCCCAGGAACGGATGGCGCACGGCCCGTGCCGGGGGCGGCCTAGCGGGGCTCCACGACGAACGCGGGGACCTGCGAGCCGCCACCCGCGGTCACGTTCAGCAGCGCGGCCGTCGAGAGCCGCGTCAGCATCCCGTCCACCGCGGTGCCGTAGGTGACGAACGGCGCGGTGTCGATCATCCGGTCGAGCACCTGCACGCCCCCGTCGGCCCACCCGGGGTACGGCTCGCTCGGGATCGCCACCCGTTCCTGCACAACGTATGGCTCGCGGAGGGCCCGCGCCACGGCGGCCTCCCACGCCTGCTGGTCCACCGTCCACCCCAGCACGATCCCCGCCCCGCCGTAGTCGTCGTTCGGCTTCAGCACGAACCGGTCGCGGTGCTTCACGACCCACGGCACCAGGTCCACGCGCCCGCCCGCGCTCACCGTCTGCCGCTCCTCCACCACCCGCGTCCACGGCACGCACGCCGCGATCGTCGCGCGCGTCTCGGCGTCGAACAGGTGCGCGTTGCGCTCGTCGGTCAGCACGGCGAGGCTCGCCTTCTTGTGCAGCACCTTGCTCGCCGGCGGGTTCACGAGGCACACCGCGCGGTCGCGCCACGCGCGCAGCACCGGCGTGTCGAGCCCCAGCCGCTCCACCAGCTCGTGCAGCAGCACGCGCTTGTACACCAGGTCGATCGGCGCGCCGTCGAGCGTCAGCCGCCCGCCCGCCGCGTACTCGCACCGCGCCGGGTCGCCGATCACGCACTCCAGCCCCTGCGCCCGGAAGTGCTCCTGGAACATCACGAACTCGCGCCGCGTGGGCACGTCGTCCCAGTCGAGGATCGCGATGCGCGGCGCGGAACGCCCGCCCGAGAACTGCTGCCACGCGTCCAGCAGCGCCGCCGTCACGCCGTGCCGCGACGGCATCGGCGCCACCCGCCACGCGCGCGCGAACGCGCGCATCGCCGGCAGCTCCAGGAACACCTCGGTCAGCGCGTCGTTGTACGCGGCGCCCGCGGGCGTCTCGGCGTTGTACTCGGTGAGCGCCATCGAGCCGCCGTCGCCCGCCGGGTCCACGATGAACGCGTCCACGCGCGACGTGGGGCTCGGCGCGTCGAACCCGGCGGCGTGGCCCAGGAGCGACTCCTCCCACTCCAGCATGCGGAACTGCGCGCGCATCGCGGGATCGGCCATCGCCGCCTGGTGCGCGACGCGGAACGCGCGCATCAGCCCCTCGGTGCGCCGCGCCAGCGCGCGGTGCTGCACCACCGAGAGGAAGCGCGGGCGCAGCACGGTGCACAGCGCCCGGTCCCCGAACACCAGCCCGCGCCGCGCCAGCTGCGCCTCCAGCGCCTCGTGCGTGTCGGCCGCCATCCGCTCGCCGGCGCTGCCGGCGAGCAGGGCGTGATACGCCTCGATGGGCGCCTGCGGGGTGACGTCCTCGCGGCGGCTCACCGGCCGCCCCGCCCCACGACGCCGCCGAACAGCGTCCCCCAGCTCGGCTCGCGCGTCGCGCGGCCGCCGTCGCGCGCCTCGGTCGCCAGCCGCACCGCCATGTCGGCCATCGTCTCGACCGCCCACTCGAAGTACGTCGGCGTCAGCGAGTTGACGTCCATGTCGGGCGCGGGGTTCATGAAGTCGATCGCGTACGGCACGCCGCCGCGGATCGCGAACTCCATCGAGTTCATGTCGTAGCCCAGCGCGCGGCACAGCTTGCGCGCGTCGCCCACGATGCGCGTCCCCAGCTCCGCCGTCAGGTGCGCGTGGTCCACCACGTACTTCCGGTTCTTCGGGTCGTACTTCATCGGCAGCACCTCCTCGCGCCCGATCACCAGGCAGCGCACGAAGTGCTCGAACTCGATGAACTCCTGCACGATCATCGTCAGGAGCCCGGAGTGGTTGTAGTGGTGGATGAGCTCCTGCAGCGAGTGGCAGATGTAGACCTCCTTCCACCCGCCGCCGTGCGCGTCCTTCAGCACGCACGGCATCCCGACGTAGTCGGCGATCCCCTGCCAGTCGAGCGGGTACTCCATGTTGCGCAGGCTCTCGCTCGGCACGATGCCGGGGACGTACTCGCGGTTCGGCAGCACGACCGTCTTCGGGCTCGCGACGCCGAGGGCGTGCGCCAGCGACGCGCCGAAGAACTTGTCGTCGGCCGTCCACATGAACGGGTTGTTGACGACCGTCGTGCCGGTGAGCGCGGCCTGCTTCAGGTAGCTGCGGTAGACCGGCACCTCATGCGAGATGCGGTCGATGCACAGGTCGTACGGGCTCGGCTCCTCGAACTTGGGCGCGCCGATCTTCGCCAGCTCCGCCGTCACGCCCGCGTCGCGCCGCTCGACCGCCTGCAGGAACGCCGGCGGGAACGACCACTCGCGCCCGACGAACAGCCCCACGCGCGCGGTGCGCGTGTTGCGCGACACCGCCGGCGCGTCGGTCGTCAGGGTGCTCTCGCCGTACGTCTCCTCGGCGACGGTGCGCGTCGTCGGCACCACGCCCGCGAGCGGATCGCCGTGCGGCGGCGTGATCGCGTCGTGCGCGGCGTGCGCCATGGGCGCCACCTGTGCGGGCTCCAGCCCCGCGCTGTCGCGCGTGTCGTGGCTCGGCGCGGCGATCGGCGCCGGCGGCATGTCGGTCGTCAGCGCCACCACCGCCTCGGCCGCCGACGCGTCCACCGACGCGCGCGACTCCGCGGCGGTCTTGCGCGGCGTCTTGCGGCGGTCGCGCGCCGCGGGCGTCGCGGGAGCGGTCGCGTCGCCCGTCTTCTTGGCGCCCTTCTTCTTGTCGCTCATGGATGTCGGGTCGGGGATCAGTCGTGGCCCTTCACGTACAGGCGCAGCATGCGCTCCCACCACGGCCAGTCGTGGGCGAACCCCTTCCAGACGCGGAGCGCGTTGCCGATGCCCTTGTTCCAGAGCATGCCCGAGAACTCGTGGTTCTGCTCGATGTGGTAGTCCGTCTCCCCGATGGCGAGGATGATGTCCTGCTGCCGCAGCAGCGCGAGCCGCTCGGGGTCGTGCTCGTTGGGGATGAACTCGAACGGGTTCACCTGGTAGACGGTGCCGTCGCTGAAGCCGTTCGTCTGGTTGCGGATGTCGTACATCCCGCTCATGCCGATGATGCGCTTGACGATGTGCGGGTTCCGCAGCCCGAAGACCATCGCGTCGTAGGCGCCGAAGCTGGCGCCCGCGGTGATGAAGAAGTCGTTCGGATTCCGGTGGTAGCTGAGCGGCACCACCTCGTCGCGCAGGTAGGCGTCGTACTGCAGCTGCCGCCAGGCGCGCGCGCCGGGGTGCGCCTGCTTGGTGTACCAGCCGCCGTCGGTGTGCACCTGGTCCACGCAGTACATCTGCAGCCACCCGTTCTCCAGGTGGTCGCGCAGCACGAGGTGCATGCGGCGGTCCGGCCACTCGTGACAGGTGCCGTACGACGTCGGGAAGACGAGGAGCTTCGCGCCCGCGTGCCCGAAGACGAGCGTCTCCATCTCGCGGCCGAGGTTGGGGCTGTGCCAGCGATGGCGTTCGAAGTGCATTCAGGCGCCCAGGAGAAAGGGAATGGCCTTCTTGATCCGGCGGCCCCACGCCGCCTCGTTGTGCGCGGCGCCGACGGCGATCTTCACGCGCAGCGACTCGCCCTCCGCGTAGCCCTTCCGGACCAGCAGGTCGCGCAGCAGCCGCACGTTCATCACCGTGCGCACGCCCTCGTTCGTGCCGACGTCCAGCCAGATGCGCCCCGGCGGCGCCTCCGCCGCCTCCACGAACGGGAGGATCGCGCGCTTCCCGAACCAGAGCGCGGGGCTCAGCACCCCGCACGCCCCGAACGCGTGCGGCGCGCGGAAGAAGGCGTACAGCGACACCAGCCCGCCCATCGACGAGCCGAGGATCCCGGTGGACGCGGGCTCCGGCAGCGTGCGGAACTGCGCGTCGATCATCGGCTTCAGCGTGTGCAGCAGGAAGTCCACGTACAGGTCGGCCGCGCCGCCGCCGCCCACGCTCTCGTCGAAGAACGGCGAGTACTCGTCCAGCCGCGACCCGCCCATGTTCGACACGCCCACCACGATCGCCTCGAAGCCGAGGCGCGCCGCGGTCTGCATCGCGAGGTCCACGCGCCATGCGCCCGAGAAGCTGAGCGCGGGGTCGAACAGGTTCTGCCCGTCGTGCATGTACAGCACGGGATAGCGGCGGTCGCCCGCCGTGCCGTACGACGGCGGCAGGTACACGTAGACGTCGCGGCGGTTGTGCAGCTGCGGGCTGCGCACGTCGCGCAGCACGGCCAGGCTGCCCGGCAGCGCGACCGTGCGGCGGCGCAGGCGCGCCGGCCGCGCGGCCGATGCGGCCGCGCGCGCGACCGCCACGGTGCCGCGCGCGGGCGTGCGGCGCGAGGGCGTGCGAGCGCTCACCCGGCGTAGAGCTGCAGGTCCGTCCCCACCGCGTCCGCGATCGCGAACAGCGTCTCCTTGTCGGGGTGCCGCACGGTCACGTAGCCGTCGGAGATGAGCGTCAGCACCCAGTCGCGCCGCGGCGCGCCCACCGGCAGCAGGTCCACGTTCACGATCGCCGGTCCGAAGCGGCGCCGCAGCTCGTCCAGCCCCTCGATGTGGCGGATGCGCCCCTGCCCCTGCGCGCGCTTGAAGATGTTGGCGACGTAGTACTTCCGCTCCTGCGACTGCGAGAACGTGCCGTGCAGCTCCGCCTCGGCGTAGCCGGCGAACAGGTCGATGTCGCCGTTGAAGTTCATCAGGTCCACCGTGCGCGCGCCGGGCGGCCGCGCGCCGATCTCGCCGAAGACGACCTCGCCGTTGCTCTTGCGGTACCACTCCATGTGCGTGAAGCCGGTGTCGAACTCCAGCGCCTGCAGCACGTCGTGCCCGAGCTTGACGCCGTCCCTCACCCACGGCGTGTCGAGGTCGCGCAGCGACATCGTCTGTGGCGAGATCCACTCCTCCTGCCGCGCGATGAGCGGCCGCGGGCGGTAGTAGCCCACGTGCTCGTAGAGGATCTTCCCGTTCGCGCAGATGGTGTCGTAGGTGAACTCCTCGCCGTCGATGAACTCCTCGACGTTCACCTCGGGCACGTGCTCCATGCGCGCCAGCGCCTGCTCCAGCTCCTTCGCGTCGTCCACGCGGAAGGTGTCCATCGACCCCGCGCCGTCGATCGGCTTGATGATCGCCGGATAGCCGATCGCCTCGACGGCGTCGCGCACCTCCTGCGCGGTGGAGGCGCGGCGGTGGTACGGCACGCGCAGCCCGGCCTGCGCGACGGCCTGCTTCATCAGGTCCTTGTCGCGGAACTTGCGCGCCTGCTCCACGCCCATCCCCGGCACGCCGAGCGCCTCGCGCAGCTTCGCGGCGAGGATGACGCCGGGCTCCCAGAGGCAGATCACGCGGTCGAGCGACGGCGGCCCGCCCGGCCGCCCGACCCACCGCCTCACCGCCTCCACGGTCCCCGCCTCGTCGCGCAGCGACGACTGCAGGTAGCCGTCGAGGTGGCGCCGCGTCATCTCCGGCAGCTCGTGCGCGGCCACGTCGCTGAGGCCGTACACGTGGGCGCCCGCGCGCGCGAGGCCGCGCACGAACAGGGGCATCTCGTCGGGATAGCCGGGAGCCAGGAACAGGACAGTGGTCATGGATCGAGTGAGCGGAGGACGGAACGGGGTCGCGCGATACGACGGAGAACGGAGCGGCGGAGAACGATGAAGCGGAGGACGGAAGGGCGTGAGACAGTGAGGCGTGTGCTGCGAGCTCGAAGCGTCAGGTGAAGGTCCGCCCTTTCGTATCGCGCCCCATCGTCCTCCGCTTCATCGTCCTCCGCCGTTCCGTCCTCCGCATCAGCTCACCTCGACTCTCACGTTCTCGATGATCTCCTGCAGGGCGCGATTGACGATGGAGGTATCAGGGTGCCGGACGAGCACCCACCCATCCCCTTCGTACGTCGAGCGCGGCGGGGCGCCGAGCGGGGGAAGCTGCCAGTCGGTGGCGAGCGACCTCGTGGCGTCGGAGAGGCGGTCGAGACCGTGCACCGCGCGCACCACACCGCTGCCGTTCCCCTGCCCGCGCAGGTAGGCGATGCCCGCCGCGTACTTCCGCGTCGGCGGCGTGAACGTGCCGAACACCATCAGCTCCGCCCACGCGCGCACGAAGTCCGTGTCGGTCGCGCGCGAGACGAGCGTCGTGATCTGCGCGCCCGGCGGCCGCGCGCCCACCTCGCCGATCGCGACCGAGCCGTCGCGGCGGCGGAACCACTCCATGTGCGAGAGGCCCGTCGTCATCCCCAGCGCGCGCAGCGCGTCCGCGCCCACCTGGCGGATGTCGTCGAAGCGCGCGTCGTCCACCTCGCGCGGCAGCACCACGCACCACTGGATCCACGGGTTGCGCAGCACCTCCAGCGGGTTCGGGTAGTAGCGCGTGAGCGAGTGCCACACCGCGCGCCCGCCGATCGAGATCGTCTCCAGCGAGTGCTCGTCGCCGACGACGAACTCCTCCAGCAGCACCGGGCGCTCGGGCGAGGGCGGCGCGGCGTCGAGCGCGGCCGCCAGCTCGTGCGGGTCGTTGGCGCGGAAGGTCGCCTGCGAGCCCGCGCCCGCGGGCGGCTTGACCACCAGCGGGAAGCCCGTCGCCTGCGCGAACGCGTGCGCCTCCGCGGGCGTGCCGGCCAGCCCGTGCCGCGCGCACGGCAGCCCGGCGGCGCGCAGCACCTCCTTCATGCGCGCCTTGTCGCGGAAGTTGCGCGCGGCCTCGCTGCTGAGACCCGGGATGCCGAGCCGCTCGCGCTCCTCCGCCAGCGGGACCTGCAGCTGCTCGTAGGCGCCGAACAGCACGTCCGGGCGGCCGAGGCGCTGGATGAGCGCGTCGATCGCCCAGCGCAGCTGGCCGGGGTCGCACACGTCGTCAATGCGCCAGTGCGCGTGCAGCGCGCGGCGCGTCGCGTCGTCGGCCTGCTCGGCCGGATCCTGCGTGATGACGCCGAGCCGCACGTCGGGCAGGCTGCCGATCGCCCGCACCATGCGCGAGGCCGATTCGGAGAAGAGCGGTGCGGCGAACAGGACCGTGGGCACGTGAGCGAGCGCGGGAGAGACGGACGACCGCGACGCACGCAGCCCTCACCGCGCGCGCCGCGCACCGACTGCTTCGGCCAATGTAACCCGTCCGGCGTTCGCCACAGCCGCCGTCTGGCGGATGCGATGCGGGCTCGGGCGTGCGACGCGGCCGCGGACAAACAGACGCATGCGCCGGGCCCGCGCCCGACGCGGCTCAGAACGTCTTCACGCCGTCGCGTCGGACTCGCCGAGCCAGGCGCGCGTCGAGAAGCCGAGCCGCCACGCGACGGGCGCCAGCCGCTCGCGCACCTCGAGGCCGACGACGCCGCGCACGCGCGCGAGCATCGTCTGCGCGTCGGCCGGCACGCCGTTCCCCGTCGACTCGGCCAGGTCGGCGAGGCCGTGCACGCGCGCCTGCGCCGCCGGCGACGCGTCGAGCGCCAGCCGCTGCACCGCGCGCACGAGCGCCGCCTCCACCAGCGCGGCCAGCGTCGCCTCGCCGGCGGCCAGCAGCGCGCGCTCGTCGGGATCGAGCAGCCGGTGCACGACCGCGCGGCGCAGCGCCAGCTCCACCGCGTGGCGCGCGCGCTCCGGCACGTCCGAGAGCTTCACCGCGATCGCCAGCCCGCTCGGGATGCCGCGCACCTCCAGCGCGTGGCCGCCCTCGGGGCGCACGAGGATCGTGATCGCGCGCGGATCGACGTCCGCCATGCGGAAGGGCGCGCCCTCGGAGGCGCCGTTGTCCGTCGCCTCGCGCGCCGCGGCCGGCGAGCCGGCGGGGCCGGGCACGTCGACGCGCACCGCCAGCCGCGCGGTCGCACCCAGCCGGCGATCGGCGACGGTGACGACGGATTCGGCGAGGTTGCCGCCCGCGTCGTCCTCGACGGCGACGCGCCACGCGTCGGGCACCGCCGCCTCGCCCGCGAGGCCGACGGCGCGCACCGCGGCCCAGCCGGCGGCCACGCGCACGGCGGCCGGCAGCGCGGGGCGCGCGTGGCGCACGTAGAGGTCACCCGCGGTGCCGCCCGCGTTCGCGTCCGCCGCGTCGTCCAGCGGCACGTCGTCGAGCGCCTGCAGGAACGCGCGCTCCGCGGCCGGTCCGTGATGCGGCCCGCCCAGCGCCAGCGCGCGCGCCGCGTGGCGCAGCATCGTGCGCACCTCGGGGCGGTCGAGCAGGTCGCCGAACCACGCGCCGGAGGTGTTGAGGCGCAGCGACTCGCGCGCCATCTCCAGCAGCTCGCGCGCCCACACCGGGTCGCGCGTCTCGGGCACCGCGCCCACGCCGTCGGCCAGGTAGGCGTCGCGGACGGTCCAGGGATCGAGCCCGCGCTCGCCGAACAGCGCGGCGCCGTCGTGCGCGAAGCGCTGGTCGAGGGCGTGCTGCAGCGCGGTCACCGCGGCGCGCAGCGGCGCGCGCCAGCGCTGCGACGTGCTGGCGTCGGCGTGGCAGCCGCAGTCGCGCCGCCACCGCTCCACGCCGTGCGGGCAGCTCCACGAGCTGGGGCCCACGAGCGCGACGTCGTGCGCGGCCGGCCAGCGCGCGAGCAGGCTGGCGAAGTTCTCGACCTGCACGTGCGGGCGCGCGGCCGCGGCCTCCAGCATCGCCGCCAGCGCCATCTCGCCGAACGGATGGTGATGCCCGTACGTCTCGGCCACCGTCGCCACGCTCGCGACGCCGCCGGCATTCTCGCCTGCACCCGTCGCGTCCGCGGTCTCGTCGCCCGCCATGCGCCGCGCCCACGCGCGCCCGTCGCGCAGCAGCGGCCCGAACGCCACCGCGCGCGCCAGCGCGTCGTCGTACGCCATCAGCGCGATCTCGCGTCCGCCCGCGGTGCGGTAGCGCCCCGGCCGGCCGTCGGGCGGCAACGTGGTGAGCTGGTGCGGCGCGACGATCGTGAAGCGCATCCCGTGCTCCGCGAGCACGTCGAGCGTCTCGTCGTCGACGGCGGTCTCGGGGCACCACATGCCGTCGGGATCGCGGCCGAAGCGGCGGCGGAAGTCCGCGATCCCCCAGCGCACCTCGGTCACCTTGTCGCGGCGGGAGAGCAGCGGCAGGATCGCGTGGTCGTACGGATGCGCGAGCGCGTTGCCGAAGCCCAGGCGCGCGCGGCTCGCGCGGTCGGCGGCGACGAGCGCGGCGTAGGTCGCCGGCGCCTGGTCGGCCATCCACGCCAGCAGCGTGGGCGCGGCGTCGAAGCTCGCCTGCGCGAACGTCTCGACCACGCGGCGCACGCGCCCCTCGCCGTCGAGCACGCGCGCGGCGGCCAGCGCGCGGTAGCTCGTGCGCTCCACGCGCGCGGTCCAGTCGTGGTCGGGCGCCGCCTCGGGCTCGCGCTCGATCTCGCCCAGCCACGGGTCCTCGCGCGGCGGCTGGTAGAGGTGCAGGTGGACGACGATGCTGCGCAACGCGGGCCGGGCGTCAGGCCGTGGGGGCGACGACGGGCGCGCCGCCGGCGACCGCGTCCTGCATCACGCGCCGGTAGACCGCGAGGTAGCGCTCCTCGGAGCGCGCCCACCCGAAGTCGCGCGCCATCGCCTCGCGCATCATCGCCTGCCACGCCGCGCGGTCCTGCCAGGTGCGCAGCGCGCGGATCACGCCCGCGACGAACGCGCCCGCGTCGTACGCGCGGAAGATGAAGCCCGTCGCCCCGTGCTCCACCGTGTCGGCCAGCCCGCCGACCGCGCGCACCAGCGGCAGCGTGCCGTAGCGCTGCGCGCGCATCTGCGTCAGCCCGCACGGCTCGTACTGGCAGGGCATCAGCAGCACGTCGCCGCCGGCGATCAGCTGGTGCTCCTTCACGTCCGAGAACGCCGTGTCGACGCGGATGCGCTCGGGCGCGCGGGCCTCGCGCGCGCGCAGCGCGTCCTCGTAGCGCTGCTCGCCCGCGCCCAGGAAGATGAACTGCGCGTCGAGGTCGAAGAAGCCCGTGTCGGCCAGCAGGAGGTCGAGCCCCTTCTGCCACACGAGGCGCGCGCTCATGACGAAGATCGGCACGTCGGGGCGCTCGGGCAGCCGGTACATGCGCTGCAGCGCGAGCCGGCACTCGTGCTTGCCCGAGAGGTCGTCGCGCGAGTAGCGCGCGGCGATGCGCGGATCGCGCTCGGGATCCCAGATGTTCTGGTCGATCCCGTTCACGATCCCCGTGAAGCGGTCGCCGAGGGCGCGGAACGCGTCGTGGAGGCCGAAGCCGCCCGCGGGCGTGCGCAGCTCGGTGGCGTGGTTCGGGCTGACGGTGATGACCGCGTCGCTGAAGGCCAGGCCGCCCTTCAGCAGGTTGAGCTTCCCGTACCACTCCAGCTGCTGCCAGTTGAACACCTCCCACGGCAGGCCCAGATCGGGCACGGTGCCGGGATCGAAGTGGCCCTGGAAGCCCGCGTTGTGCACCGACAGGACGGTCGACACCTCGCGGTAGTACGGATGCGTCGCGTACCAGGTGCGCAGGTACGTCGGCGCGAGCGAGGCGTGCCAGTCGTGCGCGTGCAGCACCAGCGGCCCGATGGCGATGCGCGGCAGCGCCGCCAGCGCGGCGGCGCAGAAGAAGGCGTAGCGGCGCGCGTTGTCGCCGTAGTCGCCGCCCCCCTCGCCGTAGATGCCCGCGCGCTCGAAGTAGTAGTCGTTGGCGACGAAGTAGTGGCGCGGCCGCGTGCGCGTGCGCCGCTCCTCCGCGCCGTCGCGCGTGCTCACCGCGGGCACCGTGTAGAGCTGCGCGAGCTCGCGGCGGAAGCCCACCTGCACCTCGTACGGATCGCCGACGGGCACCAGCTCGGGCACGCGCGCGCGCGCCTGCCGGTAGAGCGGCATGACGATCGACGTCGAGAGCCCGGACGCCGCCTGATGCGCGGCGAGGCTCGCCACGGCCTCGCCGAGTCCACCGGTGCGCGCGTAGGGCGCGAGCTCGCCGGCGAGGTGCACCACGCCGACGGGCCGTCCGTCGCGCGCCTGCAGGGGGAATGCTTCCGGGGGCGCGGCGGCGGACTCCGGGGCGGCGAGCGGCATGGGGCGGCGACTTGAGGACGGGCGCGGCTGACGGGCGCACGCCGACCGCGCGCGCCGCCTGTCGACATTGTACACGACACGTGCCGGGCGCACGAGCGGCGCGCGCCTGCTCGCGCCTGCTCGCGCCCGTTCGTGCCTACTCGCGCGCGAGCCGCTTCAGCGTCACCTCGATCACGCCGTCCGCCGCGCGGGCGGTGCCGTACGTCGTCGTCGCCTGCGTCGGCTGCACGAAGCGCACGACCTGGACGTCCTGCACCGCGAGCGAGCGCAGGACGTCGGGCGCGCCGGCGAAGCTGCCGTCGATGTAGACGCTGAGCTCGGGAGCGCTGCCGTGCACCGCGTTCGGTCCCGGGCGCGGCCGGAAGAACAGCGGCCGCAGGCGCTCGATGGCGTTGAACACCGACGTCGCGTCACGCACCACCGCCAGCTCGCCGGCCCTCAGCTCGGCCATCGACCGCGCGCCGGGCGCGACCCGCCCGCCTCCGGCTCCGGTCGTCGCGCGCGCGCCGCCGCACGCGCCCACGCCCAGCGCGCACGCGGCGCCGAGCACCACTACCGGCCACGGCGCGCCCCGGCGCCTGGCCCCGTTCATCGCGGACATGCTGACCCTCCTGCCTGCCCATGCCGCCGGCGCCGCCCTCCCATCGCGGCGCTGCACGCCCGTGGCAAGGTTCAGGGGGCGGTGGCGGTCGCACGTCGCCGCCCGCGAGCGGACGCGGTGCCGGTCCGCGCCCGCGAGCCTCGGGTGCTTTCCGCGTGCCAGTGCGGCGCGCGACGCGCCGCTTGCCGTCAGGGGGTCGCGGGCGTCTCCGTGGCCGCGGCCTCGGTCGCCGACGGCTCCGCCGCGGGCGTCGCCGGACTCCCGCTCACCGGGATGCCACTCAGCAGATCGGGATCGGGCAGCGTGACGCCGGCCTTCGCGGCGCGGCGCTCCAGCGTCGCGCGGTCGCGCAGGGAGCGCAGCAGCGCGTCGGCCTCGCGGTTCTGCAGGTAGCGACCGCGCTCCCACCCCTCGACCATGCCCTTCGGCACGCCGTACAGCAGCTCGCCCACCTGCGCCGCCGTGAGGCCCAGCGACTCGCGCAGCTGGCGGATCTCCTTCGGGGCGAGCAGCTGGTGCGTGCTGCGGATGTGGTCCAGCGCGGCCTTCTCCGCCGCCTCGCGCTGCTCGACGGTGCGCTGCTCGTCGCCGCACTTGCTGCAGCGGTACATCCCGCGCTCGACCTCCGCGGTCATGCCGCTGAGGCGGATGGTGACGGTCTCGACGGCCTGCTGATAGCGGCCGCCGCAGAAGCGGTGGAGATGGTTGTCGAGCGAAGTGACCGACATGAGGCGGATGGACGACGGCGCGAAAACGGGGCACCGAAAGCTAACGACGGCGGAGGACGATGAGGCGGAGGACGGAACAGCGGGAAACGGAACGGCGTGAAACGGAAGAGCGGACCCTTCGAGCTCGAAGCTTCGAGCGTGGAAGGTCCGCCTTCTCGTCTCACGCCCTTCCGTCCTCCGCCTCATCGTCCTCCGCCGTTCCGTCCTCCCCCTCACTTAATCGCGTCCACTGCCCGCTCCAGCGCGCCGATGTCGGGCAGCCGTCCCTGCGCCAGCCGCGCCGACCCGCCCCCGCGCCCGCCGTGCGCCGCCAGCGCCGCGCGCAGCAGCGCGTTGGCGTCGCGATCCGAGTCCGCGGACGTCGCCACCAGCAGCGCCGCCGCGGGCGTGCGCGCCGCGCCCACGAACAGCGTGCGCGGCAGCGCCGTGATCGCGCGCGCGAGCGCCGTCAGCGACTCGACGCCCGCCCCGTCGTCGGCCCACCGCACCACGCGGCGCACGCCGTCGGCGTCGGGCACGGCGGCGTCCCAGTGCGCGCGCGCCTCGTGCGCCGCCAGCGACTCGCCCAGCAGTTCGACGCGGTCGCGCGCGGCGCGCAGCTGCTCGCCCTGTGCGCGCACGGCGGCCGGCGCCTCGTCCACCGCGGTCGAGAAGCCCGCGGCGACGGCCGACAGCGCGTCGTAGTCGGCGCGCGCGCGGCGCACGGCGCGCAGCCCGCACAGGAACTCGACCCGCGTCGCCTGGCGCACGCGCTCCACGCGGCGCAGCAGCACCGCGCCGATGCCGCCCGTCGCATCCATATGGGTGCCGCCGCACGCGCTCCGGTCCACGCCCGCGATCTCCACGATGCGGATGGTGCCCGTGCGCCCGCTCGGCTTCCGCAGCCCGGTGGCCGCCGCCGCGTCCTCGAACGTCACCTGCACCGGGCGGTTCTCCGCGACGAGCGCGTTGGCGCGCGCCTCGGCCGCCAGCAGCGCCTCGCGCGGCACCCGCTCCGCGCCCAGGTCCAGCGTCGACGACTCGGCGCCGAAGTGCACGCTCAGCGTCTCGTGGCCGAACAGGTCCGCGAAGACGGCCGAGAGGAGGTGCTGGCCGGTGTGCTGCTGCCGGTGGTCGAGGCGACGGGCGGCGTCCACGGTGCCCGCGACCTCGTCCCCCACCGCGGCCGACAGCGGCGCGGCCAGCACGTGCGCCACGCGGTCGTCCTCGTCGACCACGTCCACCACCGGCACGCCCGCGAGCGCGCCGAGGTCGTGCGGCTGGCCGCCGGAGGTCGGGTAGAGGGCCGTGCGATCCAGATACACGCGCCGCCCGTCGTCGGCCAGCTCGGCGACGCGGGCGGTGAACGAGAGCAGCGAGGCGTCCGTGTAGTAGAGGCGAGTGGTCATCCGACGAAACTACGCCGCGGGGGTGCGGGCTGCGGATCCTTACCCCGGAATGCATCGACGCACCCGAGCCGTTCGCCGTTGGGGAGGATACGGATGCTCCGGATCGGAACGGATCGTTCGGATCGCTCCGCGCGGACGCACGGAGCGTCGCCGCCACACGGAGCGATCCGAAGCATCCGCCATCATCCGAAGCATCCGCATCCTCACCAAGAGCCATGAGTGTCCGGCGCGCACAGGGCCCGAACAACGACAAGCCAGGATGACGAAGAGGCTCCGCACCGGCGCATCGAACGTCGCGCCGCGCGGAGCCTCCTGGTTCATCCGGTCTTCTTGCAGTCGTCGTTCAGACCCGCAGCCCGCAGCCGGGGTCAGGCCGCCCGCTTCGGGGAGCGAACCGCGGTGACGGAGGCGACGCGCTCGCGCAGCCGCTGCATCACCTGCCCCACGCCCGCGACGACGCGCGGGTCGCCCTCGCGCAGCAGCGCCGCGAGGATGTGCTTACACAGCGCCTCGCGCCACAGGTGGTCGCCGCAGTCGCAGCGCGGGTGCGCGGCGCTCCACAGGTCCACCCAGTGCTCGTGGGCGCCGCCCTTCACGCGGTAGCGGCCCTGCCCCACCCGCTCGGCCGCCAGCTCCAGCGCGCGCTCCAGGCGGTCGAGGTCCAGTCCGCCCGCGGCGGCGAGGTCGAACATCAGCGCCGGCACGGCGCGGGTCTCCCCCGGAACGGGGGGCAGGACGGGCACGTTCATCCAGGCATTCATCATCCGTATCCCTTCTCTCAAGTCCAATCCGGTCAAGCGTTTTCGTGTCGTTGATACCCCCCGTCCCCGGCCAGGTTCGCGCTCCGGCGGGTCCGGCACAGCCGGGGCACGAGGGGTGCAAGGCCCCGCCGGGCACGCCGGCCCGCGGGGCGTCCCGTCCCCGGCCGCCCCTGGCCCGAGAGGAGCCCGATCCATGCGCACGATTCGTCGTCTCGCCCTCGCTGGCGCCGCCCTCGTGGCCGGCGCCGTTTCCGCGTCCGCCCAGGAGACCCCGACCGGGGTGCAGCCGTACCGTTTCACCGTCGAGGGCTACCTGGCCAACTACTGGCTCGACCGCGGCGGGGACCTCGACCGGGCGAGCGTCGGTGGCTACGGCGTTCGCGCGATGTTCAACCGCAGCACGCCGGCCGCGGTCGCGCGGAGCTTCTTCAACCGCGCCAGCGTCGGCGCCTACGCGACCTTCACCGCCGAGCAGGACCGGGTCTCGACCCAGAACCTCGGCGTCGAGGTGGACGTGGCGCTCTTCCCGACGGCGATCGCGGCCGGTCGCCTCGACCCCTTCGTCTCCCTGGGTGCCGGCGTCCTGCGCAGCAAGGCCGAGCAGGCGAGCGGCGGCGACGTCACGACGACGGACTTCACGATCATCCCCGCCGCCGGCACGCGCATCCCGCTGTTCAGCGGGATCGGCTTCCGCGGCGACCTGCGGCTGCCGGTGGTCTTCTCGGACGGCGACACGCGCCTGCACTTCCTGGCCGAGGGCGGCCTCTACGTCAGCTTCTGAGCGGACGGCATGGATACGGAAGGGCGGGCCGCCTCACGGTGGCCCGCCCTTCGCACGTCCCCACCCCGTCCTCCGGCCGCGCGGCCGCTCCGCGCGCCGGTCCCGTTACTCTTCGGCGCGCCTGGCGGTCGCGCGCCACCTCCGGAGGCCCGCGATGCACCCGCAACCGTCCACGCCGGACCCCGTGCCGGCGGACCCCGCGTCCGCCCAGACGCGCGCCCACCGACCGACCGCCGCCGACTCCGAGCCGCACCCGGCGGACCCGGCGCACGACCTCTCCGACTCGCCCGCCCATGCCCGCTCGCCCGACGCCTACACCGAGGAGCCCGGCAGCCACCGGCGCGGCCCGGATGGCCCCGCCCTCGACGTCGGCGGCTGACGCCCGCTCCCGCGCGGCGGCGCTGGCCCTGGTCGCCGCGCTCTCCACCCTCGCCGGCTGCGCCGACCGCGAGAAGGCGCGGGCCGACTCGGCCGCCATCGCGGCGACGCTGGCCCCGCCGCCGGGCGCCCCGCCCGCGTCCGACTGTCCCAAGGACGGCCGGTGGCGGACCTGCAGCATCACCAAGCGGCTCACGGACGCGGGGCTCATCCCCCACCAGCTCCCGGACACGACGCGCGTCCCCTTCCTGACGCCCGCCGGGGCCAGCTGGACGGTGTCGAAGGTGGACCTCCGCGTCTTCCTGTACGACAGCGTGGCGCAGGCCGACCGCGAAGCGCAGGCGCTCGACCCCATCCGGGTGGCGCCGCGCGGGGGCAGCTACGCCTGGCCGGCGCCGGCGACGCTCGTGCACTCGGGCAACTTGATCGCCGTGCTCCTGTCGGAGAACGCGCGGCAGGTGGAGCGCGTCCAGCTGGCGCTGGAGGCGGGCCCGCCCCAGCCGGAGGGCCCGGCAGTGGCCCAGCCGCTACCCCCGTCGGCGTCCCACTGAGCCCCAGCGGCGCTGAGCGTCCCGAAGTTCGTGCATTTTCTGCACTCGGACGCCCCTGAATGGCACGCTCGACCAGAGGATCGTGCGGAATGCGAGCTCAGGATTGCATTTCTTGCACGGGAATTGGTACGTTACGCGCACAGCGGCCGGGCCGTCCCCCCGGCAGCGCTGTTCCCGCCGCCCACCTGCTCCCGGAGTCCGTTCCCGATGGCTTCGACCCCCGTCACGCCGCGCAAGGTCGCGCTGCGCGAGCTCGCCTCTGCCCGGCCCACCGTCCGCGCCGCCCTGAACGGCGACCACCAGGCGCCCGCGCACACCTCGCAGTACTTCGGCGTGAACACCTTCGGCGCGCGCCAGATGCGCGACAAGCTGCCGAAGAAGGTGTTCCAGAAGCTCCAGGCCACGATCCGGCTGGGCAAGAAGCTCGACGCCGACATCGCGCCCGCGGTGGCCGAGGCGATCCAGGCGTGGGCGCTGTCGCGCGGGGTGACGCACTTCACGCACTGGTTCCAGCCGCAGACCGGGCTCACGGCCGAGAAGCACGACGCCTTCCTCTCGTTCGACGACGAGGGGCAGCCGATCGAGAGCTTCAGCGCCGCGCAGCTGATCCAGAGCGAGCCGGACGCGTCGAGCTTCCCGTCGGGCGGCCTCCGCGCGACGTGGGAGGCGCGCGGCTACACGGCGTGGAACCCGGCCAGCCCGGTGTTCATCGTCGAGGGCCCGGGGACGCGCACGCTCTGCATCCCGTCCGTCTTCATCGGCTACAACGGCGAGGCGCTGGACGAGATGACGCCGCTGCTCCGCAGCTCGGACGTCCTCTCCGAGAAGGCGATCGCGCTGCTCGAGCTGATGGGCGACACGGGCATCCAGCGCGTGATCACGACGCTCGGCGCCGAGCAGGAGTACTTCCTCGTCGACCGCGTGCAGTTCGCGCTGCGCCCCGACCTCGTGATGGCGGGCCGCACGCTGATCGGCGCGCCGCCGCCGCGCGGGCAGCAGCTCGAGGACCACTACTTCGGCGGGATCCCGGAGCGCATCCAGGCCTGCATCGCCGAGGTCGAGCACGAGCTGTACAAGCTCGGCGTGCCGATCGTGACGCGGCACAACGAGGTCGCGCCGTCGCAGTTCGAGATGGCGCCGCGCTTCACCGAGACGGACCTCGCGACGGACCACAACCAGCTCGTGATGGCGGTGCTGCGGAAGGTCGCGCTGCGCCACGGGCTGCAGGCCGTCCTGCACGAGAAGCCGTTCGCCGGCATCAACGGCAGCGGCAAGCACTGCAACTGGTCGCTCTCGATCGCCGCCGACAACGCGGAGATCGACGGCTTCAACCTGCTGAAGCCCGGCAAGACGCCGCACCAGAACGTCCGCTTCCTGATCTTCCTGGCGGCGGTGCTGCAGGCCGTGCACAAGCACCAGGGGCTGCTGCGCGCCGGCATCGCGACCGCGGGCAACGAGCACCGCCTCGGCGCCAACGAGGCGCCGCCGGCGATCATCTCGGTGTTCATGGGTCGGACGCTGACGCAGATGATCGAGGACATCGCCGGCTCCAAGGCCGGCCAGCAGCACGCCGCGCAGGAGCTGATCCAGCTCGGCGTCGCCAAGCTGCCGGAGATCGAGAAGGACAACACGGACCGCAACCGCACGTCGCCGTTCGCGTTCACGGGCAACAAGTTCGAGTTCCGCGCGGTGGGCTCGTCGCAGAGCATCGCCTTCCCGGTGATGCTGCTCAACGCCGCGGTGGCCGAGGCGATCGAGGACCTGACGGGCAAGCTGCGCGCGGAGCTGGCGAAGACGAAGCCGGTGGACGACGCGGTGATGAACGTGGTGCGCGAGTCGTTCAAGGCGTCGAGCACGATCCGCTTCGAGGGCAACGGCTACTCGGACGAGTGGGTGACCGAGGCCGAGGGGCGCGGGCTGAAGAACCTGCGCCGCACGCCCGAGGCGCTGAAGGAGCTGGAGGCGCCGGCGGTGCAGGCGCTCTTCCGCAGCCTCGGCATCCTCAGCGACGCGGAGCTGGAGAGCCGCTACCACGTGCGCGTCGAGCGCTACGTGAAGGACATGCTGATCGAGCTGCACACGCTGGCGCAGATGCTCGACACGATCGTGCTGCCGGCGGGCTACGGCTACGCGAACGCGCTGGCGCAGGGCGCGGCGCACGCGAAGGCGGCGGGGATCGCGCAGGTGCCGCAGGTCGCGGCGGCCGAGCGCGTGGGGAAGGTGCTGGGCGAGCTCGACGCGGCGCGCACGACGCTGCTGGCCGTGATCGATCGGGCGGAGCACTCGCACGGGGATCCGAGCGCGTGCGCGCGCCTGCTGACGGGCGAGGGCGCCGACGCGATGGCGGCGGTGCGCGCGGCGAGCGACGCGCTGGAGCTGCTGGTGCCGGACGACCAGTGGCCGCTGCCGAAGTACCGCGAGATGCTGTTCGCGGTCTGATCGTACGGACGAACCCGGCACGAACGGGAAGGCGGGCTCCGAACACCGGAGCCCGCCTTCGACGTTTCCTGAACACGGTTTCATGCCAACTGTTCGATGCGTGCACGATGCGGCGGCTCCCGATTTGCGAAGGCCCGGCGCCCCGAGCCACGCGCGGTGTGCAGCGTCATGCGCGACGACGCAGGACGCCGCCGATGGCCCGGGCGAGTCTCGTCCCCTGCCGGCAGGCGGTCGCGCGCGGCGTCGCGCGCGGCGCGTGGTGCACGGTCCCGTGCGTGCCCGTCGGCGCCACCCGTACGTGAGGAACCTGGTATGCCTCTGCCCGTTCGTTGGGCTCGGTCGCTGGCGGTGCTCGCCGTCGCCGGCGCGGCCGCCTGCGGCGACCGCAGCGCTGGAGTCACCGATCCGCGCACGCCGTCCGACGCGCCGTCCGCTGCCGTCGTGCCCGGCATCGCGATCGGCGCCGACTCCAATCCCGTCTCCATCGCGCGCGGCGCGTCGGCCACCGTCAACGTGCGCGTCGCCCGCATCTCCGGCTTCACCGGCGCGGTGACGCTCGCCGTCGACACCACGGGCAGCGCGCGCGGCATCCGCGCCACCATCGCCAACGCGACCATCGCCGCCGGCGACACCGCCGCGCGCGCGGTCACCATCACGGTCGACACGACCGCGACCGTCAGCACCACGCCCGCCAGCGTGCGCATCACCGCCAGCGGCACCGGCGTCACGACGCAGACGCTGCTGCTGGGCGTCGTCGTCACGGCCGCGCCGACGGGCGGCGCGTTCACGCTCGGCTTCGCGGGCACGACGACCGGCTCGACCGTCGTCGTCGGCCAGTCGGGCACCGTGCGCGTCGTCGTGCGCCGCACGGGCGGCTTCACGGGCCCGGTGACGTTCACCGCCGACAGCGCCGGCCGTCCCGCCAACGTCACCATCACGCAGGGCGCGACCGTCGGCGACACGGTGACGCTCAACATCGCGGCCGCCTCCGGCGCGACCCCGGGCAACTACACCGTCACGCTGCGCGGCACCGGCACGGGCGTGACCGCCCAGACGCTCGCGCTCCCGCTCACCGTCTCGCCGGTCGGCACGTTCACCGTCGCCGGCCCGACGACCGCCACCAGCGCGACCGCCGGCACCACCGTCAGCATCCCGATCCGCGTCGCGCGCACGGGCGGCTTCGGCTCGCGCGTGGCGTTCACGGCCACGGGCGCGCCCGCCGGCGTGACGCTGACGTTCGACTCCACGGCGCGCGTCGGCACCACCGACACGACGGTCACGCTGCGCGTCACGCTGCCGGCCACGCTGGCCGCGGGCACCTACCCGATCACGGTCAGCGCCGTGACGCCGGGCCTGGCCGCGCAGACGACCACCGTGAACCTGACGGTCGCGGCGGCGGGCGTGGGCTTCACCTTCGGCAGCCCGCTCTTCGTCGGCAACCCGGTGGTGCTCGCCAGCGCGACGAACGTCATCACGCTGCCGATCAACCGCACGGCCGGCTTCACCGATCCGATCGCCTTCTCCAGCACGTCCACGGTCTCCGGCTTCGACGTCAGCGTCAGCCCGGCCACGCGCAACGGCGCCGAGGTGGTGAACGTCGGCATCACCGCGTCGGGCGACCTCGAGGCGGGCGTCTACCCGGTCACGGTCACGGCGACCACCACCGGGGGCCGCACGCTGACGACGACATTCAACGTCACGGTCGTGCGCAACAACCCGTCGTTCGGCTTCCAGTTCGTCGGCCCGACGACCCCGCTCACCGTGCGCGCCGGCGGCACGACGACGGCCACCGTCACGGTGCAGCGCATCTCGATCATCGCGCCGACGGCGTACCTGAACGTCACCAACGTCGCGCGCGGCATCACGGTCACGCTCGACCGCAACACGACGGCCGAGGGCACGGTGACGCTGACCATCACCGCCGACGCCACCGCGCTGCCGGGCGTCTACGCATTCCAGCTGACCGGCGCCACGGAGCGCGGCGTGATCCCGCCGCTCAACATGAGCGTGACGGTCACCGCGGCCGGCACGACGACGACCGGCAACCCCTGAGGGCTGCCCTCTGAACGACACGATGGGCGGGCGCCTCCGGGCGCCCGCCCATCGTGCATTCGTCCCGCATTCATCCCGCATTCGTCCGTGCGCCCACCGGCCGACACGCATACCTTGGCGCGCATGCTCCTCCTGCCCTCCCGCCGCGGGCGCCGCCTGCGCGTCGCGGCCCTCGCGGCCGCGGTCGGCGCATGCGCGAGCGGGATGGCGACCACCGCCTGCACCGACCGCCTGACGACGCTCGGCTCGCTGACGCTGTCGGTCGCGCCCACGGCGCTGCGCGTCGTGGCCGGCCGCGCCGACTCCGTGACCGTGCGCGTGCTGCGCGGCGGCGGCTTCGCCGGCACCGTCGGGCTGTCCGTCGTCGCGCCGGCGAGCGCGCCCGCGGGGCTCGCGGTCACGCTCGACGCGGCGGCGCTCGCGTTTCCCCACGACGTGAGCCTGGTGCGCGTCGCGAGCGCCGCCGGCACGCCGCCCGGCACCTACGTCTACGACGTGCAGGCCGTCGGCGAGGGCGGCGCCATGACCGCGTCGCGGTCGGTCGCGGTGACCGTCGACGCCGTCGCGCGGTAGGGCCCTAGCCGGTCAGGGCGGCCGGCGCATGGGTCGTTCGGCCCTCGCGCGCATGATCGGATCGTCATATGTTCGCCCCCCTTGCTCCTGTTCGCGCAGCAGAAAATCAGATCCGGGAGGTCTTCGTGACATACACGCGTTCGCCGTTCGCCCGCTGGGGACGGCTCGGAGTTGGACTGGCCCTCGCGCTCTCCGCGGCGGCCTGCAGCAGCGACGATGGCGGGGGGACGGTGGAGCCGACGCCGACGATCGGCGTGTCGGTCGCCACGCCCGCGGTGACCGTGGTCGCGGGCCAGAGCGGCACCGCCGCCGTGACGGTCACGCGCGGCGGCGGGTACACGGGCGCGGTGAACCTGACGGTCGAGGGGACGATCCCGGCCGGCTCGGCGACGCCCAACCCGGCGGCGCTCGCGTCGGGCGTCACCGCCAGCACGATCACCATCACGACCGGCTCCGCCACGCCGGCCGGCACGTACAACCTGACGGTGCGCGCCGCGGGCACGGGCGCGGTCGCCGCGGTGACGACGCCGCTCACCGTGACGGTCACGGCGCCGGTCGTCCCGGGCTTCACCATCGCGCCCGCGGCGGCGCTGACCGTGACGCAGGGCGCCGGGGCGCAGACCGCGACCATCAACATCACGCGCACGGGCGGCTTCGCCGGCGCGGTGACGCTGACGACCAGCGGGACGATCCCCGCCGGCCTCACGCTCACGCCCGCCGCCGCCAGCACCGGCAACACCTCGACGATCGCCGTCTCGGCCACGTCGGCGGTGGCGCCGGGCACCTACCCGATCACCGTCAACGCGACGGGCGCGGGCATCACCGGCACGCAGACGACGACGCTCAACGTCACCGTCGCCGCGGCGCAGGCGACGCCCGACTTCTCGATCGCCGCGGGCGCGGCCTCGGTCGCGGCGGGCGGCGCGGCCGGCACCTCGACCGTCACGATCACGCGCTCGGGCGGCTTCACCGGCGCGGTGACGCTGACGACCACGGGCGCACCGGCCGGGCTGACGATCACGGCGCCCGCGGCGACGACGGGCAACACGGCCGACCTCTCGATCACGGCCGCGTCCACGCTGGCCGCGGGCACGTATCCGATCACGGTCAACGCGACCGGCGCGGGCGTCACGGGCACCAAGACGGCGACGTTCAACGTCACCGTCACGCCGGCCGTGCAGGTGGGCGGCTACACGCTCGGCACGACGGGCGCGGTCAGCGTGCAGCAGGGCGCGACCGGGACGACGACGCTGAACGTCACGCGCACCGGCGGCTTCGCGGGCGGCGTGACGATCACGCCCACCGGCGCGCCGAACGGCGTGCAGGTGACCGTGACGCCGAACCCGGTCACGGGCAACACGGCCACGGTCTCCGTCGTCGCCAGCAACACCGCCACGACGGGCACCGCGACGATCACGCTGACCGGCGCGGCCACCGGCCTCGCCAACCAGACGACGACGCTCAGCGTCAACGTCACCGCCCCGAGCACCGGCGGCGGCAACGTGTCGTACGCCTTCTGCGCGCCGGACATCCCCATCTGGTTCGCCTACCAGAACGACAACGGCGCCTGGACGCGCGTGACGGCAGGCGCGAACAACACGTTCGCGTTCAACGTCCCGGCGCGCGGCGGCATCGCCTACGTGACGCAGACGGGCACGAACTACGACCTCACGGTCGTCTACGGCACGGCGGCCGAGCTGATCGCGGGCGGGCAGCAGCGCTGCGCGAGCCTGCCGCGTGGGACCAAGCGGCTCACCGGCAGCGTGGCCGGCGTCAGCGCCACGGACTTCGCGTCGGTGTCGCTCGGCGGCAGCTCGGAGATCCTGGTCGGCGGCCAGACGGCGTTCACGCTCGACAGCGTGCCGGAGGGCTCGCTCAACCTGCTGGCCTCGCGCTCGTCGATCGACCTCGCGACGTTCTCGCTGACGCCGAACCGGCTGATCCTGCGCCGCGGCGTCAACTACGCGAACAACGCGGTCATCCCGACGCTGGACTTCAACGGCTCCGAGTCGTTCGCGCCGGCGACCGCCAACCTGACGATCAACGGCGCCGGGACGGACACGGCGTTCGTCGCCACCTCGTTCTTCACCGGGGCCTTCAACCTGAGCGGCTTCGGGACGGGCGGCGTCTTCTTCAACTTCGGCAGCAGCCCGCTGCGCTACGCCGGCGTGCCGACCGACCGCCTCCAGGCCGGCGACATGCACGCGCTGGTGGCGTTCGCCAACGTGCGCGGCGACTCGACCAGCTCGCGCGGCATCTACTCGTTCGTCCGCACGATCACCGACCGCAGCGTGACGATCGGCCCGGCCCCGTCGGCGGCGACGGTCACGGCGATCACGTCGACGCCGTACCTGCGGCTGCGCGCGACGGCCGCGTCGCAGGCGTCGTACAACGCCGGCGCGTCGGTGAGCTTCACGCAGGCCACGCGCACCGCGAACATCAGCGTGACGCCGGGCTACGTCGGCGGCAGCGCGCCGGCGACGTGGGACCTGTCGGTTCCGGACCTGACGGCCGCCGGCTTCGACGCCAACTGGGGCCTGCGCCCCGCGACGCGCACGGACTGGGGCTTCTCGACCTACGGTGGGAACTTCCTCGCCTTCATCGGCGGCGTCCCGGCCGAGGGCACGACGTTCCAGTTCGCGAACAAGACGGGCACCTTCGCCGGCGCGCTGCGCAGCTTCTCGCGGCAGCCGCTCGCCACGGGCCGCTCGCCGCTCGAGGTGACGCTGCAGCGCGCGTCCGCCCGCTTCCAGCGCCTGCAGCAGGCGATCGTGGGCGCGCGGCGCTGACCGCGGACCGACGGTCGCCGCAGGGAACGACGCGGGGGGCGCCGGCATCGGCGCCCCCCGCGTCGCGCTCGTCGGGGCGCCATCCGGCGAAGGACGATGAAGCGGAGGACGGAACGGCGGAGACCGATGGGGCGTGAAACGGTGAGGCGGACCTCTCGGCTCGAAGCTTCCAGCTGAGAGGTCCGCCTCTTCGTCTCACGCTTCATCGTCCTCCGCCGTTCCGTCCTCCGCCTCCCCGTCCTCCGCCGTTCCGTCCTGATCCCGGCCGACGGCGTGACGTCCGAGGCTCTGCCGTCCGGCGGGCCCGCGCGCCAACTTGGCGGCATGCCGTTCCTCCGACCGGTCACCGGCGCGCTCGCCGCGGCGCTGACGATGGGCGTCGTGCTGGCCTCGGGCCCGTCCGCCGCGGCCGCCCACGACACCTGGCTCGTGCCCGCGCGCGCGACGTCGCCCGCCGGCGTGGACGCGACCTTCGACCTCACGAGCGGACCGTCGTTCCCGACGAACGCCACGGCCATCGCCGCCGCCCGCGTGCGCACGGCGCGCGTGCGCACGGGCGGCCGCACGGAGCCGCTCCCCACGCCCGCCGCGGGCGCACGGGCGCTGCGCTTCCGCGTGCCGCTGCGCCACGCCGGCGTGGCCACGGTCTGGGTCTCGCTCGCGCCACGCGTCCTCACGCTCGACTCGGCGGGCGTCGTCGACTACCTGAGGCGGATCGGCGCCCCCGACAGCGTGCGCGTCGCCTACCTGCGGCAGCTGCCGGTGAACGGCGTGCGCCACTGGCGCGAGCGCTCCGCGCGCCACGCGACGACGCACGTGCTGGTGAGCAGCCCGCTGCGCCCCCGCCCGAGCGGCGACGCGTCGTGGGCGCAGCCGACGGGGATGCCGCTGGAGCTGGTGCCGCTGCGCGATCCGACCACGCTGCGGCCGGGCGACACGCTGGTCGTCCGCCTGCTGCAGCAGGGCCACGCGGTGCCCGCCGCGATGGTGGGCGCGGTGGGCCCCGACGGCCGGGCGCTCCCGCCCCGCCGCACCGATGCCGACGGACGCGTGGCGATCCCGCTGGCGCGCGCGGGCCGCTGGCTGCTGCGCGCCACGCAGCTGCGGCATCCGATCACGGCGCAGTCGGAGTGGGAGAGCGACTTCGCGACGCTCACCATCGCGGTGCGGTAGGTACCTGCGGCGTGCCGCGTGAACGACGAGCTGCTTCAGACAGGATGACGGGATGAACCAGGAGGCTCCACAGAGCGCATGGAACGACGCGCAACGCGGAGCCTCTTCGCCATCCCGTCATCCTGTCCAATGCCGTTCGCTCTTCCAGGTCAGGCGCGCTGGACTCCGTTGCCCTCTGGGAGGATGCGGATGCTCCGGATGGAGACGGATGCGGCGGATCGCTCCTCTCAGTGCATGGGACGTCGCCGCCACGCGGGCCGATCCGTTCGATCCGGTCCCATCCGGAGCATCCGCCCCCCTCCCGCGCAGCTGGTGCGAGCCAGGTGCGACGTCGGACGCCGAGGGCACGGAGCCGCACGCAGCCGGCAGCCCGCAGTCCGCAGCGCCGGTCACGGCGCCGCGGTCGCGAGCCACTCCCGCCACGCCTCCTCGAGGGCGGGCGACGCCGCGTCGCCGCCGGGCAGCGCGGCGACGGCGTCCTCGGTGCTGCGCCCCGCCAGCAGCTCGTCGGCCAGCGCCTGCAGGTACGTCGGCCCGTAGCGCGACACCAGGAACTCGCCGAACGCCGTCGACTCCGCGGCCAGCAGCGGGGGCGGCGTCTGCGCGGTGGGCTCGCTGTACGTGCGCACGACGCCCTCGCGGTGCGCCAGCTCGCTCCAGAAGGGCATCCCGAGCCGCGCCAGCGCGAACAGGCGCCGCAGCGGCATGAGCCGCGGGCGGTTCTGCTTCACGAACGTCACGCCGCGCTCCACCGCGTCCGGGCGCGCGACGCGCGACACCACCGCTTCCGTGAACCAGTGCGGCAGCCGGTCGAGCGCGCGCTCGTGCGTGGGCAGCGTGTCGCCGTGCGCGCGCGCGAGGCCGCGGCTCACCGAGTCCGCGTAGGCCGCGAGGTACAGCTCCGCCAGCCGCGCCGCGAGCAGCCGCTCCTCGACGCCGAGGGTGCCCCCCTTCTGCGCGTCGCGCCCGCGCACGAAGGCGAGCACCTGCACGCGCCGCGCGACGAAGGGCGCGAAGTCGAAGTCGCGGTACGGATCGGCGGGCGCGTCGAACAGCAGCACCGCCACGCGCGGCGCCGGCCCGAAGTGGCGCGCGAACTCGCGCGCCGACGCGTCCAGCTGCTCCTGCAGCGCGGGCAGGTGCGCGGCCGACTCGACGTACAGCTCGTGCGTCGGCGCGACCACGTGGTGGAAGCGGCGCCCGCTCAGCGTCACCGAGTCGCCGCTCCACGCGACGACCGGCGGCAGCAGGCTGCTGCGGATCCGTGGCATTCCGGCGCCGCCACAGCCGATCGTCGCGCACAACGCCATCCCGAGCGCGCCGTGCACTGCGTCCCAGGTCCTGCGCATCACGTCCCTTCGCGTCGCGGCCGCGGCCCCGCTCGTCAGCCCGCCATCAACCCGTCGTGCTGGTCACGCGATGGGCGCGAGTCCGCGGTGCCCGTGCCGGCGCGTGCGGCGCGATCACACAAGGTTCGCGCCAGCACGCACCGATGGGCTTCCGTAGGTCCCCGCGCTCACATCACCGTCGTCGGCCGCGGCGCCGGCGTGACGACCGCGCGCACGCCGCCCTCGCGCGCCAGCCGGTTGAGCTCCGCCACGTCGCGCGCCAGCAGCGCGTCGATCGCCTCGCGCCGCGTGCGCCATTCCACGTCCAGGTCGGCCGCGCGGTCGGTGAGGCCGCGCGTCATCGGCGGATCGGTCGCGTCGGCGGTGCGCGCGACGAACAGGTAGTGGTCGAGCAGCGCCGGCGGGAAGTTGACCACGTCCTGCTGCGTGCGGCGCTTGAGCTGCACGAGCGTCGCCTCCAGCTCGCTCGTGCGCTTCGCGACGTCCGCCGCGCGCGTCGCGAGCGCGGCCAGCGCGGTGCGCGCCGCCGCCGACGTCGTGTCCTCCGCCTTCGCCCGCTCGGCCAGCTTCGTCACTTGGTCGCGCACGTCGCGCAGCTGCAGCACCGCGCTCGTGATCTCGTCCACGCGCGCGGCCATCGCGCGGTTCATCTCCGCGCGGCGCGCGTGCCCCGCGGTGCGCTCGGCCACGGTCCCGGCGCTCGCGTCGCGCGGGTCGTCGCGCACCTCCAGCGGGCGCGCGAGCGTGTCGCTGCCCACGAGCAGGCGCACCGTGTAGCTGCCCGGCGGCACCACCCAGCCCGTGGTCGGGCCATCGTAGACGAGCCCCGGGATCACGCGATGCCCCTCGGTGCGCAGGTTCCACACGAGGCGGTTGTGCCCCGCGACCGGCGCGAAGCCCGGCGCCGCGCCCGGCGGGCCGCCCGTCGCCATGCGGTCGCGCGGCGTCGGGAAGCGGCGCAGGACCGTGCCGCCCTCGCCCACGATCTCCACGCGCACCGGGCGCGCGCTGTCGGGCTTCGCGGCGAGCACGAAGTCGATCGTCGCGCCGCCGGGCGCGTTCTGTCCGCGCGCCGCGCCCGCGGGCACCGGCGCGCCGCCGTCCACCGCGTAGCGGTACGCGGGGCGCGGCGCGAACAGCAGCGGACGCGACGCGTCGCGCAGCGCGTCCGCGCGCTGCCGCAGCGGCGACAGGTCGTCGAGGATCCAGTACGCGCGCCCCTCCGTCGCCGCCACCAGGTCGCCGAGCGTGCTGATACGCAGGTCGGTGACGGGGACGCGCGGGAGGTTGCGCTGCAGCGGCGCCCAGCGGCGGCCGTCGTCGTGCGACATCCACACGCCGCTCTCGTTGCCGACGTACAGCAGCCCCGCGCGCGCGGGATCCTCGCGCACCACGCGCACCGGCAGCTCCGGCAGCCCCGCGTCGATGCGCGACCACGTCTTCCCGTAGTCGCTCGTCTTCAGCACGTACGGGCGGTTGTCGTCGAACTTGTACTTCGTGAAGGCGAGGTACGCCGTGCCCTTCGCGTGCTCCGACAGGTCGAGCGCGTTCGCGAGCCCCTCGCCGAGTCCGGCCGGCGTGACGTTCTGCCAGCTGGCGCCGCCGTCGCGCGTGACCTGCACCAGCCCGTCGTCCGTCGTCACCCACAGGACGTTCGGCTCCTGCGCCGACTCGGCCACGTAGAAGATCGTGCCGTACACCTCGCCGCCCGCGCCCTCGTTCGTGTACGGGCCGCCGCCGGCGCCGACCTTCTTGCGGTCGTTGCGCGTGAGGTCGGGCGAGATCGCCGTCCACGCGTTGCCGCCGTCGGTCGTCTTCAGCAGCACGTTGCCGCCGTGGTAGATGACCTTCGGGTCGTGGCGGCTGACGAGGATCGGCGCGCTCCAGTTGAAGCGGTACTTCTGCTGGTCCGACGGCATCGCGAGGCCCAGCGAGGCGTACGCCATCACGCCGCGCTCGCTGCGCGTCTCGAGGTCGAACGCGTCGATGAGGCCCTGGTAGCAGCCGCCGTAGACGATCTTCGGGTTCTTCGCGTCCACGCCGGGGAACGCGCTCTCGCAGCCGCCCGTCACGAACCAGTCCTTCTCGGTCACGCCGACGTCGGTCGTGCGGCTCATCACCGCGACCGACGTGTTGTCCTGCTGCCCGCCGTAGATCCAGAACGGGAAGCGCTCGTCGAGCGTCGCGCGGTAGAACTGCGCGGTGGGCTGGTTCTCCTGCGTGCTCCACGCGCGCCCGCCGTTGAGCGAGACGTTCGCGCCGCCGTCGTTGGCGTTGATCATCACGTCCGGATTCTGCGGATTGATCCAGAGGTGATGGTTGTCGCCGTGCGGCGTGGGGATCGTCGCGAAGGTGCGCCCGCCGTCGGTGCTCTTCAGGAACGGCGCGTTCATCACGTACACCGTCTCCTGGTTCTTCGGATCGGCGAAGAGGTGGATGTAGTACCACGCGCGCGCGCGCAGCACGCGGTCGCCGTTGATCAGGCGCCAATTCTTGCCCGCGTCGTCGGAGCGATAGAGGCCGCCGCTGTCGGCGGTGCCCTCGATCAGCGCCCACACGCGCTCGCTGTTCGCCGGCGACACCGCGACCGCGGTCTTCCCCATCTCGCTCGGCAGCCCGTTGCCCGAGAGGCGCGTCCACGTCTCGCCACCGTCCGCGGAGCGCCACAGGCTGCTCCCCGGGCCGCCGCTGCGCACGTACCACGGCTGCCGCTGGTGGTCCCAGAACGCGGCGAACAGGATGCGCGGGTTGTTCGCGTCCATCGACAGGTCGCTGGCGCCCGACGTCGCGTTGGGACCCGCGAGCACGTGGCGCCACGTCTTCCCGCCGTCGGTGCTCTTGTAGATGCCGCGATCGGGCGTGCCGCCCCAGCGGCTCCCCTGCGCGGCCACCCACACCGTGTTCTCGTCGCGCGGGTGCACGATCACCTGGCTGATCGTCCGCGTCCGCTCCAGGCCGAGGTGCGTCCAGGTGCGGCCCGCGTCGGTGGAGCGGTAGACGCCGTCGCCGTACGACGACGACATGCCGCGCACCGGCGCCTCGCCCATCCCGACGTACAGCACGTTGGGATCGGAGGGCGCGACCGCGATGCTGCCGACGGAGCCCATCGCGAAGTGGCCGTCGGTGACGTTGCGCCACGAGCCGCCGGCGTCCTCGGTCTTCCACACGCCGCCGCCCGTGGCGCCCATGTAGAAGGTGAGCGGCTGCGCGGGGTGCCCGGCGACCGCGGTGGCGCGGCCGCCGCGGAAGGGGCCGATGTTGCGCCAGCGGAGCCCCTGCACGAGCGCCGTGTCGGCGGGCGAGCCCGGAGTGGCGGGGGTGACCGCGAGCTGGCCGCGGCCGGCCGCGGGGCGCGTGGGGGCCGGGGGCTGGGCGACCGCCGGCAGCGGAACTGCCGGCAGGGCGGTCAGCAGCACGGCGAGGGCGGCGGGCACGAGCGGTCGTGCGGGGCGCGCGAAACGGGGCACCGAGGTCTCCACCGGTGGGCGTGCCCGGCCGCGGCGCCCGGCGGCGCCCGGCAGAGCGCGCGGACGGGGGCGATTTACGCGGGGTCGCAGGGCGACGCCAGGGAGGGCGCGCGGGCCGGTGCCGTCACGCGGCCAGCCGGAATCGCCACGAGATGTGACGGCCGTCATGAACGGATTGCCAGATGACCCATGCGCAGGGGTCCGGGGACCCGCAGCTTCTCCCGGGGGCCGCCCTCCCGGGCCCTCCCCGACCAACCCCGCACCTTCCCTCCATGACCGCTCGCCTGCTCCCGGTGACGTCGCCGACGCGCCGCGCCGCCGCCCTGCTGGTGCCGCTGGCGGTCGGGCTGCTGGCCGCCTGCGCCGCGCCCGACGCTCCGACCGCGACCGCCCCAGAAGCCGCGCTGGCCAAGAAGCCGCGTACGCCCGTCGTTCCGAACGCGCCCACCGGCGTCGTCGCCACCGCGGGCGCCCGGCAGGCGACCGTGTCGTGGCAGGTGCCGCGCTACGACGGCGGCAGCGCGATCCTCAGCTACCGCGTCCAGGCCTCGTCCGGGCAGACGCTGACCGTGAGCGCGCCGACGACCACGGGCACCGTGACCGGGCTCGCCGCGGGCGTCCCGGTGAGCTTCACCGTCGTCGCCACCAACGTCGCGGGCGACAGCCCCGCCTCGAGCCCCTCGGCCGCCGTGACGCCGAGCGACACGACGACGCCCCCGCCGCCGCCCCCGCCGCCGCCGCCGGGCTCGCGCTGGGTGTCGGGCTACTACGCGGGCTACCAGCGGTCGCTGTATCCGGAGAGCGAGGTCGACTTCTCGATCCTCACGCACATCTTCGTCGGCGCGGTGCTGCCGCTCGCGAACGGCGGCGTCGACACGACCTTCTACATCACGAACACGCAGGGCCCCGCGATGGCGCGCGCGCTCGCCTCGCGCGCCCACCAGGCCGGCCGCAAGGCGATCCTCATGCTCGGCGGCGCGGGGACGCACGACGCGATGGCGAGCGCGGCGTCGAGCGCCAACCGCGCGACGTTCGTCGCCAACCTGCTGAAGACGATGGACGCGCTGGGCTACGACGGCATCGACGTCGACTGGGAGCCCATCGACTCCGTCGACCGCCCGAACCTGCTCGCGCTGCTGCAGCAGCTGCGCGCCGCGCGCCCCGGGATGCTGCTGACGATCCCGGTCGGCTGGGTGAACACGAACTTCCCGGGCGAGGTCGACTCCTGGTACATGCAGGTGGCCGGCGTCGTCGACCAGATGAACGTCATGACGTACAGCATGGCCGGCCCGTACGGCGGCTGGCTGAGCTGGCACACGTCGGCGCTGTTCGGCGCCAAGGGCAACACGCCGAGCTCCGTGCAGAGCAGCGTGGACCGCTACGTGGCGGTGGGCGTGCCGGCCGCGAAGCTGGGCATCGGCATCCCGTTCTACGGCGTGTGCTGGCGCGGCGTCACGGGCCCGAACCAGACGTCGTCCACGATGACGATCATCGCCGACGACAACGCGATGAGCTACCGGAACATCATGTCCACGTACTACAGCGCCGGTGCGCGGCAGTGGGACGACGTGGCCAAGATGGGCTACCTGAGCTTCGCGTCGCCGACCGGCCCGCAGGGGTGCCAGTTCGTGTCGTACGACGACGAGCAGTCGATCGCCGCGAAGGGCGCCTACGTGAAGAGCGCGGGGCTGGGCGGCGCGATCATCTGGACGATCAACCAGGGCCACCTGGGCGCCGGGCAGGATCCGGTGCTGCGCGCGACGTACAACGCGATCGTGCCCTGACGCGAAGCGGTGACGCGCGACGCGGCGCGGATCGGCGAGGGGCGGGGCGCGACGTGGCGCTCCGCCCCTCGTCGTTTGCGGGCGCGTATGCGTGCGCGCCGGCACGCCGGCTGCCATGCACGATGGCCCGCTCGTCGTCCCGCACCGCGCCGCCCGTGGCCGCCGCTCCCACCCTCGATCGCCGCGCGTTCGATCCCGACCGGGTGTTCTGGTCGCTGACCGGCCTGCTCGTGCTGCTGGACGCGTGGACCAAGTGGATGGCGCAGTCGGGCCATCCGTGGCTGGCGGCGCTGGGCCAGGGCGCGCTGTCGTTCCCGCTGCGCTACAACCCCGGCGTCGCGTTCTCCCTGCGGGTGGAAGGACTGGACGCGCACGCCGCGTCCGAGCGCTGGCTCTACGTCGCCACGCTGACGTGGGTGCTGGTGTTCCTGTACGCGCTGCACCGGCGTGTGGCGCACGCGTCGCCGACGTCGATGGTGGGGCTGGCGCTGATGCACGGCGGCGGCGCCGGCAACCTGCTCGACCGGCTGCGTCACGAGCGCGGCGTGGTGGACTTCATCCACGTCGACGCGGGCGCGCTGGCGGGCCTCGTGTTCAACGTCGCCGACGTGGCCGCGCTGTGCGGCGGGCTGCTGCTGCTGTGGGCGCTCGCGCGCCGCGAGTGCGCGCCCGATCGGCTGCGGGCCCTCGCGCTGGTGCGCCGCCGCGAGTGACGGGGCGCTGGGCGGAGTACCGCTAGGCGGAGTACCGCTAGGCGGACTCCGGCGCAGGGCGCAGATTGGAGGCTCCGCCCTCCAGCCCCGACATGCGCCTGCCGACCGCCCTCGCCCGCCGCGCGATTCCCGCGCTGTTCGCCGCCCTTCCCGTCGTCGTCGCCGCGCAGCCGCCCGGCGCGTCCCGCGCCACGCGCGTCGAGCCCGGGGCGGCCTGCCCCGCGGGCACGACCGAGATCCGCCCGAACCTCTGCCAGGCGCCCGAGCTGCCGGCGCCGAGCATCCTCGACTACCGCCCGCGCTCGACGCTGGTGACGGCGGAGCACAAGGTGCCGCGCGCGAAGTACGCGGCCGTGGACTTCCACGGGCACCCGACGGGCGGCGCGCTCGACACGCCCGAGGCGCTGGCGCGCCTGGTCGCGCAGATGGACAGCCTCAACCTCGGCGTCATGGTCGCGGCGAACAACGTCAGCGGCGACGCGCTCAAGCGGACGATCGCGAGCATCCAGGCGTCGCCGGTCGCACGGAACCGCGTGCGCGTCCTCACCGGCATCGACTTCCGCAACGTCGGGCCGGGCTGGGCCGAGAAGGCGATCGCGCAGCTCGAGGCCGACGTGGCCGCGGGCGCGGTGGGCGTGGGCGAGATCGGGAAGGGGCTCGGGCTCTCCATCAAGAAGGCCGACGGCTCGCGCCTGCGCATCGACGATCCCGCGCTCGATCCGGTGTGGGCGGCGTGCGCGCGGCTCAAGCTACCGGTGTTCATCCACACGGCCGATCCGCAGGAGTTCTGGCAGCCCATCGACTACCAGAACGAGCGGTGGCTGGAGCTCGCGCTCTTCCCCGGGCGCCGCTATCCGGCGGACCAGTTCCCGAGCTTCGAGGAGCTGATGACGGAGCGCGACGCGATGCTGCGCCGCAACCCGAAGACGACGTTCGTCATCGCCCACATGGGGTGGCACGCCAACGACCTGCCGCGCCTCGCGAAGCTGATGACCGCGCTGCCGAACGTGCACACCGAGGTCGGCGCGGTGCTCTACGACCTGGGGCGGCAGCCGCGCGCGGCGCGCGACTTCCTGGTGCGCTTCCAGGATCGCGTGCTGTTCGGCAAGGACTCGTACCAGCCGGAGGAGTATCCGTACTACTGGCGCGTGTTCGAGACGCGCGACGACTACTTCGACTACTACCGCCCGTACCACGCGTTCTGGAAGCTCTACGGGCTCGACCTGCCCGACGCGACGCTGCGCAAGCTGTACTACGAGAACGCGCAGCGGATCACGCCGGGGCTGCCGCGGACGAAGTAGGGCGAGCGTCGAGCGCCCTCGACGCTCGACGCTCACCGCTCGACGCTCAAGCTCAGTACTTCGCCAGATACTGGTCCAGCTCCCACTGGCTCACCTGCGTCACGTAGTCCCGCCACTCCTGCCGCTTGGCCGCGAGGTAGTGCGTCGCCACGTGCTCGCCGAGCGCGGCCTGGATGACGTCGTCCTTCTCCAGCTCGTCGCACGCCTCGTTGAGGTCCTGCGGCAGGTCGTCGATGCGCAGGCGGCGGCGCTCGCGGTAGCTCATCTCCCAGATGTTCTGGTTGACGGGCTCGCGCCAGTCGGCCTGCGTCTCGACGCCGTCCATCCCGGCGGCCAGCATCACCGCCAGCGCGAGGTACGGATTGGCCGCCGGATCCGGCAGCCGCAGCTCGACGCGCGTGCCGGCGCCGCGCCGGTCGGGGACGCGGATCATCGGGCTGCGGTTGCGCATGCTCCACGCGACGTTCACCGGCGCCTCGTAGCCCGGCACCAGCCGCTTGTAGCTGTTCACGAGCGGGTTGGTGACGGCGCACAGCCCGCGGCCGTGGCGCAGCAGCCCGCCGATGTAGTGCAGCGCGGTGCGTGACAGCCGCCACTCGGCCGCCTCGTCGAGGAAGGCGTTCTGGCCGTCGCGGAAGAGCGACTGGTGCGTGTGCATCCCGCTGCCGTTCTGCCCGAAGATCGGCTTCGGCATGAACGACGCGACGAGCCCGAACTGCCGCGCGACGTGCTTCACGACCCAGCGGAAGGTCGCGAGGTTGTCGGCGGTGGTGAGCGCGTCGGCGTAGCGGAAGTCGATCTCGTGCTGGCCGTGCGCGACCTCGTGGTGCGCGGCCTCGATCTCGAAGCCCATGCGCTGCAGCAGGTCCACCATCGCGCGCCGCGCGTCCTCGCCGAGGTCCACGGGCGCGAGGTCGAAGTAGCCGCCGACGTCGTGCGTCTGCGTGGTGGGGCGGCCGTCAGGCGCGGGGCGGAAGAGGAAGAACTCCGCCTCCATGCCGGCCATCATGGTGTAGCCCGACGCGGCCGCGCGCGCGATCTGGCGCTTGAGCACCGCGCGCGGATCGCCGGCGAACGGCGTCCCGTCGGGCATCGTGATGTCGCAGATCACGCGCGCCACGCGCGCGTCGGGATCGCCCCACGGGAGCACGCGGAAGGTCGCGAGGTCGGGCTGGAGGAGCATGTCGCTCTCCTCGGTGCGCACGAACCCCTCGATCGCGCTGCCGTCGAACATGATGTCGCCGGCCAGCGCCTTGGCGAACTGCGACGCCGGCACCTCGACGTTCTTGTTGACGCCGAGGATGTCGGTGAACTGCAGGCGCAGGAAACGCACGTGCTCAGCGTGGGCGAGCGCGAGCACATCCTGCTGGGTGGTACCGGCGGGATCAGGGGCGGCAGGCATGGGCGGAAGGTAGGCCCGCGCTGGGCCGCGAGGAATCGGCCGTGCCTTCCCGCGTGGGCACCATCCGTGCGGCAGCCGCGCGCACGGGCGCCGGCCGGCCCCGTCTCCGGACGAAAACGGCCGCAGGGTGGGTGGCGGAATGAGGTGAGCTCGACGGGGGAGCGGACCGGTCACACGGTCGGCTCCCCCGTCGGCATTGGGGGCTCCCCCACCGCTGCCCCACCGCTCCACCACCGCTCCACGACCGGCACGCCCATTGCCCCCTCCCTCCGGCTGGCCCGCCCCAACCCAACCGAGGATCAGACGATGAGAGCTCAGGACATCATGACGAAGGACCCGCGCGTGGTGACGCCGGAGACCCCGGTGCAGGAGGCCGCGCGCCTGATGCAGAGCGAGGACACGGGCGTGCTCCCGGTCGTCGAGTCGAACCAGAGCCGCCTCCTGGTCGGCGTCATCACGGACCGCGACCTGGCGCTGCGCGTGGTGGCCGAGGGGAAGACGTCGGCGAGCGTGCGCGACGCGATGTCGAGCGGCGTGAAGACGGCCAAGCCCGACGACAACGTGAAGGACGTGATGGACCTGATGGCCCGCGAGCAGGTGCGCCGCATCCCGATCGTCGACGACCGCGGGATGGTGGTCGGCATCGTCTCGCAGGCCGACGTCGTGCTGGAGGCCGGGAACGACAAGCGGGCGGAGCAGACGATCGAGGAAATCTCGAAGCCCGCCTGACCGCTCCGCTGGCACTCCGCGGAAGCGGAGGACGGAACGGCGGAGAACGGAACGGCGGAAGACGAGAGGACGTGAAACGAGAAGGCGGACGCTTCGAGCTTCGAGCGGAGGTCCGCCTCTTCGTATCACGCCGTTCCGTCCTCCGCTTCTCCGTCCTCCGCCGTTCCGTTCTCCGCCGTCGTTAGGTTTGAGCCCATGTCTGCTCCAGCTACCCAGTCCGTCCCCTGCCCTGCGTGCGGCGCCGCGGGCACCGGACGGTTCTGCTCGACCTGCGGCGCCCCGCGTGACGCCAGCGTCTGCGTCGGCTGCGGCGCGCCGCTGAGCCCCGGCGCCAAGTTCTGCCACCGCTGCGGCCTCGCCGCGGGCAGCGCGCCCACCACCGGCGCCGCGCCGCGCACGGGGGCCGCCGCCGGCGCCGCCAGCGTGCTCCCCTGGGGCGTCGCCTTCGTCGCCCTGCTGGCCGTCGCCGCGATGGCCGCCGGCCGCAACTTCGGCGGCTCGCGCGGCAGCACCCTCGACGCGCCGCTCAACGCGCTCCCGCAGGCCTCCCTCGGCGAGGGCGGTCCGACGGGTGCGCCCGCCGGCCCGTTCGCGGGCGGGGCCGCCGGCGCCCCGGGCGGCGCGCCCGGCACCGGCCGCGCGCCCGACCTCTCGCAGCTGTCGCCGCGCGACATCGCCGACCGGCTCTTCGACCGCATCATGCGCCTGAGCGCCGAGGGGAAGCCCGACAGCGTCGGCTTCTTCTCGGAGATGGCCCTGCAGAACTACGCGCAGATGGGCACCGCGCTCGACGCCGACCTGCGCTACGACATGGGCCGCGTGGCCGAGGTGGCCGGCAAGGACGAGATCGCGCGCGCGCAGGCCGACACGATCCTCCGCCAGCAGCCGAACCACCTCCTCGGCCTCGTGCTGGCGGTGAAGGCGGCGACGATGCGCGGGGACGCCGCCGCCGTCGCGACCCTCAACAAGCGGCTGGTCGCCGCCGCGCCGGCCGAGCGCGCGAAGAACCTCGACGAGTACCAGCGCCACGCCGCGGACATCGACACCGCGCTCCGCCAGGCCGCCACGCCATGACGACCGCCACCACGCCCCGCACGATCCACGTCTCGCACAGCCCCGACTCGGACGACGCGTTCATGTTCTACGCGCTGGCCGAGGAGAAGATCGACACCGAGGGGCTGCGCTACGTCCACGAGCTGCAGGACATCGAGTCGCTGAACCAGCGCGCCCGCCGCGGGGAGCTCGAGGTCACCGCCGTCTCCATCCACGCGTTCGCGTACATCGCCGACCGCTACGCGCTGCTGCCGTCGGGCGCGTCGATCGGCGACCGCTACGGGCCGCGCCTGGTCGCGCGCACGCCGCTCACGCGGGCCGACGTGAAGGGGAAGCGCATCGCCGTCCCGGGGCCGCTCACCAGCGCGTACCTCGCGCTGCGGCTGTACGAGCCGGACTTCGAGCCCGTGTGGACGCCGTTCGACCGCATCGAGGACGTCGTCGAGGCGGGCGAGGTCGACCTCGGCCTCCTGATCCACGAGGGGCAGCTGACGTTCCAGGACCGCGGGCTGCACCTGGTGGCCGACATGGGCGAGTGGTGGTTCGGCGAGACGGGCCTCCCGCTCCCCCTCGGCGGCAACGTCGTGCGGAAGGACCTCGGGCCCGAGCTGACCGAGAAGATCGCGCGCCACCTGCACGCCAGCATCGCGTACAGCCTCACGCACCGGCAGGCCGCGCTCGACCACGCGATGCAGTACGCGCGCGGGCTCGACCCGGCCAAGGCGGACACGTTCGTCGGCATGTACGTCAACGACTGGACGCTGGACTACGGCGCGCGCGGCCGCGAGGCGGTCCGGCTCTTCCTGCGCCGCGGGCACGAAGCGGGCATCCTCCCGCATCCGGTCGACGTGACGTTCGTCGGCGACTGACGCTCCGCCCCGCGGCCGACGTCGGCGCGCCGGACCCGAACGGCACTGGCGAGGATGAGCTCTGACAGGATCGGATAACGACGGATGGCTCCGCGTCGGTGCGATGTGGGTCGCGCCACACCGGAGCCATCCGTCGTTATCAGACGTTATCCGATCTTCATCCTTGCAGATGCGGTTGCCGTTCGGGTCCGCTGCGATGACGGTCGGATCGATGGTCCACGATCTGCCGTCCGGAGCGCCCTGCAGGGCGTGACCGGAGCGCGCGCCCGGGCGTCTCCAGACGTCCCCCTCCCCTCCGACGCGCCCGTGTCCGCCCTCCTCAAGCCCGGCTACCTCGACGCGCCCCGCGCGCTGCCGTCCGCAGCCGCGGCGGCGCTCGCCGTGCTCGGGAGCGCGCTGGACGACGCGGTGTTCGGCCTCGCGGGCGATGGCCGCGTCGTCCTCGCCAACCCGGCGGCCGAGCTGCTGCTGGACCGGCCGGCGGAGGCGCTGGTGGGGCAGCCGCTGGACGCCGCGCTGCGCGGCGCCCGCTTCGGCAGCGCGGTGCTGGCGCTCAGCGAGGCGCTCGCCGCGCCGCTGCCGCCCGGCACGGGCGCCAACCGCCGCTTCACCGTCCACGACGCGCAGGGCCGCCCAGGGAGCGCGTGGCACGTCGTGCGGCTCCCCGCTCCGCTGCCGCTGCACGAGGGCACCCCCGTCGCCGCCGGCAGCCGCGCCGCGCTCGAGACGGTGGTCGTCGTGCGATCGCTGGCCGGCGCGCCGGCAGTCGGGCCGGCGGGCCCCGCGGTCTCGCGCCCCGAGGCGGAGACGCTGGCCGCCGTCGCGCGCGAGCTGGCGCAGGCGGGCGGCGACGTGACCGCGGCGCTGGAGCAGCTCTCCGTCGGCGCGCTCGCGCTGCTGGCGGTGGAGGGTGCGTGCGTCGTGCTGCTGGACGACGGGCAGGGCGTCGTCGGCGCGGCGGCGGGCACGCTGGCACCGCTGCGCGGCCACGCCACCGAGCTGATGGCGCCGCCCTCGCTGTTCGCCGAAGCGGTGACCGAGCGCCGGCTGCTGATCGTGAACGCGGCCACCCGCGACCCGCGCGTCGACCCGCGCTACGGCCACGCGTTCGGGATGCGGCAGGTGCTCGTCGCGCCGCTGCTGATCGAGGGCGAGGTGGCCGCGGTGCTGTGCGCGGTGAACACCGCGCGCGGCGCGTTCAGCGACTCCGACGGCGCGCTCGCGCAGCGCCTCGCCGACCACGGCGCGCTCGCGCTCCGCAACGCGCGCCTCGTGCGCAGTGCCGAGCGCGCGGCGCGGCACGCGCGCCTGCTGGCGGACGCCGGGCGGGCGCTGGCGCAGCACGTCACGCCGCACTCGTTCTTCCCCGCGCTCGCGCAGCTCGTGGGCGACGCGCTGGCGGTGTGCGGCTTCCGCATCCTCATGGCCGACCGCGGCACGCGGCAGGTGGACCACCTGTACGCGGGCGGCACGGGCCACGCGCTCCCCCCCCAGGATGACCCGCGCTTCTGGACCTCGCTCGGCGGGCGCGTGGTGCTCTCGGGCGCGCCCGCGTTCGCGTCGGACCTCGCGGCGGTGGGGCTGCGCCCCGAGGACGCCGAGTACGCCGGCGCCGCGGTGGCCGCGGGCGTGCGCAGCGCGGCGTTCCTGCCGCTGACGATCGACGGCGAGGTGCGGGGGCTGCTGGCGCTGCACTTCCCCGCGCCGCGCCCGTTCGAGGTCGACGAGCGCGCGCTGCTGCTGGACCTCGCGGCGCAGATCGCGGTCGCGGTGCGCAACGTCTCGCTGCTGGACGCGCTGCGCCGCGCGCACGCGCGCGCCGAGGGCGCGGCGGCGGTCGCGCGCGCGGCGCTGTTCGCGCCCGACGGCGCCGAGGGCGCGGCCGCGATCCTCGCCGCGCTGGCGCCGCTGGTGCCGTGCGATGGGCTCGCGGTGAGCGTCGCCGACGCGGAGCGTGGCGCGCTGCGCTGCCTGGGCGCGACGGGCGCGCTGGCGGCGCTGCGCGGCGTCGCGTCGCCGGACGCCCTGCCCGCGGAGCGCGAGGCCGGCGCCGACGCGCCCCTCGCGCTGGCGCAGGCGCGCCCGGCGTGGGTGGCGGCCGGCGCGGCGCCGCTGTCCGCGGTGCTCGTGCCGCTGGTGGCGCACGGCCGCGTGATCGGCGACGTGTGCGCCGTCTCGCCGCCGGGCGTCCCGCTCGGCGACGGCGCGCTGGAGACGCTGCGCTTCCTCGCGCCGACGGCGGCGCTGGCGGTCGACGTGCTGCTGCTCGACGAGCGCGCGCAGCACCAGCACGCCGAGGAGCGCCGCTGGGCCGAGCAGCTGCGACAGGCGGAGAAGCTGGCGGCGCTGGGCGAGCTGGTGGCCGGCGTGGCGCACGAGATCAACAATCCGCTCACCGGCATCTCCGCGTTCGCCGAGCTGCTGCTGGAGGACGGGCTGAGCCCCGAGCAGCGCGAGAGCGCGCGCCTCATCAAGCGCGAGGCCGACCGCGCGGTGGGCGTCGTGCGCGACCTGCTGGCGTTCTCGCGCAAGACGGAGCCCGAGCACCTGCCGCTGCAGCTCGACGCGCTGCTGGAGCACGTGCTGCGCATGCGCGGCTACGCGCTGCGCGCCGGCGGCGTGGCGCTGTCGCTCGACATCGCGCCGCAGCTGCCGCCGGTGCGCGGCGACGAGGCGAAGCTGCAGCAGGTGCTGCTCAACCTCCTGCTGAACGCCGAGTACGCGCTGCGCGACGCGACGGATCCGCGGCTCACGGTGCGCGCGCGCGTCGCCGGCCCGGCCGACGGGCTGGTGGACGAGGGCGTCGTGATCGAGGTCACCGACACCGGCGTCGGCATCCCGCCCGACGCGCTCGCGCGCATCTTCGAGCCGTTCTACACTACGAAGCCGCCCGGCGAGGGCACGGGGCTGGGGCTGAGCGTCAGCTACGGCATCGTGCAGGCGCACGGCGGCGACATCACGGTGCGCAGCGCGCCGGGCGAGGGGACGACCTTCGCCGTGGCGCTGCCGGCCGTGCCGCCCGCGCCCGCGGGCCCCGCCCTGCTCGACTTCCCGGAGGAGGCCCCGGCCTCCGCCCTTGCCGTCCGTTCGCGATGATCGACTCCTCTTCCACCGCGCCTTCCACCGCGCCGGCGCCGAACGCCGCACGCCCGCCCGACGACGCGCGTGGCGCCGTCCGCATCCTCGTCGTCGACGACGAGGAGACGATCCGCCTCGCGCTCGGCCGCTTCCTGCGCGCGCGCGCGTACGAGGTGGAGGCGGTGCCGTCCGGCGCGGCCGCGCTGGCGGCGATCACGCCGGGCCGCTTCGCGCTCATGCTGTGCGACGTGCGCATGCCGGGCGTCAACGGCGTCGAGGTCGTGGCGCAGGCGCGCGCGCTCGACCCGGAGCTCGCGGTCGTGATGCTGAGCGCCGTCAACGACGCGGCCACCGCGCGCGCGGCGTTCGTCGCCGGCGCGGTGGACTACCTGCTCAAGCCCGTCGAGCTGGCGGTGCTGCTGCAGGCCGTCGAGCAGGCGCTGCATCGCCGCGCGCTGGTGGTGAAGCAGCGCGAGATCGAGCGCGCGATCCGCGACGAGGTGGCCAGCGCCACCGAGCAGCTGGAGCGCGACCGCAACGCGCTGCACGCGGTGAGCGTGGAGGTCGCGGAGGCGCTGGTGACGGCGATGGAGGCGAAGGACCCGTTCCTGCGCGGCGCGTCGCAGCGCACGGCGGACCTCGCGTCGTCGATCGCCGTCGAGCTGCGGCTGGACGAGGACGCGACGGAGGCGGTGCGCCTCGCGGGCCGCCTGCACGACGTGGGGATGATCGGCATCCGCGAGAGCGTGCTGCACAAGCCGGGACGCCTGACGCCCGAGGAGTACGCGCACGTGCAGGAGCACGTCCGCATCGGCCTCGACATCCTGGCGCCGCTGCGCCACCTGAGCGAGACGCTGCGCTTCGTGGGCGACCACCACGAGCACTTCGACGGCAAGGGCTATCCGCGCGGGCTGGCCGGCGAGGAGATCTCGATCGGCGGTCGCATCCTCGCCGCGGCGGACGCGTTCGAGGCGATCACGTCCAAGCGCAGCTACCAGCAGCCGATGGAGCCCGCGGCGGCGGTGGCGTATCTGGAGAGCCGCGTGGGGACGCTGCTCGATCCCGCCGTCTATGCGGCGCTGCGGACCGCCGTCGCTCGCGGGCGAGCCCTCACGTTCCTCGAGTAGAGCGCGGTACTGCGGACGACGGAACGGCGGAGAACGGAACGGCGGAGGACGATGGAGCGTGAAACGGAAAGGCGGACCTTTCAGGCTCGAAGCTTCGAGCTCAGAGGGTCCGCCTCATCGTTTCACGCCCTTCCGTCCTCCGCTTCACCGTCCTCCGCCGTTCCGTCCTCCGCCTTTATCGACGCCAGTGTCGCGCCGCGGTCCAAGCGCGCGGATCGAACAGCCGCGGATCGAGGTCCACGTTCGCTTTCACATCAGCGTACTCCTCGAACAGGATCCGCCGCGTGCCGACGAACGCCTCGACCTCCGGCGCGATCCAGCCGCCCTCGAGCGGGCGGTACTTGTTGAAGCGCACGTCGAACGTCTGCGTCGTGTCGCCCGGGAAGGGCTGGAGCAGGCGCACGAACACCAGCCGCTCCCGGTCCACCCAGTACTGGTGCGAGCGCAGGTCGCCGGCGCGGCCGCCCACGACCCACACCGGGCGTCCCTGCCACGTGTCCTCGCGCACCGGCCCGTTCGGGAAGCCGAGCTCGCGCAGGATGGCCGACGTGCGCGCGGCCGGCTGCGCGTAGACGTCGAAGCCGAGCACCAGCAGCACGTTGTGGCCGGCGGCGGCGCGGCGGACGTCGCCGTTGAGCACGAGGAACTGGCTGTCGCGCGCGAACAGCTGGCCGCTGCGCAGCGTCGAGTCGGTGTCGATGCGCAGCCGCCCCGGCGCCTGCATCGCCTCGTACCACGTGCCGTGCCGCTCCGGGCCACCCGTGGGCGCGACCTGCACGGTGCGCTGCGTGAACGTCAGCGTGCGGTACCACTTGCCGTCGTAGCGCTGCCGCATCGCCTCCAGCAGCGCGTCGCCCGACGCGATGGTGGGCGCGGGCACGACGGTGGCCGTGGGCGCGCAGGCGCCGAGCGCGAGGCCGGCGGCGAGAACGAGAAGCTGGCGGGTGCGGCGAAGGCGGGGAAGCGCGACGGGCATGCGATGGGCCTCGGGACGCGGGAGTGCGGCGCGGACGCCCCCAATCTCGCGCATCGCGCGGCGGATCGCATCGGCCCGCGACTGCGGGCTGCGGGCTGCGGGCTGCGGCTGCGGATCCTGTTCTGCTCCGTGCCCTCGGCAGCCGATGTCGCACCCGACGCGCCGCAACTACTCGGGAGGGTTCGGATGCTTGGGATGAGAAGGATCAGTTGGATCCGCTCCGCGCGGCGGCAACGGCCCGTGTGCCGGTGCGGAGGAGATCCGTCTGATCGTTCTCATCCGCTTGATCCGTATCCAGACGCGCAGTTCGCGCACGCCGGGTGCGACGTGGGACGCCGAGGGGACGGAGCAGGACCCGCCGCCCGCCGCCCGATCGTCACGCCGCCGCGCGATCGTCCGCGTGCGGGATCGCGCCCATCTTCCGCAGCGCCGGCACCGCCCACGCGGTCACGCCCACCACCGCCAGCGTCAGCGCGCCGCCCAGCACCACCGACGGCGCCGCGCCGAGCAGCCGGGCCGCGACGCCGCTCTCGAACGCGCCGATCTCGTTCGACGAGCCGATGAAGATCTGGTTCACCGACGACACGCGTCCCAGCAGGTGCTCCGGCACCAGGAGCTGCAGCAGCATCGAGCGGATGTTGACGCTCACCATGTCCACGCCGCCGCTCGCCACCAGCAGCGCCACCGACAGCGCGAAGCTGCGCGACAGCCCGAAGCCGATCATCGTCAGCCCGAACGCCGCGACGACGCCGAGCAGCACCGGGCCGGTGCGCGACACGGGCGGCCGGTGCGCGAGCCAGAGCGACACGAGCACCGCGCCCGCCGCCGGCGCCGCGCGCAGCATGCCGAGCCCCTGCGGGCCGACGCGCAGGATCTCGTTGGCGAAGATCGGCAGCAGCGCGACCGCGCCGCCGAACAGCACCGAGAACAGGTCGAGCGACATCGCGCCCAGCAGCACCGGCTGGCGCCGCACGAAGGCGATCCCTTCGAGCAGGCTGCGGCCCACCGACACCGTAGCGGGCGGGCGCGGCGCGGGCGTGTGCCGCACGCGCACGAACGCCACCAGCGCGATCAGCATCAGCGCGGTGTCCAGCGCGTAGGCGAGCGGCGCGCCCGCGAGCGCGTACAGCACGCCGCCCAGCGCCGGCCCGCCGACGGCGGCCGTCTGCCAGGTCGTGCTGCGCCACGTCAGCGAGTTCGCGAGCAGCGCGCGCGGCACCAGCTCCGTGCTCAGCGCCGTGCGCGCGGGATTGAGGAAGCTGCGCGCGATGCCGCTGACGAAGATGATCGCGTAGATCAGCGCCACGTGCGTGCGCGCCGCCGGCGGCGCCAGCGACAGCGCGAGCAGCGCCGCGGAGCAGAGCGTCAGCACGACGGTGGCGCCGATGGTCAGCTTGCGCCGATCGACGCGGTCCGCCACGTGCCCCGCCCACAGCGCGAACCCGATGAACGGCAGCGCCTCGGCCAATCCGATGAGGCCCAGCGAGAGCGCGTCGTGCGTCACCGCGTACACCTGCCAGGACACCACCACGCCCTGGATCTGCGTGGCGAGGATGAGCGTCAGCAGCCCGGCGATGTAGCGGCGGAACGCGGCGACGCGGAGCGCCGCATACGGATCATGCATGGAGACGATGAAGCGGAGGACGGAACGACGGAGAACGATGAAGCGGAGGACGATGGGGCGTGCAACGCAAAGGGCGGACGCCGCCGGCTCGAAGCTCGGAGCGTCCGCCCTTCCGTTTCACGCCGTATCGTCTTCCGCCCTTCCGTCCTCCGCCGTGCCGTCCTCCGCTCTATCGGCGAAGTGCAGGGGGCAGGTCCTCGGGTCCGTCGTCCGGCGCCCCCACCAGCGACTTCGGCGTGCGGCCCAGCGCGCGCATCGCCAGCGCCCACAGCGCGCTCACGCCCGCGATGCTCCCCGAGACGCCCACCAGGAGGCTCAGCGCGTCGAGGATCCAGCTGCCGCCGATCGGCATGCCTTCGACCCGGGCGAGCAGCCGGAAGAAGCCCTTGTATGCGAGGATCCCCCACACGGCGAACGCCAGGAGCGACACCAGCACCTCGATGGTGCGGCGCTTCCAGTTCGCCGGCGCGATGGTTCGGGCCGCGCGCATGGGGGTGATGGCTGGCGCACGCAAGGTCACGTCGCCGATCATGGTGCACTCCTGGTGGTGGGCAGGGGCAGACCCCCGCGCCCAGAGTCCCGCGCGTTGCGGGACTCCGCAGAATTGCTACTACCGGACGCGGTGTGGCACAACCCTGGCCCGCCGGTGATGCTGCCGTGACAGGGCGCACACCGGCGTGCAGGATGGGAGGGACGGGTCCCGGCCGGCTTGGGGGGAGGGAGCCGCAGGACGGGCAGCGGTGAGCGCGGCCGGGACGCGAGGTGGGATGCTGGAGCGGCCGATACGCTACACGCCCGCACGCGCGCGCGCCATGGGTCGAGCGTGACGATCCTGGTGGACGCGCCCGCGCGCGGTGCTAGTGCGCGCTCGCCCCGGCCTGGAAGGTCGGCGGGCGCCGCAGCCGGGTCGCCTGCTCGAACGCGTACGCGTAGCGCAGCAGCCGCGCGTCCGACCACGCCCCCGCGAAGAACGACAGCCCCACCGGCAGCCCCGCCACGAACCCCGCCGGCACCGTCACGTGGGGGTAGCCCGCCACCGCCGACGCGGACGAGAACCCGCCGCCGAAGTGGTCGCCGTTCAGCAGGTCGATCACCCAGGCCGGCCCGCCCGTCGGCGCGACGACGACGTCCAGCCGGTGCGCCGCGAGCATCGCGTCGATCCCCTGGACCCCCGCCTGACGGCGGATGCGCGCCAGCGTCGTGCGGTACTTCGGGTCGGTGAGCGGCGTCTTGGCCTGCGCGCGCACCATCAGCTCCTGCCCGAACCAGGGCATCTCGCGCGCGCGCTCCCTCTCATTGAAGGCGATGACGTCGGCCAGCGTGCGCACGCCCGCGGTCGGGCCGCGCGCGGCCAGGTAGGCGTTCAGGTCCGCCTTGAACTCCCACAGCAGCACCTCGAACTCGCCCGCGTCGAACTTCCCGCGCGTCGGCAGCCGCACGTCGTCCACCAGCACCGCGCCGGCCGCGCGGATCGCCCGCAGCGCCTCCTCCAGCACCTCGTCCACCTGCGGGTGGAAGCCGAAGAACTCGCGCGCCACGCCCACGCGCGCGCCCTTGAGCGCGCCGGCGTCCAGCCCCTGCGCGTAGTCCGCGAGCACGTGCCGCTGCGCCGCGACCGTGGCCGCGTCGCGCGGGTCGGCGCCCCCGGACGCGAGGACACCCAGCAGGAGCGCCGCGTCGCGGACCGTGCGGGTCATCGGGCCGGCGGTGTCCTGCGAGTGCGCGATGGGGACGATCCCGCTCCGGCTCACCAGCCCGAGCGTCGGCTTGAGCCCCACGATCCCGCAGGACGACGACGGGCAGACGATCGAGCCGTCCGTCTCGGTGCCCACCGCCAGCGTCGCGAAGCTGGCCGCGATCGCCGCCCCCGACCCCGAGCTGGAGCCGCACGGCGTCCGATCGAGCGCGTACGGGTTCCGCGTCTGCCCTCCGCGGCCGCTCCAGCCGCTGGTCGAGCGCGTCGAGCGGAAGTTGGCCCACTCGCTGAGGTTCGTCTTGCCGAGGAGGACCGCGCCGGCCTCGCGCAGCCGCGTGGCGAGGAAGGCGTCGCGCGGCGCGGGGGCGCCGGCCAGCGCCAGCGAGCCGGCGGTCGTCAGCATCCGGTCGCCGGTGTCGATGTTGTCCTTCAGCAGCACCGGGATCCCGTGCAGCGGCCCGCGCACCCGCCCCGCCTTCCGCTCCGCGTCCAGCCGGTCGGCGATCTCCAGCGCCTCGGGGTTCACCTCGATCACGCTGCGCACGTCGGGCCCCGCGTGGTCCAGCGCCGCGATGCGCGTCAGGTGCGCCTCCGCGATCGCGCGCGCGGTGTGCCGGCCCGCGGCCATGTGCGCCTGGAGGTCGGCGACGGTCGCCTCCGCGAACGCGAAGTCCTGCCCGACGGGCGTGGCGGCGGTGGAGGACGGGAGCGGGGCGGCGGCGCCCAGCGGGCGTCCGGTAGCCAGCGCGGCGGCGCCCAGTGCGGCGGCGCCCAGCGCGCCCGTCCCGAGGAAGCGGCGACGATCCATGACGGTCGATGCGAGGTGGAATCGGGTCAGTCCGGGTCGCGGCGTCCGTGCACCTCCAGCGCCGCTCCGCCCAGCAAGGTGCGGCTGCGCCGGCCCGGGCGGCACTCCCGCCCACTGCCGGGGAGCGTCAGGCAGTCGCCCGGCTCGCGGCCGACGGCGCCCATCGCGAACACGTGCAGCGTGGTCCGCGCCCCGCCGACGTGCCCCACCAGCCCGGGCACCCAGGCCACCGACCGCGACCGGAACTCGCTGCCGCGTCGCACGCTCCACCCCTGGACGGTGGACCAGCCGGTGCCCCGCGCCGACACCCGGCCGACCTGCAGGTAGGGCGTCGCCTGCTCGGTGCCGACGTTCAGGCCGACGCCGCCGGCCGCGCCGCCGGTCCACGCCCGCGGCGCCTGGAGGTAGACGTCGAGCTGCGCCACCGGGAAGTAGACGGGCACGAACGCCCCGACGAAGAGCGAGGGCCGCGCGTCCGAGGCGGCGCGCCAGCCGTGGCCGACGCCCAGCCCGATGGGCGCGTTGCGGAGCCGGATGCCGCCCTCGTCCCCCTCGACGTAGGTGGGGCCGGTGGCCACGGACGCCACCGCCGACCCACGCAGCCCGGGCTCGACCTGCGGGCCGTGGAGCACCGCCGGGAAGCACCCCGCCACCAGAACAGGCGCCAGTGCCGCGACAGCGACCCCGATCCGCTCCCTCACGTCGCGCCACCCGACGTCGTCGGCACCGCCATCAGCCAGTCGTGCTGCACCTCGCGCCCCATCGTGAACGTCGCGGTCGCGATGGTCCGTGCGCCCCGCTTCCGGTAGAACGCGACCGCGCGCGGGTTCCGCTGGTAGACCGAGAACCAGAGCGCCCCCGCCCCGGCGGCTGCGGCCTCCGCTCGGGCCGCGTCGAGCAGCCGCGCCGCCACCCCGCTGCCGTGCCACGGACGGTCCACGTAGAGCCGGGCGAGCTCCGCGGTCGCCACTTCCAGGAGCGCTGTCGCTTCCTGCTCCGACGCTGGCGCGAAGTTGTCCGCCTCGCCCGGGCGCGACGCCGTGCGCACCACCGCGTACCCGGCCAGCGCCCCGCCCGACTCGGCCACCACGACCCGCAGGCGCGCGTCGGCCAGCTCGGCCCCCTGCAGCGCCGGCCCGAAGTGGTCGGCGACGTACGCCTCGACGTCGGCGGGATCGCAGGGCCCGGCCGGCGGCGCGTACGTCTCGCGGAAGGTCCGCGCGGCGAGCTCCGCCAGCGCGACCGCGTCGCCGGGGGTCGCGCGGCGCAGCGTGGCGGCGGGCGGGGTGGGGGTGATGGAGCTCACGCCGAACGGGGGCTCGGGTCCGAGTGTTGCCCTTGTGGGAGGGACCGCGGGGCGGGCGACGGCCTCGGCATGGCGCCACCCCGCTTCACCCTAGCAGGAGAGCATCGGATGATCACTCGCCGCATCGTCACCACCTTCGCCACCCTGGTCGCGCTCGCGGCGCCGGTGGCCGCGCACGCCCAGACCAAGACCGACAAGCCGGTGACGCCGGAGCAGGTGGCGAAGAACACCGAGTCCGAGTCGAAGCGCGTCGCCAACCGCACGGGCAAGACGGTCCGCAAGGCGGGCAAGCAGACCGAGAAGCAGGCGAAGCGCACCGCGAAGTCGATCAAGAAGGTGTACAGTCGCAAGGCGCGCCGCGACACCGCGGTCCTGACGCCGGGCTGGGTGCCGTCGGAGCGCCAGGTCACGTACGTCACGGGCCTCGCCTGATCGACCCGACGCGACGTCGGCAGGCTCGCTGAACGGCGACGGGGGCGCGTCCACGTGGACGCGCCCCCGTCGCCGTTCAGCGAGCCTGCCGGACCCGAACGACAAGAGCGGCAAGGATGAAAGTCTGAGAAGATCTGATAACGACGGATGGCTCCGGTGGAGTGCGAGGACCCTCGCGCCACGCGGAGCCATCCGTCGTTCTCAGATCTGGTCCGATCTTATCCTTGCATGCCGTTCGCCGTTCGGGCCCGGCGCGTTCGACTCAGCCCGTCCACGGCGCACCGCCGCCGGCCGCGCAGCGGTAGTCCAGCCCCTCCAGCCCGCCGGCGCCCTGCAGCCGCCACGCCTCGTGCCGCGCGTGCGGCGCGACGCTCAGCATCGTCCCGTCGCTGAACGCCACCAGCAGCGCGCCCTCGCGCTCGACCTCCAGCGACTCCGCCCGCCGGCCGACGAGCGTCAGCAGCGGCGCCAGCTGCTCGGGCTCCTGCGGGTCGATCCGCCGCGACACCCCGTCGGCCTGCCGCAGGTGGAAGGCGACGCCCACGCGCAGCTCCAGCGCGTCGTGCAGCGTCCAGGTCAGCAGCCGCACCGCGCCCAGCTCCACGACGAACTGCGTGACGCGATGGTCGAGCAGGGTGAGCACGTGCCGGTCGGGCGATTCGTCGAGCGAGGCGGACATGCAGCAGCGGGTACGGCGGTACGGCGTGAATCAGCGACGTCCGACGGCTCAGTCGGCGCGCGGCGGCGTCGCGCGCGGCCGCTCGTCGTCTCCGCCGCGCTCCGCCGCCTCACGCCGGTCGAGGGCGGCGGCCGCGCGCGACAGCTCGCCCGCCGCCGCCGCGATGCGCGTCCACGCGTCGCTGAGCCGCAGCAACGAGTCGCGCAGCACCAGCAGGTCCGCGGCCGCGGTGCGCGGGTCGGGCTGGAGCAGCGCGTCCACCTGGGCGGGCGTCAGCGGATCGGGAGCGGTCGACATGCGGAGAGGGGATGAGGCCGGGGAGGTCGCGCGCGTGCGCGTCTGCGAATGCGAATGCGACGCCAGCGGTCGGCACGATGCACGCCGCGCACGCCGCGCGCCAGCGCCCCGGCGCACGGCGCCGTCACCGCGCGCCCAAGACGTTGTCGCGACGGCGCTTCGCCCGCGGCGACCGCCGCCGCGCGACGCCGCGCCGCTCGCCACGCCCGCGCGGAGCGTCGCGTCGCGGCCACAGCGGACGCGGCGGCGACGCGACGCCCGCGCGGCGCTGGCGACGGTCAGCTCGCGCCGTCGTCGTCCAGCGACGCCTCGGCCAGCGGCGCGCGCGACGGCCCGTTGATGACCGAGCCGTCCGGCGCGAACCGCGATCCGTGACACGGGCAGTCCCACGTCTTCTCGGCCGAGTTCCAGTCGACGACGCACCAGAGGTGCGGGCAGATCGCGGAGCGGACCGTGAGCGTGCCGTCGTGGTCGCGGTGGACCGCGAGCTTGGTCGCGCCGCGCCGGATCACGCGTCCCTCCCCCGCCGGGACCTGCGCCACGTCGTCCACGTCGCCCGGCGTCGCCAGCTCGCGGTACTGCGCGGCGACGTTGACGTTCTCCTTCAGCCACTCGCCGGTCGCCTTCAGCGTCACGCGCGACGGATCGTACAGCGTCGCCCACGGATGGTCCTCGCCGGCGATCAGCGCGGGGAGCAGCAGCCCCGCGATCGTGCCGTGCGTCATCCCGTTCCCCGAGTCGCCGGTCGCGATCCAGAGGCGGCGGCTCCCGGGATTGCGGCCGATGAACGCGATCGCGTCCACCGGCTCGATCACCTGCCCGCTCCACCGGTGCTCGACCGCCTCGATGGGGAAGCGCTGCCGCGTCCACCGCTCCAGCGCGTCGAAGCGCGCGGGCTCGTCGTCGCCGCCCTGCCCCGTCTTGTGGTCCTCGCCGCCCACGATCAGGACGTCGGTGTCGCCGCTCCCCTGCGGATCGAGCAGGCGGACGTAGTGGTACGGCTCGGCCGTGTCCCAGTAGAGCCCCGGCGGGACCGCACCGCGCCGCACGCGCGCGCCGATGACGTACGTGCGATACGGCGCCTGCTTGGTGTGCATCGCGACGCGGTCGTTGATCGGCACGTTGGTCGCGACCACGACGTCGGCCGCGCGCACGGTGCGCCCCGCGTCGGTCGTCACGGTGCAGCGGCCGCCGTCCTCGCTCGCGTCCTCGATGCCCGACACGTGCGCGCCCATGAAGATCCGGCCGCCGTGCTTCACGACCGCGCGCGCGAGCCCCGCGATGTACCTGTGGATGTGGAACTGCGCCTGCCGCGGGAACCGCAGCGCCGGTCCGCCGAGCGGCTCCGCGAGCGGCCACTGCTCCTCGAGCGTGACGTCGGTGAGGCCCGCGCGGTGCGCCGCATCGCGCTCCTCCACCAGCGTGTCGCGCTCCTCGCCGCCGTTGCGCACCGCGGGGAACCACCAGCCGTCGAGCCGCACGAAGTCGCACGCGATGTCCTCCTCGCGCACGATGCGCTCGATCGCGTCGACGCCGGCGACGAAGCTCTCCGCGAGCAGCTGCGACGCGCGCGCGCCGTGCAGGCGCTCCACCTCGCTGTAGTAGTCGTCGAACGCCGTCGCGAGGTGCGCGGTCGTGCGCCCCGTCTCACCGCCGCCCACCGGGCCGTCGTCGAGCACGACGACCGCGCGCCCCGCGCGCGCCAGGTGGTAGGCGGTGGTGAGCCCCGCGATGCCGGCACCGACGACGCACACGTCGGTGTCGAGGTCCTCGGCGAGCGGCGGGAACGCGGGCAGCTCCGCGGTCGCGTCCCACACGGATGGACGGGCGCCTTCTTCGCTGTGCATGGTGCGGACGGTCGAGGTCGTGCGCGGACGCTGCCCATCACGGGCAACCACGCGCGCGTGCTCCACGGGCAGGCGGCGTGCCCCGGTTCCTGCGCTCGAGCTCGCGCACCACTCGCGCAACGCGCGCGGATGTTGCACCGTGGGGCGGGCCACGACGACGACCACCGCGACCACCACCGCGACCACCGACCCGAGCCATCAGGAGGAGCGCATGCAGACAGTCCAGGACGGGCAGTGCGGCCTGTGCGCCCATTTCGGCGAGCACCATCCGACCACGCAGCAGCAGGTGCAGATCCGCCGCAGCCACGAGGCCCCGGAGACGATGCTCGACGACTGCGGCCACCCGCGCCATGCGCCGCTGCACCTGAAGGTCACGCCGCTCAGCGGCTGCGACGGCTTCGAGCCCGCGCGCTGAAGCGCACGCCGAGTCGCGAGATGTGGAACGGGGGGCGCCGAGTCATCGGCGCCCCCCGTTTCGCGTGCGGTCGACGTGCATCCCCCGATCGCTCAGGGCCAGCGCCGCAGCAGGTCCTTCGCCTTGTTGCGCACCTGCTGCTTGGCCGCGTTGCCCGAGCGCCGCTTCGCCTCGGCGTACGCGGCCGCGACGATCGCCGACTCCGGCGCCTTGAGCATCACGGGCCCCAGCTTCTCGATCGCGCCCACGTGGTCGCCGTAGTCGAGGCGCTGCAGCCCCTGCGAGAAGGCGACCATGGTGCCCGCGTCGTCGATGCGGTTCTTCTGCTGCTTCGCCTCCATCTCCGCCATCGCCTCGGGCGACACGGCGATGGGCAGCCCCTTCACGAGCTCCTTCGCGAGCTTCTGCTGCAGGTCGAAGAACTTGTCCTCCTTCCCCTGCACCTTGGCGGTGCGCACGATCTCGCCGGTCTCGACGCGCACGACGCGGGTGTCGATGCGGATCTCGGGATCCCGCGCCGTGAACGCACCGGTCAGCAGGTACTCGGCGCCGAGCAGCTTGCCGGCCTTCACGGCGGTGGCGGGATCGAAGAAGCCGGACTGCTGCATCTTCTGCTCGGTCAGCACGGCCTGGAGCTTGTCGCGCTCGACGAGCTTGATCTCGGGGACGCCGGACAGGTCGGTGATGAGCATCGCGGCGACGCCGCGGCCCATCGCGTCGTAGTCGGCGCTGCCGGTGTTGTTGTCGAAGTAGAGGACGGCGACCGTCTTGGGAGCCTCGCGCGGCGTGCGGCCGGCGCCCTGCGCACCGCCCGCGACGGGCAGGGTCAGCAGGAGGGACGCGGCCGCGGCGAGGCGGCGGACGAACGACGGGGGACGCATCGGGACGACTCCAGCGAACGGACGACGGATACGGAAACGGCGACTCTGCCCGGGCGACGGGCGCCGGGGCATCCTGCAACGTGCAGGTACACCGGAACCGCCGCAATGCTGCGAATGACCCGTACGGCGCCTGCCCGGGGACGGTTCCGTCGAGCGGGCTGCGGCTGCGGGCTGGCGATCCCGTCTCGGCATCCTCGCGCCGGACCCGTCTACCCATTGGAGGGATGCGGATGCCCCGGATCGTAGCGGATCGGACGGATCGCTCCGGGTAGCGCGACGCTCCCCGCGCCGCAGCGGAGCGATCCGAGTGATCCGTTCGGATCCGGAGCATCCGCATCCTCTCCACAGGCCACAGGGTCACTACCGTGGCGCTGGCGCGGGCTGCGGCTGCGACGGCTGCTGCGGGGCCGCCGGCGTGGGCGAGGCGTGCCAGTGGGCGACCCGCCACGTGTCGCCCCCCGCGCGGCGGAAGACGACCGAGCGCCGCGCCGGCGACTGCTCGCCGAGGTGGAAGGTGAGGACGGCCGCGTCGCGTCCGAGCATCTGCACGGCGACGTCGCGGGGCACGAGCCCCTGGACCATCGGGCGGCCGGCGCGGGTGCGGGCCGCGCGCTGGCCCTCGAAGAACTGCTGGAACACCGCCTCCACCGCCGCGCGGCCGTCGGCGCGCCGGGGCACCTGCGCGAACGGGAAGAACATCGTGACGTCGTCGGCGAAGTAGCCGCGGAAGCGGTCCCACTGCAGCGAGTCGAAGGCGGCGACGAAGCCCAGGGCGGCGCGGTGGGCGCTTGCCGAGTCGGCGGGCGAGGGGGCGGCCGAGACGGCGGCCCGGGGTGCGCGGGCGGCGCAGGCGGCGAGCGCCACGGCGGACGCCAGGGCGAGGAGGGCGCGACGGGAGGACATGCGACGGGAGGCGGCGGGAGGGGTGGGGCGGCGACATCCGTTTCGTCGCGCGCGTGGGCCGTACGGCGGCCGCGTGCCGGCGTTTCGCGGGCGCGGGTCCCGAGCCGGCCCGCCGCCCCGTTTGACCGTTCGTTGACCAGTCGGCCGGCTTGCCGCGGGGCGCGCAACTCTACATAGGTAGAGAACGATGCCCCGACTCACCCGACCCACCGCGCTCGTCCTCCTCGCGCTCGCGCGCGGCCTCCGCCACGGCTTCGACGTCCTCGACGCGACGGGGCTGGAGAGCGGCACCGTCTACCCGATCCTGCGGCGGCTCGAGGACGCGGGGCTCGTGCGCTCGCACTGGGAGCCGGTGACCGAGTCCCGCGACGCCGGCCGCCCGCCGCGCCGCTACTACGAGCTCACCGGCGCCGGCGCCGAGGCGGTGCGCGAGGCGCGGCGGCGCCATCCGGACGCCGTCGAAGTGTTCGCGCCGAAGGGCGCTCCCGGCGGCACGCCGCACCCCGCATGAGCGCCCCCGAATCCTCGCCGCCGGCGCCGCCCGGTCTCTCGATCGTGCGCGCCCTCGCCCCGCTCGTCCCGCGGCCGCGCCGCGACGAGTGGATCGCCGAATGGCACGGCGAGCTGGCGTGGGCGGCGCAGCTGGCCGCGCGGCGCGGCGACGCGTCCGGCGCCACCGCGGTCCGGCTGGTCTGGCGCGCGCTCGGCGCGCTCACCGACGCGCTCTGGCTGCGTCGCCACCATGGAGGACACGACGTGATCGGACAGGACGTGCGGTACGCCGCGCGCGCGCTGCGGCGCCGCCCCGGCTTCGTGGCCGTCGTCGTGCTGACGCTGGCCCTCGGCATCGGCGCCACGACGGCGCTCTTCTCGGTCGTCAACGGCGTGCTGCTGCGCCCCCTCCACTTCCCCGAGGCCGAGCGGCTGGTGGAGGTGCGCGGCGAGCCCACCGACGGTGACGTCGAGCGCGTCGGTCCGCAGGCGTCGTTCCCCGACTTCGTGGACATGCGCGAGCAGGCGACGCGCTTCGCGCACCTCGCCGCGTTCCGCACCTGGACGGTGACGCACACCGCCGCGGGCAGCGAGCCCGCGCGCCTGGACGTGCTGTACGCGACCGCGAGCTTCTTCCCGACGATGGGCGTGCGGCCGCTGCTGGGACGCGCGCTGCTCCCGTCCGACGAGCAGCCCGGCGCCGCGCCGGTCACGGTGCTCGGCCACGCGCTGTGGCAGCAGCGCTTCGCGGGCGACCCGGGCGTGATCGGCCGCGCGCTGACGCTCGACGGCGTGCCGACGACGATCGTCGGCGTGCTGCCGCCCGACGCGAACCTCGACCGCGCCGACGCGCAGCTCTGGCAGCCCATCGTTCCCGGGCCCATGGAGCGCGTGCGCGGCGCGCACCGCTACTCGGTGATCGGCCGCCTGCGCCCCGACGCGACGCCCGCGCAGGCGCGGACCGAGCTGCGCGCGATCGCGCGCCGGCTCGAGATCGCGTATCCGCGCGACAACGCGAAGCGCAGCGCGACCGTGCGCCCGCTGCACGAGAGCGTGGTCGGCGACGCGCGCCCCGCGCTGCTGATGCTGTTCGGCGCCGTGTCGCTGGTGCTGCTGGTGGGCTGCGCGAACCTCGCGAGCCTCTTCCTCGCGCGCGGCGCGACGCGCGAGCGCGAGATGGCCGTGCGCACCGCGCTCGGCGCGCCGCGCGGGCGGCTGCTGCGGCAGTGGATGACGGAGAGCCTGCTGCTGACGCTCACCGGCGGGCTCGCGGGCCTCGCGGTGGCGTGGCTCGGCACGCGCGCGCTGCTGGCGTTCGTGCCGCGCTCCATCCCACGCGCGGCGGAGGTGGCGCTCGACCTGCCGGTGCTCGCGTTCCTGCTGGTGGTGAGCGTGCTCGCGGGCCTCGTGTTCGGCGCGCTGCCCGCGTTGCAGCTGCGGCCTGGCACCGGCACATCGGGCGCGCTGCACGGCACGTCGCGCACGGCGACGGCGGGCCGCTCGCGCGCGCGGCTGCGCCAGTCGCTGGTGGTGGCCGAGATGACGCTGGCGACGGTGCTGGTGGTGGGCGCGGCGCTGCTGCTCAAGAGCTTCTGGCAGCTGCACTCGACCGCGCTCACGGTGCGGCCCGAGGGGGTAGTGGTGACGCGGGTGCAGCTGCCCGCCACGCGCTACGATTCGGCGGCGAAGGTCACGCGCTTCTACGAGCGCTTGCGCGACGAGGTGGCCGCGCTGCCGGGCGTGCGCGGCGCGGCGGTCGCGTACGAGCATCCGCTGGGCGAGGGGTGGACGTCGAGCTACGCGATCGTCGGCGAGCCGACGCCATCGGAGGGCGATCGCCCGGAGGCGCGCGTGCGGCCGGTGACGCCGGGCTACTTCAAGACGGTGGGCCTCGCGCTGCGCGCGGGCCGCGACATCAGCGCCGACGACCGCATGGACACGCCCGGCGTGGTGGTGGTGAACGAGGCGTTCGTGCGGCGCCACTTCGCGGGCGGCAATCCGATCGGCCGCGTGATCGACCGGCAGGCGCCGTGGTGGCCGGGCCAGCCGACGCAGTTCCGCATCGTCGGCGTCGTCGCGGACGAGCCGTTCCTCGGCGTGGGCACGGCGGCCGATCCGGCCACGTACTACCCGCACGCGCAGTTCCCGATGGGCGACATGTGGCTGGTGGTGCGCGCCGACCGCGACGCGGCCGCGCTGTCGCCGCTGCTGCGCGAGCGCATCTGGCGGCTGGACGGCGCGCTCCCGGTGGAGCAGGCCACCGCGCTGCCGACGCTCCTCGGGCGCACGCTGGCCGAGCCGCGCTTCAACGCGTCGCTGCTGGCGCTGTTCGCGGGCGCGGCGCTGCTGCTGGCGGCCGTGGGGATCTACGGCGTGCTCGCGTACACGGTCGCGCAGCGCACGCGCGAGATCGGCGTGCGGCTGGCGCTCGGCGCGGCGCGCGCGCACGTGGTGCGACAGGTGGTGGGCCAGGGCCTGCGCGTCGCCGCCGCGGGCGTCGTGCTCGGGACGCTCGGCGCGCTCGCGCTGGGGCGCGTGCTCGGCGCGCTGCTGCAGGGCGTGAGCGGGCACGATCCGCTCGTGCTCGTGTCGGTCGTGGCGGTGCTGACGCTGGTCGCGACGGGCGCGGCGTGGCTCCCCGCACGACGCGCGAGCCGGATCGCGCCGAGCGTGGCGTTGCGGCAGGAATGACGCTGCGTGCTGCGTGTACGGCCACTCGTGATGCCTCGGCGCGTCGAACCTGTTGGCCTCTTGGAGGGATGCGGATGCTCCGGATCGGAACGGATCGAACGGATCGCGCCGCCCCGGCGCACGGGACGTCGCCGCCACGTGGGACGATCCGAAGGATCCGCTCTCATCCGGAGCATCCGCATCCCCCAATAGTCCAGGGGTCCGGCGCGCCAACGCATCCCGAGGCCGTGCACGCAGCACGCAGCAGCCTACGGCTTCGCCTTCGGCGCCCGCGTGAAGATCTTGTTGACGATCTTCCACTCGCCGCCCGTCTTGAGCAGCGCCATGTAGTCCGTCAGCACCGCGTCCGGGTAATCGAGCTCGATCTTCGCGACGGCCGCGTCGCCCGTGCGGTCGATGGCGAGGATGCGGCGGCGGCGCTGCGCCTCGTCGGGCGCGGGCTTGCCGGGCGCGCCGGCGATGTAGTCCGCACCCGTGCGCGTCGCGACCGTGTCGCCGCGCACGAAGTACAGGTTCGCGACCTTGTGGAACGCCGCGCGGTGGTGCGCGCCGTCGCCGGTGGCGTGGCCGGCCAGGTAGTGCTCCAGCGCGACGCGGATCGCCGCGTCCTCCGGATCCTTGCTGGACGACGGGGCCTGCGCGGCGAGCGGCGCGGCCGCCGCGACGACGGCGAGCGAGAGCGCGAGACGACGGATCATCGGGGAGCTCCGGTGGAGTGGATGCCCCATCGTACGACCGTCCCGCACCGCCGGCGCCGGCGCGCGACGGTCGCTGACCGATCCTTGACGCCCTCACCACGTGGCCGCGATGCCGGAGCCGCCCGCGGTCAGCGCTCCGCCGACCAGTCGGTGAGCGCCGCCACCACCAGCGTGAGCGCGGTGAGCCCGAAGCACAGGTTGCGCGCCGCGCGATGCTCCGAGAAGCCCAGCACCCACGGCATCGCCGGGAGCACCGCGGCGATCGCCAGCTCGGCCGCGCCGTGTGCCTTGAACGGCACCATCCGCCGCACGCTCAACGGGTAGTCCGTCACCGACGACAGCCCGGTGTACCCGGCCGCCAGCGACTCGAACAGCCGGCGCGCCGGCCGCGGCATGTCGAACAGCGGCGGCGCGGCGGCCACGGCGGCCGAGGTGGTGTAGTCGAGGACGCCGTGCAGGCGGGGCGAGATCGGATGCTGCATCGTTGCTCCTGGAAGTGGGGAGCGGGCTGCCAATGCCGGCCGCGTTCCACCGCCGCCGCGGACGGCCGCACGTTCGCGCCGTTCGCGGGTAGCAGCGCGGGTCCCTCCCCCTCTCGCACCCCCACGCCCATGCTCGACCGATTCCTGCACTGGCTCGGCGGCGTGCAGCCCGAGCCCGCGACCGAGCGCTACGAGGTGCGCGGCATCGCGGTCGACGTCGAGAACACGCGGCCCGACATCGCGACCGTCGACGTGCTCGAACGGCTGGACGAGGCGCTGGCGCTGATCGAGACGTACCAGCCGTGGCGGCTCGCGCACCTGCGCCGCGACCTCGCGCGCATCCGCGTCGCGCGCTTCGCCTGCCGCGGCGCGTTCTTCGCCGACGACCGCACCTGCCTCACCGAGCTGACCTTCCTCGCGCGGCGCGACATCACCGCCGCGCCGGTCGCCTCGTCCATCCTGCACGAGGGGATGCACGCGCGCGTGCACGCGATGGGCGTGCGGCGCGACGCCGTCGGCCTCGCGCGCGAGGAGCGGCTCTGCCGCCGCGTGGAGCTGGAGTTCGGCCAGGCGCTGCCGCCCGCCCTGGGGGCGCCCGTGGTGGAGCGCGCGCTCGCGACGCTGCAGATGGCGGACGCGGACGTCGCGCCGGCGATCGACTGGAACGTGGCGGCTTCGCGCATCGACGCGGTGGATCGCGCGTCTGGCTGAGCCGACCGGCGGGCCGTACATTCGGTCCGCCGTCGACCCGAGCCGCGAGGTCCCCCGTGTCCGCGTCGCGCACGACCGAGCCGCACCGCCTCGATCCTCCGTCGGCGCCCGGCGCGACGGAGCCCATGTCGTTCGGCCCCTACCGCGTGACCGGCCCGCTGGGCGAGGGCGGGATGGGCGTGGTGTACGCGGCCGAGCAGCTGGCGCCGATCCAGCGCCGCGTGGCCGTGAAGGTCCTCCGCAGCGGGATGGAGGCGGGCGTCCTCGCGCGCTTCGCGGCCGAGCGCCAGGCGCTGGCGCTGATGGAGCATCCGGCCATCGCGCGCGTCTACGACGCCGGCACGACGCCCGACGGGCGCCCGTACTTCGTCATGGAGTACGTCGAGGGGACGCCGATCGGCGAGTTCTGCGCGGCGCGCGGGCTGTCGACGCGCGAGCGGCTGCAGCTCTTCGTCGTCGTCTGCCAGGCGGTGCAGCACGCGCACCAGAAGGGCGTCATCCATCGCGACCTGAAGCCGTCGAACGTCCTGGTGAGCGAGCAGGGCGGCGCGCCGCTGCCGAAGGTGATCGACTTCGGCATCGCGAAGGCGGTGGACCGCCACCTCACCGGCGAGACGCTGACCACCGCGTTCGGCACCGTCGTCGGCACGCCCGCCTACATGAGCCCCGAGCAGGCCGAGGGCGGCGGCGTCGACGTCGACACGCGCACCGACGTGTACGCGCTCGGCGTCATGCTGTACGAGCTGCTCACGGGCGCGCTGCCGGTGGACCCGTCGGAGACGGGCCTGCTGCCGTTCATCGCGCAGCTGATGGCGCGCACCTCGGCCATCTCTCCGCCGAGCGCGCGCGTGGTGCACCGGCCCGACCTCGCGCGCGAGCTGCGCGGCGACCTCGATGCGATCGTCCTCAAGGCGATGGCGCCCGAGCGCGAGCGCCGCTACCAGACGGCGCAGGAGCTGGCGCTGGACCTCGAGCGCCACCTCGACCGGCGGCCCGTCGCGGCGCGCCCGCCGTCGCTGGCGTACCGCTTCGGCAAGCTCGCGCGCCGCCGGCCCGCGGCGGTGGCGCTGGGCGTGTCGTCCATCGTCTTCCTGATCGGGCTGAGCGTCGTCACCACGGTGCAGGCGCGGCGCGTGGAGCGCGCGCGCGTGATCGCGGAGCAGCGGCGCGGGCAGGCCGAGGCGCTCATCGGCTTCATGGTGGGCGACCTGCGCGAGCGCCTGGAGCCGATCGGCCGCCTGGCGATCCTCGACGACGTGAACGAGCGCGCGCTGGCGTACTTCGCCGCCGTGCCGACCGCCGAGCTGACCGACGCGGAGCTGTACCGCCGCGCGCAGACGCTGTCGCAGATCGGGCAGGTGCGCGTCGCGCAGGGCCAGCTCCCGGCGGCGATGCCCGCGTTCCGCGAGTCGCTCGCCGAGTCGCGCGACCTGGCCGCGCGCGACTCGACGAACGGCGACTGGCAGAAGCAGCTCGGCGCGGGGCACTACTGGGTCGGCTACGTCCACTACCTGCAGGGCGCGCTGGACTCGGCGATGGGGCACTTCGAGCCGTATCGCGCGATCGCCGAGGGGCTGGTGCGACGCGAGCCGACGAACGCCGACTGGCTGCTGGAGCTGAGCTACGCGCACGGCAACATCGGCTCGGTGCGGCAGGCGCAGGCGGACTACGCGGGCGCGCTGGCCGCGTTCCGCTTCGCGCTCGCGGCGAAGACGCGGCTGGTCGCGCTCGACGCGTCGAACGTCGAGTGGCAGCGCGCGCTCGGCAACAGCCACAACACGATCGGCGTCGTGTTCGCGCGCCTCGGGCCGCTGGACAGCGCGCTCGCGCACTACCGCGCGGACGTGGCGATCAAGCGCGCGCTCGCCGCGCGCGACACGAGCGACGCCACGCTGCAGCAGGCGCTGGCGACGGCGCTCAACTTCGCGGGCGCCGCCGCCGCGTCGCGCGGCGACGAGCCGGGCGCCCTCGCCCTCTACGACTCGTCGCGCCGCGTGTTCGGCGCGCTGGCCGCGCGCGATCCGGGCAACCGGCTCTGGCGCCAGGAGCTGACGACGAGCGAGGCGCGGCTCGGCCAGCTCGACGCGGCGCTCGGCCGCCGCGCTCAGGGAGTCGTGCGCCTGCGCGACGCGCGGCGCGCGTACGCCGAGCTGGCGGCGCTCGACTCGAGCAACGTCGAGGTGCAGCAGCACGTCGCGCGCGCCGACCTGACGCTCGCCACGCTCCACACGGACGGCCGCGACCTCGCCGCGGCAGGGCCGTACGTGCGCGCCGCGGCGTCGCGGCTGGCGGCGCTCGGCGCGCGGCAGCCCAGACCGCCGGGCATGGCCGCCGACCTCGCGCGCCTGCACCTGCTGGAGGCGGCGCTGCACGAGGGCGCGGGCGCGCATGGCGACGCCGTCGCGGCCCGTGAGGCGGCGCTGAGCGCGCTCGGCGCAGCGCGTGCGACGGAGCCGCTGCGCACCGCCGAGCTGCGCGCGCGTGCGCTGACCGGGCTCGCACGCCGCGCCGAGGCGGTGCCCATCGTCGAGCGCCTGCGCGTCGCGGGCTACCGGCCGTACGAGTTCCGCAGCTTCGCCAACGGGTTTCCCGAGGCGGGAGCCACCCGCCCGTGATCCACCGCGCGCCCCGACGCCGGGTCACCGCGCGGGCCGTCCACCGCTCGCCCGAGGCCACGCCCGATGCCTGACGACACGCCCACGCCCATCAACTTCAACGTCTACGTGAAGTTGAACACGAACGCGGCGCCGAAGCAGCAGGTCACCCTCCTGGACGGCAACAACGCCGCGATCGGCAAGCTGAAGGTGCCGACGGGCTCCACGGCGACGATCACGTTCAGCCAGGCGAACGGCAGCCAGGACCTCTACTTCTCGAGCTTCCTGATCCAGGCGACGCCGTTCAGCACCTTCCCGCCACGGGGATCGCCGGAGAACAACCCGGCCGAGTTCAAGCCGCTGGTCTGGACGCCGGGCCAGACGAACGCCACGTCGCTGACGGTGCCCGACACGAACGTCGATGCCTCCAGCACCGACTACCACTACGCGGTGGGCGTCGTCGCGAAGAACGGCGACGGCACGGTGTACTGGAACGACCCGGAGATCGTGAACCACTCGGAGTCGTCGCCGGAGCTTCCGGCCGTGCGGCTGCCGGACGACATGCCCGCGGTCAGCCCGACGTTCGGGCGCACGGCGTCGGCCACGGACGTGAGCGCGCCGCCGCCAGTGTAGCGTCGAGCGTGTAGCGTCGAGCGGCGAGCGTCTAACAGCGAGAGGGTCCGGCGCGAGGAATCGTTCCTCACCGCCGGACCCTCTCGACGCTCGCCGCTACACGCTCGACGCTCTCAGTTCGGCGGCCGCTGCCCGCCGCCATCGCGGCGGCCCTGCCCGCCCTGCCCGCCGAAGAACTGCCGCAGCGGGTTCTTCACGTTCTCGGGCACCTTCGCCCACTGCTCGGGCGTGAGGATCGCCTGCGCCTCCTTCAGCCCGTCCTGGAAGATCTGCGCGCGCTCGGCGAGCTTCGGCCGCACGGCGGCGAAGAGCGTCGCCTGATCGGGGTTGTTGCCCTGCTTCGCGACCAGCGCGCGCACCTCCGTCGCCCAGCGCGTGTTGCGCGCGGCCACCGAGTCGCGCGCCGTCGCCAGCCGCGCCACCTGCGCCGTGTCGAGCTGCAGCGAGTCGCGCAGGTCGATGATCTGCGCCAGCGGGTTGGCCGCGGCCGCGGCGGCCGCCGCCTCGTTCCCCTGCCCGCCCTGGCCCAGCAGCGCCGCGAGCGGACCGCCGGGCGCACCACCGCCGGGGCCACCGCGGCCGCCCTGCCCGCCGCCGAAGCCACCGAAGCCGCCGCCCTGGCCGTAGACGTAGCGCGCCTGGATGCCGATCTGGAACGTCTGCCGAAACGCGGACGCCGCCTGGCGCGTGCTGCCGAAGCGCTCGTTCACCTCGTACACGTAGCGCTTGCTCGCCGCGTCGAAGCCGCGCACCGCGAGCAGCGTCGGATCCGGGCGCGCGGGCTGGCCCCAGCCGCGCAGGTCGTCCGCGCCGTGCACCAGCTGGTCGAGCCCCGCCAGCGAGTTCACGAACAGCGTGCTGATGGTCAGGCGGCGCTTGAGGCCGAAGTGGTCCGGCTTGTAGTTCAGCTGCAGGTCGAGCGACGGCGTCCACGGCCCGCGGCAGCTGTTGCGCGCGGCCACGCGGCCCATCTGCGACTCCAGGCACTCGCGCGCCGCGTCGGGCGTCGTCGCCAGCACCTTCTGCAGCCCCGCCTGCAGCGTCGGGTCGCCCGCCAGCTGCGCGGGATCGAACACGAACGCCGCGTCGTTGCGCGAGCCGTCGCCGTTGACGTCGCCCGAGACGATGGGCGTGTACGGACGGCCCGACGTCGCGCGCCCGATCGCCGTGATCTCGAGCGACGGGTGCAGCGGATACGTGAGCGTGCCGATCAGGTTGTGGCGCACGTCCTGGTCGGCCGACGCGAAGAGGCGCTCGTTCGGGTCGCCCGACGTCGGCGTCTGGCCGAAGCTGCCCGCCGGGTTGCCGAAGCCCGTCGACGACTGGTCGCGCGTGCGCGCCAGCGTGTACGACAGGTTGAAGTTCACGCCCTTGCTCGTGAAGCCGTTGAGCGACGCCGTCGCCTGCACGTTGCGCGAGCGGAAGCCCGAGCCCACCTCGAACACCTGCGCGAAGCGCGGGTCGACGCGGCTGGCGGAGATCGCGCTGGCGCCGGTCGTCGGCGCGATGGCCGTCGCCGGCACCCACACCGGACGATTGCCTTCGGTGCCGAGCGTGAACTCGGGCGCGCTGGTGTCGAGGTTGAGGTCGCGCACCGCGTACTGCGCGTAGCCCAGCGTGTACGCGCCGTCGAGCGTCGCCGTGAAGCGCTCCCAGAAGCGGCGCGTGACGCCGAGGCTCGCGCGCCACGTGCGCGGCGAGCGGAAGTCGTCGGCGATCGCGGTCACCGCGGGCGACGCGGACAGCGACGCGGCCGGCGTCCCCGGGATGCCGGCGACCGCGAGGCACTCGGTCGGGATCGCGGCGATGCCCTGCGACACGTACGCCGCGTAGTTCGGCAGCGGCACCGCGGCGCCCGCGCACACGAGCTGCGACTCCGCGCCCGCGAGGCCGGAGCCCTGCTGCGCGGCCGAGAAGAGCGACGACGACGCGCGGCCGCGGAACTCGCCGATGCCGCCGCGCACGAACAGCGTGGGCCCACCGCGCAGGAAGGGCGCGGGCTGGCCCTGCGCGCGACCCGCCTGGCGCTCCTGCCGCCCGGCGCGGCGCCCGTTCTCACGCCCGTTCTCGCGCGCGGTGTCCGGGAAGAAGGTGTAGCTGAAGCCGACGCGCGGGCTGATGCGGAGCTCGCCCGGGAAGCGGTCGGTGCGGAGACCGAAGCGCTGCTGCACCGCCGGGTTGAGCGCGGGCGCGCCGGAGTACGTCGAGCCCTCGATGCGCGCGCCGTACGTGAGCTGGAAGCTGCGGCTCTGGCGCCACGTGTCGCCGAGGTAGCCGGCCGCGTTGATCGCGCCGCCCGCGTTCGTGCGCGGCGCGAGCGAGCGCGTGAACAGCGCCGGACGATCCTCGAGGAAGTCCTGCAGCGAGTTGAACGTGTACGTGCCGTACGGGTTGAACGCGGTGCGCTGGTCGTAGCGGCTCGCGTTCACCAGCCCGCCGAGCTTCACGCGGTGCGCGCCGCCCATCGAGGCCCACGACAGCTCGTTGGTGCCCTCGACGTAGTCGGTCTGGTCGTCGTTGTTGAGGCCCGGGTTGCCGCCGAACGAGAGCGTCGAGAGGCCCGTCGTGCCGTCACCGAGGTCGCTCGTCACGCGCACGCGGCTCGCCGGCAGCGCGACGTACGGCGCCGCGGTCCGCTGCTCGGCCGTCGCGTAGACCTTCGCCTCGTTGATGACGGTGCCGCCGAGGATCTCGCGGTCGAGGCGCGACGAGAGCGTGAGCATCAGGCCGCCCGCCTTCGTGCGCGAGTCGCCGCCGAACGTCGGCACCGAGAGCGCGCCGATGCGCGTCGCGTCCTGCTCGCTGATGCGGTAGTCGCCGCGCAGCGACAGCGTGTGCTGCTCGTTGAGATTGAGGTCGAGGCGCGCGATGCCCGAGAGGTTGTCGTTCAGCTGGCTCCCCGGGATGCCGCTGCGCGTCGCGCCGACGCCGAGCGCCTGCAGCTCCGCGAGGAAGCGGCTCACGGAGTCGGGGCTCGCGCCCACGAGGCGCAGCGCGGTCGGGTCGGCGCCGACGAGGCTCTGCAGCGGGTTGCTGCGGCGCTGCACGGAGCCGGACACGAAGTAGAAGGCCCTGTCCTTCACGAACGGCCCGCCGACGCCGAGCGACAGTGAGTTCTGCGTGTAGCCCTGGCCGAACGCGCCCTCGAACTCGGGGCGCCACTGCAGGTTGGGATCGCGCAGGTTGTACGTGCTGCCGACGTACAGGTTGTTGGTGCCGCTGCGCGTCGTGCTGGCCACCTGGCCGCCGCTGAACTGCCCGCGCGCGACGTCGAAGGTGTTGGTGATGACGCGCGTGGCGCGCACGGCCTCCTGCGGGAAGCTGCCGCCGCCGAACGACACGCCGTCGAGCGTGACGTTGTTCTGCGCGGCGCTCTGGCCGGCGACGTTGAAGCCCGCCTGCGTGGAGTCGCTGCCCGGCGTCGAGACGACGCCCGCGGTGAGCGCGGCGATCGCGTTCGGATCGCTGGCGTCGACCGGAAGGCGCAGCGCCTGCTCGGTGGTGACGTTGCGCTCCGTGTTGCCCGGCTCGGGGCGCTGGCCGTTCGGCGGGCCGGCGGGCGCGCGGTTGGCCTGCACGCGCACGGCGCTGAGCTGCGTCGGCGCGGTGCCGAGCGCGATGTTGGCGACCAGGCGGTCCTCGTCGGACTCGCGCTGCACGTTCACCGTCTGCGGCAGCTGGCCGATGGCGCGCACCGTGATGCGGTAGCGTCCCCCGCCGTCGGGGAAGAGCACCGTGTACTGACCCTTGGCGTTGGTGGCGCGCGTGCGGTTGACGCCCGTCTCGACGGACGTGACGGTGACCTGCGCGCCCTCGATGGGCTGGCCGTTGGTGCCGACGACCCTGCCGGTGATGATGTCGGTCGTGCTGCCCACCTGGGCGGCGGCGACGGCGGGGAGCGCGGCGAGGGCGACGACGGCGCCGGCGCCGAGCGCGCCGCCGAGGGCGACGGGGAGCAGGGCCGCCGCGACGCGGCGTGGAGCGGGTGGCATATTCAGCGAGGACGGAAGCGTCGACAGGAAAGCGCGCCCGCCGCCGTGCTGCGGGGCGTGGGCGCGCTGCCTCACGTACGCACCGATGGTGGGCATCGCTGGCGGGTGGACGCGCGAACCGGCGAGCCGTTAACGACGTTCTCTTGTGGTGCCGATGTCGTCCGATCACTCTCCGACCGCCGATCCGACCGTTCCCGAGGCCGAGCTGGCGGTGGCGCGCGCGATCGCGCAGCGGCTGGGGCGCCCGGTGTTCGCGGTGGTCACCGAGACGGGGGGCCGCCGGCTGGCGCACGAGCCGCCCGAGGACCTGGACGAGGTGGCGTACGCGGTGGACCACCGCGGGCGGGTGCGCTTCGGGCGCGCGGGCCGTCCGCCGGCGCCGCCCGCGGGCGTGTCGCTGGTGCGCGATCCAGCGACCATCCCCGCGGTGGAGCTGGCCGCGGCGCGCGACCTGGCGCTGGCGGTCGGGGCGACGGTGTTCGTGGCGGCGCCCGATCCGGCCGATCCGGCGGCGGGGACGCGCTACGCGCTGGAGGCGCCGGTGGACGGGTCGCTGCGCTTCGCGGTGCGCCCCACGGGGGCGCTGCTGGTGGGCGACGCCGCGCGCGAGGAGCGGCCGCGGCGCGTGGCCGACGCGAGCTGGCCGACGCGGGTGGGCCCGGCGATCCGGGCGGTCCGCCGGCTGGCCGAGCGGGGCGAGGCGCTGGCGACGGTGGACGTGGTGCAGGCGCGCGACTGGGGGCGCGTGGAGCGCCTGGTGCCGAAGGCGGAGCGCGACGCGCTGCACCCGCGGGTGATGGTGGGGCTGACGGGCCCCGCGGCGGCGGCGCGTGTGGCCGCGGCGGTGGAGCGCGAGCTGGAGCGGCTGCGGGAGGAGGCGGGGCGGTTGCTGGAGCGGTGAGCGCTCGGCGCTCGCGCGCCGGACCCGAACGGCATTGCAAGGATAAGAGCGGACAAGATCTGATAACGGCGGATGGCTCCGCGTCTGGCGACGTTCCTCGCCGCGATGCGGAGCCATCCGTCGTCATCCGATCGTCTCGGACTTTCATCCTTGCTGCCGTTGCCGTCCGGGTCCGGCGCGAGGATCACGTCCTCGCGCCGGACCCGTCGACCACGGGCGGGTCGGACCGCTCAGGCGAGCTGGCCCGTCCCCTGGCGCACGGCGATCTGGACGCCGGCCTTGGGCTCGCCGTCGATCTCGAGCATGAACGTGTACCGGCCGAACTCCGGCAGGCCGAACATGTCGAGCAGCATCGGCAGGTCGATGGCCAGCGAGTCGACGCCGGCGGGCGCGGGCGGGACGCCGATCTCGCCGGACGGGCGGGCGATCTCGTTGCCCTTCGGGTCGGTGATCACCAGGTCGACCTTGTAGGTCTTCCCGGTCTCCTCGGTCGTGAGGAGGATGCGCGCGGCGAAGGCGACGCGCGGCAGCGTCACCGGGACCTGCATCGCCTGGATGTCGCTGAAGACGCCGATGAGCGACGGCTTGCCGTCGGCGCCGACGAGGACGTGGTCGCACACGGCGACGTACTGGACGTGCATCGGGAGGGGCGGATGAAGCGTGAGTCGGGCGACGCGCGCGGACAGGGGCGCGCGGGCGGGCAATCTAACGGCTCCGGGAGGCGGAAGACGATAAGGCGGAGAACGGACCTGCGGAGGACGGAACGGCGTGAAACGATGAAGCGGACCCTTCCGGCTTGAGGCGTCAAGCTGAAGGTCCGCCTCATCGTTTCACGCCGTATCGTTTTCCGCCGTTCCGGCCTCCGCTCCTCCGTCCTCCGCCGTTCCGTTAGATTCGGTGTGTCTTCGGGACGAGGGGTGGGGAGGATGGAGTTGCAGAGGAAGCTCCAGGTGTTAGCCGACGCCGCGAAGTACGACGCGTCGTGCGCCAGCAGCGGGTCGAAGGGGCGGCGGGCGACCGCCGGCGGGGTCGGGTCGACGGAGGGGATGGGGATCTGCCACAGCTACACGCCCGACGGGCGGTGCGTGTCGCTCCTCAAGCTCCTCCTCACCAACTACTGCCTGTACGACTGCCTGTACTGCGTGAACCGCCGCTCGAGCGACGTCGAGCGCGCGCGCTTCTCGGCCGCCGAAGTCGTGCGCCTCACGCTCGACTTCTACCGGCGCAACTACATCGAGGGGCTCTTCCTGTCGTCGGGGATCATCCGGTCGCCCGACTACACGATGGAGCAGCTGGCCCTGGTCGCGCGCACGCTGCGCGCCGAGCACGACTTCCAGGGCTACATCCACCTCAAGACGATCCCGCACGCCGATCCCGCGCTGATCGCGGAGGCCGGGCGCTGGGCCGATCGCCTGAGCATCAACGTCGAGCTGCCGACGGCCGAGGCGCTGCAGCGGCTCGCGCCGGAGAAGGACCTCGGCGTCATCCGCGGCGCGATGCACGGCATCCGCACGCGCATCGACGAGAGCCGGGCGGAGCTGGTCGCGTTGAAGCGTGCGCCGACACGCGTGAATGTGCGCGCCGATGGACCCGCGCCCTTCGCCCCCGCCGGGCAGAGCACGCAGCTCATCGTCGGCGCGACCGACGCCAGCGACGCGACGATCCTCGGCACCGCGAGCGCGCTGTACACCGCGCACCGCCTGCGGCGCGTCTACTACTCGGCCTTCTCGCCGATCCCCGATGCGTCGAGCGCGCTGCCGCCCGTCGCGCCGCCGCTCGTGCGCGAGCACCGGCTCTATCAGGCCGACTGGCTCGTGCGCTTCTACGGCTTCGACGCGAAGGAGCTGACGACGGCGCAGGCGCCGAACCTCGACCTCGAGCTCGATCCCAAGACGGCGTGGGCGCTGCGCCACCGCGAGCTGTTTCCCGTGGACGTCAACAGCGCGCCGCGCGAGCTGCTGCTGCGCGTGCCGGGCGTGGGCGCGCGCAGCGTCGAGCGGCTGCTGCAGGTGCGGCGCTGGCGGCGCGTGCGCGTGGCCGACCTCGCGGCGCTGCGCGTGGCGCTGCGGCGCGCGCTCCCGTTCCTGGTGACGGCGGACGGGCCGGGCGCCTCGCGCGTGCTCGACGCGAGCGACCTGCGCGCCCGCCTGCTCGGCCGGCGCACGCAGCTGGACCTGTTCGCGCCGCCGCTGGCGTCCGCGCGGTCGGTGATCGGCGGGGAGCTGTAGCGCGTGCGCGAGGCGGTGATCGACGGCAGCGCCGCGGGCTGGCGCGCGGCCGCGCGCGCGCTGCTGGCCGACGACGTGCCGCCCGAGCGCGTGGCGTGGCGCGTGGCCGGCGACGCGCAGGGCGCGCTCGCGCTGGCGGAGGCGCCCGTCGCGTCGCGCTCGGTCGACGTACCCACGGCGCGCGTGCCGCGCCGCTTCCTCGCGCTCACCGACCGCGTCGCGTGCCACCGCGACGACGCGCGCTGGCACCGGCTGTACCGCGCGCTCTGGCGGCTCACGCACGGCGAGCCGCACCTGCTGCAGGTGCGCACGGATCCCGACGTGCGCCCGTTGGCCGAGATGGCGAAGGCGATCGACCGCGAGGTGCACAAGCTGCACGCGTTCGTGCGCTTCCGTGAGGTCGCGGGCGACGACGGCCCGGCGTACGTCGCGTGGTTCGAGCCCGCGCACGACGTGCTCGCGCTCGCGGCGCCGCTCTTCGTGCGCCGCTTCGCGTCGATGCGCTGGGCGATCCTGACGCCATTCGCGAGCGCGCACTGGGACGGCGCGCAGCTCACGCTCGGCCCCGGCGTGGCGCGTCCGGCGACCGACGGCGACGACGCGGAGGCGCTCTGGCGCACGTACTACGCGCACGTCTTCAACCCGGCGCGCGTGAAGGTCGCCGCGATGCGCGCCGAGATGCCGCTGCGCTACTGGAAGAACCTCCCCGAAGCGCCACTGATCCCGACGCTGCTGCGCGAGGCGCCTTCGCGGGTGCGAGAGATGATCGAGAAGGCTCGCGTGGCGATGCCCGCGGAGCGGCGGACTGCGGACAGCGGATCCGCAGCCCGCAGTCCGCAGCGCCCGGTGGAACGCAATGCGGCGCGCGCACCGGCGCCCCTCGACGTCGACGGCTGCGAGGTCAGAGTCGGGACGGCCAGCTGGACCGATCCGACGTTGCTGGTGCCGGGGCTCTTCTATCCCGCGGGCGTGAGCACGCCCGAGGCGCGACTGCGCTACTACGCGAGCCGCTTCCCGCTGGTGGAGATCGACGGCACCTACTACGCGCTGCCGACGGCGAAGGTCGCCGCGCTGTGGGCCGAGCGCGCGCCCGAGGGCTTCGTCTTCGACGTGAAGGCGCACGCGACGATGACCGGCCATCCTGTCGAGACGGCGAAGCTTCCGCGCGCGCTGCGCGACCTGCTGCCGCCGTCGGTCGCGGGCGCGACGCGCGTGCGCGCCGACGAGCTGCCCTCGCACGTGCAGGACGCGGCGTGGCGCACCTTCCTGGACGCGCTCGCGCCGCTGTCGCAATCGGGGAAGCTCGGCACGCTGCTGCTGCAGTTCCCGCGCTGGTTCACCCCCAGCGCCGCGTCGGCGGACCGGCTGCGCGCGGCGCGCGAGCGGCTGCACGACTGGTACGCCGCGGGCCACCTCGCGGCGGTGGAGCTGCGACACCGCGACTGGTACGCGCCGCGGCTGCGCGCGCGCACGCTGGCGCTGCTGGAGCGGCTGGACTTCGTGCACGTGATCGTGGACGCCCCGCCGGGGCACGCGAGCACGGTGCCGTTCACGCCCGTCGCCACGCATCCCCGCCTGGCGATCGTGCGCCTGCACGGCCGCCGCACGGAGACGTGGGAGACGCCGGTGTCCGTGGTGAGCGAGCGCTATCGCTACCGCTACTCGCTGCAGGAGCTGACCGACCTCGTGCCGCCCATCGTCGACGTCGCGCGGCGGGTGCAGGGCGTGCACGTGGTGTTCAACAACTGCCACGCGGACTATGGGACCAGCAACGCGGACGAGATCGCGGCGATCATCCGGAGGAGAGACGAACTTCGGAAAAGCGGAGGACGGAACGGCGGAGGACGATGAAGCGGAGGACGGAACGGCGTGAAACGGACAAGCGGACCTATCGGCTCTAAGCATCGAGCCTGAAGGGTCCGCCGTATCGTCTCACGCTTTACCGTCTTCCGCCGTTCCGTTTTCCGCCCTTCCGTCCTCCGCCGTTCAGTTCACAGGGTTCGTCGCCCACACCGACGCCTCGGTCACGAACCCGCGGTCGTCGAGCGCCAGCATGCTCGCGATCACGTGCGCGATGTCCTCGGGGTGCAGCTTCGTCGGGTTCTCGCGCGCCCCGCCGAGGCCCGCGCTCTCGAAGAACGGCGTGATCACCTCGCTCGGGTTCACCTGCATCACGCGGATGCCGTGCTGCCGGAGCTCGGTGCGCCACACCTCGGTGAGGCCGGTGAGCGCGTACTTGGTGGACGCGTAGGCGGAGGCGCCCGCGCTGGCGCGGCGGCCGGCCGTCGACGCGACGTTGACGATGTGGCCGCGCCGCTGCGGCACGAAGACGCGCGCGCTCTCGCGCGCCATCAGCGTGGCGCCGAGCACGTTGGTCTCCCACAGGCGGCGCATGTCGCCGGCCGTGACGTCGAGCAGCGGCGCGAAGGCGCCGACGCCCGCGTTGTTCACGAGCGTGTCGTACCCGCCCAGCGCGTCGCGCGCCGCGGCCACCATGCGCGCGGCGTCCGCCTCGCGCGTGACGTCGCCCTGGATGGGGACGACCGTCGCGCCGGCGGCGTCGGAGAGCTCGCGCGCGGCGCGCTCCAGGACGTCGGCGCGGCGGCCGCTGATGGCGACGCGGGCGCCGCGGCGCGCGAGCAGCTCGGCGGTCGCGCGACCGATGCCGGTGCCGCCGCCGGTGACGAGGACGTGCGCGGTCGAGAGATCCATGTGGTCGAAAGAGAGAGCGCGAGAGGTCAGACGGCGAGCGCGTCGGCGAGCGCCGCGTCGAGCGCGTCCGGGTCGCGCGCGTCGAGGCGCACGGGATCGGCGCCGGCGCGCACGAGGAGCACCGTCGGCGTCCCGCGCACCTCGTCCGCGCGCGCGCTCGCGGCCTGGGCCTCCAGGCGCGCGCGCACGTCGGCCGCGCGCAGGTCGCGCTCGAACGTCGCAACGTCCAGGCCCAGGGCGGCGGCGTGCGTCGGGAGCGCCTCGGGCCAGAGCGGCGCCGGCGCGGTCATCAGCGCCTCGTGCATCGCCCAGAACGCGCCCTGCGCGCCCGCGGCCTCGACGGCGGACGCGGCGAGCGTGGCGTTGGGGAACGCGCCCGGCGGCGCGAAGTGGCGCCACTCCACCTGCGCACGCCCCGCCTCGGCCAGCGCGCGCAGCGCCGGCCACGCGCGCCGGCAGTGGAGGCACTCGTAGGTGCCGTAGACGACGAGCGTCGCCGCCGCGTCGGCCGGGCCGAGACGCCGGCCGACCGCCGGCGCCTCGGCGAGCGTGACGGTGTCGCTGAGCAGCGTGCTCACGCGGCGCGCGCCGCGGCCGGCGCCTCCGCGTCCGTCTCGTCGGGGAGCGTCCACACCGTGCCGTCGCGCATCGGGTAGTCCGCGTAGCCGTTCGCGCCGCCCGCGTAGAACGTCCCGCGGTCCCCCTCCGCCAGCGGCGCACCCTCGGCGAAGCGCTCGACGAGGTCGGGGTTGGCGATGAACGGCGCGCCGTACGACACCAGGTCCGCGCGCCCCGCCTGCAGCACGGCGTCGCCGCTCGCGCGGTCGTAGCCGCCGTTCACCATCAGCGTGCCGTCGTACGCGGCGCGCAGCGCGTCGGTGAGCGGCGCGCCGGCGGGCCGCGGGTCGACCACGTGCAGGTACGCGAGCCCGCGCGGTGCGAGCGCGCGCGCGACGTACGTGAAGGTCGCGGCGGGATCGCTGTCGTGCATCGAGTTGTACGCGTTGGTCGGCGAGAGGCGCACGCCCACGCGGTCGGCGCCGATCGCGGCGCTGGCGGCATCCACGACTTCCAGCAGCAGGCGCGCGCGGTTCTCGACCGGGCCGCCGTACGCGTCCGTGCGGTGGTTGCTGCCGTCGCGCAGGAACTGGTCGAGCAGGTAGCCGTTCGCGCCGTGGATCTCGACGCCGTCGAAGCCCGCCTCGCGCGCCCAGCGCGCGCCCTGCGCGAACGACTCGACGATCGCGGGCAGCTCGTGCGTCGCGAGCGGGCGCGGCGTCACCATCGGCGCCATGCCGTCGGCCACGCGGATGGTTCCCTCGGCCCCGATCGCGGACGGCGCCACCGGGAGCACGCCGTCGGGGAAGAGCGACGGATGCCCGACGCGCCCCGTGTGCCAGAGCTGCAGCACGATGTGGCCGCCGCGCGCGTGCACGGCGTCGGTCACACGCTTCCACGCGGCGCGCTGCGCGGGCGTGTCGATCCCCGGCGTGTCCGGATAGCCGTAGCCGCGCGGGTGCGCGTGCGTGGCCTCGGTGACGATGAGCCCCGCGCTCGCGCGCTGCGCGTAGTAGCGCGCGGCGAGCGGCGACGGCACGCGGTCCCGCTCCGCGCGGCTGCGCGTCATCGGCGCCATGACGACGCGGTTCGTCAGGGTCCACGCGCCGACGCGCACGGGCGCCAGCAACGAGGAGTCGGTCGGGACGGTCGGGGTCTGGCTCATGGTCGGCTGGAACGGTGGGGGGAACCTTCGCCGATGGTGCAATTGTACAAACGTCTAAATACCAGGAAGCGGACGCACGTCGGGCCCTGCGATGGTCAGGGACTCAGCCGACGGCGACCGTCAGCTTCAGCCGGCGCTCGAGCTCCGCCCGATACGCCTCCAGCACCCCGGCGCGCAGCCGGTAGTGGCCGTGCTGGCCCTCGCGTCGCGCCTCGATCAGGCCGGCGGTCGCGAGCTCCTTCAGGTGGTGCGAGATGGTCGCCTGCGAGACGGGGAACGCCTCGACCATCCGCTTGCACGCGACCTCGCTGTCCCCGGCGATCATCTCGAGGATCTCGAAACGGCGGGGATCGGCCAGCGCCTTGGCGACGCGCGCGAACTGCTCCTGGTCCATGGGCGGGGAAGCTACGGCCGGCGCGCGATTAGATCAATAGGTGATCGTCTAAATATCCCCGCGGCCCATCTTCGGCATCTATTCGGGCGCCGGTCCACCCCAACCGCCCGGACATGCGCCACGCGCCCGACGACGATACGCCCCGACTCGCGCTGGACGATGCGCCCGCGCCGCGGCGGATGCTCCCGGTGCTCGACGCCGCGCTCGGCGTGCAGAAGGACATCGTCTATCGCGAGGTGGCGTCGCGGTCGGTGCTGAACGGCCCCGAGTCCACGGGCATCGGCTGCTGGTCGCTCAACCCGTACGTCGGCTGCGCCTTCGGCTGCGCGTACTGCTACGCGCGCTACGCGCACCGCTACACGATGGAGCGCGCGGGCGGCGGCCCGGACGAGGCGCCGCTGCCGCCCTGGCTCGCGTTCGAGCGGCGCATCCTCGTGAAGCGCGAGGCGCCGGCGCTGCTCCGCCGCGCGCTCGCCGGCCGGTCGGCGCGGATCGCGCGACTGCTCTCCGGTGACGAGACGCTGATCGTCGGCTCGGCCACCGATCCGTACCAGCCGGCGGAGCGGCGCTTCCGCGTCACGCGCGGCGTGCTGGAGGTGCTGGCGGAGCATCCGGGGCTGCGCGTGGTGATCATCACCAAGAGCCCGCTCGTCGCGCGCGACGTGGACGTGCTGGCGCGCCTCGCGCGGCACGCGACGCTGAGCGTGCACGTCTCGCTCATCACGCTCGACCGCGCGCTGGCGCGCCGCGTGGAGCCGCGCGCGCCGACGCCGGAGTCGCGGCTCCGCGCGGTCGCGCAGCTGGCAGCGGCGGGTGTGGACGTGGGCATCAACTGCATGCCGGTGCTGCCGGGGATCACCGACCGTCCGCGCGACCTCGCGGCGCTCGTGCGCGCCGCCGCCGATGCCGGCGCATCGACCGTCGCGGCGGGTGCGCTGCGCCTGCAGCCCGCGGCGCGCGACCGCTATCTGCCCTGGCTCGCGGCGGAGTTCCCCGCCCTCGCGGCGCGCTATCGCGCGACGTACGCCCGCGGGCACTACATGGGCGACGCGTACCGACAGGGGCTGCACGACTACGTGGTGCGGCTGTGCGAGCGGCACGGGCTGCGGGTGCGGGAGTACAGCCGCGATGGTGCGGCGCGCGCGCGTTCTGCCGCGCGCGCTGGGGCATCGGGCGTGCAGCTCACGTTGGATCTGTGAGGCGCTGCGTGCTGCGTGGCCGGCATCCATGCGCCGGACCCGAACGAGAACGGCAGCAAGGATGAAAGTCCGAGAAGATCTGATAACGACGGATGGCTCCGCGTGGGTGCGATCTGGGTCGCGCCGCACCGGAGCCATCCGTCGTTATCAGACGTTATCCGATTTTATCCTTGCAATGCCGTTCGCTCTTCAGGGTCTGGGGCGCGAATACAGGCCATGTCCCACGTCGAGTAGGTCCCTCGCTGCGCTCGGGACACTCCTCACGCCGCTCACCCTTCGAGCACCGCCCCGAGCTCCGCGTCCGGCCGCAGCTCCTCCGCCTCGGCGCCCGCGCGGAACAGCACCGCCGGATGCGCGCCGCGCAGCGTGATGCGCGCGCCGCGCACGTCCAGCCAGTCGCCCTCCGGCAGCCCCACCACGCGTGCGTGCGCGTTCGCGACGAGGTACTCCGCCAGCCGCTCGCGCCGCGTCTCGCCCTGGAAACCCGGCGGGTGCGCGTCGGTGAAGTGCGCGTTGATCTGGAAGCGCACGAGGCCGAGCGCGGAGAAGCCCTGCGGCGGCTGCACGATCGGCATGTCGTTCGTGGTGCCGAGCGTGGGGCATGCGACCACCGAGCCCGCGCTCCAGCCGACGTAGGGCACGCCCGCCAGCGCGCGCTCGCGCACCGCGTCCAGCACGCCCGTGCGCTGCAGCGTGGCGAGCAGGTGGAAGGTGTTGCCGCCGCCGACCGCGATCGCGTCCGCCGCGCGCACCGCCGCCGCGGGATCGTCCCCCGCGTGCACGCCCCTCACCTGCACGCCGAGCGGGGCGAGCGCGTCGCGCACCTTCGCGGTGTAGTCGTCCCACGCGATCCCGACGCCCGCGTACGGCACGAACGCGACGTCGCGCACGCCCGCGAGATGCGCCGCCAGCGCGTCGCGGCAGTGCTGGAGGTAGCGCCCCTCGGGGTCGCGCGAGTTGGAGAGCAGCAGCAGGCGGCGATCGGCCATTCGTGCGTCCTGTGAATCGTGGTCAGCGCGCGCCGCGGTCCCACGGGCGCAGCACGCGGTGGCTCGGCACCGCCGTCGGCCCCGCGCGGTCGATCGCCAGCAGGCGCCGCCGCTCCAGCGTCGCGAGCGCGCCCTGCACCGCGCGCTTCGAGAGGCCCGTCGCCTCCGCCAGCTCGCGCAGGCTCAGCGCGGCCTCGCGGCGGCCGCCCGCGGTGCGGTGCCAGAGCACGAGGTACACCAGGAACGCCGACGGATGGCGGTCGTGGCCCACCAGGTCGGGGAGCAGGACGTCGACGACGTACGGATCGAGCGCGGTCGCGGGCACGCCGGACGCTACGGCCGCGCGCTATGGCACGCAATGCCATGGCAGACGTTGCCATGGCAGCGCCTGCGCGGCTTTACGCGCGCGCGCGGGCCGTCGAGATTGGCGCCGTCCGCACGGCCCACGCACCTCACTACTCACCGGCCACCGCCATGATCCGCGGCGTCAAGTTCGTCAGCATCCCCACGCGCGACCAGGACCGCGCGCTCGCCTTCTGGACCGAGCAGGTCGGCTTCCAGGTCGCCACCGACCAGCCGTTCGACGACAAGCAGCGCTGGATCGAGCTGCGCATCCCCGGCGCCGACACGCGCTTCGTGCTGTTCACGCCCACGGGCCACGAGGACCGCATCGGCGGCTTCACGTCGCTCGCGTTCTGGAGCGACGACCTCGACGCGACCTACGCGAAGCTCACCGCCGCCGGCGTCGAGACGCTCGGCCCGCCGCGGAAGGAGGAGTGGGGCTCGTCGCTGCTGTTCCGGGATCCCGACGGCAACACGTTCGTGATCTCGACGAAGTGAGCACGAGCTCAGCGGCCGAGCGCGAGCTTCACGGACGTCGTGGGCACCCTCGCGAGATTGAGCTCGGCGCCGAGCCGCATGATGGAGAGGCGGGCGTTGATGCCCACCGTCGCCTGCGCGCCGAGCACGCTGACGGCGTCGAGGTCGACCTTCGGCGTGGTCTCGCGCGCGCGCGCCACGTAGCCCGATACCCCCACGTACGGCGCGAACCGCGAGAGCTCCCGGCTCGCCACCAGCTCCACGCCGTACGTGCTCGCGCGCATGTCCTCCGGTCCGAACAGCCGGACCACGGTGATCCGCCCCGCCGCCGACAGGTGGCGGGCGGGATCGTGCAGCAGCGCGTACTGGAGCTGCCCGCCGACCACGCCGTAGTTCGCGCCGATGGCCTTCGTGAAGTACGCGCCGACGTCCGCGCGATCGGTGACCCCCGCCCTCGCCATCAGGCCGGGGAACTGGAGCGTCGCGCCCTCGACGAGGTCGTGCTCGCCGTCGGGATGCGAGAACGTGTCGTTCCACGCGGCGTCCGCGTCGTCGATCCGCGTGCCCCAGCTCACGAGCCCGGCCTCGAAGTGCTTCCGTCCCAGCGGCGCCGCCGAGGCCATCGGACGGAAGTAGGTCACGACCGCGAGCTCGCCGGCGAACTGGCGCCACGCACCCTGCGTCAGGCCCGGATCGAGGACGATGGCGCACTCGCGCCACCGGTCGTTCGTGTGCAGATGCTGCGCGGACGCCCGCGAGGCCAGGACCGCCAGGGGGAGCAGGGCCGCGACTGCCTGCACGACTCGTGGGCGCAGCATGAGCGTACCTCCGGACCGGTGGCTCGATCAGCGCGCCATCGTCGGATCCCCGGGTGGGAGCCGTGCGCCGTCGAAGCGTCTGCATCCAGGGTCGCTCCGGCCGGCATCCGACACATGGGGAGCCGCGCCCTATCCTTCGCGCGTCGCCCGCGCGGGTGCTGAACGCACGTGTGGACGGCAACGGAGGCCCCCGTTACCGCCCACACGTGTCCTGCACCGGCCCACTTCCCGACGACTTCCCCTAGTCGCCGCGTCGCGGAACCGGCCGCTGATTCGCCTTCGGGTCGAACGGCACTGGATACCCGAACTGCCACTGGGAGTTCTCCCGGTCCTTCATCGGCGTCGCCACCATGTTCCGCAGCATCGGGAAGAGCTCGCGCTGCGTGGGCGTGACCACCGAGTCCGCGATCTCCGGCTGCCGCCAGAACGCCTTCCAGTAGGCCTTCTCCACCTTCGCGACGCTGTCCAGCTCCACCTTGCCCGGCTCTCCCTCCGGCCGGCTCGCGAGGAACTGCCCCAGCGCGACGTACATCCCGCGCACCTCGGCCGAGAAGGCGGAGTCGTTGCGCTGCAGCGCCGCGACCTGCGCGCGCGACAGGAAGAGCGAGTCGCTCTCCGCCAGCAGCGCGCGGTGGATGTTGGACGTGCGCGAGAGGTAGAACGCCGCCAGCGAGTCGGCCGAGCGGCGCTGCCACCCGCCGCCGGGCACGCGCACCGGCTCCAGCGCGCGGCGCAGCTGCTGCACCGGGTAGTCCACCGCGAGGTTGACCGAGAAGTCGATGCTGAGGCGGAACGGCTCGCGCAGCAGCGTGCGCGCGCCGCGCGTGTCGCCGAAGCGCGGGTTCACGTCGTAGCGGAAGCGCGGACCGCCCGGCGCCGACGCGTCGAAGCCGCGCGGCACCAGCAGCACCGCGTCCGGCGTCGCCGTCGAGCCCCAGCCGCGCAGCGACGCGTCGTCGTGCAGCAGCTGGTCGATCCCGCCGAGGACGTTCTGCAGGTAGACGTTCGTCGTCAGGCGGCTCGCCCAGCGGCGCGGGATGGGCGGACGCCACTGCATGTTGAGCGTCTGCGTCCACGGGCCGCGGCAGCCATTGCGCGCCGCCATGCGCCCCGCGTACGCGGTGAGGCACTCGCGCGCGCCCGGCGCGCCGCCCACGAGCAGCGCCTGCAGCTGCTCCGCGAGCTGCGCGTCCACGTTCGCCACCGCCGGCACGAACGCGCGGTCGCCACTGCGGCCGTCGCCGTTCACGTCGCCCTGCACCACCGGCGTGTACGGGAGCCCGGACTGCGCGCGCGCGAACAGCGTCACCGTGCCGGTCTTCCGCGTGCTGAAGCCGCCCGTCACGACGAGCTGGTGCCGCGCGTCGTTCGGCCCGGCCGCCCACTCGCGCACCGACGGATCGCCGAACGCCGCGCCGTCGAAGCCGCGGTACTGCCGCTTCGTGCCCTGCAGCGTGTACGCGACCGAGCTGAAGATCGAGGCGCGCGAGCGGAACTTGAACACGTCCGGCGACACCTGGAACGTCAGCTGCCCGCCGTAGCCGCGCAGGTCGCTCGTGCGCACGCCCACGCGCCCGAACTGCGGCGCGCGACGCGCCTCGCTCGCGGACACCGCGCCGCTCCCCGCGTCGATCGCCGCCGGCGTCACGAACACCGGGCGGTTGCCCTCGCCGGCGAGCGCGAAGCGCTGCGTGCCCGCGAAGTTCGCGTCCACCACGCCGGGCTGCGACAGGTCGTACGAGCCGAGCGCGCTCACGCGCAGCAGCAGCCGCTGCCAGCTCGTGTTCCAGTCGAGCGACGCGCGCCAGCTGCGCGGCACGTCGTAGTCCCGATCGATGAGCGTCACGCTCGGCGCGCGCTCGGCGAGGATGCCGCCGCCGCCCGCGCACTGCGTGGGGATCGTGCTCGCGTCGCTCGCGAACAGCGACCAGTCGGCCGCCGGCACCGCGGCGCCCACGCACGACAGCAGCGACGTGCTCCCGGGCAGCCCGGTGCTCGCCGTCGCGTCGGCGAGGAGGCCGGGGCGCAGCAGGTCGCGGAACTCGCCGATGCCGCCGCGGATCACGCCCGCCGTCGTGCGGTAGAAGCGGCCGACCGGGTTCTGGTTGGTGCCGGAGCCGTTCTCGCGGTCGCGGTTGTAGGTGAACGAGAAGCCGGCGCGCGGGCTGACGTGGAAGCGCGTGGGCGCGACGCCCGTGCGCACGCCGAGCGCCTGCTCGAGCGCGGGGTTCGCGGGCGGCCGGTCGCCGAAGACGCTCGTCTCCACGCGCGCGCCGTACAGGACGTTGAACCAGCGCGACGGCGTCCACTGGTGCGCCAGCGCGGCGGCGCCGTTCCACACCGTGCCCTCGCGCTCCGGCTGCACCAGCGTGCGCGTGTAGCTCGCGGGGCGGTTGGCGGCGAAGTCGTCGAGCGACGCGAAGGTGTAGTTGCCCAGCGCGTTGCCGACGGCGCTCTGCCGCAGGCCGTCGCCGCGCATCCACGCCAGCGCCTTGAAGCGGTGCCGGCGCCCGCGCGCGTTCCAGATCGTCTCGTTCGCGCCCTCCACCGTCCAGCGGCGCTCGTCGCTGGCGACGAACGGCCCGCCGCCGAGCGTGAGGCCCGCGACGTCGCTGCGGTCGTCGAGCGCGTCGCCGTCGGCCGCGATGTCGGAGCGCACGAGCACCGTCGCGCCGGGCAGGCGGCGGTACGGCGTCGCCTCGTTCCCCACCAGGCTCGCGCTCAGGCGCGTCTCGGTGAGCACGCGACGCCCCGCGCCCACGAAGTCGGCGAGCACCAGCTGCGCGCCGAGCGTGCGCTCCTTGCGCTCGCCGCCGACGGACGGCGCGGTGAGCGGCCCGAAGCCGAGCGCGCCCTCCTTGGTGAGGCCCGCGTAGCTGGTGAGCGTGCGCGTCTTCAGCGAGTCGCGCGTGTCGTCCAGGCGGCCCAGCCAGGTGAGCGCGTCGCGGTTGCGCGCGGTCGGGATGCCGCCGCCCGAGAGCGGGAGCCCGAGCGGGCCGGTGAGCTGCACAAGCCGCGCGACCGAGTCGGGCGCGACGCCCGCGCGCAGCAGCGTCTCGGCCTGCGCGTTCACCAGCGTCGCCGGGTCGCTCGTGTTGCGCGCGATGTCGAGCGCGACGTTGTACGTCAGCGCCTGCCGGATCAGCTCACCGTCGGCGCCCAGCGACCCGCGGAAGCCGCCGTTCGCGGCGCCGCTGGCGCGGCCCACCGCGTCGGTGAACTGCAGCTGCGGCGCGTCGAGCGTGAGGAAGCCGTTGCGGCGCTGGTAGAAGCGGTCGCCCGGCCCGAGCCGCACGTCGATGTTGGCGCCCGAGAAGCCGCCGCGCGTCGGATCGAAGGTCGCGCCGGTGACGCGCGTCTCGGTGCGCGCCGCGCGCGGGATCGAGCCGCCCGGCAGCGCGAGGCCGTTGAGCGTCGTCAGGTTCGACTCCGCGCCCGAGCCGAGGATCGCCGGACCGCTCGGCGTCAGCGTCACACCGGGGATCGTCCCCGCGAGCGCGCTCAGGTCGCCCGCGACCGACGGCGGGAGCTGGCCGCCGACGCCGTCCACCCACTTCTCCGCCGCGCCGGTCTCCAGCGTCGTCGGGCGGATGGGGTTCGACGCGCGCACCGGGCGCTCGCCGCGGATCTGCACTGCGGCCAGCATCGCCAGGTCGCGGCCGAGGGCGAAGTCGGCGACCAGCTCGCGCTCGGCCCCCTGCCGCTCGACGCGGCGGCGCGCGGGGCGGAAGCCGGGCGCCGCGACGTGCACGAGGTAGTCGCCCGTGCCCGGGTCGAAGCGCACGCTGTAGCGCCCCGCCGAGTCGGTGGTGGTCGTCTGCACCAGCCGGTCGGGGCCGCGCGTGACGGTGATGGCGGCGGCGAACACCGCGCGCGCCGAGTCGTCGGTGACGCGCCCGCGCACGACCTCCGGTGGCCCCGCCGGTGCCTGGGCGAGGGCGGGCGAGGCACCGCCGAGGAGCGCGGCCAGCAGGAACGGGAGGACCGGAGTGCGTCGGGGCATGCTCGGCGCGTGAGGACGGATTGGATCGCGGTGCGGATGAGACACCGGGCGGGACGTCAGCGTTGCTCGGACGATGGGCGAGAACGGCGGCCCGAAAGCGCCGGGCCCGGCGTGATTTCTGCTAGCTTGCGCCACCTTCGCGGGCGGGCCGGCTGGCCGTGCGCGCCCTTCCTCCATCCGACCACCGCATCATGTCGTCTTCCCCGCCCGCCGCGTCGACGGCCACCCCGGCGCCCGCCGAGCGCGCGTCCACCGGCGTCGTGGGGCTGGACGAGATCCTCGGGGGCGGGCTGCCGGTCAACCATCTCTACCTGCTGGACGGGGAGCCGGGCACCGGGAAGACGACGCTCGCGCTGCAGTTCCTGCTCGCCGGCCGGGCGCGCGGGGAGCGCGGGCTGTACGTCACGCTCTCCGAGTCGCGCGCCGAGCTGCAGGAGGTCGCGGCGTCGCACGGCTGGTCGCTCGACGGCATCGACGTGTTCGAGCTCGGGCCCGACGCCGGACTCGCGACCGAGGAGGGGTACACGATCTTCCACCCCGCCGAGGTCGAGCTGCAGCAGACCGTGGACGCGGTGCTCGGCGCGGTGGAGCGCAGCGGCGCGACGCTGGTCGTCTTCGACTCGCTGTCGGAGATGCGGCTGCTGGCGCGCGACCCGCTGCGCTTCCGCCGGCAGATCCTGGCGCTGAAGCAGTTCTTCGGGGGCCGGCGGTGCACCGTGCTGCTGCTGGACGACAAGAGCGCGCCCGAGGGGGACCTGCAGCTGCACAGCCTCGCCCACGGCGTGCTGGTGCTGGAGCACGTGATGCTGGAGTACGGCGCGGAGCGGCGACGGCTGAAGGTGACCAAGCTGCGCGGGCTGCGCTTCCAGGCCGGCTACCACGACTTCCGCATCCGGACGGGCGGCATCGCGGTCTTCCCGCGCATCCGCATCCCCCAGTCGCTGGATGCCGGCGCCGCGGAGCCGCGCCACTGGACGAGCGGGTCGGAGGAGCTGGACGCGCTGCTGGGCGGCGGGCTGCAGGAGGGGACGAGCGTCGTCATCACCGGCCCCGCCGGCACGGGCAAGTCGGTGCTGTGCGCGCAGTACGCCTGCGAGGCGGTGACGCGCGGCGTGCGGGCGCGCTTCTACCTGTTCGACGAGCGGCTCAGCACCTTCCGCATGCGCGGGCTCGGCCTCGGGATGGACCTCGAGGCGCCGCTCGCCGACGGACGGCTGCAGCTGCAGCAGGTGGAGCCGACGCAGCTCTCGCCCGGCGAGTTCGCCAGCCAGGTCACCGACGCGGTGGAGAACGACGGCGTGCGGCTGATCGTCATCGACTCGCTGAACGGCTACCTGCAGTCGATGCCCGAGGAGCGGATGCTGCCGACGCAGGTGCACGAGCTGCTCAGTTTCCTCGCGACGCGCGGCGTGACGACGATCATGACGCTCGTGCAGCGCGGCGTCTTCGGCAGCCCGGTGGACGAGGCGGCCGAGGTGAGCTACCTGGCGGACACGGTGCTGCTGCTGCGCTACTTCGAGGTGCACGGCGCGGTGCGGCAGGCGATCTCGGTGGTGAAGAAGCGCACGGGCGACCACGAGCGCAGCATCCGCGAGTGCCGCGTGGGCAGGGGCGGGCTGCACGTGGGGGCGCCGCTGCGCGAGTTCCAGGGCGTGCTGACGGGCGTGCCGCGGTACGTGGGCGAGATCGGGCCGCTGATGCGGCCGCAGGGCGCGTCACCCCGGCAACCCGACGCGGGCGAATGAGCGAGGTGGCGGCCGCGCACGGGCCACTCGTCGCGGTGCTCGCGCCGACCGGACGCGACGCCGCCGTCGCGTCCGCGGTGCTGACGCGCGCGGGGTTCGCCGTTCGCGCGTTCGCCGACATGGCCGCGCTGTGCGCCGCCATCGGCGACAGTGACGACGTGGGCGTGCTGCTGGTGGCCGAGGAGGCGCTGACGGCCGGCCCGCGCGCGGCGCTGCTGCGGACGCTGGCCGCGCAGCCGTCGTGGTCCGACCTGCCCGTCGTGCTGCTGACCGGCGAGGACGCGCTGTCGCGCGGTGTGCCGCCCGCCGCCGCCGCGCTGGCCGCCGCCGCCAACGTCACGCTGCTGGAGCGGCCCGTGCGCGTCGCCACGCTGGCCACCACGCTCGGCGCCGCACTGCGGGCGCGGCGGCGACAGCTGGACCTGCGCGACCACCTGGCCGAGCGCGCGCGCGCCGAGGCGACGCTGCGCGCCAGCGAGGAGCGCGAGCGCGCCGCGCGCGGCGACGCCGAGCACGCGAACGCCGCCAAGGCGCAGTTCCTGGCGATGATGTCGCACGAGCTGCGCACGCCGCTGAACGCGATCGCCGGCTACGCGCAGCTCATCGGGCTGGGGCTGCGCGGGCCCGTGACGCCGGCGATGCGCGAGGACCTCGCGCGCATCGACCGCAGCCAGCGCCACCTGCTGTCGCTCATCAACGACATCCTGAACTTCGCCAAGATCGAGGCGGGGCACGTGGACGTCGTCGTGCGCCCCGTGCCGCTGGCCGAGGTGCTGGCGAGCGTCGAGCCGCTGGTGGCGCCGCAGCTGCAGGCCAAGGCGCAGCACTATGCCGACGACAGCGGCGACTGCGACGCGGTGATCCTGGCGGACCCCGAGAAGGTGCGGCAGGTCGTGCTCAACCTGCTGTCGAACGCGATCAAGTTCACGCCGCCGCGCGGCTCGATCGCGGTGCACTGCGCCGTCGAGGGAGACGCCGCGCGCGTGCAGGTCACCGACAGCGGCGTCGGCATCCCGGCCCACCAGCTCGGCGCGATCTTCGAGCCGTTCGTGCAGATCAACCGCAACTTCACCTCGGACCACCAGGGCACGGGCCTCGGCCTCGCGATCAGCCGCGACCTCGCGCGCCGCATGGGCGGCGACATCGCGGTCACGAGCACGCAGGGCGTGGGCACGACGTTCACGCTCACGCTGCCGCTCGCGCCCGCGTCGCGCGCCCCCGCCGCGGCGAGCGATCACCGCCCGAACCAGTAGGACGCCTTCACCAGCAGCGTGTTGTCGGGCCGCGCGCCGAACAGGTTGCGGTAGTCGCGCCACGCCTGGAAGTCGCCCGGATCGCGGTCGCCCTGGTCGCGCCCCTGCTGCCACACCACGAACAGCGTCGAGCCCGGACGGTACTCCCAGCGCATCACGGCGTTGGAGCGGAACTGCTTGGCGTTGAAGCCCTCGACCTCCTGGTCGACGGAGCGGAAGCGATCCGCGTACTTCACGGCGCGCGGCGCGACGGCCTCGCGCACGTCGGAGTACGCGCCCGTGCTCACGAACGGCTCCGCGTAGAGCTGCAGCGAGAGCGTGGGGCGGATGGTGTAGTCCAGCCGCGCCTGCACGCCGAGCGTGTGCTGGTCGAGGTGGGCGAACCGGCTGCGCATGGCGGCGCCGCTGCCGACGTTGGCGACCCACTGCGTCGCGTTCCGGTTGCGCTCGTAGCGCGTGCCCAGCTCGCCGCTGACCTGCGCGCCCGCGCGCAGCCGCACCAGCGGGCGCACGCGCCAGAGCTGCGAGCGGCCCTCGTCGCCGCGCGTGAGGATCGCGGCCACCAGCGGCGACACCGCCTTGCGCGGGTCGTCGGTGAGCTGGAGGAAGTAGTTCTGGCTCGGCGACAGGCGCAGCGCCGGCCCGCCGAACGCGCACCGGTCGCACATCGAGCCGCCCCACTGGTCCACCCACGCCTCGACGAAGACGCCCTTCTGGTTCTTGAACTGCACGTCCGTCCAGGCGTCGATGTTGTGGTACAGCGGCATGCCGCCCGCCGTCCACTGGTGCGACGTGAACAGCGTCGCCGTCGCGTTGCGCCAGAACGCGCGCGGCCGCCGCGACACCCACAGCAGCTCGGCGTACGTGCGCTGGATGTCGGCGCGGCTGAGGAAGCCGACGTCGTTGGTCTCGAATCCGGGCGTGATGCGCTCGTAGAGCGAGTTCACGCGGAAGGTGCCGCTCACCTTGTTGAGCGCGACCGACGCCGCGGTGCCGGCGAGCGAGGTGCGCGTGGAGTCGTACGCGAGGTCGTCGTCGGGGCGCTGGTAGTAGTGCACGCCGCCGCGCTGCGTGCGCGCGATGGCGGCCGGCGTGCCCGCGACGCGGCTCGCCTGCGCCGACGCGTTGAGCTGGTAGCCACCGTTCAGGAAGCGGTGCCGCAGGTCCACGCCGCCCGCCAGCGCGTCGCCGCGCAGCCGCTCGGCCACCGCGCGGTCGCCGTCGTCGCGCTGCATCCCGCTCAGCATGACGCCGAGCCCCGTCTCGCCGCGGCGGAAGTCCTGCGCCACGCGCACGACGCCGAACGCCGTGCGCGGCTCGATGACGGTGCCGCGCACGTGCTCCTCCTGCGTCACCGCGGAGAGCACGCCGAGCGACGTGCCGCGCGCCAAGCGGCCCGTGAGCTTGGCGGCGCCGAGGATCGTGCTCTGGCCGGGGATGCGCACGGTGGGGTCGGAGACGAGGCCCGCGAGCTGCGGCGCGCGCCCGATGCGCCGCGAGTAGAAGAGACGCGTGGGATCCTGGCCGGCCGCGAAGATGCCCGTGCCCTCGAGGAAGAACGGGCGCCGCTCGCTCTGGAACACCTCGAACGCGGTGAGGTTGAGCACCGCGGGATCGGCCTCGACCTGGCCGAAGTCGGGGTTCACGCTGAGGTCGAGCGTGAGGTTGGGCGTCACGCCGTACTTCAGGTCCCCGCCGACCGACTGCTGCTGCGCGCGCGCGAAGCCGTTCGCGGTGCGCGCGCTGACGTTGCGCGTCAGCACGTAGGGCGCGACCTCCAGCCGGCGCGGCGCGCCGAGGCCCGTGAGGCCCGCGAGGTCGCCGAACTGCGACGCGATGCCCGGGCGCGATCGGCGGTACGTGGGCCACGCGATGCGCTCGTTCAGCCGGCCGATGTCGCGCATGATCATCAGCCCGAACGTGTGGTCGTCGCGCTCGGGAAAGCGCAGCTGGCTGAGCGGGATGCGGAACTCCGCCGTCCACCCCAGCGAGTCCACGCGCGTGGCGACGTCCCAGACGGCGTCCCACGAGACGTCCTCGCGCGAGTCGTCGTACGTGTAGTAGTCGCGCTTCACGCCCACGGGGTTCACGGCGAACTCGTACCCCGTGCGCCGGTCGTGGAACGAGTCGATCATCAGCTTCAGGTGGTCGCTCGGCGTCCGCACGTCGCGGCGGCTGAGCAGCGCCACGATGCTGTCGGGCCGCGGGTCGTGCGCGCGCACGAACACGTACAGGTTGCGCGCGTCGTGCAGCACGCGCGCCTCGGTGCGGAAGCGCGGGTCGCCGTCCTCCACCGGGTCGAAAGTGCGGAACGCGTCGATGACGGGCGCCGCCTTCCACGCGGCGTCGTCGTCGCGGCCGTCGATGTCGGGTGCGCGCTCCGTGCGCGCGGAGCGCGCGACGCGGGCCGCGGCGGCCGTCGCGGTGACGGCGGGCGACGCGCCGGACGGCGTGGGGGTGTTGCTCCCCGGGGCCTGTCCCGGCGTCTGTGCGGGCAGGGCGCCCGCGCCGAGCAGCGTGAGCGCGAGCAGTGATCGGATCGGGCGCATCGGGAATCCTCGGCGGCTCAGCGGATCACCGCGTCCATGACGCGGCGGTACTCGCTGCTGGAGGAGATCTCGCGGGTCGTCTTCAGGAAGGTGCGGCGGACCTCCTCGTCCGCGAGCGCGTCGCGGCGCGCGGCGGCGGCCAGCAGCACCTCGGCCTTCTCGCGGTCGGACGAGATGCGGCCGGCCGAGCGGAGCGCGGCGAGCAGCGCGGGCTGCGAGAGGCGGTCGCGGCGCACGATCGCGCGCAGCACCGTGCCGCGCTCGCGGTCCGACGAGATGCCGTCCACGACGTCGAACAGCGCGTCGCGCGCGCCGGGCGCGGTGAGGAGCGCGTCGCCCTGCGTGGGCGAGTCGAGCGCCGCCATCAGCACGCGCCGCCGCTCGCTGTCGCTGGAGATCGTGCGCGCGCCGCGCAGCCACTCGGCGCGCATGACGTCGGACGCCGTGGCACCCGGCGCCAGCGCGGCCAGCAGCTCGCCCTTCGCGCGGTCGCTGGAGATCGTGCGCGTCACCGCCGCCGCGGTCGTGCGCGTGTCGGCGTTGGCGGCGGGCGCGGACAGCGCGGAGGCGAGCACGCGCGCCTTCTCGGAGTCGGAGCTGATCGAGCGCGCCGCGTCGACGACCGCCGCCAGCGTGCCCGCGTCCACGCCGCGCCGCTCGGCCACCGCGCGCAGCACCTGGCCCTTGTCGGAGTCGGACGAGAGGTGGCGGTCCGCCGCGCGCACGACGGCGCGCAGGTCGTCGTCGGTGGGGCGGCCGCGCTCCAGGATCTCGGCGAGATAGATGCGCTTCACGCTGCCGCTGGCGATCTGGCGCACCTCGTCGAGCACGCCCGGCACGCCGCGCTGCCGCAGCACGCGCGCCGCGCGCGCCTCGGCGCCGATGTGGCTCTCGCGCGCGACCTGCGGCAGGATGCCGCGGATCCACGCCGCGCCGTCGGCCTCGTCGCGCACCTGGCCGTCCTGCAGGTAGCGGCGCGCGATGCGGCCGTCGCGCTCCACGAACTCGACGCGGCGCGTGACGCCGCCACGCGTCTCCTCGACCGAGAGCGTGCCGCCGAAGGCGAGCCGCCGCACGTCCGCGTCGTCGTCGGTGAACTCGACCGCGCCGACGCTGCGCACCTCGAGGCACCGCTCGGCGTCGGAGATGAGGAGGGCGCGGCGCTCGTTGTTCTCGCTGATGGAGATGTGCGTGCCGCGGCGCGCGGTGGAGCAGCCCCACTGCGCGCGCGCGGGCGCGGCCAGCAGCGCGACCAGCAGGATGGCGAGGAGCGGCAGCGCGAAGAGGGCGATGAGCGCGCGCGGCGACTGGACGGGACGGGACACGACGGCCTCCGGTTGATTGCTAGTTTCTTAGCACCACACGATACGACTCATGCGGCGGGGCGGCCAGCGCCGCCCCGCCGCGGGCACCTCAGGGCACGACCGCGTCCATCACGCGGCGGTACTCGCTGCTGGACGTCATCGTCTTCAGGGCGTCGAGGAACTGCGCGCGGGTGGCCGGCTCGCGCAGCGCGGGCGTACTCTTCGCGACCTCCAGGAGCACGTTCGCGCGCTTCGTGTCGGAGACCATGTTCCTGGTCGCGGCGATCGCGCCCTTCTGCGTGTCGACGCACGTCGGCTGCGCGCGGAGCGCGGCCAGCAGCACCGTCTCGCGCGCCGTCTCCGAGACCATCCCGTTCACCGCGGCGAAGAAGCGCTCGCGCACCGGCACGACCTCCATGCGCCGCTTGCGGGCGACGGCGCGCAGCACCTCCACGCGCTCGCCGTCCGACGTCATGCGGTGCGTCTGGTCCAGCGTCGCGGCGACGGTCGCGTCGTCGCCGGCCGAGTCGAGGGCGGCGATCAGCACGCGCCGGCGCTCGCCGTCGCTCGTGAAGCCGTCGAGCGTGCGGAAGAACGCGGTGCGGATCTCACCCGTCTCGCCGACGCGCCGCGCGAGCTTCTGCAGGACCGCCGACTTGTCGCCGTCGGAGGTCATGCCCGCCACCGCGCGCACGAGGTCCGCGATCACCGCGGGCGTCAGATCGGGCCCCAGCGTGCGCTCCAGCACGCGGCGCCGGTCGCCGTCGGAGGTGATGCCGCGCGACGCGCCGACGATGGCCGCCGACACCGCCGGCGTGCGCGCCTGCTGCGCCGCGACGGCGCGCAGCACGGACGACTTGTCGCCGTCGCTCACGATGCCGCGCGCGGCCAGCGTCACCTGCTCCAGCTCCGACGCGGTCAGCGCGCGCGCCGCGAGCAGCGACTCGAGCAGCCGCCGCTTGTCGCCGTCGCTCGTCACGCGGCGCACCTCGGCCAGCACCGCGGGCAGGTCGCCCGCGCGGACCAGGCGCGTGTTGCTGGTCGTGGCGCGCGCGGTGCTCGCGAACGTCCGGCTGCGCCGCACGACGTTCGTGAGGATGCCGCGGAACCACGCCTCGCCCTCGGCCGTGGGCCGCTCGTCGCCGCCCACGGTGTAGCGGCGCACGAGGCGGCCGTCGCGCGGCGTGACCTCCATGATGCGCGTGATGCCGTCGCGCGTCTCGGCCACGCGCAGCACGCCGCCCTCCGAGATCACGCGCACGTCGGCGTAGTCGGGCGTGAACTCGACGGTGCCGTACGTGCGCACCTCGAGGCAGCTGGTGTCGCTGGCGCTCTGGTAGACCTGGGCGACGCCGGCGCGGCGGTACGCGGGGCGGCAGGCGTCGGCGACGGGCGTGATGCCGGTGAGGTGCGGCGTCATGCTCGCCATCCGCTCGGCGACGGCGCCGAGCCCGGCGCCCACCGTCGCGAGGCTGGAGCGCAGCTCCGGCATGCGCGGCGCCTCGGGCGCCATCGCGACCGTGGGCATCGGGACCGGCGGCATCGCGACGGTCGGGACCGTGGTCGACGTCTGCGGCTCGACCGGCGTCGCGCGCGCGGGCGACGGCGCGGCGGGACGCGCGGCCGCCATCTCTTCCGCGGTCTCCATGCGCGCGGCCGGCGCGGCGACCGAGGCGCGCAGTCCGGCCAGCGGCACGGCGGCCAGCGCGACCAGCGCGGCGGCGGCGAGCGCGCGGCGGCGGTCGGTGCGCGCGCGCGGCGCGGCGGGATCGAGGATCGCGAGCAGCCGCCCCTCGAACTCGGAGCGGCGCGCCATCGCCAGCGCGGCCGCCGCGGGCGACGCCTCGCCGAGCGTGCGCACGAGGTCCAGCAGGTCGTCGGCGTAGCGCGTGGCGGGGACGCCGCCGGCGGCGAGCACCAGGTCGTCGCACGCGCGCTCGCGCTCCGCGCGCAGGCGCCGGCCGGCGAGCGTGACGAGCGGGTTGAACCAGAAGATCGCGGTCGCGAGCTGCGCGAGGACCTGCGTCAGCGCGTCCAGCCGCTCGACGTGCGCGAGCTCGTGCAGCAGCACGGCGCGGCGGCGGTCCTCGGTCCACTCCGCGGCGTCGGCCGGCAGCAGCACGACGGGATAGACGACGCCCCACGTCACGGGCACGGTGCCGGTGCGCCCGACGTACAGCGACACCGGACGGCGGATGCCCAGCTCGCGCGCGAGGCGCTGCAGCGGCATCACCCACGCGGGATCGTCGGCCGGCTGCGCGCGGCGCACGAGCCGCGCGAGCCCCGCGGTGCCAAGCGCGAGGCGCAGCAGCACGAACAGCACGCCCGCGGCCCACACGCCGAAGAGCGCGAGCAGCCAGGTCGGCGCGCTGCCGGCGTTCCCGGTCGGCGTGGCGTCCGGCGTGCGCGGCACCTGCACGGTCAGCGCGTTCGGGCCCACGGTCACGCGCGACGGCTCGGCGCCGGCGGGCGTGGGAGGCACGGTAGCGATCCCGGCGGCGACGCCCGCCTCGTAGTCGCGCTGGGTGAGCGCGGGCGCGTCGGGCGCGCGCTCGACGCGGAAGCGCTGGGCGACGTCGGGCGTGGTGGCGACAGGCGTCGCCGCGGCGGGCGGCTCGCGCAGCGCGGCGGCGGCACGCGCGAGCGCGGCCGGCACGACGGGCGCGCTCCACCGCGGGACGAGCGCGGTGAGCACGGGGAGCGCGAGCACCGCGACGACGGCGGCGCTCCACACGAGGTGGCGCGTGGCGGCGGCGGCGCGGCGCATCCCCCATGTCGTCGCGAGCCCGGCGACGCCGAGGATGACGGTGCCCTTGAGCGTGACGTCCACGAGGGCCGGCAGCCAGTCGGCGGCCAGCCCGCCGAGCGAGGCGACGAGGTCGGACATGCTAGCGGCCCTCCCGTTTGCGCTGCTCGATGAGCTGCGACATCCGGTCGATCTCGTCGCGCGACAGCTTCCGCTCGGCGCCGTCCAGCAGGGCGGCCATGGCGTCCTCGACGGAGCCGTCGAAGAAGGTGCGCAGCAGGTGCTTCACGGCCGAGCGCTGCGCGGTGTCGCGCGCGACGACGGGGGCGAAGACGTAGCGGGGCCCGTCCTCGTGGTGGCGGATGTGCCCCTTGTCCTCGAGGATGCGGAGCATGGCGCGCACGGCCGAGTAGCTGGGCGGCTCGGGGAGTCGCTCCTGCACCTCGGCGGCGGTGGCCTCGCCGAGCTGGTAGAGGACGTCCATGATCTGGCGCTCGCGGCGGGAGAGCCGGTTGGCGAGGGAGTCGGCCATGCGGGTGCTCGGGTGCCTCAGAGGTGCTCGGGACGGTGCCTGCTAAACTTCTAGCATCGTGCTGGATTTTTAGCAATAGTGGGTTTTGGGAGGGGCCTGGCTGCGTGCTTCGCGCTGCGTGCTGCGTGAACTACCTCGGGACGAGCCGGCGCGCCGCGGAGATGGTGCTCTTGGGGAGGATGCGGATGCTCCGGATCGGAACGGATTCGTCGGATCGCTCCGCCCCGGCGCATGGGGCATCGCCGCCACGAGGGACGATCCGAAGGATCCGTGCTCATCCGACGCATCCGCGTCCTCCCCACAGGCAGCAGGGGTCCGGCGCGCAAGCCCCTGAACGACGTTGGACAGGATGACAGGATGACGAAGAGGCTCCGCACCGGCGCTTGGGACAGTGCGCCACGCGGAGCCTCCTGGTCATCCTGTCTCGTGCTGTTCGCGGTTCACGCAGCACGCAGCCGTCAGCGCACCGGCCGCACGTCGACGCCGCCCGCCATCTGCCCGACGTCCGCGCTCGCCACGCGCTGCCGCGTCTGCAGGTCGATCACCTCCAGCGTGCCCGGCTCCGAGCCGATCCCCTCGACGCTCACGAACGCGTACCGGTCGTCCGGGCTGATCGCGACGCCGTGCACCACCTTCCGCCGCGTCGGCACGCGCGCCAGCTCCTTCCCCGTGACCGCGTCGAGGATCGACACGCTCTGCCCGCGCTTGTTCGTGCCCACGAGCAGCTTGCCGTCGCGGGTCGCGGCCAGGTTGTAGACGCCCTCGCCCGTCGGGATGCGGCGCTTGAGCGACCACGACGCGACGTCGACCTCGACGATCTCGCTCGTCTTGTTGCAGGCGACGAACACCGAGCGCCCGTCGGCCGAGGGCTGCGCCCACGTCGGCGAGCAGACCGTCTCGCCGGGCTTCGGGGCATCCATCCCGTGGCCGCCCATGTCGTGACCCGCATGCGCGCCGCGCCGCACCATCGGCGCGCCCGGCATCCCCTGCTCCTTGCCCTTCGTCAGCAGGAAGTGGCGCGACACGCCGAGCGTGCGCGTGTCGATCTCGACGAGCAGGTCGTCCATCATGCACGCCGAGTAGTGGCGCGTGCCGTCGGCGGTGAGGCGCGAGCCGTGCGGCATCGCGCACGTCGGGATGCGCGCGATCTCCACCAGCTCCTCGTCCGTCGTGCCGGGCGCGGAGCCCGCCGTCGCCGTCGTCGCGAGCGCGACCACGCTCACGCTCGACGGCACCATCTCGCCGTGCAGGTTGAAGTTCACGACGTACGCCGTGGCGCCGTCGGGGCTCACCTGCAGCGTCGCCGGGAACAGCCCCAGCTCCACGCGCCCCAGCGTGCGCCCCGTGGCCGCGTCGAAGCGCCACAGCGAGCCGTAGGGCGCGCCGTGCGCCGTCGACACGAAGTACGAGCGGCCGTCCGGCGCGAAGCCCAGCCCGTGCGGGCCGTCGGGGTCCATCGGGTTCATGCCGACGGGGCGCGACTCCTCGACGCGCGCCAGCGGCGTGCCGCCCGGCCCGAGCCGCGCGCCGAAGCGCACGACCGCGATCTGGTCGGTGGCCTCGGACGCGACGTAGACGACGTACTCCTGCGCGCCGGCCGGCGCCGCCGCCAGGGCGAGCGCCAGCGCCAGCATCCCGCGGGTCCCGCGTGGCGTCACTGCATCACCTTCGGCTTGGGCGCCTTGGACGGCTCCATGCGCACGATCCAGAGCCCGTTGTACATGTCGTTGACGTACGCCAGCCCGTCGCGCACCACCACGCCCCACGTCATCGGCGTGTTGATCACCTTGCCCTGCGGGTCGGCCGTGTGCACGTGCGCCATCTCGCGCGCCTGCGCGCGCAGGTCGCCGCGCAGCTCGCCCGAGATGTCGAACGTGCGGAAGCCCGCGTTGTACGCGCCCATGTAGAGCGTGTCGCCGGCGATCCAGATGTTGTGCACGCCGCCGTTCTCCGGCTCGTAGAACGCGACGCTCTTCGGCTTCGTGAGGTCGGAGATGTCGATCACCTGCAGGCGGCCGTACGCGCGCCCCGCGGACGCGGAGTTCGCCGGCGCGCCCTGCAGCCCGCTCGCCGGGAACACCTCGTCGGCGATGAAGACGTAGTTCCTGTGGCGCCACGCGGTGTGCGTGCCGCGGATGAAGCCCGGGCCGCCCGCCGCCTCGACCTGCCGATAGAGGTCGTTCAGGTCGTACTTGTACTGGCTCACGAGCACGGGGTTCGACGGCGAGCCGCCCTTGATGCCGTTGCCGACGTCGAGGATCACCAGCCCGTCGTTCCAGTAGCTCAGGTACGCCAGCCCGTCCTGCACGTCCACGTCGTGCAGCGAGCGGCCCGCGTCGCCCGCGAACTCCGGGCGCGGCGTCTTCCACACCGCGACCTCCTTCGGGCTCTTCGGGTCGTTGAGGTCGAGGATGTGGAACGCGCCCGTGCCGTCGTTCGTGAGGTAGACGTGCGTGCCGAACTTGGGCTGCGTGTACACGAACGCCGAGTGCACGCCGGCCGTCACCGTCGCGGTGTACTCGCTCAGCACCTTCGGATGGCGCGGATCCTCCAGCGACGCCACGACGACGCCGTTGCGGCGGTCGCTCGCGCCCTCGCGCGTGAAGACGAGGTACCTGCCGTCCGCCGTCGTCATCACGTCGTTCACGCGGCGCGTGTTCGACACGAGCGAGTCGGTCACCACCGGCGCGGCGGGATTCGAGATGTCGATCGCGTACATCACGTCGCCGCCCGAGCCGGAGCCGAGGTACGCGACCTTCTCCGTCGGGTGCAGCCAGACCTCTTCCGTCGTGAAGCGCGTGCGCGGCAGGCGGCCGACGACGCTCGCCGGGCGGCGCACGTCGCGCGGCGCGAGCGTCACGATGGTCGTCGCGCTGCGGTCGCCGAGCGAGGCGGTGATGGTGTAGGGCCGCGCCTCGTAGCCGACGAAGGCGCCGTCCGGATCGATCATCCCCTGCCCCGGGCTGAAGCTCCACGTCGCGGCGACGCCGGGGATCACCTTCCCCTGCGCGTCCTTCGCGACCGCGCTGAAGCGGATCACGTCGCCCGTGCGCCAGCCCGCCGACGGCGCGGCGCCCGCGGTCACCTGCAGCGACGCGACGCGCGCCGCCACCACGGTCACCGGCACGGTCGTCCTCGCGCGCCCCGCCTCGGCCGTCAGCACGGCGCGGCCGGGCGCGAGCGCCACCACGAAGCCGTCGCGCACCGCGACCGCGCCGGGCATCGAGCTGCTCCAGCGCACCGCGTCCTCGCGGCGGTCGTTCTGCGCCGAGTACGCGGTGGCCTGCAGCGCCACGCGCTGGCCCACCACGAGGGTGCTCGGCAGCCCCTCGACGGCGACGCGCGCGGCGGCGCCGGGCACCATGCGCACGGACACGCGCTCGACGAACGGGCGCGACCCCGGCACCATCGCGACGACGCCCACCGGCAGGATCCCGGTCGCGCCGGACTTCACGAGGCCCGTCGTGTCGACGGTGCCCTCGAACCAGCCGCCGGTCGGGACGAAGCGCAGGTGGACGTTCTCCATCACCTTCCCCTGCGCATCGAAGGCGCGGGCGCTGAGGCGGAGGGTGTCCATCGCGGCGACGACCGGGTCGGCCGGCGAGACCTCGATGCGGGCGACCGGCGAGGGGGCGGCGGGCGCGGGCGGCTGACCGGCGGCCGGCTGTTGCAGCAGCGCCAGGAGCGCGAGCGTGGGTGCGGACATGGGGCGGGGCACGTGGGCGGACGGCGCGTGCAGCCGGGAGCGATGAGCATCCCATGGCCGCGCGCGGGGATGGAAGCCCCGCAAGTTGAGGCGGGACCGCCCCCCCGACCAGAGGGACCGGTCCCGCCCGCGCGGGGCTCACCCGATCCTTTACCCGCGGACGGCCAGTTCGGACGGGAGCGGCTCTCCCGGCGCGAACACGGCCACCGGGTGCCCCCGCTCCCGCGCGTAGTCCTGCAGCGCGGTCGCGTCCTCCGGACAGACCAGCCGCCCGCCCGGCGCCAGCCCGTCCACCATCACGGTGAGCAGCTGCTCCAGCCGCTCCGGCGCCCGGAACCCGACGGGCACCCCGCGCGTGCCCGCCTCCAGCACCACGGCCGTCCGCGCCGCGGCGTACGGCAGGCCGCGCGTGACGATCCTCGCGGGCGTGACCCGTACGCCGTCGTGCGTGCCGTCGTGGGTGCTGGCATAGACGGCGACGTCCACCTGCGCCGTCGGGGCGGGATCGTCGGGGAGCGCGCGCCCGGCGCGCAGCGCCGCCACCGCCGCGTCGGGGTCGAGCGGCTCGCCGTCGAACGCCGCGCGCACCAGCGCCGTCGCCTGCAGCGCCGCGGCGCGCCCCACGGCCGCGTGCCGGTGCGCGAGCGCGACGACGTAGCTCCCCGGCCGCTCCGCCCCGCGCGCGCGGCCGTAGCCCACGTCGTCGCCCGCCAGGTTCTGGAGCGCGAGCCCGACGTGCTCGATGATGTGCGGCGCGTACGTGCCCCGCTCCAGCCGCTCGACGAAGCCGCCGCGCCGCCCGACCGAGCATTCGTGCTCCACCAGCGCGGGCAGCGCCGCCACCAGCCGCGCCGTGAAGCCCTCGACCTCGTCCGACGGGACCTCGTCGAACCGGCCGACGTCGAGGTCGAGGCGCGTCACCGGACGGCGCGCCCAGTAGTTCAGCCCCGCGACCGTCCACAGGCCCGTGACCCGGATCTGGTCGCGCGCCGTGGCGGCGAGGGACGGCGCCGTGCCCACGGTCACGCGTCGCCTCCGGCGGTCAGCGTGCCCACCAGCCCGAGCGTCGTCGGCACCTCGTCCGAGAGCGCCACGAGCAGGTCGTCCGCCTCGAGCGCGGCGAGCCCCTGCCGCAGCGCCTCCTCCTCCTCCAGCACGATCGCGATCCGGTCGTCCGCGAGGCCGCCCGCGCGGAGCCCGTCCGCCAGCAGCGCCGCCACCTCGCCCGGCGCGCGGCCGCGGCGGTCGTGGTCCTCGCGCACGATCACGCGGTCGAACGCGGCCAGCGCGCGCCCCGATGCCACGATGTCCGCGTCGCGCCGATCACCCGGGACGGCGACGACGGCCAGCCGGCGCCGCGCCGGCAGCCGCCGCGCCATCTCCGCCAGTCCCGCGAGCGCCGCGACGTTGTGCGCGTAGTCCACCAGCACGCGCGCGCCGCCCCGCAGCGGGATGAGGTTGAGGCGCCCCGGCGTCGTCGTCGCCGACGGCACGAACGACAGCAGCCCCGCGCGGATGTCGTCGTACGGGATGCCGCGCACGAACGCGGTGGTGATCGCCGCCAGCACGTTCTCGCGCTGGTAGCGCGCCGCCCCGCCCAGCATCAGCGGCACCTCGGCCTCCGCCGCGACCGGGATGCGCACGCGCCCGCGGCGCAGCGTGAAGCGCCCGTCCTCCATCACGCCGGCGATGCCGCCGCGCGCCAGGTGCGCCGTCACGCGCGGGCTCTCCACGTCGGCGGCCGAGAAGAGCGCCACGTCGCCGGGCGTGCGCTCGCGCATCGCGTAGACGAGCGGGTCGTCCGCGTTCAGCACCGCGTGCCCCTCGCGCTTCACCACTGCGGCGATGACGCCCTTCACGTCGGCCAGCTGCTCGATCGTGTGGATGCCGCCGATCCCCAGGTGGTCGGACGTCACGTTCAGCACCACGCCGACGTCGCACTGCTCGAAGCCGAGCCCGGAGCGCAGCAGCCCGCCGCGCGCGGTCTCCAGCACCGCGACCTCCACCGCCGGGTTGGACAGGACGACGTTGGCGGAGAACGGGCCGGTCATGTCGCCCTGCATGATGGGCCGGTCCTGCAGGTAGATGCCGTCGGTGGTCGTGAAGCCCACGACCTTGCCCGTGCTGCGGAAGAGGTGCGCGATCAACCGCGTGGTGGTCGTCTTCCCGTTCGTGCCGGTGACCGCGACGACGGGGATGTCCACCGGCGCGCCGGGCGGGAAGAGCATCTCCAGCATCGGCGCCGCGACGTTGCGCGGCGTGCCCTCGCTGGGGTGCGTGTGCATGCGGATGCCCGGCGCCGCGTTCACCTCGACGATCACCGCGCCGTTGTCGCGGAACGGCACCGAGATGTCGGGGCTCAGCACGTCCACGCCCGCGATGTCGAGGCCCACGGCGCCCGCGGCGATCGCGCACGCCGTCGCGTTGTCCGGATGCAGCACGTCCGTGCGGTCGATCGAGGTGCCGCCCGTCGAGAGGTTCGCGGTCGCGCGCAGGTACACGACGTCGCCCGCGTCCGGCACGCTGTCGAGCGTCAGGCCGCGGGTCGCGAGGTGCGCCACCGTACGCTCGTCGCAGGGCAGCTGCGTGAGCACGTTGCTGTGGCCGACGCCGCGGCGCGGGTCGCGGTTGGCCTCCTCGACCAGCGCGCGCACCGTGCGCACGCCGTCGCCCACCACGTGCGCCGGCACGCGCTCCGCGCACGCCACCGTGCGCCCGTTCACCACCAGCACGCGGTAGTCGCGCCCCGCCACGTAGCGCTCCACCACCACGCGGCTGCACACGGCGGACGTCGCGGGCCAGGCGGCGCGCACGGCCGCGGCGTCGTCCAGCCGCCCCGAGATGCCGCGCCCCTGGCTCGCGTCCAGCGGCTTGAGGAGCACCGGATATCCGGTGTCGGCCGCGAGGTCCAGCGCGTGCGCCAGCGTGCGCGCGACGCCGCCGTGCGGCACCGCGAGGCCGAAGTTCGCGAGGACGCGCTTGGTGTCGTCCTTGTCCTGCGCGATCTCGACGGCGATCGCGCTGGTGCGGTCGGTCATCGCGGCCTGGATGCGCTTCAGCCGGGCGCCGAGCCCCAGCTGCACGAGCGAGCCCGCATTCAGCCGCCGCACGGGGATGCCACGCCGCCGCGCCTCCTCCACGATCGCGCCCGTGGACGGCCCCAGGCGCACGGTGTCGTGCAGCGCCTGCAGGTCGGCGACGACCCGCGCCACGTCGTGCGGCGTGTCGTCGATCGCCGCGCGCATCAGCGCGAGCGCCTCGTGCATGCACGCGACGCCGACGTCCTCCTCCTCGTACGCGACCACCACCCACCACACGCCCGGATCGCCCGACGGCACCACGCGGCCGAAGCCGACGTCGCTGCCCGCGAGCGTCTGCAGCTCCAGCGCGACGTGCTCCAGCACGTGCGGCAGCTCGGTGCCCTCCCACATCCGCTCGATGAAGCCGCCGGGCCGGTCGCGGCTGCAGGGATGCTCGTGCAGCGTGGGCAGCGTCGCGATCAGCCGCTCGGTGAAGCCAGGCAGCGCGGTGGTGGGCACGCCCTCCAGCCGGCCGAGCACGAGGTCGCACACGACCACGGGCGCGAGCCGCCAGTAGTTGGGTCCGCGCAGCACGCGCACGCGCGCCGCGCGCAGGTCGTCGCCGGTCGCGCGGACCGCCGCGGTGTGCTCGATCGCCGTCGTCATGATGCTCCGTCACGCAGGCCGAGGGCGGCGTCCACCTCCTCGGCCGGATGGTTGGTCGGGGTGCGGGACGCGAGGTCGAACTCGTCGCCCTGGCTCAGCACGTGGAGCCGCACGCCGAACAGGGAGAGCGTGCGGTTCTCCTCCTCCTCGCTGACGTTCGTGTAGCTGGCGCCCTGCCCGTCGACGACGAACACGCCGCCCTCGCCGACGACGCGGAAGCACGGCGCGTCCGGCGCCTGCTCGACGAGGACGGCGGTGTTCTCGTCGATGCCGACGCCGAGGATGGTGGGGTTCTGCGCGACGGCGCCGAGCAGCCGCCCGACGCGCCCGCGCTCGGCGAAGTGCTGGTCGACGATGACGTCGGGGAGCAGCCCGAGGCCGGGCGCCATGCGCAGCGAGCCGCCGAGCCGGTGCGACTCCTCGGCCGCCCCGCTGACGAGCATGGTGACGCTCATGACGGACGCGCCCGCGGACGTCCCGCCCACCAGGCCGCCCGTCTCGTAGACGTCGCGGATGCGCTCCGCCGCCAGCGTGCCGCCCAGCAGGCCGGTGATGCGCAGCTGGTCGCCGCCGGTGAAGAAGACGCCGCGCACGCCGTCCAGCGCCGCCATCGCCTCGGGCGCGTCCGCCTCCGCGCGCGACGCGATCGCGAGGTGCCGCACGTCCGCGACGCCCAGCGTCCGGAAGAGCGCGGCGTACTCGCGCCAGAGCGCGTCGGGCTGCTCGCTGGCGACGGTGGCGATCGCGAGCCCCCCGCCGCCGAGTCGGTGCACGAGCGCGCGATGGATGACGCGCTCGCCTGTCTTGTCCTCGTGTCCGCCGACGATGACGAGGGTGCCGTACCGGGGTCGTCCTGAAGCGCGCGTGGAGGGCATGGGGGCGATGGCTGGTCCGCGGGCACTCCTCGGCCCGCAATCATTTGGTATCCCATGCTATCGGCACGTCGCGTGCGCAGACGACGGCACGCGCCGAAACGGCGGGCGAACGCCGGCCCGCCCGGTTCGGTGCGACGACCCTGCAACGTTGTGATGCATGCGACCGCACATCTCCGGACGCCACGGCCCCACCGAGGGCCCGGACCCCCTCCCCCACGCGACCGACGATCCCCACGCGCCCGACGCGCGCGGCGCGTCCACGCCAGCGTCCGATGCCGCGCGCTGGAGCGGCGCGGCCGACCGCCGCGCGCCCGACACGGGCGAGCGCCGTGCGACGACGCGGCGCATCGACTGCTCGCCGGACCGCCGCGCGGGCGCCGACACCGGCCGGCGCCATCACTGATGCGGTACGCCAGCGTACACTCCGAGGAGGCGCCGCCGTGCACACGCTGATCGAGAACGGCGAGGTCCTCGCGCCGCGCCCGCTCGGCCGCTGCTCGGTGCTGCTCGCGGGCTCGCGCATCGCCGCGGTGGGCAAGGTGAACCGCGCCGCACTGGAGTCGCTCGGCGTCGAGCACGAGGTCGTCGACGCCGAAGGGTGCCTCGTGACGCCGGGATGGATCGACCCGCACGTGCACCTGCTGGGCGGCAGCGGCGAGGAGGGCTTCAGCACGCAGTCGCCCGAGTTCTTCGTCGGCGAGATCGTGCGCCACGGCTTCACCACCGTCGTCGGCTGCCTGGGCGTCGACACGACGATGAAGACGATGCCCGGCCTGCTCGCGAAGGCCAAGGCGCTGCGCGAGGAGGGGCTGAACGCCTACGTCTGGACCGGCGGCTACAACGTGCCGCCGACGACGATCCTCGCCACGCCGCGCGAGGACATCATGTTCATCGACGAGGTGATCGGCGTCGGCGAGGTCGCGATCGCCGACGCGCGCGGCATGGAGCCCGACGCGCGCTCGCTCGCGCGCATGGTGCTCGACGCGCACGTCGGCGGGATGCTGGCGCGCAAGGCCGGCGTCACGCACTTCCACGTCGGCGAGGGGCGGCGGCGGCTCGCGCTGCTGCGCGAGATCCTCGACCAGTTCGAGGTGGAGCCGGGCTGGCTGTACGTGACGCACATCGAGCGCAACGAGGCGCTCATGCGCGAGGCGATCGGGCTCGCGCACCGTGGCGTGGCCGTGGACATCGACACGGTGGAGGGCGACCTCGCGCGCTGGCTGCGCTTCTACGTCGACAACGACGGCGACCTCGCGCAGCTGACCGTGTCGTCCGACGCGTCGGTCAACAGCCCGGCCGCGTCGGCGGCGCAGATCCGCGGCTGCGTGGTGGACCACGGCTTCCCCATCGAGCAGGTGCTGCCGCTCGTCACCGAGAACACCGCGCGCATCCTCAAGCTGCCGCACAAGGGCGTCCTGGAGCGGGACCGCGTCGCGGACGTGCTGGTGCTGGAGCGCGACACGCTGGAGGTGCGGCACGTGTGGGCCGAGGGCCGCTGCGCGGTGCGCGACGGCGAGCTGCAGCTGCGCGAGGGCTTCCTCAAGGACAGCAAGCGCGAGATCATGATGGTGGGCGACGAGCGCGACGCCGGCGTGATGGCCGGCTGAACGACCGGCTGACGCACGCCCGGGCGCCGTCGATGCGGCGCCCGGGCGCGTCGTCGTCAGCGCCGGCCGCGCAGCCGCTGCAGGCCGACGGGCAGCAGCACCACGCCGAGCCCGGCGAGCGCGAGCCCCGCGGTCCGCGCGTCGAACGACGCGTCGTTCGACGCGTCGTTCGACGCGTCGGCCGACGCCACCGTGCGCGCCGTCGCGACGCGCAGCATCGCGTCCACCTCGGCCGTCGTCGCCTCGCGCGGGACGATCCAGCGGCCGTTCTCGCGCGAGTCCTGGGGCACGCGCACGCCGGCCACCTCGCCGCGCCGGTCGAGCGCCACCAGCGCCGAGGCGCGCGACGTCTCGCCGGAGCTCATCGTGAGGACGAGCACCCAGCCGTCGCCGCGCGGCAGCGCGCCGTGGATCGCGAACACGCCCTGCGGGCCGACCGGGCGCACCTCCAGGCGCACCGTGCGGCGCGCGCCGTCCACCATGCCGACGGCTTCCGCGCGCAGCGGGTACCCGGTGGCGTCGCCGTGGTGGTAGAGGTGCGCGACCGCCAGCGCGCCGCGCGTCGCGGGCTGGTGCGGGTTGGCCGGCAGCTCGACGCCGATCCACGGCGGGCCGGCGGCGGCCGTGCGCGGCACCGCCGCGGCGGCCGTCAGGGTGAGCGCGAGCGTCGCGAGCGTGCGGGCACTGGAAAGGGAGAGGGTCCTGGCAGACATGAGAGCGCTCCACGTGAGAGGAAGACGAACAGCTCCTCGAGCTGCTCCCGTGTGATGCCGGCCGGCGCGCGGTTGCGCACAGGCGGACGGCGACGGATTCTCGTGCGACCTCACGGGCGGGCGCGTGTAAACGGGAGCGCCGCGGCCGGCATCCAATCTCCGGACCCGATGACGAGACCTGGTGACGCCGGCGACCCGCGAGTGCCCGCACGTGACGACGGCTGACGGTCCGGCGGACTTCGCCGGCCTGTACCGCGCGCACGTGGGGCGCGTGTACGCGCTCTGCCTGCGCATGGCGGGCGACGCCGCGGAGGCGACGGAGCTGACGCAGGACGTGTTCGTGCGCGCGTGGGAGCGGCTGGACAGCTTTCGCGGCGACAGCGCGATCGGCACGTGGCTGCACCGCCTGGCCGTGAACGTCGTGCTGGAGCGGCTGCGCGCGGACCGGCGGCGCCTGGCGCGCGTCGAGCCGGCGAGCCACCTGCTGGACGACGGCACGTGGGCCGCAGGGCCCGACGCGGTGCTGGACCGCATCGACCTCGACGCCGCGCTGCCGCGGCTGGCCGAGGGGGCGCGCGTGGTCTTCGTGCTGCACGACGTGGAGGGATACGGCCACGACGAGATCGCGCAGCTCACGGGCCTCGCGCCGGGCACCATCCGCACGCAGCTGCACCGCGCCCGCAAGCGTCTCGCCCAGCTGCTGAGCGAGTGACCATGATCCCACCGATGCATTCTCCCCCTCCCCACTGCTCCGACGACGCGCTCGGCGACTGGATCGACGGTCGCCTGGACGCGGACGCACGCGAGGCCGTGGCGCGGCACTGCGCGACGTGCGCCGCGTGCGCCGACCGGGCCGCGGCGCTGCGGCGCGTCGTGGACGCCGCGCGGCGCGCGCCGGCGGAGCTCCTGCCGCCCGACCCCGACGCGCTGGAGCGCGCGATCGCCGCGACGCTCCAGGCGCGCGCCGCGCGCCCGACGCTGCACGTGGAGTCGCGCGTGGAGTCGCGCGTGGAGTCGCGCACCCCACCGAAGCGCGCGCTGGCGACCGCGTGGCGGAGCGCCGCGCTGCGCATCGCCGCGGTGCTGGCGCTGATGGCGATGACCGCCGCGATCACCGCGCGCCTCGTGCGCCGCGGGCCGCCACCCGCCGTCGCGGTCACGCACGCGCCGGACTCCGCGCGTGAAGAGACGCCCGCGCCCGTGCAGCCGGCCGCCGACGTTGCCGCGCTGCGCGAGGAGACGGACCGCACGCTGGCCGTGCTGCGCGCCGCGGCCGCGACCGGCGACCGCGTGCTGGCGGCGGAGACGCTGCGCGCGCTGGAGCGGTCGCTGGCGACGATCGATGCGGCGATCGCGGAGGCGGGCGCCGCGCTGGCGCGCGATCCGGGCAACGCCGCGCTGGCGGAGCTGCTGTCGCGCACCTACGCGCGGAAGCGCGAGCTGGTGCGGCGCGGCGCCTCGCTGGGGTCGCGCTCGTGAGCGTCGCGCGCCTGGCTGCCGCGCTGACCGTCCTGCTCCCGGCGCTCGTCGCGGCGCAGGACACCACGCGCACGCTGGTGCGCGGCCAGCGCATGGACGCCGACGGCGCGGTGCGCGTCTGGAACCTCCTCGGCAGCGTGCGCGTGATCGGCTGGGCGCACGACTCGATCGCGGTCACCGCGCGCGTGGCGGCGGGCGCACCGTTCCACTTCGGTGGCGGCCCGCGCGGCGTGAAGCTCGGCGTCGAGGAGCGCGGCGGCTCCGCCGCGACGGGCGAGCTCGAGGTGCGCGTCCCGCGTCGCGCGAAGGTGTGGGTGAAGTCGTCGACGGCGCCCATCACCGTGTCGGGCGTGGTGGGCGACGTGGAGCTCTACACCGTGACGGGCGACGTGCGCGTGAGCGGCCGCCCCGCGACGCTGCGGATCGAGGCGCTGGCGGCGCCGGTGACCGTGCAGGACGGCGCCGACTGGCTGCGCGCGCGCACGTCGTCGGGCGCGATCCGCATCGCGGGCGCGGTCGGCGACGCGGAGCTCGCGACGGTCGGCGGGATGCTCACGCTCGACGGCGCGGTCACGCAGCAGGCGCGCCTGGAGAGCGTGACCGGCGGCGTGCGCCACCGCGGCGCCGTCGCGCGCGGCGCGTCGCTCGGCATCGAGACGAACTCCGGCGACGTCACGCTGCAGCTCGCGCGCGAGGCCGCGACGCTCGACCTGCTCACGCTGGGGGGCCGCATCACGAGCGCGATCCCCGCCGTGCGCGCGGCCGTGCGTCCGCAGAAGCAGGGACAGGCGCTGCGCACCGACGCCGGCGCCGACGCGGGCCGCATCGAGGTGCGGAGCTTCAGGGGCGCGATCGTCGTGGAGGGCGCGGCGGGGCAGCGCGCTCCGTAGCTGCTGCGTGCTGCGTGTCGAGCCGCTCGGGATGCGTTGGCGCATCGCCTCCCCTACCTATTGGAGGGGATGCGGATGCTCCGGATCTGAACGGATCATGCGGATCGCTCTGTGGAGTGCACGGGACGTCGTCGCCATGCGGAACGATCCGTCGGATCCGCTGCATCCGGAGCATCCGCATCCCCTCGTTCGCCGACCAGCGCACGGCGCGCGGGGCCCGCTACGGCTGCCGCGCGAAGACGAGCTTCAGCTTCGTCGGCCCGCGTGGCGTCTCGACGTCCTGCTCGAGCGTCATCGTGCGCCCGTCGGGCGAGAGGCTCCAGCGGCTGACCTGGTGCGCAGGCGTCTGGCCGCGCGTGATCGTCGCGTCCACCGTGATCCCGGCGTCCGTCGCGCGCGCCGAGCCGACCACCTTCACGCCGTCGGGCGTGGGCTGCGTGCGCTCCTTCCCGTCCAGCGGGTACGACTGCGTCGCGCTGCGCTCGCCCGTGGGCGTCGCCACCGTCTGCGTGAAGGTGAAGGTGCTGTCGGTCTGCGCGACCGTCATCAGCATCCTCGCGGGCGGCGTCACGTGCGCGAAGTCGCTGCGCGCGGTGTCGACGATCCAGCGGCCCGTGAAGTCCGGGCGCGGCTGCGCCTGGGCGGGACTGGCGACGACGACGGCGGCGACGAACGCCGCGGCGAGCAGGCGGAGGCGCATGGCGGGGAGCGCGAGGGGAGGCGGCCGGCGGTGGTCCCCTCGTCAGACCCGCGCGGCGGCGCGGAGGGTTGCCGCATGGATGGCACTGGGTGGTGCGCTGTTCGTCGCGACCCCACGGCGCAACCCGCTCGCATCCGACATTCCCGGCTTCGATTCTCGGGGCGCATGTCGTTCGGGTCCGGCGCGCCGGAGGTGTTGGCCTGGTGGAGGGTTGCGGATGCTCCCGATCGGAACGGATCGAACGGATCGCTCCGCCGCGGCGCCTGGGACGTCGCCGCCACGAGGGACGATCCGAAGCATCCGTTCCGATCCGGAGCATCCGCATCCCCCCAATGGGCAGAGGATGAAGAAGCGAAGAGATCCGACGACGACGAATGGCTCCATGTGGCGGCGAGGAATCGCGCACCACACAGAGCCATCGGACCTGCCATCAGAACCGTTCAGATCTTCGTCCTTGCAATGCCGTTCGTCGCGCGGTCTACCGCCCCGCCGGCGCCGGCTTCTTCGCGGGCGTCTTCGAGGCCGGCGTCGTGAAGTCCTCGCCCGGGTTCGTGAACCGGTTGCTCTCCCACGCGTACTGCTTGTCGTGCAGCGTGCGATAGCGGCCACCGAGCGCCATCAGCTCGTCGTGCGAGCCGCGCTCCACGATCTCGCCGTTCTCCAGCACCAGGATCTGGTCCGCGCTGCGGATCGTCGACAGGCGGTGCGCGATCACGAACGTCGTGCGCCCGCCGCGCAGCCGCGCCAGCGCCTCCTGGATCAGCGCCTCGCTCTCCGAGTCGAGCGACGACGTGGCCTCGTCGAGGATCAGGATCCCCGGATCGGCGAGCAGCGCGCGCGCGATCGCGATGCGCTGCCGCTGGCCGCCCGAGAGCTTCACGCCGCGCTCGCCGACCACCGTGTCGTACGCCTGCGGGAAGCCCTTCACGAACTCGTCGCAGTTCGCCAGCCGCGCCACCGCCTCTACCTCCTCCCGCGTCGCGCTCGGCCGCGAGAAGGCGATGTTCTCGGCCACCGTGCCGTCGAACAGGAAGTTGTCCTGCAGCACCACGCCGAGGCGCGCGCGGTAGTCCGTGAGGCGCACGGCGTCGAGGTCGCGGCCGTCGATCAGCACGCGGCCGCGCGTCGGGCGGTTGAACGCCATCACCAGCGACACGAGCGTGCTCTTGCCGCTGCCGCTGGAGCCCACGAGCGCCGTCGTCGAGCCGGCGGGCGCCGTGAAGTTGACGTCCTTCAGCACCGGCTGCCCCTCGCGGTACTCGAACCAGACGTCCTCGAACGCGACGTCGCCGCGCAGCACGTCCAGCGGCGCGCGGCGCACGTCCTCGTCGATCTCCGTCGGCAGGATGAGGATCTCGCGGATGCGGTCGAGCCCCGCGATCGCCTCGCTGATCTGCGTGCCGATCGACGCGATGCCCACCACGGGCGCCGCCAGCAGGCCGACGAAGAAGACGAACGTGATCAGGTCGCCGAGCGTCATCGTGCCCTCGATGACCGCCGGGCCGCCGACGCCGAGGATGAGCAGGCCGACGAGGCCGATGACGACCGTGCTCGCCGACGTCGTGGCCGACACGCCGGTGATCGAGCTCGCGATGTTGCGGAAGAGGCGGTGCACGCCCTTGGCGAACGTCACCTGCTCGCGGCGCTCGGTGCCGTACGCCTTCACGACGCGGATCCCGCCCAGCGTCTCGTTGAGGCGCCCCGTGACCTCTGCCTGGATCTTGCCGCGCTCGCGGAAGATCGGGCGCAGCCGCCCGAACGCCATCGCCATCCCGCCGCCGAAGCCCGCGAGGATGACGACGATGACGAGCGTCATCACCCAGTTGAGCCAGAGCAGCACGCCGAGCGCGAGGACCGCGGTGACGATGCCGCCGACGAGCTGCACGATGCCGGTGCCGACGAGGTTGCGGATCCCCTCGGCGTCGTTCATCACGCGCGAGATGAGCACGCCGGTCTGGTGCTCGTCGAAGTAGCGCACGGGGAGCCGCGAGATGCGGTTCAGCACGCGGCGGCGCATGTCGCTGATCGCGCGCTGCGCGGCGACGCTGATGACCTGCGACAGCGCGAAGCCGGTCGCGGCCTGCACGAGCGTCGCCAGCGTGGCGCCGAGGGCGATCGGCCAGAGGAGGTCGTGGCGCGACTTGCCGATCACCTCGTCGATCAGCCCCTTGGAGCTGAGCGGGAGCACGAGGCCCGCCACGCGGCTCACGAGCATGAGGCTGAAGCCGATGGCGAGGGCGCGCCGGTGCTGCCACATGAGCGCTCTCGCGTCGCGCCACGCGGCCTTGGTGTCGACCTTCTTCTTCGCCGGCGTGGCGCCGCCCGCGGCCTTGTCCGGCCCCGCGCCGTTGCGCGCCGCCCGCGCCTGCGCGGCGCGCCGCGCGCGCGGTCCCACCTTCCCGACCGACCGTCCGATCACGTGCCCTCGCTGGCAGCTGCGCTCCGTCGCCGCGCGACGCCGGGCGGCGCCGCGACCTGTCCCCAAGGTAGCGCCGAAGGCGGGGACCTGCCGTCGTCCGTTCGGGTGAAGGGCTGCGGGCTGCGGACAGCGGGTCTCGAACCCGGGACGCGTCGGCGCGCCGGACCACCTTTGCCGTTGGGGAGGATACGGATGCTTCGGATGACTCGGATGCTCCGGATCGTCCCGCGTGGCGGCGACGCTCCGTGCACTCCGAGGAGCGATCCGAAGGATCCGGCGCATCCGGAGCATCCGCGTCCTCCCCAATAGGCACAGTGGGGGTCCGGAGGACCGACGCGTCCCGAGCGGCCGGACACGCAGCATGCAGCACGCAGCGCCCTACCCGAACGCCCCTCCCCCGCCTCCCCCGTTCGACCGATGGCTGCGGCCCCCGCGCGGCGGCACCGTGCACCCAGTCGGGAGCGGTCGATCCGCAGTCCGCAGCCCGCAGTCCGCAGCCTCCCCTGCCATGCCGACCCTGCTCGAGCAGCTCTCGACCGACCTCGCCGACGCCACGGCCGCCGCCGCGCGCAGCGTCGTCGCGGTCCACGCCCGCCGCCGCATCCCGGCCAGCGGCATCCTCTGGCGCCCCGGGATCGTCGTCGCGACGCACCACACCGTCCACAAGGACGACGACGTCGCCGTCACCCTCCCCGACGGGACCCGCGCGCGCGGCGCGGTCGCCGGGCGCGATCCGTCCACCGACCTGTGCATCCTCCGCCTGGAGGGGGAGCCGGCGGGCGAATCGACGCCCGCCATCCTCGCCCAGGAGCCGCTGCGCGTCGGGCAGCTGGTGCTCGCCGTCGGCCGGCCCGGCACGGAAGTCACGGCAGCACTCGGCGCCGTCTCGGCCGTCGGGCCCGCTTGGCGGACCTGGCAGGGCGGCCAGATCGACCAGTTCGTCCGCCTCGACGTCGCGGTCTACGACGGCTTCTCCGGCGGCCCGCTGGTCGACGGCGGCGGACGCGTGGCCGGCGTGAACACCTCGGCCCTCGCCCGCTCGGGGGCGCTCACGATCCCCGTCGCGACGGTGGACCGCGTGGTCGACCACCTCCTCGCCGGCGGCCGCACCCGCCGCGGCTGGCTCGGGATCGGCGCGCAGGCGGTGCGCCTCCCGGACGCCGTCCGGCGCGAGCTGGCGGAGGCCGGCCGCGAGCAGACGCAGGCACTCATGCTGGTCGCCATCGAGCCGGGCTCGCCCGTCGACCGCGCGGGGCTGATGCTGGGCGACATCCTCCTCACCCTCGCCGACGCCCCCACCGAGGACGTCACCGACGTCCTGTCCGCCCTCGGCCCCGAGTCGGTCGGGACGACCGTGCCGGCCCAGGTGCTGCGTGCCGGCGAGCGCCGCATCGTCATGATCACGGTCGACGAGCACCCGGGCCGGCGCTGACCATGGCCGACGCGTCCCGCTTCCACGCCCCGGGCATCGACGACGCGCTGGACGCCGTCGCGACACGCCTCCGCCAGAGCACCGCCATCGTCCTGACGGGCGACGGCCAGCGCGGTCGCCCCGCCGGCCAGGGCGCCGCCGTCGTCTGGTCGGCCGACGGCCTGCTGCTCACCAACGCCCACGTCGCCCGCGGCGCCCGCGCGCTCGTCGACCTCCCCGACGGCCGGCGGCTGGCCGGCCACACCGTCGCCCGCGATCCGGCCCACGACCTGGCCGCCCTCCGGGTGGACCCGGGCGCGACGCCGCTCGTGCCGGCACCGCTGGGCGACCGCGCCACCCTCCGCCCCGGTGCGATGGTGCTCGCCTTCGGGCATCCGCTGGGGATCTCGAACGCGCTCGCGATCGGCGTGCTGCACGGCACCCGCGCGCCACTCCTGCGCCACTCGCGCGCAGGAACGCCCGAGCCGCTCCTCTGTGCCGACATCCGGCTCGCGCCGGGCAACTCGGGCGGCCCGCTGGCCGACGCCGGCGGTCGGGTCGTCGGGATCAACACGCTCATCGCAGGCGGGCTGGGGTACGCGGTACCCGTCGACCGCGCGCGCCGCCTCGTCGCCGCCCTTGCCCCCCGCCCCCGGCTCGGGCTCACGGTCCGCACCGTCACCGTCCGTCCTCGGGGCGTCGCCCCCGACTCGGCCCTGCTGGTCCTCGAGGTCGCGCCCGGTCTTCCCGGCGACCGCGCGGGCCTCCTCCCGGGCGACGTGCTCTTCGCCCTCGACGGCCGCCCGCTGCACGAGCCGGGCGACCTGCTCGACGCCCTGTCGTCGGCCCGGCCGGACGCGCCGCTCACCCTTGAGATGGGGCGGGCCGGCCGGCGCTCGACGCGCGCGATGGCGGACTTCACCCAATACTCGAACCTGGCAGCGTGAAGTCTTTACGGCGGAAGACGATGATGCGGAGAACGATGAGGCGGAGGACGATGAGGCGTGAGACGGTGAGGCGAAACCTTCACGCTTGAAGCGTCGAGCCGAGAGGTCCGCTCTATCGTATCGCGCCTTTCCGTCCTCCGCCCCATCGTCTTCCGCCGTTCCGTCCTCCGCCTCAGCGATCAGTGCCCACCGTCAGAGTCGTGATCCTCGCCGGTTCTCCCGTCGTCCGCGCCGGGCTCGAGTCGCTCCTCGGAGAGCGGCCCGGGCTCGTGGTCGTCGGCGCCGGCGCCGTGGGGGCCGAGTCGGAGGGCGTGGAGGCGGCGTTCGACCGGGTGGCGGAGTGGGACGCCGACGTCGTGCTCTGGGTGCTCGACGCCGGCATGCGCGAGCCGGTCGCATCGCTGCTCCGGCGCGCCGGGGTCGTGCCGGCCGCGCCGCCCGCCGGCGACGATGGGGACGGGGCGGAGTTCCTCCCGTCCGGCGCGCCCGAGCGCGAGGGGGCCGCGGCGCCGGCCGTCGTGCTGCTGGTGGACCGGGGCGACCCCGGGCCGTCCGCGCTCGCGGCGCTGCGGGCCGGCGCGCGCGCCGTCCTCCCCGCCGACGTCGGCGCGGCGACGCTGGCGCTCGTCACCGAGTCGGCCGCCGCGGGGCTGACCACCCTCCCCGCCGACGCGGCGCACGCGCTGCTCGCCGCGCCCCCCGAGGCGGGCGACGCCCGCGTGCGCGTCGCCGGCGCCGCCCGCGTGGCCACGCCCGACGGCGCCCCCGCGCGCGCGCCCGCCCTCAGCGCCCGCGAGCGCGAGGTCCTGGCGCTGCTGGCGGAGGGGCTGCCGAACAAGGTCATCGGGCCGCGGCTGGGGATCAGCGAGCACACCGTGAAGGCGCACGTCGCCGCCATCTTCGAGAAGCTGGGCACCGGCACGCGCGCCGAGGCGGTGGTGACGGCCGCGCGGCTGGGGCTGCTCCTGCTCTGACGCGGAGCGCCGCCCCGGCGTGCTCGGCCGGTGATGGTCGTCACGCGGGGCGCGTGCGCCCGTGACGGTCGGTCGGCCTGCCGCGATAGATTGGTCGCCCGGCTCCGACCGGCTCCGACCCATTCGCATGACGCCCCGCCTCACCGCACCCGCCCGCCCGCCGCGCCGCGCCGCCGCGCTGCTCGCCCTCGCCGCCACCGTGCTCGCGACGGCCTTCGCCGCCGCCTGCGGCGGGGCGGCGCGCCGCCCGGCGGCCGCGAAGCGCGACCCGCTGCTGCAGCCCGACCCCGTCCTCGCGACCGCGCCCGACACCTTCGCGGTGCGCTTCGAGACGACGCAGGGCGCGTTCACGGTGCAGTTCATCCGCAGCTGGGCGCCGCGCGGCGCCGACCGCGCGTACTACCTGGTGCGGAGCGGCTTCTACGACAGCACCCGCTTCTTCCGCGTGCTGCCGCGCTTCGTCGCGCAGTTCGGCGCGCACGGCAACCCGGCCGTCAACAAGGTGTGGGAGGCGCGCACCTTCCCCGACGATCCGGTGCGGCAGAGCAACGTGCGCGGGATGGTGAGCTTCGCGACCGCGGGCCCCAACACGCGCACGACGCAGCTGTTCGTGAACCTGGCCGGCAACGCCCGCCTCGACCGGCTGGGCTTCGCGCCGGTGGGCCGCGTGACCGAGGGGCTCGCGCGCGTCGTCGACTCGCTCTACTCCGGCTACGGCGAGGGGCCGCCGCGCGGGAAGGGCCCCGACCAGGACAAGCTCGCCGCGCAGGGCAACATCTACCTGCAGCGCGACTTCCCGCGGCTCGACTACATCCGGACGGCGCGGGTGGTGAGCGAGTCCGTGCGCCGGACGGTGCGGTGAAGTGAGGCGGAGGACGGTACGGCGGAGGACGGAACGGCGGAAGACGATGGAGCGTGAAACGGTGCGGCGGACCTTCGCTTGAGGCTTCGAGCTGACGGGTCCGCCCTTCTCGTCTCACGCCGTTTCGTCCTCCGCCTCATCGTCCTCCGCCGTTCCGTCCTCCGCTTCTCGGTTGTGGCCATTCCGTCCTCCGCCGTTCCGTGGGCCTTCTGGCTCCGAACCTGCCTTTGTCGGTCGGTGTAAACCCCTGTCTCCGTCAGCTCAGCCGTCGCCGTCCCGGATCGCCGTGAACCGTCCGCTCCGCTCGCTCCGCACCGCCCTGCTCCTTCCGTTGCTCGCCGCGCTGCCGGCGTGCGGCGGCGACGGGATCCTGGTGCCGCGGGCGCCCGACTTCGCGGTTCTCCCGAGCCTGCTCACCCTCGCGCCCGGCGACACCGCCCGCCTGAGCCCGCAGCTCGACCTGCGGCCCGCGGGCGGCGTCCAGTTCCTGTCGCGCGGCACGGTCGCCACGGTCACCGCCGGCGGGCTCGTCCGGGCACTCGGCCCCGGCCAGGGCGCGGTCACCGCGCTGGAGCCGAACGAGGGGATCATCTACACGGTCCCCATCACCGTGCGCGGCGTGCGCATCCGCCTCGGCGCCCGCGACGTCGGCCCCGCGACGATCCTCGCGCCCGACCAGGTCGGCGCGCTCGATGCCCGCGTCTTCGGCCTGCGCCCGGGCGCCGACTCGGGCGTCCGCTGGACCTCCAGCGACACGATGGTCGCCACGGTGGAGCCGGGCGGGGTGCTGCGCACGCGCGCCCTCGGCCACGCCACGATCACCGCCACCTCCGCCGCCGATCCGTTCCTGCGGGGGACGCTGGCGATCGACGTCTCCCCGTCGCGCCGCGCGCCGGCGCTGCGGGTGGCCGCGTTCACGGGCGGCGAGACGCCGCGCGCCCTCGACCCCGACGCCGTCGCCGGCACGATCGAGGTCGCGGTGCAGACGCTGCGCGCGGCCTTCCCCGCCGGCGCCCGCGTCGAGCTCTCGCTCGGCGGCGACCTGGTGGCCACGCGCGCCCTCGACGCCGACGGCGCGCTCCGCTTCACCGTCCCGACGGCCGCGCGCGACTCGCTCGGCGTCCCGCGCTGGACCGACGGCGCCCGCGGCCTGGTGGCCCGCGTGCTGGCCCCGAACGGCGCGCTGCTCGCCCGCTACGAGCGCCCGCTCACGCTGCGCAACCAGTAGCCGGTCGGCTCGTCAGTCGGCCGCGAGGTCCTGCGACGCGGGGCCGGGCGGCAGCGCCTTCTGCGGCGCCGCGGGCGGAAGGACGGGCGTCGCCGCGGGCGGCAGCGCCACCCGCTCGCCGCTCGACGCTCCCCGCTCGGCGCTCTCGGCCGCCTCCCCGATCGCCGCGCCGATCTCCGACACCACCTGCTGCACGAACGCGAACAGCCCGCGCCCCACGCGCACGGCCGTCGCGGCCGCCTGCCCCGCGGCGGCGCCCAGCAGCTGCGCCCAGTCCACCGGCGGCAGCCCCGTGTCGCCCGTGACGGGATCGCGCAGCGACGCCATGATCGCGCCCCGCATGCGCAGCGCGATCGGCCCCGCGAACGTCACCGCGTTGAAGCGCGCGTCGTAGCGCGTCCCCAGCCCCTCGATCAGCGCCGCCGTGCGCGCGAAGTACACCAGGTCGCTCGGCAGCGTCACGGGGAAGGAGTAGAGCGTCGCCATCACGCGGTCGGCGACGAGCTGCATGCGGTCGAGCGTCGTCGTGTCGGCCAGGTGCGCGATGTCGAGCAGCGTGTCCACCAGCGCGCGCGCCATCGCACGGTCGGCGTGCGGCTCCAGCACGCCCAGCGCGTAGAAGCCGTCGATCAATCCGTCCACGTCGCGCTGGATGCCCGCGAACGCAGTGCGCGCCAGCCGCCGGCGCAGCGTGCGGTCCACGCGCACCACCATCCCGAAGTCGAGCACGACGATCGTCCCGTCGTCCTGCACGAGCAGGTTGCCCGGATGCGGATCGGCGTGGAACAGCCCGTCCACCAGCATCATGTGCATGTACAGCTCGATCACACGGCGCACGAGCGTCGGCGCGTCGAGCGTGCCCGCGCGCACGCGGTCCTGCAGCCGGTCGATGCGCGTGCCGGGCACGTACTCCAGCACCAGCGCGCGGTGGCGCACGAGCGACGGGACGACGTACGGGATCTTCACCCCCTCGCGCCCCGCGAAGTTGGCGCCCATCGCCTGCGCGTACTCGGCCTCGCGGCGGAAGTCCATCTCCTCCCACACGCGCGTGCCGAACTCGCGCAGCACGTTGCGCAGCCCGCGGAAGTGGCCGGCCGCCGGGCCCTGCCCCCACCGCTTCTCCGCGAACTCGAACAGCGACTCGGCCGCGCGCAGGTCCTCCACCATCAGCGCCTCGACGCCGGGGCGCAGCACCTTCACGACGACGTCGCGCCCCTCCCAGCGCGCGCGGTGCACCTGCCCCAGCGACGCGGCGGCGAGCGGCGTCCACGCGAAGTCCTCGAACAGCGACTCGACGGGCGCGCCGTACTCGCGCTCCAGCGTCGCGCGCACCTGCGCCGCGGACACGGGCGGCACCTGGTCGTGCAGGGTGCCGAGCGCGCTCAGGTAGGGCTCGGGGATCAGGTCGGCCCGCGAGCCGACGATCTGCGCCATCTTCACGAACGCCGGCCCCAGCTCGGCCACCGTCGCCACCAGGCGCGCCGCGCGCGCGTCGTGGAACTCGCGCGTGCGCCGCACCGGCGCCCCGAACCAGAGCCAGCGGCGGTGGTCGCGGACGAACGAGGCGACGAGCGGCGTGAGCCGGGCGGCGACGGCGAGGGTGCGGAGCACGGTTGTGATCTACACCGGTCGGGTGACGTACGCTCCCCCGGACCATCGCGCTCGGCTCGTTGGCATTGGGGAGGACGCGGATGCTCCGGATGCGTCGGATCCGACGGATCGCTCCTCGGAGTGCACGGTCCGTTGCCGCCACGCGGGACGATCCGGAGCATCCGCATCATCCGGAGCATCCGTAACCTCCCCAAGAGCTACAGGGGTCCGGTGCGACGCTCCGAGGCCCTGGGTCGTCCTCCCCATACGCGCCTCGATGACCCGCCATACCATGGCGGAGTAGTGCCATGCGGGGTGCGCCGCGTCACGCGCACGCTCGACCCCGGTGGCACGTCGCGGGGCGCGTTCCCGTACCATCTCCATACAGCCCCACGACGGTCGCCCCATCCGGCACGCGCCCCACGCGCGTACTCCAGTCGCCCATGTCGCCGCTCCCGTCCCTCCACCGCCGCCTGATCGCCGCCGCCCTCGCGGGCGCGCTGGCGAGCGTGCCCGTGCCCGCCGCGCTGCGCGCGCAGCCCGCCATGCGCGCGGCGGCGGTCGCGACCACGGCGGTGCGCGGCGACGCGGCGCCGATGGCGGACGTGCTGGCCGCGCTCCCCTTCGGGGTCGGCGAGCGGCTGGAGTACGACGCCAAGGTCGGCCCGTTCCGCGCCGGGCGCGGGCACATGGAGGTCGTCGCCGTCGAGGACGTGCGCGGCCGCCAGGCGCTGCACCTCGCGATGCACGTCTCGGGCAGCGCGCTGGGCTGGAAGGTCCGCTACCAGCTGGACAGCTGGGTCGAGCCGCGCAGCTTCAGCTCCCTGCGGCACACGCAGGACAACCTGGAAGGGCGCACCGTCCGCGCACGCGCCTTCGAGATCTTCCCCGACCGCGGCGTGTTCGCGAGCGGCGACGATCCGGAGTCACCCACGGTCGCGAACCCGCTCGACGACGGCTCGTTCCTGTACTTCGTGCGCACGGTGCCGCTGGTCGTCGGGCAGACGTACACCTTCGACCGCTACTTCCGTCCCGACCGCAACCCGGTCCGCGTGACGGTGGCGCGCCGCGAGCGCGTGAAGGTCCCCGCGGGCGAGTTCGACGCGATCGTCCTCCAGCCCGTGATCAAGACCAAGGGCCTCCTCTCGGAGAGCGCGCGCACCGAGATCTGGCTGTCGGACGACTCCAGGCGGATGCTGCTGAAAATGGAGTCGCACCTGAAGTTCGGGACGCTGTCGCTGCATCTCCGTTCGCTGCAGGGGACGAAGCCGTAAGGCCGCGCGGGATTGGCTCCGCACGTGGCTTGGGACGCGGTGGGGTGCGCGCCGGCTCGGAAATCGGCGGGTCGGAGCCACGACGCTTCGCTCGTGTCTCCTCAACCGCCGATTTCAGGTCGCTCGGCGCACACCCCACCGCGTCCCGCGCCCCACGGATGGTCACCCGCGCGAGCCGTTCAGCGCGAGTCTCCCCACACGAGCCCGCGCCGCGCGACAGCGCTCCGAAGTGGCGCGCCCGCTTCGCGTGGAGCTGTGGAGCGTGGGGTGATGCGAGGGGCGCAGGCGACCTCGTTCGCAGCAAGGAGACTCACGCGCAGCGGTGAGGCTCCGCAGCGGCCGCGATCGCCGGGAGCCGAAGCCCCTCGCATCACCCAACGCTCGCGCGCATCAGCGTCCGTGAATCCGCAGCCCGCAGTCCGCAGCCTTCTTCACGGCGCGGACTCGTGCCACTCCACCTTGGTTTCCTTGTCGAGCGCGCTCCGCATCGCCCACCGATCCGAGAACAGGATCATCGGGTTGCCCTTGATGTCATAGAGCAGGATGCGGCCGTGCACGGAGCCGACGCGCTCGATCTCCTTGCGGTCGCCCGTCACCCAGCGCGGGTTGCCGTAGCCCAGCGACTCGAGCTTGGCCGGCGCGCCGTACTCGCTCTCCAGGCGGAACATCATCACGTCGAACTGCAGCTGACCGATCGCGCCCACGATCGGCGACGGGCCGCTGCCCAGCTTCGCGTCCGCCTCGGCGAAGAACACCTGCGCCGCGCCCTCCTCCGAGAGCTGCTTGAGGCCCGTGTCGAGCTGCTTGCGGCGCATCGGGTCCGCCGACAGCACGCGCACGAAGTGCTCGGGCGGGAAGCGCGGGATGTCGCTGAACTGCGGCGGGTCCTTCGGCGCGACCTCCAGCAGCGTGTCGCCGATGCGCAGCGTCCCCTTGTCGACGATGCCCACCACGTCGCCCGGCCACGCCTCGTCGATCGCCTGGCGCTCGCGCGCCATCACGCTCTGCGGCGCGGAGAGGCGCAGCGTCTTGCCCGTGCGCGTCAGCGTCGTCTCCATGCCGGCCGCGTAGCGCCCGCTCACCACGCGCACGAACGCCATGCGGTCGCGGTGCTTCGGGTCCATGTTCGCCTGGATCTTGAACACGAAGCCCGCGAAGCCCGTCGTCTCGGGCGCGATCGGCCCCTTCGTCGTGTCGCGCGGGCCCGGGCCCGGCGCCAGCTGCACGAACTCGCGCAGGAACGGCTCGACGCCGAAGTTCGTCAGCGCGCTGCCGAAGAACGTCGGCGACAGCTGGCCCGCGCGGAACGCCTCCGGATCGAACTGGCCGAGCCCGACGTCGAGCAGCTCGAGGTCCTCGCGCAGCCGGTCGAGCGCGTACGGGCTGCAGTGCTCCGCGATCTCCGGCGCATCGAGCCCGCCCTCGATCGTCGCCAGCTGCTGCGAGCCGTGGTGCTCGCCGCGCTCGAACAGCAGCACGTGCTGCGTCAGGCGGTCGTACACGCCGACGAACTTGTCGCCGTCGACGATCGGCCACGTCACCGGCGCGCACGTGATGCCGAGGTCCTTCTCGACGTCGTCGAGGAGCTTGAGCGGATCCTCGCCGGCGCGGTCGCACTTGTTGACGAACGTGAAGATCGGCGTGCGCCGCTTGTGGCAGACCTCGAACAGCTGCCGCGTGCGCTCCTCGACGCCCTTGCGGTTGTCGAGCAGCATCACCGCGCTGTCGGCGGCGATGAGCGTGCGGTACGTGTCCTCGCTGAAGTCCGCGTGGCCGGGCGTGTCGAGCAGGTTGACCTTGTAGCCCTGCCAGTCGAACTGCAGCACCGAGCTCGTGACCGAGATGCCGCGCTCCTGCTCCAGCTTCATCCAGTCGGAGGTCGCGTGCCGCGCCGCGCGCCGCGCCTTCACGCTGCCGGCGAGGTGGATCGCGCCGCCGTAGAGCAGCAGCTTCTCGGTGAGGGTCGTCTTCCCCGCGTCGGGGTGCGAGATGATCGCGAACGTCCGCCGGCGCGCGGCCTCCAGCGCCACGCGCGCGGGCAGCGCGTCGGTGGCGGCGGGGTCGGAGAGATGGACGGACAGGTCGACGGGGGCGCTCATGGAACCGCTGCGGGGACTGGAAGGAAGCAGACGCGCGGCGGGCGGGCCCGCGCCTCGTGCCGGGCCCGCCCGCCGCGCCTAAGTATAACCCCGACGGCGACTTGTGTTCAGTCTCCGGAGACGGGGCCGATCCTGACCCGCGTCCAGGTGCGGATCTCGCCCGGGTCGCGCAGCGGCCCCTCCCCCGCCTTCCAGCGCGGCCGGTACCCCAGCACCTCCCGCGCGCGCGTCGTGTCCAGCGTGTGCTCCTCCGAGAGCTGCGCGACGGCGTAGCGCGTGATCGGCGGCCCGCGCCGGGCCCCGGCCAGCCGCCACGTCCACTCGGCCGCCGCCGCGACGCGCATCGCCACCGCGGCCGGCACCGACACGACGTCGGCCGGCTGGCCCGAGTCGGAGAGCACGCGGTAGAGCAGTTCGCGCGCGGTGCGCGGCGCGCCGGCGTCGGCGACGTTGAAGGCGCCGTGCGCGTCCTGCACCGCGAGCGCACGCTCGATCGCGTGCACCAGGTTGTCGACGTGCGTCGACGAGAGGCGGTGGCGCCCGCCGTCGGGCACGGGGACGACGCGGCGGACTTGCCACCGGCCGGCGTAGGTCGTGGCGCGCACGCGCGGCCAGCGGGCGGCCAGCACGCGCGGCATCAGCGTCGTGTCGCCGGGGCCGTAGACCACGTGCGGCCGCAGCACGACGCCGCGCGCGCCCAGCGCGAGCACCAGCCGCTCGCCCGCGGCCTTGGTGCGCGCGTAGGCGGACAGCGCGCAGTCGCCGGTGGGCGCGTCCTCGCGCACGTCGACCATGCGCACGCCGTCAGAGTAGACGCTGCTCGTGCTGACGTAGACCACGCGCGCCGCGCGCGGCCAGGTCGCGAGCACGGCGCGCGTGCCCTCGACGTTCGCGGCGTGGAACGCGGACTCGGGGCCCCAGTCGTCCACGCGCGCGGCGCAGTGCACCACCGCGTGCACGGCCGGCGCGTCGATCGGCCCGCCGGTGACGTCCCACGCGACGTACCCGGGCAACGGCTCGCGCAGCGCCGCCGCCGGCCGGCGGCCGTAGGGCAGCACCGTGTGCCCCGCGGCCGCCAGCGCGCGCGCGACGCGCCCGCCGACGAAGCCGCTCGCGCCCGTGACGGCGATCCTCATCGCAGCCTCACGCGCGCTCCGCCGTCTCGCGCAGCGCGCGGCCCGCGAGCGCGCGCAGCGCGGCGCGGTCGATCTTGCGCGAGCGCCCCACCTCGGGCAGGGCCATCACGAGGATGCGGTCCGGCAGCGCCGCGTCGTCGATGCGCGTGGCCTCCGCACGCAGCGCCGCGGGCAGCGCGCGCGCGAGCGCCGCCGCGTCGGTTCCCGCGTCCGGCTCGACGACGAGCACGATGCGCTCGTCGGACGCGCGGTCGTCTCGCACGCCGACCATCGCGCACCGCCGCACGCCCGGGATCCGTGCGACCACCGGCTCGTGCAGCGCCGGATAGACGTTGTGGTGGCCGCGGATGATCATGTCCTTCGCGCGCCCCAGCAGCACCAGCCGTCCGTGCTCGTCGACGCGCACGACGTCGCCCGTCGCATGCTCCGTCATCTCAGGCTCGCCGAGGTAGCCGGCGCAGAGCTGCGGGCCGCGCAGCAGCAGCTCGCCGTCGTCGGCGACGCGCGCCTCGATCCCTGGCACCGGCGCGCCCAGCAGGTCGCCCTCGCCGGTCCACGCGAGCTTCTCGTCGATCGAGACGGTCGCCACCGGCAGGATCTCGGTCATCCCGTAAATCGCCCACGCCGTCGCCGACGGCGGCAGCACCGCGCGCAGCCGGCGCAGCAGCGGCACCTCCACCGGCGCGGCGCCGAGGAGGAGGTGGCGCAGCGTGGACGGGCAGGCGGCGCCGCGCGCGGCCAGGTGGTCGGCCACGCGCTGCGCGTCCGCCGGCACGAGGAAGGTGTGCGTCGCGCCGTGTGCCGCGAGCGCGCGAATGGTGGCGGCGGGATCGAGCGCGCCGCGCGGCGGCACCACGACGCGCGCGCCGGCCAGCAGCGCGGGGAGCGCGAGGTGCAGCTCGCCCGCGTACAGCACGTCGCCGTCAGCGACCGCGAGCGATGCGCCGACGACGTCCAGCGTGGCGCGCAGCGAGCGCTGCGTGTGCACGACCGCGCGCGGCGCGGCCGTCGTGCCCGACGTGAAGACGACGAACGCCGGCGCGTCCTCCCTCGCGGCGGGCAGCGCGACGTGCGGCGCCTCCACGCCCGCGCGCTCGATCGCGGTGGCCGCGCGCGCGCCGCGCATCCCCGGCAGCCAGGGGCCCACGCGCACCAGCCGCGCCTCGCGCAGCGCGTCCAGCGAGGGCAGGTCCACGCCGCGGCGGCGCGCGATCGCCCGCGCCACGCGGCTCCCGGCGGCGGCCAGCAGCAGCGACTCACCGATCACCCAACGTGGCCGCACCAGCGCCATGCGCGCGGCGAACAGCGCGCTCCCCGTGCCCACCTCCGCGGCGACCAGCACCCCGCCCGCCTCCACCACCGCGAGGATGGCGACGATCGCCTCGACGCTGGGGCGCACGGCGAACAGCACGCGATCGCCGGGCGCGAGCCCCGCGGCCACGAGGCCGCGCGCGAGCGCGCGCACGCGGCGCACGAGCGTCGCGCGGTCCACCGGTCGCCCATCGTCGTTGGCCACCGCCGGCGCGTCCGGTCGCTCGGCCGCGCGCGCGGCCAGCCGGTCCAGCAGCGCGAGCGTCCTCATGCCGGCTCCACCCGCAGCACGAGCGACGCGTACGCCGGGATCAGCGCGCCGCGCGCGGCGCGGCGGTGCACGATGCGCGGCGTGCCCGGCACCGCCAGCAGCGCCTCCAGCGTGCGGCGCAGCTGCCGCTGCGCCAGCGCGAAGCCGATGCAGAAGTGCGGCCCCGCCCCGAACCAGAGGTGCCGCGCCCGCGCGTCGTGCGTGCGCGTGACGTCGAAGCGATCGGGATCGGGGAAGAGCGCGGGATCGCGCGCGGCGTTGCAGGCGAGGACCACGACGCGCGTGCCCTCGCGCACGCGGCGGCCGTCGAGCGACACGTCGCGCGCCGCGATGCGCACCGTCGCGGGCACCGGCGCCGCGAAGCGCAGCCCCTCCGCCAGCACGGCTCCGAGATCGTACTGTGCGCGAGCGCGCGCCGCTTCCCATTGCTGGCCGTCCACCAGCAGCGCGACGAGGCGCGGCAGCGCGGCCGCGGTCGTGATCGCGCCCGCGAGCAGGAGGATCGACAGCACGCCGCGCGCCTCCTCGAAGGTCAGCCCGAGCGCGCGCAGCCGTCCGATCACGGAGCGCGGCGCGACGTCCGGCGCGTCCCACCGCGCGCGCGCCATCGCGGCCAGGCGGTCGCAGTCGGCGTGCATCGCGCGCGCGCGCCGCGCCGACGGCGCGCGGAAGCCGAGCCCCGCCGCGATGCGCTCGCCGAGGGCGAGCAGCGCCAGCGCCGAATCGTCGCCGTCGTCCGCGGTCACCCCCAGCATGTCGAGCGCGACGCGGCCGCTGAGCGCGCGGGCGCGCGGCACGAGGTCCACCGCGTCGCCCGCGGTCAGCTCCGCGCGCAGCCGCGCGAGCGGCGCCTCCGCCAGCGCCAGCAGCGCCTCGGCCGGCGCGGGCGCGAGCAGGTCCGCGACGCGCGCGCGCAGGCGCTGGTGCGCGTCGCCGTCCATGTTCGAGAGGGCGGCGGGGCCGAGGAAGCGCGTCATGGTCGCCGCGAAGCTGCCGGGGCCGTTCTTCGCGAAGTCGCGGTCGCGCGTCAGCACCTCGTGACAGAGCGCCGCGCCGCTGACGACGAGCCCGAGCCCCGGCACGCGCACCACGGGCCCCGCGCAGCGCACGAGGCGCGTCAGCGGCCAGCCGAACGGGTGTGCCGCCGCGTTCACGCGCGCGTCGTGCCATGCGGCCGTCGCGCTCACCGGACGTCCACCGTCGCCGGGCGGTAGCCGTGGTTGCGGTACCAGCGCAGCGTGTTGAGGTAGCCGTACGCGCGCACGCGGCGCACCGAGTTGTAGACGACGACGTCGCGCCGCACCGCCGCGCGGTCGGTGAGCGTGCGCACGACCTCCGAGAGCGCGCGGTCCTCGTGCGCCTCCTCGATCGCGGTGCGCGGGAAGCCGCCGGCGCGCTCGTACAGCGCGGCGCCGATGGCGAGGTTGTTCCCCGCCGCCATGATGTACGGATAGCGGAACTGCGGCCCGCGGCGGTGCAGCCGCCCGTACCGCTCGGCCACGAACAGCATCGCGGCCAGCGCGGCGCGCGCGCGCCACGACAGCGGGCCCTCGTCGCGCCGGGGGCGGATCTTCCCCGCGACGAACTCCAGCCCGTCGTCGTCGAGGGCGCGGCGGAGCGCGCGCACCCAGTCGGGTGCGGGGATGCAGTCGGCGTCGGTGCGCGCGATCCACCGCGCGCCGTGCGCGATCGCGTGGCGGAAGCCCGTGTCCGACGCGGCGCCCGTGCCCTTCCGCGGCTCGTGCACGAGATGGACGCGCGGCAGCCCATCGGGTGCCGCGGCGCACGACGCGGCGAAGCGGGCCGCGATCGCCGGCCCGTCGTCGGTGCTCGCGTTGTCCACGAGGACGAGCGTGAACGCGCGGTCGGTCTGCGCGGCGAGGGCGCGCAGCGTGGCCGCCATCCCGCGGGCCTCGTCGTGGTAGGGGACGACGACGAACAGGGCGTGCGGCGCGTCCGTGGCGTCAGACATCGCTCATCATCACGTGCACGCTGATCCCGCTCGCCAGCCCCACCCAGAGCACGCGGTCGCCGGGCGCGAGGGCGCCGCGCGCCGTGGCCTGCGCGTACGCCACCGGGAGCGACGCCGCGGCCATGTTGCCGTGATCGACGACGGTGAGCTCCACGAGATCGGCCGGCATCCCCGTCGCCGCGAGCATCTCGTGCAGGTACGGCAGCGTCGCCTGGTGCACGAGGATGCGGCGGAAGTCGGCGAACGTCACGCCCGCGCGCTCCATGCTGCGCGCGAGCACCGCCGGCCCGTGCGCGATGAACGCGTCCTTGAGGCGCACGCCGTCGGCGTGCAGGAAGTCGTGGGCGTGGTCGCGCGGGTGCATCGAGCCGCCGCCGCGGATCGTCGCCAGCTCCCAGTGGTCGCTCAGCGCCTCGGTGTGGTGGTGGAAGATCCCGCGCCCGTCCGGCGCGCGCCCGAGCACCGCGGCGGCGCCCGCGTCGCCCATCGTGTAGCCCGGGAAGCTGCGCCGGAACTCCGCGCCGTCGCGCACCCGCCAGGCTACCGCGCGCGAGCACGGCTCGCCGGTGGCGACGAGCGCCGTGCGCGCCGCGCCGCTGGCGATCAGCGACTCCGCCACCTGCACGCCGGCGAGGAAGGAGTTGCAGGCGTTCTTGACGTCGAACACCTGCGCGCGCGTGCCGAGCTTCGCCTGCACGATGTGCGCGGTCGCCGGCTCCATGAGGTCCTGCGACGCGGCGGCGAAGACCAGCAGGTCGACGTCGGCCGGCCGGCGCTCGGCTACGTCGAGCGCGCGCCGCGCGGCGTCGACCGCGAGGTCGGAGCACTGCACGTCGTCGGCGGCGACGCGGCGGGTCCGCACGCCGGACAGCGCCTCGACGGCGCCCGGCCGGACGCGGTAGCCGGGGCTGGCCCGGGCGATCAGCGCCTCGACCTCGCTGCTGGTGCGGACCTGGGGTGGCAGGGAGGCGGCCACACCAAGGAGGCGCACGCGGTGAGCCATGCGGTGCTCGACGGCTGGTCCTGGGCTGATCCGGAGAGCGGAGGAGCGCAGCGCCGGATCGGCCCACGCCTGTGAGAGCGTACCCCCAAGCTAGCCCGTCCGATCCCGAGGGCGCATGTTCGGGACGCCGCCGGGGAAACCCCACCGCCGCGCCACCCGTACGTCGCCTCCGATGTCACCCCTCGCCACCGCCGACCTGGCCCGCCTGGAGCACGCGCTCCGCGTCGCGCTCTGCCCCGCCGATCACGGGTCGGCGTCCACGTGGAGCGCCACGCTCTGTCGGGCGGCCGCGGACCTGGTGGGCGGCGGCGCGTACGGGACGGTGCTGGCGATGAGCGAGCGCACCGTGCACCGCGTCCTGCACACCGACGTCCCGGACGACATCGACCGCGTCTACCGCGCGGAGTTCGCGGCGCAGGACCTGGTGCAGACGCGCATGCTCGCGCGGCGCCTGCCGGTGGGCCACGAGCTGGACGTGTGCACGCGCGAGGAGCTGGCGCGGAGCCCGTTCTACAACGAGTTCTCGCTCGCGCTCGGGGTGCCGTTCAGCTTCGGCGTCAGCGCGTTCCGCGGCGCGAGCGCGCCGCACCGCCTGATGCTGACCCTCCCCCGCTGGCCCGACGACGCGGCGCGCGACCGCGCGGCGGCGATGCTGCGCCTGCTGGCGCCGGCGTTCGCTGCGGGCGTGGAGGCGGTGGACCGGCTGACCGCCGATCCCGCGGAGCTGGCGCGCCTGCTGGACGTGCTGGCCGAGCCGACGCTCGTGTGCGACCGCCGCGGCACCGTGCTGCACGAGAACCCCGCCTGCGCCGCGCTGCTGGCCGACGTGCGCCTGCGCGCCGGCGCGGCGGGCGAGGCGTCGCTGCGCGCGGAGCTGCGCGCGCTGGCCGCCGGCGTGGGCGCGCTGCGCGGCGGCCGCGCGGCGCGCGAGGCGGCGCTCGCCGACGCACCGCCCGCCGCCGCCCGCGAGCTGCGCGTCGGCACGCAGCGGCTGCGCGCGCGCGCCTGCTTCACCGCCGAGGGCACGCTGGCCGCCGAGGCGCTAGTGTGGGTGAGCGTGGAGCGCGCGGGCGCCGAGGCGGCGGTCGCGGCGCCCGACGCGCTGCGCGCGCGCTTCGGCCTCACGGCGCAGGAGTGCGCGGTGGCGCGCCTGCTCGCCGACCGCCGCACCGACGCCGAGATCGCGACCACGCTCGGCGTCAGCCCGCACACCGCGCGCACGCACGCCGAGCGCGTGCGCCGCAAGCTCGGCGTCGCGCGGCGGACCGAGGTCGCCGCGCGGATCGCCGAGGCCTGACCGCGCGCGATCAGCGCGCGATCAGCGCGCGATCAGCGCGCGATCAGCGCGCGCGGTCGCGCGCGGGCGCGGTGGCCAGCGCGAGCCCCAGCGCGCCGAACGACAGCGCGGTCGCCGGCCCGAACACCGCGCCCATCGCCTCGCGCCCGAAGATCCCGGCGCCGGCCGCCATCAGCGGGAAGGCGAGCCCGCACGCCAGCGGCGTCCACCGCCGCCACCCGCGCCAGACGCCCGCGCGCAGCGCCGCGATCCCCACGACCAGCATGAAGACGTGGCTGGCCGGCCACGCGATGTCGGTCGCCATGTAGAACGCGCCGCCGCGCGCGCGGCCCACGGTGAGGTCGAGCAGCGGCTGGCACGAGGCCAGGAACAGGCCGACGGCCTGGATCGCGGTGATGGTCGCCGCGCCGCGCCCCGTGCCGGTCACGCGGAGCAGGCGCAGCCCGATCGCCGCCGCCGCGAAGCCCCAGATGTAGAGGAGGAACTCGGCCTGCGCGATCAGGCTCTCGGGCGAGGGCGCGGCGCTGCCGGCGATGCGCCACGAGACGTACTGCACGAGCATCATCGGGCTGCCGATCATCGCCAGCACGCCGAGGGTGCGGTGGAGCGGCGGACGGGCGGCGGAGACGACGGGAAGAGGGGAGACGCTGGCGGTCATCGGGAAGGTCCTCGGGAAGGTCCTCTGGGATGCATGTCGGTGAGGGGCGAGCGATCGCCCACCCGACAGTACGCCCGCCCCGCGCGGCCGCCGTACGCAGTTTCCGCGTATTTTCGCGTCCTTCGCGTGCCCCGCGCCTCCGAGCCTGCTTGACGGCGTGCGGCGCCGGTCCTACGCTCGCCACATGACGTCCCGCATGACGGCCCGCATGGTGCCCGTGCTGCTGCTCGCGGTGGCGGCGCACGCGTGTGCGCGCCCGGTGCGCATCCCCTCCGCCGGCGACACCGCCGCCGCGGCCGAGCGGGCCGGGTCGCGCACGCCGGCGCGCGCGCCGGACGTGGACGTCGTGGTCGAGAACCACAACTCCTCCGACGTCACGGTCACGCTGCAGGGCGCGGGCGGGCGGCGCGTGCGCCTGGGCAACGTCTCGGGCTCGACGACGCGCACGCTGCGCTTCGCGGCGGAGCTGGCCGCCGCGTCGCAGCCGCTGTCGCTGATCGCGCACCCCATCGGCGCGCGCGAGACGTTCACCAGCGAGCGCTTCACCGTGCAGCCGGGGCAGCAGGTGGTGCTCACGCTGGGCTCGCGCATCGGCCAGTCGTCGGTGGCCGTGCACTAGGCGCGGTGAAGCGCGTGCGGGCTCAGCGCCCGCCGCCGCTCCCGCCGCCCGGCACGCGCACCACGCTCTCGCTGCCGCCCAGCGCGGCGCGCAGCAGGAGCAGCCCGGCCACCACGCCGCCGGCCAGCAGCGCGCTGCGCTTCACCGACGTGCGCACCACGTCCACGCCCGCCACGCCGCGCCGCGCGACGCGCAGCCGCTCGGCCGGCCAGCGCTCGTCGTCGCCGCCCTCGCGCGTCACCGCGCGCACGTCCATGGTGACCGTCGAGTCGTCGGCGGTCACCAGCGTCCCCTCGAGCGCGGTGCCGCGCGGCCCGATGGTGGACGCGAGCGCGCTGCCGCCGTCGGGCGTCAGGCGCACGCGCACCACGCGGCCGGCGTTGCCGTCCCCGGGCGTCACGGGCGCGTAGCTGCGGCACCCCGCCGCCGGCGACGCCATCACCAGCAGCGTCGCCAGCAGCGTGCGCGTGGCTCTCGCGGACCGCGCGCGGCGGGCGCGCGATGCGCGCCCGCCGCCCACGTCGTCGTGTCGCATTCCCGTCACTGCCCCTTGCACGCCTCGCCCGTGGCGTCGGACGTGGCGTTGGCGGGATCGTTGGCGTTGCGGAACGGCTGCGCCGCCGCGTCGGGGATGCTCGTGTTGGTCTGCCGCTCGGCCGTGTCGTAGAACAGACGGCCGGGCACGCGCTCGCCCGCCACCGCCGGCGTCAGGTTCGGGAAGCAGGTGCGCTTGTAGTCGTTCCACACCTCCAGGCTCTGGAACATCGCGATGTACTTCTCGGTCAGGATCTCGCGCAGCAGCGCCTGCCCCGAGAGGCTCGGGGACGACGCGGGCAGGCCGGCGAGCGCCCGCGCGCGATCGAGCTGCGTGCGCGCCTCCGCCTCGTTGCCCGTGCGCTGCGCCGCCTCGGCCCAGATCAGCAGGTTCTCGTTGGCCGTGATGAGCGCCTGCGGGGCGTTCGGCGCCAGCCGCGCGTCGGAGAGGTCGCTCTGGTCGGCGTTGAAGTACTGGCCGAGGCGCGGGTCGTTGCGCTGCTTCAGCAGCGCCACGAACGTCTCGCCCGGCACCAGGTAGCCCGGCCGGTTCACGACCGCGAACTGGTACCAGAAGTTCTGCTGCAGCGGCCCGCCCGAGAACGTCGCGACGTAGTTCTGCGACGCGGTCGTGAGCCCCTGCCGCGCCTCCGCCAGCGCGCTCTGGTACGCGCTCGCGCCGCGCACCTCGGCCAAGTGCAGGTAGTAGCGCGCCTTGAGCGTGTGCGCCAGCCGCGCCCAGCTCTCGGCGTCGCCCGCGTAGGCCAGGTCGGCCGCGCCCGGGCCCACGTTCTTGGGGTTCGTCGACGAGACGTTGGTGATGCCGCGCGTCAGCAGCGCCAGCGCCGAGTCGTAGACGGCCAGCTGCGGCGTGAGCGCCGGGTTGGGCGTCCCGGAGAGCGCCTGCGTGTACACGATGTCGCCGAAGATGCTGGCGCCCGTGCCGATCAGCAGCGCCTCCTGGATCTGCGAGATCCCGACGAACAGCGAGTCGCCGAGCTCGCGCGCCAGGCGCCGCTCCTCGCGGATGTCGGGCAGCCCGCCGCCGATGTAGAGCGACTGGTAGAAGCCGTTGGTCGTGCTCTCGTCGCGGCCGTAGTTGTAGATGTCGATGTACTGGATGTTGCCCCCCTCGAACTGCTGCGTCCACAGCCCCGCGATGCGGGTCGGGTCGCTGGAGAGGAGCGCCCACAGCGCGCTCTGCACGCCGACGAACAGCTGCGACGGCAGCGCGGTGAGCGGGCGGTTGGGATCGCGGTCGAGGTCCCCGCCGGTGAGGAAGTCGTTGCACGCCATCGGGCCCGCGAGGGCGCCGGCGAGGGCCAGCGCCGCGACGGGCACGGCGCGTCGGAATCGTCTCAGCACGCGAGTCTCCCGGTCAGCGGTTGAAGGTGGCGGAGAGCACGAACGACCGCGTCTGCGGGTTGTTGAAGTAGTCCACGCCCTGCGTCAGGTACTCCGCGCCGCCCAGGTTCGACTCGGGGTCGAGGCCGCGGTAGTCGGTCCACGTGGCGAGGTTGCGGCCCGCCAGGCGGAGGTCGATGCTCGAGACGCCGATGCGCGACCGCACCCAGCGCTGGCCGAGCGTGTAGGCGAGCGACAGCTCGCGCAGCTTCACGAAGCTGCCGTCCTCGACGAACTGCGCCTGCGCCAGGCTGGCGTTGCCGCCCTTGGTCGTGAACCACGTCTGCCACTGCGCCGGCGTGGTGGCGAACGGGACGCCCACGCCCGGGCCGGCGACGTCGGGATACTCCTCGGTGTAGAAGTTCTCGCCGAACGTCCCCGAGCCGCCGCGCACCTCGGTGTCCTGGTGCGTGCCGAAGCGGTAGAGCGCCCCACGCGTGCCGTTCCACACCTGCCCGCCGCGCCGGATGTCGAGCAGCCCCGAGACGCGCAGGTTGCCGAACAGCTTCAGCGACGAGTTGATGCCCATGTTCCACCGCGGGTTCGGATCGGCGATCACGCGATCCGTCGGATCGTAGATCGGCTGCCCGTTGGCGGCGAGGTAGAGCGCGTCCTTCTTCGCGTTGGGGCCGCACCCGGCGTCGATGTCGACGTCGTTGATCACGAGGCCGCGGCCGCAGCGCGCGAAGTCGGAGCCGCGGATGACGCCCGGCGCGAAGCCCACCGACGACGTGCCGATGGAGCCCGTGAACCCCTCGTTGTTGTAGGGGATGAACTCCGCGCCCAGCAGGTCGGTGACCTTGCCGCGCAGCCGGCCGTAGTTGAGGCCCAACTCCCACGCCACCGCCGACGTCGTGTACGGCCGCAGGTTCAGCGTCACCTCGACGCCGCGGTTGTCGATCGTCGCGCCGTTGGCGAGGCGCCGCTGGAAGCCCGTCTCCGACGCGTTGGTCGGGACGAACAGGATCACGTCGGACGACTTCTTCCGGAAGTACGTGAAGCCGAGGTCCGCGCGCTGGTCGAAGAAGCCGAAGTCGGCGCCGAGCTCGATCTCACGATTGCGCTCGGGCTTGAGGTCGGGATTGCCGCCGGTGAGCGAGCGCACCACGCCGCCCTGCCCGCCCTGGATGCTGCTGATGAAGTCCCCGAAGCCGCTGCCGAACACCGACGTCGTCGAGAACGCGGTGATGGTGCCGTACACCGGCGGCTCGCGGCCCGTCTCACCGTACGCCGCGCGCAGCTTGCCGAGGCTCAGCAGCCCGCGCTGCTCCGTGTTGCCGAGGGCGTTGGTGAACGTCCAGGCGAGGCTCGCCTTCGGGTAGTTGGCGCGCCGCTCACCCGATCCGAAGGTCGAGAAGCCGTCGTTGCGCAGGCCTGCGGTGAAGAAGAGCTGGTTCCACAGGTCCGCCTCGACCTGCCCGAAGTAGCCCTCGATGTGGACCAGCGAGCGCAGCTCCTGCGGCACCGCCGGGTTCACCGTGTTCTGCATGACGTAGGGCTCGGCCGCGATCAGGTTCTGGCCCTGCGCCCAGATCTGCCGGTAGCGCCGCGAGTTGAGGTTCTGCCCGACCGACACGCGCCCCGTGAACGCCGGCGAGAACTCGCGGTTCGCCGTCAGCAGCAGGTTGTTGTCGATCATCAGGTTGTTGAGGTCCAGCCGCGTCACCTGCCCGACGGGATTGCTGGACGACGTGAGCGGCAGCGCCTCGAGGCGCGCGTCGGCGTAGTAGTCCGCGCCGAGCTGCTCCTGCACGCGCAGCCACGAGAACGGGTTCCACTCGACGTTCACGTTGCCGACGAAGCGACCCAGCTCGCTCTGGTTGCCCGGGCTGTAGGCGACGAACAGCGGGTTGTCGTAGCCGCGCGTGCCCGTGGCGCTGGCGCTGGTCGGGTTCGGGAAGCGGTACGACCGGTGCAGCCCGCTCGTCGGGTCGAGATACGGCTGGTTGTTGAAGTCCGGCGGCGTGCGCAGCGCGCCGAGCAGCAGGCCCGAGGTGTTGGAGCCCTTCTGCACGAAGCGGCCGCGCGTGTCGATGTAGCTGAGGTTCCCGCCGACGTTGATCTGCGAGTTCAGCGCGTGCGTCGCCTTCAGCCGCACGCTCGTGCGGTTGTAGCGGTTGTTCGGCCCGATGATGACGCCGTCCTGCGCCGTGAGGCCGCCCGACAGGAAGAACGACGTGCGCCCGGTGCCGCCGGAGATCGACAGGTTGTTGTCGAACGTCGAGCCGGTCTTGAAGATGTCCTCACCGTGGTCGTACGTCGTCGCGCCGGAGAGCCGCGGGCCCCACGTCAGCAGCTGCGCGAAGCAGTCGGGGTCCGCGCAGGCCCCCGCGTTGCCGCCCGTGCCCTGGCCGTACGAGCGCTGCAGCGGCACGGTGTTCGACACCTTGTCGAACGTCGACGTCGAGCCGAGCGTGTAGCGCGTCTGGCCGGGGCGACCCCGCTTGGTGGTGATGAGCACCACGCCGTTGGCCGCGCGCGCGCCGTAGATCGCCGAGGCGGCCGCGCCCTTGAGGATCTCGACCGACTCGATGTCGTTGGGGTTGATGTCGGCGGCGCGGTTCTGCGACACCGAGCTGCCCGTGCCGACGAAGTCCGCCGGCCCCTGCGCGGTGGACGTGGTGGTGTTGTCGATCGGCTGGCCGTCGACGACGAACAGCGGCTGGTTGGTGCCGGTGACCGACGTCGCGCCACGGATCTGGATGGACGCCGACGCGCCCGGCTCGCCGGACGACGTGCGCACGATGACGTTGGGCGCCGTCCCGCTGAGCGCGGAGACGACGTTCTGCGGCTGCGTCGCGCGCCGCAGCACGCTGCTGTCCACCGAGTTGATGACGTTGCCCAGCCGCTCGCGCGTCGACACGGTGCCGGCGCCGGTGACGACGACCGCGCTCAGCGTGGCCGGCGCGGAGGCGAGCGCGAAGTCCTGCGTGATGGTGCCCGGCCGCAGCGTGATCTGCACGGTCTGCGGGCGGAAGCCGACGAGGCGCGCCGTGAGGCCGACGGTCTGGCCGGTGACGCGCGAGGCCGGGACGGAGAAGGTGTAGCCTCCCGTGGCGTTCGTCGTCACGCCGAGGTTCATCGTCGGGATGAAGACGCTGGCGGCGGCGAGCGGGCGGCCGTCGTCGGCCACGACGCGGCCGGAGATCGTCGCCGCCTGCTGCGCCTGGGCGGCGGCGGGTGACGCGAGCGCGAGCGCCGCGACGGCGAGCGCGCGGCGGAGCGGTCCTCTCATGATGCGGTCCTCCTACGTGTGGGGAGCGCGGGCACGCGCGAACAGGCACGCGCGTGCGATGCGAAGGGCCATCGCGTGGCCATTCCCGCGGGCGGACTCGCGGCCGCGGCGCGACAGTCACCGGACGCGTCCGGGCCGCGAGCCGCGCGCGCGATCCGTCCCCACTCGCCGTATCCACGCGGGCGCACGCCGCGCATGCGGCCACGCGCGGCTCGTCCCATCCCGCGGTGGGATGACCGGCCGTTGCTCCACAACTCCGCGACAACTCCCCGACGACGTCCGAACGCCGCGGGCCGGTCCTCGCGGGGTCCGGCGCCCCCTGGCGCGACCGGCGATCCGGCGTACCATGTGCGGGCGGCCACGGCCGTTCCCCTCCCCGCCCATGTCGCCCACGCCCCTCTCCCACGGCGATCTCGCCCGCCTCCAGACCGTCCTCGGCACCATGCTCGCGCCGCACGAGTACGGCGACGCGCAGGCGTGGGGAGATGCGCTGTGCGGCGAGCTGGCGGCGCTCATCCCCGACGGGATGGTGGGCCTGCTGCGCGCGACGCCGCAGGGGCCGTACACGCACACGCCGCTGCCGCTCGACGACCAGGTGCTCTACGTGCGGCACTTCGCGCGACTGGACCTGGCCTCCGCGCGGCAGGCCGAGCGCCGGCTGACCATCGCGCACCGCTGGTCGCTCACGGCGCCCGACGAGATGCGCGGCTCCGAGTTCCAGGAGGAGTGGCTGCGCCCGCGCCGGCTGGCCGACGCGTTCTGGCTCAACACGTACGACGGGCCGACCGCGCGCCACCGCGTCTTCCTGAACTTCGCCGCGGTGCAGGACGGCGCGGCGCGCGACCGCGTGCTGACGCTGCTGCGGCTGATGGAGCCCGCGTTCCAGGCGGGCACGATGGCGCTCGACCGGCTGGGGAGCGACGCCGTCGCGCTGCATCGCACGCTGGACGCGCTCGCGCACGCGGTGCAGGTGAGCGACGCGGCGGGCCGCGCGCTGCACCGCACCGCCGCGCTTTGCGCGCTGCTGGCCGAGGAGCCCGAGCGCGCGCGGCTGGAGGCGGCGCTGGCGGCGGCGGCGCACGACGTGAGCGCGCTGGTGGCGCCGCGCGCGGGCGGCGCGGCGGTGCTGGGCCACACGGCCGCGACGCGCACCGTGGACACCGCCCGCGCGCGCTACACGGTGCGCGGCACGCTGGCGCCGCACGCCACCGCGGGGCGGCTGGCGATCGTGCTCGACGTGACGCACGCGCCGCGCGGCGCCGCGCAGGCGACGCTGGACGACGACACGCTGCGCGCGCGCTACGGGCTCACCGCGCGCGAGGTGGCGGTGGCGCGCCTGCTGGCCGAGCGCCTGAGCGACGCGGAGATCGCGACGCGGCTGGGCACGAGCCCCAACACCGCGCGGACGCACGTCGAGCGCGTGCGCACGAAGCTGGGCGTCGCGAAGCGCGGCGAGGTGGGCGCGCGGCTGCGGGGCGGCTGACGCGCCCACCTCCTCACGATCCGTCGCGCGTCAGTCGCGCGTCAGTCGCGCTTCGCCAGCTGCACGAGCGCCACGCGGTACTCCTTCGCCGCCGCGTCGTACGCGATGCGGTACGCGCCGGGATACCAGCCGGGCACCGCGTGCCGCGCGGCGGTGCCGACGGGCCGCACCTCGTCGCGCACCGCGGGATCGGTGGCCGTGCGCTTCGCCATCAGGTAGGCGCGCGTCACCATCGGCTCCGCGAAGATGAACTGCCCGTCCCACGAGCCGTAGATGAACGTCGCCGTGAACGGGCGCACGCCCTGCGGGTTGCCGAGCATCCCCTGCAGCTCGGGCGAGCGGCGGTCCACCCAGTGCACGCCCATCAGCGGCACCGCGATCGCCGACGGCGCCGCGCCCGGCGGGCCGAGCACGAGGTTGTGCGCCGGACGGAGCTCGTCGGCCGGCAGGCGGTCGGCCTCGGCCGCGAACTGCGGGTTCGCGAGGACGATGCGGCGGTCGCGCTCCGCCTTGTCGATCGTGTAGAAGTGGAAGTCGAAGTGCGGCGTGTCGTAGACGCCGGGCGGCTCGTGCCCGCCGACGTTCCAGTTCAGGCTCGCCCACTTGAAGGGCGTGGGGTTGTTGGCGGTGGGGAAGACGAGCGCGAGCTCGTGGTCGGGGCCCTTGTGGCCGACGGCGTGCCCCATGCCCGTCGTGGGCAGCCCCTCCATCACGGCCTCGTCGAGCGCGACGCCGATCTCGAGCGGGACGTCGGCGCGCTGCGCGTCGACGACGACGTACGGCCGCACCTTCCCGCGGCCGAGGGGGAGCGACGCGCCGTAGTGGATGCGGGTCGGGGACGCGGCGGTCGCGTCGGGCGCGGCGTCGGCGGTGGCGATGACGGCGACGCCCGCGACGGCCGCCAGCGCGGCGGCGCGCAGCGTGGAGCGGGAGGGGCGGAAGCTGGTGGACATGGCGGTGGACCTCGGATCCCGGATGGCACGTGGTGGTGATGCGGCGGTGGGTGCGCGCTGGGGGGTGGTGCGCGCCGCCACGATCGGGATTCCGGGCTGGCCGTGCGTGGGTCGTTTTACCCCAGCACTGAGATTCCTTGCTCGGACGCCGAACGGGCGGGCCGGACCGAGGTCCGGGCCCGCCCGCGCGGCCGTGCGGTGGCGCCGGATCAGGGCGTGAAGGTCAGCCCGCCGGAGATCGCGACGTTGGCGGGATCGTCGGTCCGCGCGTCGCTGCCGTAGAGCATCGACAGCCCCTGCGACACGCCCGCGCTCATCGAGACCATGTAGCGGCCCGGTGCCAGCCGCGTGGGTGGCGAGACGAGGCCGCAGTAGCCTGCCGCGACCAGCGTGTGGGGGAAGTCCGCGAGGAGCACCAGCATCGAGCCGGACGCCTGCGAGCTGGCGCCCACGCAGTTCGTGGTCATCGCCATCGTCACCGGCGCGCCCGTGACCTCGAAGACGACGGCCGACCACGCGTCGGCCCCGTGGTACATGTAGAACGAGTGGTACAGCGACTTGCCCGCCTCGATGGACGCGTGGCTGGACATCGAGGCCGCCGCCGACCACGACAGGCCGCGGATCGCCATCGGCGAGGCCGCGCCGCCGACCGGCGAGTAGGCGACGCCGATGCTCGACCCGCTCGTGCTCCCCATCGTGAAGGTGGCGATCGGGTTGCCCATGAACCGGTCGGTCCCGTTCACCGTGATCGACGCGCTCGCGCGCCCGGTGATGCCGGCCAGCGTCGTCGGCGCACCCTCCGCGCGGTCGAGGACCTCCGCGGGCTTCTCGGGCCAGTCGCCCGACGAGCCGGCCGCGCCGGCGGCGCGCGCGGTCGCCTGGTACTGCTGCGTCACCACGCGCACCTCGGCGTTCGCGGTGTTCGCCTTCACCACGATGGTGCCCTTCGCCTGCGTGCCCGAGCTCGCGTGGCGCGCGTAGACGACGTACGTGCCGACCTGCGACGGCGCGGTGTAGTAGCCGTACGCGTTGACGTCGCCGTTCCCCGCCGCGGCGAACCAGGTGATCGCCGTGTCCGCGAGGCCGGCGCCGAGCACGCGCGCCTTCAGCGCCACCGTCTGCTGCGGCTCCACCGTGACCGTGTCGGGCGTCATCACGACGCGCGCGCACGGCGCGGCCCACGCCACGTCGCCGCCGAGCGCGACCTGCACCTCGCGGCTCGCGCTGCCGATCAGCTGGCCCGCGGCGTCGTACGCCTCCACCTCGGCGATGTACGGCGTCGGCGTGCCGCCGGCCGGCACCGTGTACGTGATCGCGGCGCGCCCGCCGGCGTGGACCCGGACGTCCTGCGCCAGCCCGTCGCTCGCGCGCCGCAGCTGCGACGTCACGGTGCGCACGCCGGGGAGCAGGAGGCACGCCTGCGCGTCGACGCGCACGTCGCCGGAGCTGACGAGCGCCGTCAGCCTCGAGGCCGGGACGTCGACGTCCTGGAAGAGCGGCGTCATGATCGCGAGATCGGCGCGCGTGAGGCGGCCGTCGCCGTCGAAGTCGCCGCGCGGGAAGACGTTCTCGTTGTCGCCGTCGCCGTTCGTGTTCCAGCGGTGGTTGCCGTTGACGTCCTTCTTGGGGTGCATCGCGGGCCCGTCGAGCGCGAGGCCGGCCGCCCCCTCGACCGCGAGCAGCCAGTCGCGCCAGCGGCGGAAGTCGCTCATGTCGATCGCGCCGTCGCCCGCGCCGCCGTCGCCGTCCGCGTCCTCGTCCAGGACCACCGCGCCGTCGCGCAGGCGCTCGTTGCCGTCGGCGGTGCCGTCGTCGACGTCCACCAGCAGCCGGCGCACGTGCGTCGCGGACACGCCGTGGCGCCCCTCGAGCGCGAGCGCCGCGCCGAACGCGTCGATGCGGGGCGCCGCGCCCGGCACCGGCACCGCGCTCGCGAGCAGCACGTCGAGCATCGGGTTGGCGTCCACCGACGCCCACGGGAGCTGCGGCGCCAGCGCGTACAGGTAGCCCACGAGCGCGGCGACCTGCGGCGCGGCGAACGACGTGCCCTTGTCGGCCATGACGCCCGCGTAGTCGGTCAGCACGCGGATGTCCTCACCCGGCGCGGAGAGCTGGCCGCCCATGTTGGAGAACGTCGCGCGCGCGAGCGCGCCGCCGGACAGGCGCGTGATCGCCTCGACGCTGATGATCGCCTTCACGCCCGCGGCGCGCGCCGCGTTGAACGGGCTGGTGTAGCGCGAGTCCACGCGCTGCGCGTCGCCGCGCGAGTCGTTGCCGGCGGAGGCGACGATCACCGGCAGGCGCCCGCCGCGGAACGCCTCGGTGCCGCGCAGCATCACCTTCGCGAACGCGCCGTGCAGGTCGGCGAGGTCGCGCGCGTCGGCGTTGGTGGTCGGGTCGATGCCCGCCTGCTTCCAGCCGTAGCCCATGCTGACGTTGACGACGCGCGTCTGCACGCCGGCCGCGCTGCGCAGCAGCGAGTCCAGCCCGGTCAGCAGCGCCTGGCCGACGCTGCGGCGGTAGTCGTACAGCGTGCCGGCGCTGTCGGGGGCCGAGAGGCGCACGAGGTTGAGGGTCGCGGCGGGATTCAGCCCGTCGATCCCGCGGTCGTTGTCGAACGTCGCCGCGATCATGCCGGCGACCTTGGTGCCGTGGCTCGTCATCGGGCCGGCCGTCTGCCCCACCGCCGGCAGGTCCTCGTGCTCCGTGAACTCGGCGTCGAGCACCGCGGTCACGGGCTTCGCGGCGCTCTTGCGCGCCGCGCCGTTCAGGTTCCACAGCTGCGGCACGCGCGACAGGATGTGGTGCCAGTGCGCGCCGACCGCCTCGCGCTGCCACTGCTCCGCCGGCGCCGCCGCCATCGGCACGTAGCTCACCACGTCGCCCTGCACGAGCGCGTCGGGCGCGGCGGCCGCGATGACGCCGGTCGCGGCGCGCAGCGTGGCCAGCGCCGCGGCGGCCGCGGCGTGCGTCGTGCCCGCGAGGCGCAGCACCAGCACGCCGCCCTGCGCGCCGCCCGGCGAGCCGCCGATCACGAGCCCGCCCACCTGCGCGACGAGCGCGTTCACCTGCGCCACCGTGGCGCCGGGCGTCACGGCCACGAGCAGCGTGTTGTGCGAGACGCCCACGCCCGGCAGCGTCGCGTGCGGCACCGCGTAGTCGCCCGCGCGTGGCCGGAAGGTGCGCTGCGGGATGGCCGACGCGGCCGGCGCGCCCGGCGCGCCCGGCAGCTCGTAGATGCCGTCGCGCGGCGGCGTCTCGAGACGGAAGCGCACGGGGAGCCGTCCACTCGCGTCGATCGCCGCGTAGCCCGCGGCCGCGAGCTGCTCGGCCGTCTCGCCGCTGGCGGGGATGCGGGCGTGCGCGCGGCCGAGCTCCGCGCCGTCGAGCAGCACGCGCACGCGCACCGCGGTGCGCGCGGCGAGCCCCGTCGCCGGCCAGTCGAGGCGGTACGCCTGCTGCGCCGGATCGACGACGAGCTGCACGCCGCCCATCATCGGGCCCGTGCCGTCGGACGGCGTGTAGCGCGCGAGGTATCCGCCGTCGCACTCGGCCGCGTCGCGCGAGGCCACGCGGCAGATCTCGACGACCGGCGCGCGCCCGCCGTCGAACGTGCCGTGGTACCCGCGCGCGGGGCCGAGCGGCGCGAGGAAGGCGAAGGACGTCGCGGCGGGCGCGGGCGCGACGAGCGCGTGCAGCGACTGCAGCGCGCCGGACGCGCGGTCGATCAGCGTCGGCTCGGCGGGCGAGCGGTCGCCGCACGCGGCGGCGAGGAGCGCGGCGCCGACGACGGCGGCGCGCGGGAAGGCGAGGGGGGATCGCATGGCGCTGTATGGGTGCAGGGTCGGAGCGCGCGCATCGCGCATCGGGCGCATGTCGCGTCGCGCAGGACCCTACGACCGCCGGTCGCGCGGCCCGTACGTCGTTTCTGCGTATCTTTTCGCCCTCGCACTCGCGCCCGGATCCGCGGTCCCGCACGCACGACGGGCGGGCCGGACCGAAGTCCGGACCCGCCCGCGTGGTGCCGTCCACGCCGCGTCCCCTCCCCCCGAGGTCGCGCGACGTGTGCGGCGTGCCGGCCGTGCGATCAGCTGCGCGGCGCGACGTATGACTGCAGGTGCTGCTGTATGCGGTTCAGCGCGCGCACGCGGCGCCGCGCGGTCACGGTGTACGGATCCTCCGTACGGGGCGGCGTCGTGTGCGCGGTCGTCACGGCGCTCGCATCCGCGAGCGCGGCGACCGTGAGGGCGAGCACGCGGCCTCGGTGGTCGCGAGGCGCGCGGGTGGACGGAGCGAGGACGGTGGGGCGCATGGGACGGCGGGTCGGGGACTCGGGTGTCGGCGTGCCGCACGTCGGCGCCGCCTGCCACCAGTCTCGCATCCCCGCCGCCGCCGCACGTGGGTCGAACGACCCGATTTTCTCGCGTGCTTCAGGCGCGCTGACCCCTCCGGCCTTTGGAGGGATGCGGATGCTTCGGATGAGAACGGATGCTTCGGATCGTTCCGCGTGGCGGCGAGGTCCCGCGCGCTCCATGGAGCGATCCGCCTGATCCGTTCCGATCCGCAGCATCCGGATCCTCTCCAATGACGAAGGGGATCGGGCGCGCCGGACCCGACGCTCTCAGGCCTTCATCCTTGCTGCCGTTGCCGTTCGGTTCCGGCGCGCGACCGTGCCGACCGCGACCAGGCCGAGGCCCATCAGCCCCATCGTCGCCGGCTCCGGCACGGTGCTCACGGGCGTCTGGGCCGCCAGCGCGTCCGCGCGGAAGAACCCGAGCCCGCCGCCCGACGGCGACACGTCGACGCGGATCGTGAGCGAGTGCGCGCCGGCTCCCAGCTCGAACGCGGCGTGGCTCATGATCGGGTTGTCGAAGCAGCCCTGCGCGCCGGTGCCGTTGCAGCCGCCGGGCACGCGCGCGACCGGCGGCGTGCTGCCGACGAGCACCCCGTTGTCGAAGAGCGAGAACGCGTCGCCCGGCGCGAGGCCGTCGGTGACGCTGACGCGCACGCCGGTGGCGCTGGTGAACTCCCACGGCGCGGCCGGCGTGGAGCCGATGCCGCTCTGCGCAAACGAGCCGACGCCGCCGAACGAGAACGTGTACCACTGGCCGAGGGTAATGGGCGCGGCGGCGGCGACGCGCGGCGCGGCCGCGACGGCGCCGAAGGCGAGCAGCGCGGCGACGGCGGCGCGCGCGGCGCGGAGCGAGAGGCTGTGCATGGTCGGGATCTCCGATCGAGTCGATGTATGTGGAAGGCGCGCGGCTCAGCGGAGCGCGCGGCGACGACGGGCGACGACGGCGGTGCCGAGCAGGCCGCCCGCGAGCAGCGCGACGGTCGCGGGCTCGGGCACGGTGCTCACCGGCGCGGCGCCGTTCGAGAACGTGGCGCGGAAGGCGAAGTTCGAGCTGGCCGGCATCGACCAGCGCATCGCGGCGTACGAGTCCACCGTGCCCGGGTACGCGGTGCTGAAGCGCGACGAGAGGCCGTCGCCCATCGTGGACGTCGTGCGGTACGCGACGCCGCCCAGCTGGTTGAAGCTCCCCGCGAGCGACGGGATGCCGAGGAACGCGATGTAGCGCTGGCCGGGGAGGATCGAGAGGCCGCCGTCGATCTCGAACACCGTCTCGACGGGCGACTGCGACGCGGTGCCGAGGCGCGCGGCGCTCTGCCAGAGGATCGGGCCGGAGATCATGTCGGTCGTGCCGTCGTACGCGGCGACGAACGCGTTGTACGACGTGAGCGCGAAGCTGCGCGAGTCGCCGAGGAAGAAGCTGAAGCGGTCGAGCTGCGTGTACTGCGGCGCGACGAACGTCTGCCCGACGAGCGTCGCCTGCGACGGGTTGAGCTGGCCGAAGCCGTTGGCGTTGACCCCGCCGAGGGGCGCGCCGGTGTCGATCTGCTGCGCGGACAGCGCGGTGGTGAACGCGGCGGTCGCGGCGACGGCGGTGATGGCGAGCGTGGCGGTCAGGCGTACGAACGACATGGGGGGTATCCTCGACGCGCGGGGGCGCGGTATGGGGTCGGTCCCGGGCGCGCGGCGCGGCTCGTGCCGCGCGGTCGCCCCTGGGGTGCGCTCACCCTACGGCGTCGGTTCCAGCCGGCCGTACGTAGTTCCTGCGTATTTTTTGACGGGGTGCGCGAACCCCGGGGCGCGCCGCGACGTATCTTCCGACCCTCCCGCCGCCGGCCCCTCAGGCCCGGCCCGTCGCCACATCCGGTTCGGTGGAGATCCGACGCATGGCCCACCTTCCCCGCGCGCTCGCCGCGGTCGCCTCGCTGGCGGCGCTCGCGCTCACGGCGGACGCCCTGTCCGCGCAGACGCCGGCCGCGCCGGCCGCCAACGCCCCAGCCTCTCCCAGCACGCGCGTGCAGTATCCCAGGACCAAGGCCGTCGACCACGTCGACGACTATCACGGCACCCGCATCGCCGATCCGTACCGCTGGCTCGAGGACCTCGACGGCGCCGACACCAAGTCGTGGATCGAGGCGCAGAACGGCCTCACCTTCGGCTACCTCAACGGGCTGCCGGGCCGCGACCTGATCAAGCAGCGGCTCACCGAGATGTGGAACTACCCGCGCGTCTCGCTGCCGTACCGCCAGGGCGGACGCCTCTGGTTCACGAAGAACACGGGGCTGCAGCGCCAGTCGCCGTACTACACGGCCACCGGCGCCGCCAAGGGCGCGGCCGAGCGCGCGACGCTGATCCTCGATCCCAACGAGATCTCGAAGGACGGCTCGACGTCGCTGTCGCTCTTCTCGCCGGATCCGACGGGCACCTACGTCGCGTACGGGCTCTCCGCCGGCGGCGCCGACTGGCGTACCGTGAAGGTGAAGCGCGTCGCCGACGGCAAGGACCTCGACGACACGGTCGACTGGCTGCGCTACTCGGGCGTCAGCTGGACCGAGGACGGCAAGGGCTTCTACTACACGCGCTATCCCGAGCCGCCCAAGGCCGCGGGGAAGACGCTCTCCAACGCGTCGCGCGACCCGAAGGTCTACTACCACGCGCTCGGCACGCCCCAGTCGAAGGACGTCGAGATCTTCAGCTTCGCCAAGGAGCCGACGTGGGGCGTGGGCGCGGGCGTGAGCGAGGACGGGCGCTGGCTGTTCGCGTACGTGAACCGCGGCACCGACCCGGAGAACCACCTCTACGTCGCGGACCTGAAGAACCCGAAGGCGCCGGACGTGAAGGCGGCGCTGAAGCCGATCGACACGACGCTGGAGGCGTCGTTCACGCCCATCGGCGTCGTCGGCACCACGGCGTACGTGCACACCAACCTCGGCGCGCCGAAGTACCGGCTGGTCGCGATCGACCTCACGAAGCCCGCGCGCGCGAGCTGGAAGACGATCATCCCCGAGACGGAGCACACGCTGGAAGGCGTGTCGCTCGTGGGCGGGAAGCTGTTCGCGCAGTACCTGGCCGACGTGAAGAGCCAGGTCAGCATCCACGACCTGTCGGGGAAGAAGACGGGCGACCTGCCGCTGCCGGGGATCGGCACGCTGGCGGGGCTCTCGGGGCGCGAGGACGAGCCGGAGCTCTTCTTCGGCTTCACGTCGTACCTCGTGCCGGGGAGCGTGTACCGCTACGACGTCAGCACCGGCGCGGTGGAGCAGTTCTTCAAGCCGAACGTGCCCTTCGACGCGTCGCGGTACGAGACGAAGCAGGTCTTCTTCCCGAGCAAGGACGGGACGCGGATCCCGATGTTCGTCACGCACCGGAAGGGCATCGCGCTCGACGGCACGAACCCGACGATGCTCTACGCGTACGGCGGCTTCAACGTCAACCAGGTGCCCGCGTTCTCGGCCTCGGTGGCGACGTGGCTGGAGCTGGGCGGCGTGTACGCGGTGCCGAACCTGCGCGGCGGCGGCGAGTACGGCGAGGCGTGGCACCAGGCCGGGAAGCTGGACAAGAAGCAGAACGTCTTCGACGACTTCATCGGCGCGGCGGAGTACCTGATCCGCGAGAAGTACACGTCGCCGCAGAAGCTGGCGATCCGCGGCGGCTCGAACGGCGGGCTGCTGGTGGGCGCGGTGATGACGCAGCGCCCCGATCTCTACGGCGTCGCACTGCCGGCGGTGGGCGTGATGGACATGCTGCGCTACCACAAGTTCAGCGCGGGCGTGTTCTGGGTGCCGGAGTACGGCTCGGCCGACGACCCGAAGCAGTTCGAGACGCTGAAGCAGTACTCGCCGCTGCACAACCTGAAGCCGGGCGCGTGCTATCCGGCGACGCTGACGACGACGGCCGACCACGACGACCGCGTGGTGCCGAGCCACTCGTTCAAGTGGGCGAGCGCGCTGCAGGCGGCGCAGGGGTGCGACAACCCGGTGCTGATCCGCATCGAGGCGCAGGGCTCGCACGGCTACCGGCCGCTGGACAAGGCGATCGCCGAGCAGGCGGACATCTGGGCGTTCGCGGCGAAGAACCTGGGGCTGGACGTAAAGTTCGAGCGGAAGAACGCGATGTGAGTCCGGGCTGCGGACTGCGGGCCGCGGATCCTCGCGCTGCGAACGGCATTGCAAGGATAGGATCGGACAAGATCTGATAACGACGGATGGCTCCGCGTGGTGGCGACGAACGTCGCGCCGCATGGAGCCATCCGTCGTTATCAGACGTCATCCGATCTTCATCCCTGCAAATTCAGTTCGCAGTTCGGGTCCGGCGCGAAGGAGCCGCTACACAGATCGTGGTCAGCCGTCGATACTGATGTTCATGTCGACGCCACCCCGTTTCCGTCTCATCCCCGCGCTGCTCCTGCTCGCCGCGCCCACGCTCGCCGCCGCGCAGGCGCCGCGCGATCCCGCGGTCCCCTACGCCTCGTGGGGCGAGGCGCAGCGCGAGGCCGCCGACGCGATCGCCGGCCGCAAGCTCGCCCGGCCCGCCGACGGCCGCTATCGCGTGGGCGACGCGGTGATCGTCGACGACGAGAACGGGAAAGTCTACCGCGCGCACGTCATCCTGGCCGAGGACACGCGCTACCGCGTGCGCTACGACGGCTTCGGCCCCGAGAACGTGCGCTACTACGACGCCGCGCGCATCCTCGGCTACCAGCCGGGCGTCGTCGCAGCTCCGGCATCCGCCCCACCGTCTCACGCTGCATCGGCTTCCGCCGTTCCGTCCTCCGCCGTTCCGTCCTCCGTGATCGGTCCTGGCAAGTGGGGCTGCACCGAGAGCTACTGGCGCGTCACGAAGGCCACCTACGACTTCGAGATGCGCGGCTCCTTCACGCTCGCCGCGAACGGGACGTACGACTATCCCGGCCAGGGTTCGCGCGGCCGCTGGCGCTGGGACGCCGCGACGTCGGCGGTGCGCTTCACCGGTGGCTTCTTCGACGGCGCGCGCGCCGTGCGCATCGAGGACTCGAACAGGATCCGCCTCGAGCTCCCGACCAACGATCCCCAGCGGCCGCGGAAGTGGAGCTGCGGCCCGGTCTGACGCGCGGCGCCGTCGCGGCGGCGCTGCTGCTGGCCGCGGCCTGCCGCCCGCACCCGACGACGACGCTGACGCTCGCCGTGTCGCCCCGTGAAGTCGTCGCCGGCGACACGGTGCGCATGACGCTCACCGTCGCCAACCCGCGCGACGACACGCTGCACCTCGCGTTCGAGCCGCCGTGCGCGGCGCGCTTCCTGGTGCGGCGCGTCGCCGACCGGCGCGCCGTGCACCCGATCCCCGATCCCTGCGCGCGGATCGCCGGCGACTCGGCCCGCGTGACGATCCCGCCGCGCGCCACGTGGCGCGCCGAGCACGCGTGGGTGGCGTTCAGCGAGGACTCGCTGCGCCCCCTGACGCCCGGCGCCTACGAGGTGCAGGCCTCGCTGCCGCAGCGCGTCGAGCGGCGCGGCGGCCGGTCGGGCTTCCAGCTGGCCGGATCGTCGCCCGTCGTGACGCTGACCGTCGCGCCGCGCCGCTAGGCAGTCCCTTCCTCCGTTCCTCGTGCGCCCACCGCTCGTGACGTTCCGACCGCTCGCCACCCTGCTGCTCGCCGCCGCGCCCCTCTCCGCGCTGCGCGCGCAGCCGCGCCCGCCCGCCGACCTCCACGGCGCGTGGCAGTGCATGCGCAGCGTCGCCACCGGCGACCCGTCGCAGCGCATGCTCACCTTCGACGTGCGGCCGGGCGGCGTGTGGATCGACCGCACCACGCGCCAGGCCATCACCGCTCGATACGCCTACGCGCGGGCGACCGGGACGCTCCGCCTGCAGTCGGCAGGCGGCGCCCTGCTGTACACGCTGCGCTGGACCCCGCCGGGCGACGGCGGCTCGGCCGAGCGCCTGGTCGAGCAGGTCGCCGAGCGCACGCGGGCGGGCGAGGTGTGCTACCGCGCGGGCAGTGCGACCACCGCAGCGGCGCCCGTCGCAGCAGCACCCGCGCCCGCGCCCGCCGCCGCCGGCCGGCCGGTGCCGCGCCCGGGCGGCGACCCGTTCAACAAGTTCGCCTACCCCGTGCACCTCGAGATCGCCGCCTCGACGGACGGGCTGCCGGCGGACGCGGTGTTCTCGTTCACCATCACGCCGGCCGGCGGCGCGCCGTTCGTCCTGCGCCGCACGACGCGCCAGCTCCTCACGTCGCCGGCGGCGAGCCATCGCGTCCCGCTCGACGAGACGGCCACGCTCCTGCTGCCGGGGCCCGGGCGGTACCGCGTGACGGCGAGCGTCGCCGCGGCGGGGCGCGAGACGCCGCTGCAGCTGGGGTACGACCGCGCGGCGAGCGTCGAGCTGACGTGGGGCCCCTCCGACACGTACCTCAACGGCGGACGCTCGCTGATGGTGCTGCAGCCGGAGTAGCCGCGCGGCGCGCTCGCCGCCGGCGCGGGGCTGCGCAACCGGCCGCGACGACGCATGTTCGATGGTCCGCGCCCCGCAGCCCGCAGTCCCGCCCATGTCCGTCCTCCTCACCGAACGCGACGCGCGCCTCCTCGGCGCCGCCAGCGAGGCGCTGCTCTCGCCGCTCCTCACGGGCAGCGCGGACCCCGCCCCCTGGTGGGCGCGCGTCGAGCCGGTGATCCGCGAGCTGTTCCCCGGCACCAACGCGCTGCTCGCGCGGCCGGCGGAGGGCGGGCTGAAGATCGTCTCCGAGAGCGCCGACTGGCCCGGCGTCCACACGATGGAGACGATGTCGTGGAGCGACCCGCGCTCCAACCGCTTCGTCTTCGAGTGCCCCGTGGCCGAGGCGTGGCTGAAGCACCGCCGCGCGCTGGGGAGCGAGGTCTCGGGCGAGACGATGTCCGAGCGCTGGCTCGCGGACCTGGGCCATCGCCTCGATCGCAGCATGTACCTGCACGAAGGGCTCTACGGCGCGCGGATGCACGGCTTCATGACGCTCACGCCCGTGCTCCCCGACGGCGGCGAGGTGTTCCTCACCGTGGGCCACGAGCGCAGGACGGGCGCGCGCGACCTGGAGGCGGCGCGACTGCCCGTGCTCGGCATGCTGCTGCCCGCGCTGCGCACCGGCTTCCACACGCTGCGCACCTTCGCCGCGCGACAGGCCGCGATGGCCGCGACGCTGGACGCGGTGCCCGAGGCGCTGCTGGTCATCGGCAGCGACGGCCGCGAGATGCACCGCAACGCCGCGCTGCGGCGCCGCCTGGGCGAGGAGCCCGAGCGCGAGCGCGTGGCGGCCGAGATGCTGGCGCTCGCGCGCGGACTGCAGGCGCTGCACGCGCGCACGCACGGCGCGCCCGGCACGGCCGCGCGCCTCGCGCTCCCCACCGCCGGCGTGCCGCGCACCGAGCGCACGCTGGCGACGCCGCTCGCGCGCTACGTGCTGCGCGCCGCGTTTGGGGCCGAGGCGGTGTGGGGCGCGGCCGGCACGGTGCTCGTGTCGCTGGAGCCGGACGCGGCGCCGGCGCCGCTCGCGGGCGGACCGCTGGCCGCGCTCACGCCGCGCGAGGCGGAGGTCGCGCGCCTGCTCGCGCGCCGCGCCACCAACACCGAGGTCGCCGCCGCGCTCGGCGTCAGCCCGCACACGGCGCGGCACCACGCGCAGCGCGTGCTCGAGAAGCTGGGCCTCAGGTCGCGCCGCGAGCTGGGCGCGCTGCTCGGCGTCGCGGGCTGACGTTCGCCTACTCGTAGCGCAGCGCGTCGATCGGATCCAGGCGCGCCGCCTTGCGCGCGGGGAGCAGGCCGAAGACGAGCCCGATCCCGACCGACACCGCGACCGCGACGAGCGTCAGCGCGAGCGGCGGCGTCGCGCTGACGTTCATGAACGCGGTGGCGGCGCGCCCCACCGACAGCCCGACGGCGATGCCGATCGCGCCGCCCACGCCGGTCAGCGCCGCCGCCTCCAGCAGGAACTGCTGCATGATGTCGCGCCGCGTCGCGCCCACCGCCTTGCGGATGCCGATCTCGCGCGTGCGGTCGGTGACGCTGATCATCATCACGGCCATCACGCCGATCCCGCCGACCAGCAGCGCGACGGCCGAGAGCACGAGCATCACGAGGAAGAAGACGCCCGTGAGCTTGTTGAACGTGTCGAGGATCTGGTCCTGCGTGATGAAGTCGAAGGTGTTCCGGTCGCCGGGTCGGAGGCCGCGCCGCTCGCGCAGCGCCACGGTGACCGCGCCCTGCGCGTCGGCGACGCTGACGCCGCGCCGCGGCTTCACCGGCACGAACAGCGCGTTCGTGCGGTCGATCGCGAACCGGCGGTCCATCATCCGGTAGCCGACGATCGCGTGCACCTTCTGCCCCGGCGGCTCGAAGATGTTCGCGGCCGCCTGGTAGATGCCGATCACGCGCGCCGGATGCCCGCCCACGCGCACCCACGCGTCGAGCGCGCGCGTGGCGCCCTGCGCGGCGCCGAACAGCTTCGTCGCGGCGTCGGCGTCGAGGACCACCACCGCGTCGCCGCGGCGCAGCTCGGCCTGCGTGAACCAGCGCCCGGCCACCAGCTCCCCGCCGTAGATCTCCGGGTAGCCGGCGTCCGCGCCCATGACGATGCCGAGGTTCGTGCGCGTGCCCGCGTACTCCACGCGGTTGAGGATCTGCGCCCAGATCGCCGCGTACTGCACCTCCGGCAGCGCCGCCAGCCGCTCGGCCTCCGCGGGCGTGAGGTCGGGGCGCGCGCGCACCCACGCCGGCAGGTTGTCGGGATTGAGCGGCGTCTGCGAGAACACCTTCATGACGTAGAACGTCGTCGGCCCGGCCAGCTCGATGGTGTGGATGATCTGCGCCTGCACGCCGCGCACGATCGTCGCCATCGCCATCACCGTCGCCACGCCCAGCACGACGCCGAGGATGGTGAGCGCACTTCGCCCCTTCGCCTGGCGCAGCGACGCGGCGGCGACGGCGACGTTCTCGCCGAAGCCCAGGAGGGCGCGCAGCGCGTTCATTCGGCCCGCATCGCGCGCACGGGGTCCAGCCGCGCCGCGCGCATGGCGGGATAGACGCCGAACAGCACGCCGACGACGGCGCCCAGCGCGAGGGCGAGCGCCACGGACCACGCGGTGACGCGCGCCGGCAGCGGCGACGCGGCCGCGACGAGCAGCGCCAGCGCCCATCCCGCGCCCGCCCCCATCGCGCCGCCGAGCGTCGCCAGCGCCGTCGCCTCCACGAGGAACTGCAGCGCGATGTCGCGCCGCGTCGCGCCGACGGCCTTCCGGATCCCGATCTCGTGCGTCCGCTCGCGCACGGTCATCAGCATGATGTTCATGATGACGATGCCGCCGACGACGATCCCGATCGCCACCATCGCCGGCACGACGCTGAACAGCACGCGCGTGAGCTGCTGCCAGAACGCCACCAGCGCGTCCGCCGTCTCCACCGAGAAGTCGTCGGCCTCGCCGGGCCGCAGCCGGCGCACGACGCGCATCGCCTCGCGCGCCCGCGTCATCCCGGCCGCGACCTCGTCGGCGCGGTGCATCTTCACCGAGACGGTCGTGGTCTGCCGGCGCCCGAACAGCGACTCGAACGTCGAGATCGGCATCATCACGAAGCCGTCGAACGACTGGCCGAGCACGCGCCCCTTCGCCGCGATCACGCCGCCGACGGTGAACAGCGCGCCGCGGATGCGCACCTGCCGCCCCACCGGGTCGACGCCCTCGAACAGCTTGTCCGCGACGTCGGCGCCGATCACGATGACCGGCCGCCGCCCGCGCACGTCGAGGTCGGTGAGCGGCTCGCCGCGCGCGAAGCGGTAGTCCTGCACCACCTGGTACTCGGCCGTCACGCCGAAGATCAGCACGTCGCCGAGCGTGCGGTCGCCCCACACGACGTCGGCCTGCGGCGTGGGCCAGCCGGACGTCACCGCGACCGCCATCGCGTCGGGGAGCGCGCCGCGGATCGCCTCGGCGTCGGCGCGCGAGAGCTTGCGCCGCCGCTGGATGCGCCGCCACTCGTCGTCCTCGATGAGCGCGAAGTTGAGCGGCGTGCGCCGCACCTGGAACGCGTTCGACCCGACCATCGCGTCGGCGATGTTCTCCGTCACGTACGCGTTCATCCCGTGGATGATCGCCAGCACGGCCACGAGGAACCCCACGCTGACGATGATGCCGAGCAGCGTGAAGAGGGAGCGCAGCTTGCTCACCCGGATCTGGGTGAGCGCGGTGACGAGCACGTCGCCGGGGCGCATGGCGGGCGGGCCGGGGAGAGGGCGCTCCGACAGTATCGGGCCGCCGGCGCGCGCCGGCCAGCGTCCCAGGTCAGCGCCGCGGCGCCGTGCTGCGTTGTATCGTTGCTCGGTCCCGCGCTCGCCTCACCGTCTTCCCGACCCATGCGCCGCTTCCTGCCCGCCCTTCTGCTCGCCCTGCCCGCCGCCTCGCTCGCCGCGCAGCCCGTCCGCAAGGACGCCGCGCCGCCGTCCGATCCGGCGAAGGTCGCCACGCTCCCCGCGATGAAGCGCGTGCTCGACTCGCTGCGCGTCACCAACGCGTGGACGCTCGACCAGCAGGCGTCCATCTGCGAGATCCCCGCGCCGCCGTTCAAGGAGCAGGTGCGCGGCCAGGAGCTGAAGAAGCGCTTCGAGCAGCTCGGCCTCCGCTCGGTGCGCATCGACGCCGAGGGGAACGTGATCGGCGAGCGGCCGGGCACCGCGCAGGACGGGCCGACGGTCGTGATCTCGGGCCACCTGGACACGGTGTTCCCCGAGGGCACGGACGTGAAGGTGAAGCGCAGCACCGCGCCCGACGGCTCGGCGCGCCTCACCGCGCCCGGCATCGGCGACGACTGCCGCGGCCTCGCGGTGCTGCTGTCGGTGGCGCGCGCGTTCCAGCAGAGCAACGTGCGGACGCCGGGCACCATCCTGTTCGTCGGCACGGTCGGCGAGGAGGGCGAGGGCAACCTCCGCGGCGTGCGCCGCCTCTTCAACGAGACGCTGAAAGGCCAGGTCGACTACTTCATCTCGGTGGACGGCACGGGCTTCGGCGTCACGCACAAGGCGGTCGGCAGCAACCGCTACAAGATCAGCTTCAAGGGCCCGGGCGGGCACAGCTTCGGCGCGTTCGGCATGCCGAACCCCGCGCACGCGCTCGGCCGCGCGGTGGCCAAGATCGCCGACCTGCAGACGCCGGCCGATCCGCGCACGACGTTCAGCGTCAGCATCCTGCGCGGCGGCCAGTCGGTGAACTCGATCCCGGCCGAGGTGTCGATGGACATCGACATGCGCTCGGAGAGCGCGGAGGCGCTGGCGGACCTCGACCGGCGCGTGCACGCGGCGGTGGACGCGGCTGTGGCGGAGGAGAAGGCGCGCTACCCGAAGTCCACGGCGGCGCTCGCGGCGGCGTGGGACACGATCGGCATCCGCCCCGCGGGCTCGCAGCGCGACGACGCGCCGATCGTGCGCGCGGCGCTGGCGGCAGCGCGCGTGCTCGGCGAGCAGTCGGAGCTCAGCGCGTCGAGCACGGACTCGAACGTGCCGATCGGGCTCGGGATTCCCGCGGTGACGATCGACGGCGGCGGGCGCGGGCGCGGGTCGCACTCGCTGGGGGAGAGCTACGACGACACCCCGCGCGGCTACGTCGGGCCGCAGTGGGCTGCAGTGCTCGTCGCCGCACTGGCCGGGGCGAAGTAGTCGTCGCTCGTTTCGGTGTGGGGAGCCGGCTCCGTCGCGGGGGCCGGCTCTTTTTTCATCCCGAGCGCAGCGAGGGATCTCTCACACCGGCGGGCGCGGCGGCCATGGGCTGCGGCTCCCGGCGATCGCGGCCGCTGCGGGCTGACCTCGGTCTTCCCTCGCTTCGCTCGGGACAAGCCTTGCTGCGATCGAGGTCGCCTGCGCCCATGCCCGCCGCGCCCGCCCCACCATCGTTGTCGTCCCGAGCGTGCGCGCAGCGCACGGCGAGGGACCTCGGGGTTCACGCTCGGCGCTCGGCGCTCGGCGCTCACCGTCCCTGCGGCGTGGGACGCATCACCCCCCACTCGCCCGACTGCGCGCAGAGCTTCGAAACACGCAGCACGCAGCACGCAGCCGTTACACGCTCGCCGCCGCGATGAACTCCACGACCCGCTCCACCACCTCCGGCGCCGCGAGGATGCGGAAGTGCCCCTCGCCGACCACCGGCTCCACTGCGCCCAGCGGCCACGCGTCGGCGATGGCGGCGCCGTCGGCCCACGGGACCTCGTCGTCGGCCGGGTCGTGCAGCACGAGCGCCGGCACGGTGAGCGTCGCGGCCGCGCGCGCCGCGTCGAAGTGCGCGAGCGCGCCGCCGACCAGGGATTCCAGCCGACGCTCCATCCCCGCTGCGCGCGCGCTCGGCAGGCCGAGGAAGCGGCCCACGCGCGCGACGTAGGGGCGCGGCGCGCGCGCGGGCGCGAGCAGCACCGCGGCGTGGGCCTGCAGCCCCGCCTCCAGCGCGAGCGTCACCGCGGCGCCGCCGAGCGAGTGGCCGACGACCGCGTGGATGCCGCCCAGCTGTGCGGCCAGCGCGGGGAGGATGCGCCTCCACTCGGCGATCGAGGTGCGGCGCCCGGGCGAGCGGCCGTGCGCGGGCAGGTCGATCGCGACGGCGCGATAGCCGGCGTGCACCAGCCCCTCGGCCAGCGCGACCATGTCGGCCGCGCGGCCGTTCCAGCCGTGGACCAGCAGCACCGTCGGGCCCTCGCCCCAGCTCCAGCCGACGATCGGATGGCCGGCGGCGACGAAGGCGCGCGGGTCGGCGGGGATGCCGGGGATGACGGGGTCGCGCAGCGACCGGCGGCGCGGCGTCAGGAAGAGGCGGGCCGCCTGCCACTCGGCCAGCGGCGGCGCGACGCGGCTTGCGACGGCGAGGCCCAGCCGCGTCAGGCGCAGCCCGAGGACGGGCCCGGCGGACGGACGACGGGGCGGACGGGCGGCGACGGGCGCCGGGGAGGGCGCGGACGTGGGTGCGCTGGGCCAGGCGATGTCGACGGGCATCGGGAGCCTCTCGTGATGGCGGTGGCGCCATTAAATACGACCGATCGTGCTATTTTGCAAGCGTGCGCGTATCTTCTCCCTTGGCCAACCTGCCGCCCCGCCCCGTCCAGCGTTGATGGACACGACCGGTCGTCCTATTCTTTCGCCATGAGCAAGGGCCTCCGCACCCGCCGCGAGATCGTCGACCGCGCCCTCGCCATGGCGCTCGACGTCGGGCTCGAGAGCGTCACCCTCGGCACCCTCGCCACCGAGCTGGAGCTCTCCAAGAGCGGGCTGTTCGCCCACTTCCGCTCCAAGGAGACGCTGCAGCTCGCGGTCGTCGCGGAGGCCGTCGAGCGCTTCAGCAGCACGGTCGTCGTGCCGGCGCTCGCCCTCCCGCGCGGCGAGCCGCGCGTCGTCGGCCTGTTCGAGCGCTTCCTGCTCTGGGTGCAGGGCATCCCCGGCGACGGCGACGACGCCGGCGGCCCGCCGATGTTCGGCGGCAACCGCTGCATCTTCATGGCGCTCTCCGAGGAGTACGACGACCGCCCCGGCGAGATCCGCGACGCGCTCGTGCGCGCGCAGCGCGACTGGCGCGCCACCATCGAGCGCGCCGCGCGCATCGCGATGGACGAGGGCCACTTCCGCGCCGACCTCGATCCCACGCAGTTCGCGTTCGAGTTCATGGGCGTCGTGATGACCTTCAAGCACGCGCTCAAGCTCCTCGACGACCCGGGGGCCGAGTCGCGCGCGCGCGTCGCGTTCGAGGGGCTGCTGGCGCGGAGCCGGCGCGGACGGCGATAGTCCGGGCGAGCGGACTTCTCGCGGAGTCCCAGGCAGTCTTCCGCCCCTCGCACCGGGAGCGCCCATGTCCGAGCCGACCACTCCCCCGCCGGGCCCCGACCTCGCGCGCGACGGCGTCGCGCTCGACCAGCTGCGCGAGGGCGAACCGTTCCTCGGCCACGCGGGCGACGAGGCGGTGCTGCTGGTGCGGCAGGGCGACGCGGTGCACGCCGTCGGCGCGACGTGCACGCACTACGGCGGACCGCTGGCCGAAGGCCTCGTCGTGCTCGACGACCGCGACGGCGAGCCGACGGTGCGCTGTCCCTGGCACCACGCCTGCTTCAGCCTGCGCACCGGCGAGGCGCTGCGCGCGCCCGCGCTCAACCCGATCCCCTGCTGGACGGTGGAGCGCCGCGACGGTCGCGCGTACGTCGGCGCGCGGCGGCAGCTGGAGCCGCTCGCCGCGGACGTCGCGCCCGATCACGCGCGCGCGACGTTCGTGCTCGTCGGCGCGGGCGCGGCGGCGCACGCGGCGGCCGAGATGCTGCGGCGGCGCGGCTTCGGCGGGCGCATCGTGATGGTCGGCCGCGAGGAGGACGCGCCATACGACCGCCCGAACCTCTCGAAGGAGTACCTCGCCGGCGACGCGCCCGAGGAGTGGATCCCGCTGCGCCCCGACGACTTCTACGCGCAGCACGCGATCGAGCTGCGGCGCGGCGCCGCGGTGGAGGCGATCGACGTCGCGGGACGCACGGTGCGACTCGTCGGCGGCGAGGCGATCGCGTGGGACCGGCTGCTGATCGCCACGGGCGCGTCGCCCATCCGCCTGGACATCCCGGGCGCGACGCTGCCGCACGTGCACGTCCTGCGCTCGCTGCGCGACAGCCGCGCGCTCGCCGCCGCCGCGGTGGACGTCGGCGCGCGCACCGGCGAGCACGGACGCGTCGTCGTCATCGGCGCGAGCTTCATCGGCCTCGAGGTCGCGGCGTCGCTGCGCGCGCGCGGGCTCGCCGTCGACGTCGTCGCGCCCGAGGCGCGGCCGCTCGAGCGCGTGCTGGGCCCGCAGCTGGGCGACCGGGTGCGCGAGATCCACGAGGCGAAGGGCGTGCGCTTCCACCTGCGCCGCAAGCCCGCGCGCATCGATGCGGACGCGGTGACGCTCGACGACGGCACCACGCTGCCCGCGCACCTCGTGGTGATGGGCGTCGGCGTGCGCCCCGAGCTCGCGCTGGCCGAAGCCGCGCGGCTGGCGATGGACCGCGGCGTGGAGGTCGACGCGTACCTCGAGACGAGCGCGCCCGGCGTGTTCGCGGCCGGCGACATCGCGCGCTGGCCCGATCCGCACACCGGCGCGCGCATCCGCGTCGAGCACTGGGTCGTCGCGCAGCGCCAGGGCCAGGTGGCCGCGCGCAACATGCTGGGCGAGCGCGTGCCGTACGACGACGTGCCGTTCTTCTGGAGCGCGCACTACGGCACGTCCATCCGCTACGTCGGCCACGCGGAGCTGTTCGCCGCGGAGGTGGACGGCGACCTCGCGCGCGAGGACGCGACGGTGCGGCTGCGCGAGGTCGTGACCGAGGGCGACGCGCCGCGCCCGGTGCACGCGGTGGTGACGCTCGGCCGCGACCGCGCGGCGCTGGAGGCCGAGGTGGCGATGGAGCGCGCGGCGCGGACGTAGCGCGCGCCACGCGCCGACGCGGCGCCGGATCAGGGCGTGGAGCGCAGGCCCTCGTCGCGCACCTCGCGCCACGGCATCACGCGCTCCGTCGTCCACGACCGCGCGTCCTCCAGCAGGTCGTGCACCTCCGCGTCCTCGGTCTGCCGGAAGTCGTCGTACCACCGCCCCAGCGCCTCGAACCGCTCGGGCGTGCGCGCGCACACGACGTCGTCCACCTCGCGCCGGATCGCCTCGCACGTCTCGGGCGCCGCGATCGGCACCGCGACCACCACGCGGCGCGGGCCCTCCTGCCGCACCGCCGCCACCGCCGCGCGCATCGACGCGCCCGTGGCGAGGCCGTCGTCCACGAGGATCACGGTGCGGCCCGCGATGTCGGGCGGCGTGCGGTCGCCGCGGTAGCGCCGCTCGCGCCGCTCCAGCTCGCGCCGCTCCGAGGCGAGCACCGACGCCAGCTCGTCGTCGCTCACGCCCGCGCGGCGCACCAGGTCCTCGTCCAGCACGACGATGCCGCCGCTCGCGATCGCGCCCATCGCCAGCTCCTCGTGCCACGGGAGGCCGAGCTTGCGCACGATGAAGACGTCGAGCGGGGCGCGCAGCGCGCGCGCGACCTCGTAGGCCACCGGCACGCCGCCGCGCGGCAGCGCCAGCACGCGCACGTCGGGATCGTCGGCATAGCGCCGCAGCTCGGCGGCGAGCGCGCGACCCGCGTCGACGCGGTCGCGGAATCGTGCGACCATGGGCACCTCCGCCCGGGGATGCCGCCGATCGCCGCATGCGCCCTGCCAGCGCGCTCCCGGCGGCCCTTGCAGCGGTCGCGGCCGCGCTGCCGTATTCGGACGGCACCAGCACCGTCCCCCCATCCCCGCCCCATGTCGCACCGCTCCCTCGTCGCCGCACTGGCCGCCGTCGCCACCCTCGCCGCCTGCGGCGGCACCGCCACGCGCGGATCGGCCGAGCCGTACGACCTGATCATCGCCGGCGGCACGGTGCTCGACGGCACGGGCGCGCCCGGCGTCCGCGCCGACGTCGCCGTGCGCGGCGACCGCGTCGTCGCCGTCTCGACCACGCCGCTCGCCCGCACGGGCGCGAAGCGCGTCATCGACGCCGCGGGGATGGTGGTCGCGCCGGGCTTCGTGGACCTGCACGCGCACCTCGAGCCGCTGCTCCAGATGCCGCTCATGGAGAGCGCGATGCGCCAGGGCGTGACGACCGCGCTCGGTGGGCCCGACGGCGGCTCGCCGGTGCCGCTCGGCCCCTACCTCGATTCCGTCACCGCCGCGCGCCCCGGCATCAACGTCGCCCACCTCGTCGGCCACAACGACGTGCGCCGCGCGGTCCTCGGCATGAGCGACCGCGCGCCGAGCGCGGAGGAGCTGGCGCGCATGCGGGGGCTGGTGGCGCGCGCGATGGGCGAGGGCGCGTTCGGGCTGTCGACGGGGCTGCTCTACCTGCCGGGCACGTACGCGAAGACCGACGAGGTGGTGGCGCTCGCGCAGGCGGCCGCGGACTCGGGCGGCATCTACACGTCGCACCTGCGCAAGGAGGGTCTGGGGCTGTTCGAGGGCGTGGGCGAGGCGATGGAGATCGGGCGCCGCGCGCGCATCCCGATCGTGCTCACGCACCACAAGGCGGTGGGCCGCGCGATGTGGGGCCAGAGCGTGCGCACGCTGGCGATGGTCGACAGCGCGCGGCGCGCGGGCACCGACGTGATGGTCGACCAGTATCCCTACACCGCCACGCACACCAACCTCGGCGTGCTCGTGCCGTCGTGGGCGATGGCGGGCGGCAACGCGGAGTTCGAGAAGCGGCTCGCGCAGCCCGCGCTCAAGGACTCGATCGTGAAGGGGATCGTCTTCAACATCCTCAACGACCGCGGCGGCGGCGACCTGTCGCGCGTGCAGTTCTCGCGCGTGAGCTGGGACCGCACGCTGGAGGGGAAGACGCTCAAGGACTGGGCGGCGCGCCGCAACCTGGAGCCGACGCCGGAGAACGGGGCGACGCTGGTGCTGGAGGCGATGCGGCAGGGCGGCGCGAACGCGATCTACCACGTGCTCGACGAGGGCGACGTCGCGCGCATCATGCAGCACCCGCAGACGATGATCGCCTCCGACGGGCGGCTGTCGCGGCCGGGCGACGGGCATCCGCACCCGCGCGCGTACGGCACCTTCCCGCGCGTGCTCGGGCGCTACGTGCGCGAGCAGCGCCTGCTGCCGCTCGAGACGGCGGTGCACAAGATGACGGGCATGCCCGCGGCGCGGCTGGGGCTGCGCGACCGTGGCGTGCTGCGCGCGGGCGCGATGGCGGACGTCGTCGTGTTCGACGCGGCGACGGTGCGCGACCAGGCGACGTTCGAGGCGCCGCACCAGTACCCGGTCGGCATCCGCACGGTGGTGGTGAACGGCGTGGTGGCGGTGGACGGCGGCACGCCGACGGGCGCGCGCGCGGGCCGCGTGCTGCGGCGCGGCGCGCGCTGAACGCGCGCTGAACGCGCGCTGAACGCGCGCTGAGCCGTTTCGCGGCGTCGCGAGGTCTCTCCAGTGGGCGCGGCTCTTGCCGCGCCGTCGGGGTTCCCGCTGCAGGCTCCACCCTTCACTGGAGGAGAGCATGAGTCGCGGCTCGCAGCGTCTGTTCGCAACGCTGGTCGCAGGGATGTCCGTGCTCGCCGTCGCGCGCGCGGACGCACAGGTCGTCGCCAATCAGCGCGACGACTTCGAGGGAGGCACGACGATGGGCTGGCACGTGGGCGACCCGACCCATCCCGCTCCGCCCACCGTGATCGCCACCGATGGGCCCGCGGGCGCCGGCGACGCGTACCTGCGCCTGACCTCGTTCGGCAGCGGCGGGCCGGGCAGCCGGCTCTCCGCCCTCAACACCACGCGGTGGGCCGGCAACTACATCGCGGCCGGCGTCACGCAGATCGAGATGGATCTCATCAACCTCGGGCAGAACGACGTGTCGCTGCGCCTGCTGTTCGGCGCCTTCCCGGACGGCCAGGGCCCGCCGACCGACCTCGCATGGTCGGCCGACGCGTTCTTCCTGCGCGCGGGCGCGGGGTGGGTGCACGCCGTCTTCCCGATCCTCCCCGGCGCCATGATCGTGCCGTTGGGCACGTACGCCGGCGCGCTCGGCGGCGCCGACGAGCTGCGGCTCTTCCACAACCCCGCGCCCGTGTTCGCCGGCCCGGAGAACTCGAGCCCGCCCATCGCCGCCGTCGTCGGCGTCGACAACATCCGCGCGGTCGCCGTGGTGCCGGAGCCGGCGACCGTGGCGCTGCTCGCGACGGGCGTGCTGGGCCTGGCGGCGGCACGGCGCCGCACGCGGCGCGCATGACGCCCGTGCCGCGGGCCCGCGCCCTGACGACGCTCGTGCTGGGGCTCGGGCTCGCGGCGACGGCCGCACCGGCGGACGCGCAGGTCCCGCCGCCCGACTCGACGGCCGTGCAGACGCCCTACGGCATGCGCTGGTGCCCCGCCGCGGTGCGCGACGGTGCGCGCGTGCGCGCGTTCGACGACGGCGTCCGCCGCTGGCAGGTCGGCAGCGCGCTCGGCTGGGCGACGCCGGCGCCGCGGCTCGTCACCGCGCGCGGCGACACGATCGACGTCACCGGCCGCCGGCTGGTCGCGGTGAGCGAGGGGCGCACCGCGCGACGCACGCTGCAGGGCGCGGTCATCGGCTGGCTCGCGGGCGTGGTCACGGTCATCGCCGACTGCGGCGTCGAATCGACCTGCGGCGAGCAGAACCCCATCCCGCTGCTCGGGGTGGCGATCGGCACGGTGGTCGGCAGCAAGCTGCGCCAGGAGCGCTGGGTACGCACGTCGGACGCGGCGTGTCCAACGCGCGCCGCGCCGGACCCGAACGGCGAACGGCAGCAAGGATGAAAGTCTGAGAAGATCGGATAACCGCCGATGCTCCGTGGGGCGGCGACGAACGTCGCCCAACGTGGAGCATCCGTCGTTATCAGACCTCATCCGATCTTCATCCTTGCACGCCGTTCGCAGCTCACGGCACTCGCACCACGCCGTCCACGTCCCGATCGAGCGCGATCATCCGCTCCACCAGCGGCAGCGCCTCCTTCGACGAGCGCGCGACGACGACCCACGTGCGCGCGCCGTTCGCGCGACGCGCGCCGTACAGCACGGGCCCTGCGGCCGCGGCGCGGCGGATGGCCGCGACCTCCGACGCGCGGAACGCCCCGCGCGCGGCGAGCGTCGTGAGCGCGCGCGGCGGCGCGACCACCACCGCGCCGATCCACGGATCGCGCGCCAGCGTCTCGGTCGGCATGCCGCCCGTCGAGTCGACGCCGAGCGAGAAGTTGCCCGCGCGCAGCCCGCGCTGCAGCGCGCGCGTCACCGCGAACGGCTCCGCGACGCCGTCGTCCACGAAGCCCCACACGTCGTGCAGCAGCGCGCGCGGGCTGAGGAGGCGCGGGCCCATCGCCGTCGCCACCGCGCGGCGGATCGCGTCGAGCGTCGCGGGCTCGCGCAGCGTCGCGCCCGCGCGCAGCAGCGAGTCGAGCACCGGCATCAGCGCCTTGCCCGCGACGTCGATCACGTCGTCGTTGTAGAACGACAGCGGCCGCTCGACGTACGCCGCCCACGTCGCGACCGGCCGCACCGTGCGCTCCACGAGCCCGTTGCCGAACGCGGTCGCCAGCCCCTCGTCGAGCAGGCTGCGCACCGCGCGCCCCTCCACGCCCGCGCGCGCCAGCCCGGCGGCGACGGCGGCGCGCGTGGTGTCGGTGGCCAGCGACAGCATGAGGTGCGCGACCTCGTGCAGCGTGACGCCCGTCTCGCGCGCGGCCGACGCGGTGGGTGTCAGCTCCTGCACGGCCCAACCCTCCACGACCTCGGCGTTCGTGCTGCCGCGCACGAGCCCCGGGCGCGACACGAGCGTCAGCGTCACCGTGTCGGTGCCGGGCCCCGTCGCGTCGTAGAAGCGCCGCGCGCCGGCCAGCAGCCCGCGCAGCTCGGGGCCGTCCAGCAGCGCGGCGACCGAGTCGCGCCCGCGCGTCAGCCGATCGCGCGACTCCGCCTCCCACCACGCGAGGAAGCGCGGACGGAAGTGCGCGGTGATCGTGGCGACGCGCGCGCGGTCCCGCGGCAGGAGCAGCAGCGCGAGCCGCTCGTCGTAGTCCTCCCACGACCGCGCCTGCAGCCCGGCCAGCCGCCAGCGCTGCGAGAGCGAGACGTGGCGGTGCTCGCGGCCCACGGCGTCGGTGGACGCGGTGTCGATCCGGTAGTCGACCGCGTAGCGCGCCCGCAGCCGCCCCCACGCCTGCGCGGCGGCGGTGTCGGCCGCATCGCGCAGGAAGCGCTCGCGCCACAGCTGCCGGTAGTCCGCGGTGCCGCAGACGTGGACGATGCCGGTGACGCAGTCCAGCTGGTGCGCGAGGTCGGCGACCGGCGAGACGCGCACGACCACGTGCAGCTGCGCACGCGCCGCGGGCGCGGCCACGCACAGCGCCACGGCGGCAAGGAGGAAGAGTCGGAGGCGACGCATGGGACGGGACGATGTATGGGTGCAGCGTCGCGGCGAGCCGCGCGCGCCGCCCCTACGGCGTCACCGGGCGTCGGGTTGCAGCACATCTGCTACGCGGATGCTCCGGATTGTGCGGATGCTGCGGATCGCTCCGCACCGGTGCATGGAGCGTCGCCCCGCGAGGAGCGATCCGAATGATCCGTTCCCATCCGGAGCATCCGCACCCCTCCCAACGGCACCATCTCCGCGGAGCGCCGGCGCGCCCCGAGCGGCCGTGGATCCGCAGTCCGCAGCCCGCAGCCGACGCTCAGACGGCGGGCGCGAACGAGGCCGTCGTCGCATCGTCGCGGGCGGGCACGCGCCCGAGCGCGAGCGTCCCTCCCAGCGTCAGCACCGTGAGCCCCGAGATCAGCGACCCGAAGAACGCGTGCACCGGGATCGTCGGCGCCGCGATCGCGAGCACCAGCAGCGCCGTGCGCAGGATCGCCGCGCGGGCCGCCGGCTCGCCGCGGCCGAGCCCCGGCGTCGCGCGCAGCACGCGCACGCCCTGCACGATCAGCAGCACGCCGAACAGCAGCAGCGAGTACGTGCGCCAGTCGTACGCGAACGGCCGGCCGTCCACGAACGAGCGGTTGCCCAGCACCGTGTTGTACGTGACGTCCGCGCAGTGCGCCGTCAGCATCGCCACCAGCACCACGCCGTAGAACGACGCCAGCACCGTCGCCGCCAGCCGCCGGCCGCGCACGCCCGCGCGCCAGTGGAACGTGCCCGACGCCACCAGGCCGGCGAGCAGGGCGAGCATCACGATCTGGTCGATGTGCGGCATCGGCGTCTCCGGTGACGGGGAGCGCCGAGCTTACCGTCGCCCGCGTCGGCCCGCGAGGGTCGATCGACCCGGGCGGGCCTCACCCCTCACCAGCTCGCGCCGACGCCGAGCAGCAGCTGGCCGTCCGTGTTCACGCGGGCGCCGCGGGTCGTGGCCTCGCTGTCGTGGTTCACCAGCAGCGACGTCGAGACGTTGAGCGCGCGCGTCAGCGCGTAGCGCGCCTCCGACGTCGAGAGCACCACGAAGTCGCCCGTCGTGCGCACGCGCGGGCGCCAGAAGGTGACGTGCGTGACGCGCAGCCGCCGATCGAGGCCGTGCTGCACGCGGGCGCGCGCCGACCAGCGCGTCACGCGCGTCTCCCGCGGATCGGCGTCGGCCGCCGCGCCGGGCGCCGCCAGCGCCACCGTGCGCTCGTCCAGCAGCGCGGCGCTGAGGCTCGCCTCGTTGCGCTTGGTGCGCACGAAGGTGTGCTTGGCGCCGGTGCCGAGGCTCGTGCGCGCCGCGATGCGCTTCTCGAGGTTCGACTCGAACGTCGCCGTGAGGAAGGGCGACACCGTGCCGGTCGGCTGGTACTCCAGCGACGTCGCGCCCAGCCAGAGCCGCTTCGTGACGCGGCGCGGGGCGTCCTCGCGCGTCGCGTCGCCGTAGAGCATCTGCAGGCTGACGTCGAGCGCCAGCACCGAGTCCGAGCGCGACACCGCCGTCCGCCCGCCGAGGATGCGCTGCTCCGCGTCGCCGAACAGCAGGCTGCCGTTGGCCTGCGCGCTCCACTTCCACGGGCGGGGCGCCGGCTTCGCCGACGACTGCGCCGCCGGCGGCTGCGCGGACGAGACGGCGAGGGGCAGGGCGAGCAGGACGAGCGCGAACGACAGCGGACGACGGGGCATGGCGACGACGGCGGAGCGGGAGCGGGGCGGACCGCCGCAAGATAACCCTGCGGCCGCGCCGCCCCGTCGCGCCGCGCGCTATCCCGCGACCGGCAGCGGCGCGTCCGCGACGCCCGGATCGGTGGGCGCGTCGCGGCGCCCCTGCTCCTCGCGCGCGGCCATCACGCGATGGCGGTGTCCCAGCCAGAGCCCCAGCAGCAGGAACGCCACCGACAGCGGCACCGTCACCCACGAGATGCCGACGATCCCCAGCCCGATCGCCGCCAGCGCCGCGTAGCCCCACGCCGCCACCTGGTCCGCCGCGCGGTAGACGAAGGTCTCGATGAAGATCTTCGCCTTGTACTTGTCCTCGCGGCTGACGACGGTGAACAGCGCCTCCATCGCCGGGTTCGTGAGCGCGAAGTTCGCCGCGCGCCGCAGCACCGAGAACGCCAGCACCGCGCCCAGCGCGGGCACCAGCCCCCACGCCGTCGTCCCGATCGCCGCGAAGCCGAGGATGCTGATCGCGGGCATGATCGCGAGCGTCACCGCGAGCCCCAGCCAGCGGATGATGCGCCCCGTGAGGAACGCCTGCGTGAGCGCGGTCAGCAGCTGCACCAGGAACTCGACGCGCGCCAGCACCTCGGTGCGCGCCTCGCGCCCCGCGTACGCCGCGCCCACGACCTCCGTCTGCGCGAAGTACAGCACCGTCCCGCCGAGGTTGTACAGCAGGATGAAGCCCGCGATGCCCAGCAGGTACGGGTTGCGCGCGACGTGCGTGGCGCCGGCCCACACGCTGCCGCCGATCTCGCGGCGCGGCGCGACCGCGTCGCCGTCGGTGATCTCAGGGCGCGGCGCCGCGGCGTAGAACGCGACCGCCAGCAGCGCCGCCAGCTCCAGCAGCACCACCGACACGAGCAGCAGGTTCGTGGGGCCCACCACGCGCGTCAGCGCCGCCGTCAGCGCCGAGCCCGTGATGGAGCCGAGCGTGCCGCCGACGCCGATGAAGCCGAACAGGCGCTTCGCCTGGCCGCTGCGGAACGCGTCCGCCATCACCGACCAGAAGAGCGACGTCACGAACACCGCGTACATCGTCGTCCAGGCGAAGAAGAACCGCCCGGTCCACACCGCGAGCGCGTCCTCGCCCGGCCCGCGCCACGCGAGCCAGAACCCCACGAGGCACGCGACCAGCGCCTGGTACGTCACGACGAGGAAGCGGCGCACCGGCAGCCGCGCCACCAGCACCGAGTACAGCGCGTTGGCGACCAGCGTCACCAGCAGCGTGCCGGCGAACATCCACGGCAGGTTGCGCACGCCCGCCGCGACGGCCATCTCGTCGCGGATCGGGCGCAGCACGAACCAGCTGGAGAGCGAGCAGAAGAAGTAGGCGCAGGCGAGCAGCGTCGCGCGCACCTCGTGCGGCGCCACGTCCACCACTCGGCGCAGCGCCCCATGAATGGCGCCGCCCGCCTGCCCCCGCTCGCTCACGCCTTCTGCCGGGCGCGGAGGGCGGCCAGCACCTCCTGCTCGCGGGCCGGCGCGATGCCCGCGCGCAGCTGCGCCTTCCGCTCCTCGGTCTGCTGGTCGTAGTAGGCCAGCGTGTCGCGCACCGTGTCGGCCAGCGCGCGGAACGTCAGCCCCCTGTCCAGCGCCTTCTTGATGCTGCGCCGCGTGAAGCCGGCCGTCGCGCCGCGCGGCGGGATCCACACCGGCATGTCGCTCCAGCCGCGCACCTTCTGCTCGGTCAGGAAGTCGACGTCGCCCCACACGAACTGCGCGTCCGTGTTCGGCACCTGCGCCTTCATCGCGCCGAGCATCTCGCCCATCGTCAGCGGCGCGCGCGGGCCCGTGACGTTGTACGTGCCGACCGTGCCGTCCTCCGCGCAGCGGATGATGAACTCGGAGAGGTCGCGCGCGTCGATCACCTGCACGACGTCCAGTGGCGTACCGGGCGCGAGGATCTCGCCGCCCTTCCGCACCCGCACGGGCCAGTACGTGAAGCGGTCGGACAGGTCGCCGGGGCCGACGATGAGGCCCGGGCGGATGATCGTCGCCTTCCCCGGGAACGCCTTCTCCGCCTCCTGCTCGGAGAGCGCCTTCAGCGGCCCGTAGAGCTGCCCGCGCTTCTGCGGATCCTCGTCGTTCGGCGTGTCGGTCGTCGCGAGGGCGGCCGACTCGTCGGCCCACGGCGTGTCGTTCGCCGCGTAGACCGAGATCGTGGAGACGAAGATGAACTGCTTCGCGCGCCCCTTGAGCGCCGCGCCCGCCTCGCGCACCCAGCGCGGGTACATCGTCGGGTTGTCGATCACGACGTCCCACTCGCGCCCCGCGAGCGACTTGTAGTCGCCGGTGGCGCGGTCGCCCTGCAGCTTCTCGGTGTTCGGGAAGAGGCCGGGGTTGGTGCGCCCGCGGTTGAACAGCGTCACCGTGTGCCCGCGCTCCTGCGCGTAGCGCACCTGGTGCGGCCCGATGAAGCCCGTGCCGCCGAGGATGAGGATCCTCAGCGGCTTCGGCGCACGTGCCACGGCGCGCTCGAGCGCCACGTCGGGCGCCGCCTTCGGCTCGGCCGCGCCGAGCGCGCCGGGGAGCAGGGCGCCGCCCAGGCCGGCGCCGAGCGCGCCGCCAAGGACGGTGCCGGCCTTCAGGAAATCGCGGCGGGAACGGCTCACGCGCGGGCCTCGGGGAGGGAGGGTGACGGGATGCGGCGGGGACGCCGGGGCTACGGCGCCCGCCGCGCGCACGTTGACCGGGGGCACCCGCGGCGGCAAGGCCGCAGGTCACCGGCGGCGCGGCGTGAACGAGGCGTGAACGAACCTCCGAACGTCGCGGCGTCGCGCGACGTAACTTGGGCACGCCCCCGCTACCCACGCCTCCATTCCCCTCCGAGAATCGCCGATGCTGGTCTACCTCAACGGCGCCTTCGTCCCCAAGGCCGAGGCCCACCTCCCCGTCGACGACCGCGGCTTCCTGTTCGGCGACGGCGTCTACGAGGTCACGCGCGCGGTGGACGGCCGCCTGTTCGAGGTCGAGCGCCACCTGGAGCGCCTCCGGAACGGCGCCGCCGCGCTGGCGCTGCCGCTGACCGACGCCATGGTGGCCGAGCTGCCGGCGATCTGGGAGCGGCTGCTCGCCGCCAACGGGCTGACGGCCGGCGAGGCGATGGTCTACCTGCAGGTGACGCGCGGCGCCGCGCCGCGCACGCACCAGTTCCCGCCCGCCGGCACGCCGCCGACCGTCTTCGCCAGCGCCAGCGCGCTCCTCCCGCCCGACGCGGTGCGCGCGCGCGGCGCGGCGATCATCACCCAGCCCGACATCCGCTGGGCACGCTGCGAGATCAAGTCGGTGAACCTGCTGCCCAACGTGCTGGCCAAGCAGGCGGCGGCCGAGGCGGGCGCGTTCGAGGCGGTGTTCGTGCGCGAGGACGGCACGGTCACCGAGGGCGCGCAGACGTCCGCGTTCGCCATCATCGACGGGACGCTGCGCACGCACCCGCTGACGCCGCGCATCCTGCCGAGCGTGACGCGCGCGGTGGTGCTGGAGCTGGCGCGCGAGCTGGGGATTCCCACCAGCGAGGAGGCGTTCGACCGCGCGGCGATGCTCGCCGCCGACGAGGTCTTCGTCGCCAGCACGACGGCCGACGTCATGCCCGTCGTGCGCGTGGACGGGATGGCGATCGGCGACGGCGCGCCCGGCCCGCGCACGCGCGCGCTGGCCGACGCGATCGCCGCCCGCATCGGCCGCGCGCAGGCCCCGGCGACGGCCGGCGCCTGACGCGGCGAGCTGGCGGGTTCTGCGCGCGAGGACCCCAACTACAAGAGCAGCAAGGATAAGATCTGAGAAGGTCGGATAACGACGGATGGCTCCGTGTGGCGGCGAGGAACCTCGCCCTCCACCGGAGCCATCCGTCGTTATCCGACGTTATCCGACCTTCATCCTTGCCAATGCAGTTCGTCGTTTCGTGGCCTCACCGCTCGCCGCTCTACCTGAGCGCGCGGATCGGGTCCGTGCGCGTCGCCCGGCGCACGGGCCCGAGCAGCGCCAGCGTCGCGCACACCAGCAGCAGCGCCAGCGCGAGGCCGAGCGTGAGCGGGTCGAACGGCGCCACGCCGTAGAGCAGCCCGCGCAGCAGCCGCGTCATCGCCACCACGCCGCCGACGCCGGCCACGAGGCCCGCGGCCATCCACCGGCCGCCCTGGCGCAGCACCAGCGCCGCGATCCCGCGGCGGTCGGCGCCGAGCGCGATGCGCACGCCGAACTCGCGCTCGCGCGCGGCGGCCATCGTCGCGAACATCGCCCACACGCCCACCGACGCGAGCAGCAGCGCCAGCGCGCCGAACGCCGTCATCAGCAGCACCGGCAGCCGGCGCCCCGAGAGCCCGTCGGCGATGAACGCCGCCATCGGCGTCGCATCGTGCAGCGGCACCCGCGCATCCTGCTCCGCCAGCGCTCGGCGCACTGACCCGGCCAGCGCCGCCGGATCGCCCGCCGTGCGCAGCAGGAAGACCGGGCCGATCCACGGCGACTGGCGCATCGGGAGGTACGTCGCGGGATACGGCTGCAGCCGCGTCGGATCGCCGGCGACGTCCGCGACCACGCCCACGACCTCCGACCAGGGGTCGTTGCCGGCGAAGCGGATGCGCTTGCCCACCGCGTCGCCGCCCGGCCAGTGCTTCCGCGCGAGGCCCTCGCTCACGATCACCACCGGCGGGCCGTCCGCGCGGTCCTGCGGCCCGAACGCGCGGCCGCGGCGCAGCGCGATCCCAAGCGTGCGGAAGTAGTCGTCGGTGACCGTCTGGTAGAGCGCCGCGTTGTCCGACGGGCCCACCGTCGCCGGCGCGCCCTCGACCCCGTAGCCGTTGCGGTTCATCGTGCGCGTCGGCAGCTCGCCGGTGGTGGCGACCGCCGTCACGCCCGGCAGCGCGCGCAGCCGCGCCTCCATCTGCTCGATGAAGCGCACGCGCGCCGCGGGATCGTCGAAGCCGGCGCCCGGCGGCAGCTGCACCGACGCGGTCAGCACGCCCGACGGCGTGAAGCCGAGCGGGGACGCCGCCATCGCCCACAGGCTGCGCGCGAGCAGGCCGGCGCCCGCGAGCAGGCTGACGCAGAGCGCGATCTGGCCGGCCACGAGCATGCCGCGCATGCTGCGCGCGCGCCGCCCCTCGCTGGCGCCGCGCCCCTCCTCGCGCAGCGTGCCCTGCACGTCGCCGCGCCCCGCGGAGAGGGCCGGCATCAGCCCGAACGCGAGGCCGGTGGCGAGCGCCACGAGCCCCGTCACGGCCAGCGCGCCGCGGTCGAGCGTGAGGTCGGCGTACGGCGGCAGCGCCGGGAGCGCGAGCCCGCGCAGCGCGCGCAGCGCGACCGCCGCGAGCGCGACACCCACCGCGCCGCCCGCGACCGCGAGCAGCGTGCTCTCGGTGAGCAGCTGCCGCACGAGCCGTCCGCGCCCGGCGCCGAGGGCGGTGCGCACCGCGAACTCGCGCCGGCGCGCGATCGCGCGCGAGAGCAGCGCGCCCGCGAGGTTCGCGCAGGTGATGACGAGCACCAGCGCCGCGCTGGCCAGCAGCATCAGCAGCGGCGTGCGCGTGTCGCCCACCATCGCGTCGCGCGCGGGCATCGCGACGATGTCGAAGCGGCCGTCGCTGTCGGGGAACTCGCGCGACATCGCGGCGCCGATCGCGGCCAGGTCGCGCGCCGCGCCCTCGGGCGTCGCGTCGGGGCGCAGCCGCCCGACCAGCCCGAGGAACTGGCGGCCGCGCGCGCGCACGGGATCGCGCAGCGCGCCGCGCAGGTGCCGCGGGAAGTAGAAGTCGACCGCGCCCAGCGGCCCGACGAACTCGCGCGGCAGCACGCCGACGACGGTGCGCGCGATGTTGTTGACGCGCACCGTGCGCCCCACCGCCCGCGGGTCGCCGCCGAGGAGCTGCTGCCACGCCGCGTGCGTGAGGACGACGTTGTACGCGGTATCGGCCGCGGCGTCGTCCTCGCGCAGCGCGCGCCCCTGCGCGGCGGACACGCCGAGCGTGCGGAAGAGCTCCGGCTCGACCCACGCCACGCGCACGACGCGCGGCGCGTCCGCGGCGTCGAGCACCGCGTCGCGCGGCAGCCCCTCGAACGCGGCCAGCCGCTCGAAGGTGCGGTTCCGCTCGCGGAGGTCCTGCACCATCGCCGCACTGAGCGGCCCGCGGTCGTTCGTGCCGTCCTGCCAGCGCGAGTAGACCTGCATCACGCGGTCGGCGCGCGCGTACGGCAGCGCGTCGAGCAGCACCGACTTCACGACGCCGAACACCGCCGCATTGGCGCCGATGCCGAGGGCCAGCGTGAGGACGGCGAGCAGCGTGAAGCGCGGCGTGCGACGGAGCGCGCGCGCGCCGAAGCGCAGGTCCTGTCGAAGCGCATCGCCCCACTCCACGCGCCGCGCCCGCGCGACGCGCTCCCGATCGACCGCACCCATGGCCTCGCTCCAGCGTTGGGGATCGCCGAAGCGGCGCAGCGCCTCCGCGCGCGCGGCTTCTGGCGTGTGGCCGCGCGCCACCAGCTCGGCGGTGCGCATCTCGAGGTGGAACGCCACCTCGTCCTGCACGTCGTCGTCGATCCGCGCGCCGCGCACGGCGAGGCGGAAGACGCGCCGGATTCCGGGAGGCAGCTGTGGCCGCGGCACGGACATGCCCCGCGCGCCTACGCGGTGCGCAGCGCCGCGAACACGGCTTCGGCGTACCGCGTCCAGGTGGCCGTCTGCGCGACGAGCTGCTGCCGCCCGGCGGGATCGAGCGTGTAGTACTTGGCGCGGCGGTTGGACTCCGACACGCCCCACTCGGCCGTGACCCAGCCGCGCTGCTCCAGCCGGTGCAGCGCGTGGTAGAGCGCCCCTTCCTCGATCTGCAGGGCGCCGCCGGTGGCGTCCTCCAGCCAGCGCGCGACCGCGTAGCCGTGGCGCGGGCCCCAGGTGAGGGCCTTGAGCACGAGGACGTCGAGCGTCCCGGGGAGGAGGTTGAGCCTGTCGAGGCGGTCGTCGCTCACGCGGGCGGTTCCGGATCCTGTCGGCCAGGGACGCGGGTGGCCCGAGCGGCCTCCCCTGAATCATTCAGGGAACAGGGTACGACCGGGCCGGCGATGCGTCAACCGGCCGCGCGCTCGGCGGCGCGGCGTGAACGGAACGATGACGCCGCGTGGGCGGGCGTCAGGCCCTGCGCGCTACGCCTCGGGCGGGCGGCGCATCCCGCGCCGCAGGCGCCACAGCCCGTTGCTGACCGCCAGCCCCGCCAGCCCGAACACCGTGTAGAACGCGGCGAACGGCCAGTTCTGCATGCGCAGCGCGACGCCCGCGACCCACAGCTGGTAGAGGGCGAAGCCGCCGGTGATCAGAACCAGGACGGGGACGAGGGCGAGCAGGAGACGGACAGGCATGGGGACGGGAACGGCGGAGGACGGAACGGCGGAGAACGATACTGCGGAAGACGATGGGGCGTGAAACGGAAAGGCGGACCCTTCAGGCCTGCAGCGTCGAGCTAACGGGCCCGCTTCTTCGCTTCACGTCCTTCCGTCCTCCGCTTCACCGTTCTCCGCGCGGTTTCGTTCTCCGCTTCATCGCGCGCACAAGTGCGCGACGGCGACTCCCTGCATCGACCCCTCGAACGCCTTCGCGAACCCCGGCTGCCCGACGACCTTGTGCTCGTAGACGCGGTTCGCCTTCTCGTCGTGGTAGTACCAGTTCTCCTTCACGGCGAGCTCGCGCTTCGCGCAGTCGACCATGATGATCGTGCGGGAGCTGGTCAGCTCGCCGCGCGCCGTGCGCACGGGCTTCACGAAGGCGACGCGCAGGGTGGCGGTGATGATCCCGCCCTTCGTCGTCATCGTGCGCCGGTCGAGGTAGACCGGGTTCCCGACGACGGTCTTGCCGATCTCCAGCCAGCGCGGCTGCGCGGTGGACTTCCCCTTCGTCTGGGCGGACGCGGAAGCGCCGGCGAGCAGCGGCAGGAGCGCGAGGAGGTGGTGGGCACGCATGGGCCCGAAGGGTGTCGCCGCGCACGCGGCGGCGCAACGCGCGCTGGACGGCTCTCCCGGGGCTCCCTATCGTCGGGACCACCCTCCGGGACCACTTCCGGGACCACCTCCACCCCGCGGATCCCATGCGCTCCCTTCTCCGACCGCTCGTCGTCGGCGCCGCGCTGCTCGCCGCGCCCCTGGCCCCTCTCGCCGTGCCCCTCGCCGCCCAGGCGCCGGCCGCGAAGCCCCCGGTCGCGAAAGCGCCGGCCGCGAAGCCCGTCTCGCACGGCGGCGATCCCTCCACGGCGACCGGCCTGCGCAAGGAGCTGATCGCGCAGCTCGCCGACGCGGAGTCCAAGCTCGTGCAGCTGGCCGAGGCGATGCCGCAGGACAAGTACGCATGGCGACCGGGGCCGGGCGTGCGCTCGGTGAGCGAGGTCTTCATGCACATGGTCGGCGCGAACTACCTGATCCCGCCGTTCGCCGGCGTGCCGCGAGCGCAGGGGCTGACGCTGACGCAGGACAGCGAGCGCACGGTGACCGACAAGGCGGCGGTCGTCGACCACCTCAAGAAGTCCTTCGCGTACGCGAAGCAGGCGATGATGGACGTGCCCGACGCCGACATGGACGCCGCCGTCCAGCTGTTCGGCCAGCCCTCGACCAAGCGCGGCGTCCTGGTGCTGATGGCGACCCACGCCCACGAGCACCTGGGCCAGGCGATCGCGTATGCGCGGGCGAACGGGGTGCGGCCGCCCTGGAGCCCGGCGACTGGCGGGGATCACTGAGCGGCTGCGGGCTACGCGCTGGTACGCCCGATGCCGACTCGCAAGCACACACCCTGAACCCGCGCCCGAGGTCGACATGCGCCTGCCGCTCCATCGGCGCGCCCGCCGCTTGCTCGCGGGGGCGCTCGCCCTGACCACCGCGCTCGCCGCCTGTGACGACGAGGACGGCGGCCTCACCCTCGGCCGCGCCTTCGCCAACGAGGTCGAGGCGGTCAGCGGGTCCGGTCAGACCGTCGCCGCCGGGTCGCCGGCGGCCCAGCCGTTCGTGGTGCGCGTCCTCGACCAGGCGCGGAACCCGATGGTGGGCGCCTCCGTGACCTTCACGATCACGGCCGGCGGCGGCACCCTCAGCGCCACCCGCACCACGACCGACTCGAGCGGGCTGGCGACCGTGACCTACACGGCCGGCACCACGACCGGCCCGGCCACCATCACGGCGACCGCCGCCGACCTCAAGCCCGTCACCTTCCAGGCGACCATCACGCCCGCGGTCGCCACGCCCACGGCCATCCTCACCATCCTGGGCGGCAACAACCAGTCGGTGCGGGCCGGGGCGCGCGTGGCCGTCCCGCTCACGGTGCGGCTGGCGACGGCGACCGGCACCCCCGTGGTGGGGACCACGGTCACCTGGGTGATCACCACCGGCGGCGGCTCGGTGAGCGCGGCCACGGCCACCACCGACGCCAGCGGCAACGCCTCGACCCTCTACACGGCCGGCGCGACGGTGGGCACCGCGACGATCACGGCGCTCGCCCCGGGCGCCGCGCCGGTCGTCTTCACGGAGACCATCACGGCGGCCACCGGCGGCTGAGGGCAGCTGAGCCGCTCGTCATCGCCCGCCTCAGAACGGCAGGTCGTCGTCGTCCGGCAGCTCGGCGTCGTCGATGGGGCGCCAGGGCATCGGCGGCGGCGCGCTGGGCGCGGCGCTGGGACGCGCGGCGGGGCGCGGCGACGACGGACGCGGCGCGGGCGCACCGCCGGCCGGGGCGGCCGCCTTGCGCGGCGCCTCCCCCTCGCGTGGGGGCCAGATCACGCCCGGGCAGCCGGGGCCGCCCTGGTACTTGGGCTTGTCCCGGCACTTGAAGTCCGGCGCCCGCGGGTTGCGCTTGGACTGGCGGTCGTCCCACATGCGCCCGCCGCACACCGGGCACGCCGGGTCCCCCTCGGCCCCCGACGGGGGACGCGGGCCCGCGTCGGGTGCGCTGGGGTCGCGCGGGGGCCAGATGACGCCGCCGCACGCCGCGTCCTTGCACTTGAAGTCGGGCGCGCGCGGGTTGCGCTTGTTCTCACGGTTGTCCCACATCGCCCCCTGGCACTTGGGGCAGTTGGGGACGGCGGACGGATCGACGGCAGGCTGCTGATCGACGGGCATCGGAACGGCGGACGGGAACGACGATTGCGCGACGACCCCGCGCAGGCGGCGGAGTCGGGATCGCAGGATACACCGATGACGCCCGCCGGACCACGTCCGGACGACCCTCGTCGGTACGCGCGGGGAATGCCGTGGAGGCTGGCTCGTGCATGCTGCCCCAGCCCGCTCCCACCTGGCGACCTCGACGGGAAAAAGTGCGGCAGAGCCCGGAAAATCGGCGGACCGCACCCCTCCCGACCGGGTAGGATCAGAGGCACGCCCGCGCCCCCGCGCGGCGCGCATTCCGGGACCGACCGGCGTTCGTTTGCCGCTGTCGCTTCGGCTTATTTTCGGTATCTTGCGAGTACGCCGCCAGGGAAGGCGGCCAGCGGCGGAAGCGGAGCCTCGCGGCTCGGCGATCCGCGCTCTCGCTGTCCGTAGGACGTTTCACTCGAGGGTCTACCCGTGCTCGTGACCGTGACTCCCCGTCTCCGCCTGCACCGCGACGAGGTGCTGGCCGTCATCCTCAAGGGCAACACGGTCCTCCTGCGGTTCGTGGCGCTGAAGCCCATGCGCATCCCCGTGGACGATCTGACCGACGAGGCGCGCGAGTGGCTGCTGCCCTCACTGGCGCCCCGCGACATCCCGCAGCCCGGCGACTGCGAGTGCCACGACCAGGAGGAGGACGCCGAGCAGGAGGCCGAGCGCGACGCGGAGCGTCGCTGAGGCACCGGGAGCCGGACCGTGCGGCGCACTGCCGCACGGTCCGGCTCCCCGCCCCGCCGCCCATCAGCCGATCAGACGGTCGGCCGCGGCGGCTGCTCGGCAGGCTGGTCGGTGAGTTGGCTCGCGCCCGACGTCACGTCCCGGAGATCGGGCGCGGCGTCGGGCGCGATCACGTTCGGGATGGCCGAGTCCGTCACGTTGATCGGGAAGACGGGGATGGCGGGGCCGGGCGTCGGCGTCGCGCCCTCGGCCACGCGCTCGGCGAAGCGCGCCAGCCACGAGCGCAGGTTGTCGGGCTGGTAGGGCGGCTTGCTCACGCGGTGGCGCGCCAGCACGCTGTCGTGCACCGACTCGAAGGTGTGGATCGGCCGGCCGTCCTTCGCGCGCCGCTCCACGAACAGCTCGCGGCGGTGCTCGCCCATCGTCCGGTAGAAGCGCGACATCGAGTCGTAGAGCTGCCCGTCGTCGCGGAGCTTGAGCGCGGCGACCACCGCCGGGTCGAGCGCCAGCCCCGCCGACTGCGCGCGGTCGAGCATCCAGTGCAGCGCGTGGTCGGAGAGGCCCGAGTCCGGATAGCCGCCGCCGACGTTGGAGTGCACGCCCGCGAACCACATCTGCTCGACGCGCTGCGTGCGGTCGGGGGTGATGTCCGAGTCGGGGACCTCCCAGAGCGTGGGCGCGAACGGCTTGCGCCGCTCGTCGATGGCGAGGGCGTGGAAGGCGTGGTCGACGCGGGCGCTGAGCGTGACGTCGTGGAAGCCGTACTGCCGGCGCGTGAACCATCCCACCGGCCCGCTCGTGGGCACGCCGAGGGAGCCGACGGTGTCCCAGACGCCGATGCAGTGGATGCGCGGCGCGTGCGCGTACTTGTCGCGGAACGCGACCGCGGCGTCCGAGTTGGGGTGTGCGTCCGGCTTGCGATCGCGGTAGAGCTTGTACGCCTCCTCGACGCGGTCCTTGTGCTCGCGCTTCAGCAGGCCGCAGTTGCGGATCAGCCCCGCGAGGCTGCGCGCGGTGTAGGCGCCGCGGCTGAAGCCGAAGAGGAAGAGCTGGTCGCCCGGCTCGTAGAGCGCGACGAGCCACGAGTAGCACGCCTGGACGTTGCGCGAGAGCCCGACCCCGAACGCGCCGCCGAGGGCCTTCTCGTACCAGGGGCCGACGCCGACGCCGGCATGGTAGAAGGTGTGCTGCAGGACGCCCTGCGCATCCTGCTTGGCGACGGCCTTCTCGAACTTGGCGACGTTCGTGAGGCCGGAGCCGTCCTCCTTGGCCGCATCGCGGGAGTTCCACGTACCGTCGGTGCAGACGACGAGCCGCTTCATATGCTGCCTCCGCTGCTCTGCATGGCGTGCGGGACGGCACGACGCCGCTGCGCGCCGTGAAGAATCCGACACGCGCCCACTGTGGGACGCGACCCGCGCCACGTCAACGAGAAAGTGCGGAGGACGCTGCAGCGGAAGACGCTGAAGCGGAGAACGGAAGGGCGTGAGACAGAAAAGCGGACCATTCGGCTCGATGCTTCGAGCTCAATGGGTCCGCCGTTCCGTATCGCGCTGCTTCGTCCTCCGCTTCATCGTCCTCCGCGGTTCCGTCCTCCGCCTTATCGTGGCCGTACCACCGTCGTGAAATCCGCCCGCGCCACCACCCGCCCCTCGACCCGCGCCTCGCCGCGCAGCTTCGCGACGCCGCGCTTGAAGGCGCGCAGCGTGACCTCGAGCGCCAGCGTCTCGCCCACGCGCGCGCGGCCGCGCAGGCGCACGCGCTCGAAGCCGGCGAAGTAGCCGATCACGCCCTCGGGCGCGTCGATGACGTCCATCAGCAGCGCGGCGCTGGTCTGCGCGAGCGCCTCGACCGCGAGCAGGCCGGGAAGGCCGGGCTCCCACCCCGTGGCGCCGGCGCCCGCGGGGCCGCCCGTGGCCCACTCGCCGCCGGTGACGCGGCGGTGGCCGATCACGCGCTGCCCGCGCGCCATGACGTCGATGCGGTCGACCAGCAGCAGTGGATAGCGGTGCGCGAGCAGCCCGAGGACGGCCTGGGCGTCGAGCGTGGCGACGGGAGCGATCGACGGGATCATGGTGCGGACGATAGCGCGCGGGCGAGCGCGGCGCGCATGCGGCGCGTGTGGCTCCCCTCCCAGTACACCCGACCACACGCGGCGCACCGCCGCCGCGGCCCGCCGCACGGCCCCTCCGCGTCGAGGACGTCGAGCGGCGCGTTGCACAGCAGGCAGCGCGTGAAGGTCAGCGCGAGGTCGCGCAGCCCCAGGGCGTCGCGCGTCTCGAGCAGCTGGGCGAGCGGCGCGTCGGCGCGCAGCAGCAGCCGGCGCTCGCCGAGGGCGCGCGCCCCGTCGGCGGCCAGCGCGCGGTCGCGCGTCAGCAGCCAGCGCCCCTCGGCCTCCGCGCGTCGCACGACGGCAGCGTCGGGCTCGCCCGGCCCGGCCAGCAGGACGTCGTGGCCGAGGGCGCGCAGCCAGCGCGCGAGCCGCGCGAGCATCGCGTCGGCGAGGAAGCGCGGCGCGTCCGGCGACGCGTTCTGCACCGCGCTCAGGCCAGCGACAGCCCGTGCCGCGCGATCAGGTCGTAGAGGCTCATCATGTCGGGCTCCACGCCGTGGCGCGCACACGCGGCCAGCACGCCGTCCATGTCGGGGCCGCGCCCCGCATCGCGCGGCACGTGCGCGGCGACGTCCTCGTAGTAGCGCTCCATCCCGCCCGGCGCGACGACCGCGAGGACGCGCGCGGGCGCCGGCGCGTCGACGTCGACCCAGAAGGTGTGGCGCGCGCCCGGCGGGATCACCACGCTGCTGCCGGCCGCGAGGCGCTGCTCCGCGCCGTCCAGCCAGAGCCAGAGCGCGCCCTCCAGCACGTGCAGCACCTCGCACGCGTCGTGGCGGTGCACCGGCATCGCGACGCAGCCGGGCGCGAGCGCGTGCTCCAGCACCGACGCGGCGTTGCCGCTGGCGTCGCCGCGCACGCGCACGCGGGTGCGGAAGCGGCGGATGCTGGCGTCGGTGCCGGAATCGGGACCAGCGACGAGCGGAGTCACGAACATGGACGGAAGTTGAGAGGCGGAGGACGATACGGCGGAGAACGATAGGGCGGAGGACGGGACGGCGCGATACGGAAGGGCGAACCCTTCGCGCTCGACGCCTCGAGCCGAGAGGTCCGCCTCATCGTCTCACGCTCCATCGTTTTCCGCTCCTCCGTCCTCCGCCTCAGCGTTCTCCGCCAGACCGCGACTGCACTTCCTCCGAAGTCAGCCCGTACAACGGCGGCGTCGGCACGCCGCGCAGCGCGAGCATCAGGTACAGCTGCCCGCGGTGATGCGCCTCGTGCTCGAGCATCGCGCGCAGCCACTTGCCGACGGTGATCGGCGCGCCGGCCGGTGTCTCGCACCTCGCGGCCAGCCGCTCCGCCGACAGCCCCGCGAAGATCGCGCGCGACTCGGCGTGCAGGCGGTCGTAGTAGGCGAGCGTCGCGTCGAAGCCGTCGGCGTCGTAGCCCGCGGCGAGCGACGCGTCGTGGCCGGGATAGCGGCTGGGGCGTCCCTGCACCGTCTCGCCGTACATCCACCGCTCGATGCCGGCGAGGTGGCGCACGAGCCCGCCGAAGGTGAACCAGCCGTCCTTCGGCGCCCACTCGACGTCGTCGCGCGGGACGAGCAGCACGACGCGGCGGGTGCGGGCGTGGACGCGGTCGAGGTAGTCGATCGAGAACATGAAGTGCCTGGAACGGCGGAGGACGATACGGCGGAGGACGATGAAGCGGAGGACGATACGGCGTGAAACGATGAGGCGGACCTCTCGGCTCGACGCATCGAGCGCGAAGGGTCCGCCTCATCGTTTCACGCTCCATCGTCCTCCGCCGTTCCGTCCTCCGTCGTATCGTCCTCCGAGTTACCGGATGCGGGCCCGCTCAAGGGTCGTCGTGGCCGTCGCCCCCTGCCCTTCCCGCGCCATCAGGAAAACGGAGCCGTCCGGGCCGAAGCCCATGATCTGCCGGCCGGCGGGGACCTGCACGCGGTCCACCAGCTCGCCCTTCGCGTTCACGACGTCGTAGACCAGCGCGCCCGGCGCGGTGGCCGCCGCGGTGGTGCGGATCCAGACGTTGCCCTGCGCGTCGGCGCGGGCCGAGTTGGCGAGGAAGGGCGGGCGGTAGTCGGGGAGCTCGCTCGGGTCGACGAAGATGAGCGGCGCGGCGGCCGCGGCGGCGGCACCACCGGCCGCGGCGGACGGACCGCCGGCGCCTGGCGGGCCGCCGACGGCGACCTGCATCCCGCCCTCGACCTGCACGCGGCGCTCGCCGCCGCCACGCGGCGGCGGGCCGCCGGGGCCCTCGTTGATCTGCATCATCATGCGCGGCGCGCCGCCCATGTCCATGCCGCCCACCGCGCCCATGCGCGCGCGCTGCGCCTTCACCGAGTCCATGAAGGTCACCTTCTGCTCGTCCGTCAGGCGCTGCCAGTCGAACGGCACCTTGGCCGCGCTCCGCGTCGTGCCGTCGGGCGTCACGAGGTCGAGGTGGTAGTCGCGGCCGCGCACGATCGCGATCGTGCCGTCGCTCAGCACCGCCCAGTCGTCGGCCTGCGGCAGCGGGTTGAACACCGACGAGATCGAGCGGCGGCCCTCGCCGCTCTCGGTCACCTGCATGCGGATCTTCGGCGTCTTCACGAAGCCCACCGTGTCGACGGCGCGCGTCGCGAGGTCGACGCGCACGAGCGCCGCGGAGTCGGGCATCTCGGGCAGGGGCATCGCGCCGCTGCCGCCCGCGGCGCCCGGCGGCGGGCCGGCGAAGCGGAACTGCGGCATCGAGCGGTAGACCAGGCGGCCCTTCGCGTCGAAGCCCGGCGTGCCGAACGCCGCGCTCACGAGCGCGTTGGCGTCCTGCGCACGCGGCACCGACAGCGTGCGCCCGACCTTCCCGTTCGGGTCGATGACGAGCATCGACATGCTGGCCGCGTCGACGAAGAGCGTGGAGTCGCCGCGGAACGGGATCAGCCCGCCGATGCGGCCGCCGTACGCGTTGCCCGTGGCGGCGGTGGTGTCGGCGACGACGGTCGCGTTGGCGAGCGTCGAGTCGAGCAGCACCACGCGCCGCTGCAGCGCGTCGTTCAGCAGCACGCGGCCGCCGGGCAGCGCGCGCACCGACGTCACGAGGCCGACGGGCGCCGTGGTCTTCGCGACGACGGGGCCCAGCGGTCGGATGGGCGGGCGGGACTGAGCCTGTGCGGCCGGAACGGCCGCCACGACACCGAGCGCGAGGAGAGGGAAGCGACGCATGGAAGGAGAATGGTGGAGGACGAGTTGCTGCGATTCCGTCTATGCTACGTGCTGCGTGCTGCGTGAACGGCGTCGGGACGCTTCTCACGCAGCACGCAGCACGTAGCTGCTTTCTACTGTCGGATGATCACCCGCTCGGTCGCGACGCCGCCGCCACCGCCGCCGATCATCACCGCGCCGCCACCGCCGCCCAGACCCGGCATCATGCCGCCGCCGGTGAAGCTGGCGGTGCCGTTGCGGATGGAGGCGAGGTAGCGCGGCTCCAGGTACCCCGAGATGAACGGTGGGAGCTTGCGGTGCTGGTCGGCCGTCAGGAGGCCGCGGACGTGCGGGGCCACCTGCGCCAGCAGGTCGATCGAGGCGCGGCGCGCGCGGATCCAGCGGTCGTACGCGTCGTCGCGGTCGTAGCGGTCGGGGAGCGCGCCCAGCTCCTTCGTGACGGGCGCCCAGATCGAGTCGGTCTTGATCGTGAACCAGCGGTTGATCGTGGCGATGCTGTCGGCCTGCGGGCCGGTGAGCTTCAGCGAGTCCTGCTGGCGGAGGATCTGCGCCATCGGGTTCGGCACGCCGCCGCCCGCGTACATCGCGCGCAGGAACTGCTCGGGGACCTTCGTGCCCGGGAGGTAGCGGCCGCGGTCGAGCTGCTGCGTCAGCAGCTGCCGCTCGCGCGTCGGGCCGATGTCGAAGCGCATCAGCGCCGTCAGCGTCACCGGCGCGCGGATCGCGCTGCGCGCGGGGCTCGTCTCGCCGAAGCGCTGGTTGACCTCGTAGCGGTAGCGCTGCGTCTGCGGGTCGAAGCCGCGCACGTAGAGCAGCGACTGGTCGGGGAAGAGCTGCTGCCCCCACCCCTTCAGCGAGTTCTCGCCGTTGACGAGCATGTCCGCGGCGCCGAGCGGGTTGCTGACCTGCAGCGACACCGTCGCGCGCTGCGGCATGCGGAACTTCACCGGGTTGAACGTCAGCGACAGCACCGCCGACGACGTCCACGGCCCCTGGCAGCTGTTGCGCGACGCCAGGCTGCCGATCTGCTTGCGCAGGCACTCGCGCGCCGCCTCGGGCCCGCTCGTCAGCAGCTGCTGCATCGCGGCGCCGAGCGTGGGATCGGTGGCCTTGGCGGGATCGAAGACGAACGCGCGGTCGTTGGCGTAGCCGTCGCCGTTCACGTCGCCCGCGATGGTGGGCGTGAACGGGAGCCCCGAGCGGAACGACCCGAACCAGTTCACGCGCACCGCGTCCCAGAAGTTGTAGCCGAGCGTGTACTGCAACTGGTGGCGCGAGTCCATCGCGGAGCGCGCCCACTCGACGTCGAACGGGTTGCCGACGGTGCTCGTGAAGCCGCGCACCTGCTCGCGCACGTTGGAGTACACGTACGCCGCGTTCCAGGTGAACTTCGTGCTGAAGCGCGTGGGCGCGAGGCGCAGCTGCAGCTGGCGGCTCTCGGAGCGCAGGTCGGAGCGCAGCTCGCCGACGCGCGCGAACTGCTGCGACACGCGGGCGTCGCGCGACGCGATGGCGCCGGTCGCCGGGAAGATGCTCGACGTCTGCACGTACACCGGGCGGCCGCCCTCGTCGGCGAGCGCGAAGCGCTGCACCGGCGTGAAGTTCAGGTCGACCGAGCCGGGCTGGTTCAGGTTGAGCGAGTACGTCCCCTCGGCCGTCAGCGAGAAGCGGTTGTCGAGGAGCGGGCCGCTCCACTGCAGGTTCGACCGCACCGACCGCGGCGCCGTGTAGCCCTTCGCGAACAGCGTCACGCTCGGCGCCGTGTTGGCGAAGAGGGAGCCCGTGGTGCCGTCGGCGCAGACGGTCGGGATGTTGCTCGCGCCCGCGGCGTACGCGGCCCAGTTGGGGATCGGCGTCGCCGCGCCGACGCAGCTGATCTGCTGCACCGCGCTGGCGAGGCCGGTGTTCTCGAGCGCGCCGCTGATGGCCTGCGTGCCCGGCAGCCCCTGGAAGACGCCGACGCCGCCGCGCACCACCGCGCGCGGGCCGCGCACCGCGCCCTCGAAGGCGGAGACCTGCGGCGCCTCGCCGAGCGTGTACGAGAAGCCGACGCGCGGGCTGAGATAGAGCTTGCTGGGGACGCGGTCGTTGCGCGTGCCGAACAGCCGCTCGATGTCGGGGTTCGCGTCGGGGCTGGCGGTGAACGCGTTGCCGTCGACGCGCAGGCCGTACTGGATCTGCAGATCCGGGCTGTAGCGGAACGCGTCGCCGAGCGACACGGCGCCGACGACCTGGCTGCCGGCGCTGGCGCGCGGCGTCAGCAGGCGGCTGTACGACGCCGGCCGGCCGGCCTGCAGGTCGGCGAGCGAGTTGTACGAGAACGATCCGAGGTAGTTGGCGCGCTGGTCCTGGTCGTAGCCGTCGCGCCGCAGCTCGCTCGTGAGCTTCAGGCGGTGCTTGTTGTTCGCGCTGAACCAGGAGAGCTGGTTGAGGTAGCCGACGCTGGTGCTCGACTGCGTGGAGTTGAGCGCCTGGCTGCCGCCGAAGCCGAGCGTCTGCACGCCGGTGGTGCCGTCGTCGAACGTCGAGTTGACGCGCACGCGCCCCGACGGCAGCGCGAGGAAGGGCGACATCTCGCTGCGGTTCGCGTTCAGGCCGAGCGTCGTCTCGGTGAGCACGCCGACGCCGAAGATGGTGGCGTAGGTGCTGTGCCGCGCCTGCAGGCCGCCGTTCCAGCCGGAGCGCTCGCCGCTGTACGCGGGCACGTCCACCACGCTGCCGCCGAGCGGGCGCTGGCGGTTCCAGCTGCCGTTGAACGACAGCGTCATCGACTGGCCGCGCGTGGACGACGGCGGCGCGATGTCGATGCTCCCGAACACCGCGCCGTTGTCGCTCAGGCGATCGCTCGGCAGCCCGCCGATGCTGGTGGGGACGCTGGCCTGCCGCAGCAGCGTCGCGAGGCGCGTCGCGGAATCGGCGGCGACGCCGGCGGCCTGCAGCCCGAGCGCGCCGGTGTTGAGCAGGTTCTGGAAGTCGTTCGCGCGCCGCCCGAGCTGGTACGACAGCGAGTAGAACGCCTGGTCGGGCTTGATGGGCCCCGACACCAGGCCGCCGAGCGACACGTTGGAGTACGACTGGCCGAGGGCGCGCGCGGCGCGGTCGGTCCACTGCATCTGCGGCGCGTCGACGTTGAGGCTGACGCCGCGCGTGACGAAGTTCGAGCCGCCGCGCGTGCGGAGGCTGAACTGGCCGCCGGAGAAGCCGCCGCGCGAGACGTCGTACGGCGAGCTGGCGAGCGACGACGAGACGGCGGCGTCGCGCGGCAGGTTGCTGCCGCCGAAGTTCATGCCGTTGAGCGTCGTCTGGTTCTGGTCCGCGCCGAGGCCGAGCACCGAGAAGCCGTTGGCGCCGCCGTCCTGGCCGGGGACGAGCTGCACGCCCGGGAGCGACGCGGCCATCGCCGCGAGGTCGCCCAGCTGGTCGGCGGGGACGGTGGCGGAGGCGTTGGCGATCGCGCGCTCGGAGCCGCCGATGTCGGGCTGGAGCTGGTCGTTGCGCGAGACGCGGTCGCGCGGCGCGGTGACGCGCATGGCGTCGAGCACCGTGCTGACGCGGGCGAGGCGCGCGTCGGCGAGGAGGATCTCCTGGTCGACGGTGCGCTTGACCTCGAAGCGGCGCTGCGCGAAGCCCACGGCCGCCACGCTGACCATGTAGTCGCCGTCGCCGCCGGGGAAGGTGATCGTGAAGCGCCCCTGGCGGTCGGTGCGCGCCGTGCGCGTGACGTTGCCGCTGATGGACGTCGCGGAGACGACGGCGTTCTGGATGGTCTCGCCGTCGGGGCCCGTGATCTGGCCGCGGATGACGTCCACCTGCTGCGCGCGGACGGCGGACGGCGCGACGGCCAGGGCGACCGCGACGATGGGGAGGAGAGGGCGGGGGCTCACGACGGTTCGGCGCGGGAGGGATGGGCGACCGGCACGACGACGGCACGACGACGCCGCCTCGCCGGTGGGGCCGGCGGGCGCTCGGGGTTTGACCCATGGCGGCCGGGAAGGGTTGTCGCCTCCCCGGGCCGGGTCCGACCGGGCCGCGGAGCCCTACGGATTGGACGCGCCCCGCGCTGCGCCGTACTCTAGCGCGCATGCCGCTCTCCGACTGGACCCGCGCGCTGGGGGCCGCGCCCACGGGCGAGCGGCTGGCCCGCATCCAGGCCTCGCCGCACTGGCGCGACGGCGTCTTCCAGAACCCGATCCCCACCCGGAAGACGCTCCCCGGCACGATGGGCCAGACGCTCCGGCGCCAGCTCGGCGGGCCGGAGCAGCGGGTGCCGCCGGGTCCCCTGCCGGTCGTCGACCGGGTGAAGGAGACGCTCGCCGTGCTGCCGCGCTCGGGGCTGCGGGCGACCTGGCTGGGCCACTCGACGATGGTGCTGGAGATGGACGGGCACCGGCTGCTGGTCGATCCGGTGTGGGCGGAGCGCGTGTCGCCGTGGCAGCGCGTGGGGCCGAAGCGCTTCCACCGGCCACCGGTGTCGATCGGCGGGCTGCCGCCGATGGACGTGGTGCTGATCACGCACGACCACTACGACCACCTGGACATGGGGGCGGTGCAGGCGCTGGCCGCCAACCGTGCGCAGGCGAAGGCGCGCTTCGTGGTGCCGCTGGGCGTGGGCGCGCACCTCGAGCGGTGGGGCGTGTCGCCCAAGCGGATCACGGAGCTGGACTGGCACGAGAGCGCGGACGTCGGCGCGCTGACGCTGACGGCGACGCCGGCGCGGCACTTCTCGGGACGCGGGCTGCGCGACGGCGACCGGACGCTGTGGGCGTCGTTCGTGATCGACGGGCCGTCGCACCGCGTCTTCCACAGCGGCGACTCGGGGCCGTGGGACGGCTTCTCGGAGGTCGGCGCGACGCACGGCCCGTTCGACCTGACGATGGTGAAGATCGGCGCCTACGGGCCGACGTGGCCGGACATCCACCTCGATCCGGAGCAGGCGGTGGCGACGCACGTCGCGCTGCGTGGGAAGCTGCTGCTGCCGATCCACTGGGGGACGTTCAACCTCGCGTTCCACGCGTGGGACGAGCCCGCGGAGCGCGTGGTGGCCGCGGCGCGCGCGGCGGAGGTGGCGCTGGTGATGCCGCGCCCGGGCGAGTCGATCGAGCCGTGCGAGCCGCCGCCGGTGAGCGAGTGGTGGCGGGCGGTGCGGGCGCGATGAGCTGACGGCTGCGTGCTGCGTGGCGTGCGCCGTCGCGCCGGACCCGGACTGCTTTAGACAGGATTACAACGGATTAGACGGACAAGATCGGATTTCTCTCCATGTGGCGGTGAGGCGCCGTGCGCCGCCAGGAGCGTACATCCGATCTTGTCCGTTCAATCCGTCCAATCCTGTCAGAGCCGTTCGTAGTTCACGCAGCACGCAGCTCCACTACGACTGCTGTGCGTCGCGCGCCTCCTGCGCCGCGCGCAAGCGATCGCGCACCGCGTCCGGCACGAGCAGGTCGTCCGCGATCGCGCCCACCTCCTCCTCGTCGCGCCAGCGCTCGGTCAGCGCGTCCGCGTGCGCCTCGAGCGCGATCTGCTCCAGCTCCTCGGTCACCGCCATCTCGAGCGCGAGACGGCGCTCCGGCGTCTCGGCGAGGAGGCGGCGCATGTGGCCGTCGACGACGACGTGCTCCCACGGCCGCAGCGGCGTGCGCTGCCGCGCGACGCGCGCGCTCGCCTTGCGCTGCCGCCGCGTGCCGCGTGCGACGGGCGGCTCCGGGTTGCCAGCCCTGCGCGCCGCGGCCTCCAGATCGCGGACCGCCGCGTCCTCGGCGTACCCCACGCGGGCCAGCGCGTCCGTCAGCGACGCGCTCGCGCAGTCCGCGCCGTTGATGCGCGGCAGCAGCCGGACCAGCAGCCCCGCCGCGTCGCGTCCGCGCAGCCGCAGCTCGCCGCCGACCATGCGCGGCACCACGAGCGTCGGCTGCCCGGTCGCGTCGTCGACCGCGAAGTGGATCTCGGCGAGCTGGTAGCCCCACAGCAGGTGCCGGCCGCCCGCGTGCGGGATCGTCGCCCACAGCCGCGGCGGGCGCGCCCAGAACCACGCGAACGCGAAGCCGACGAGGAGCGTGACGTACACGCCCACCTGCGGCGCATGCGTGTCCATCGCCGCGCGCACGCCGAGCAGCAGCGCGAGCACCGCGAGCGCGAGCGCGGTCCACCGGAGGAGCCACTGGCGCGCCTGCAGCCGCCGGCCGTAGCGCCAGTTGGCGATGTCCGCGTCCGGCATCCCGCCGACGCGCAGCAGCTCCAGCCCCGAGCGCGTGCGCGCCAGCGCGAGCGTCGCGCCGCCGCCGCGCGTCTCCGCCGCCAGCGCGAGCGCCTCGCACTCGGCCAGCGCCTCCCAGCGCGACTCGATGGGCGTGAGGTTCCACTGCGCGCAGCGCCGGCACACGACCCACAGGCGCCCCGCGACGGTGTCGAACGCGAGGCGCCGGCCCACGCGCAGGTGGGGCACCTCGTCGTTCGTGCCGAGCGCGCGCTCGCAGCGCAGGCAGGTGGCGTACACGCGCGTCGGGCGCGTGCTACGGCGCCGCCGGCGCCGCCGGCGCGCCCACGCGCTCGCGCACCGCGCCGACGTCCGCCACCGCGCGCACCTCGACGCAGCCGGTGCGCGCCCACGGGAACTCGGCCGCGATGCGCAGCGCCTCCTCCATGTCGGCGGCCTCGATCAGGTTGAAGCCGCCGAGGACCTCCTTCGTCTCGGCGTACGGGCCGTCGAGCGCGGTGAGGCGGCCGTTGCGGATGCGCACCGCCTTCGCGGTCGTCGGGTCGGCGAGCATCTGCGTGTCGAGCAGCCGGCCGTCGCGCCGCATGTCGTCGGCGTGCGCGAGGCAGTCGCGCATCATCGCGTCGGCCTCGCCGTCGGGGAGCGCGTCCAGGAGCGCGCGGTCGGTGTAGATCAGGAGCACGAACTGCGGCATGTCGGGGCCTCGTCGGATCGGGTCTGTCAGGGAGCGGGGCGCTGGCGGCGCAGCGCGCGGGTGAGCGCGCGGTCGAGCGCGTTCGAGAACGCCTGCTTCTCGCGTGGACCATACGCCGCATGGCCGCCGGTCTCCACCCCCGCCCCGCGCAGCCCGTCCATGAAGTTGCGCACCGACAGCCGCTCGCCGATGCTCTCGGCCGTGTACTCCTCGCCGCGCGGGTCGATCACGACGACGCCGTTGGGCACGAGCAGCGCCGCGAGCGGGATGTCGGCCGTCACCGCGACGTCGCCCGCGACCGCGTGCTCCACGATGTAGCGGTCGGCGACGTCGGGCCCGCCGTCCACGCGCACCGCCGTCACGTGCGCGTAGCCGAGTGGGAGCAGGATGCGCTGGTTGGCGACGAGGACGGTGTCGAGCTTCAGCCGCTCGGCCGCCCGCAGGCAGACGTCCTTCACGTCGCGCGGCGCCGCGTCGGCGTCGATCCAGAGCTTCATCGGGAATTCAGCGAGGGAGTCAGGCGCGCCGCACGCGCCAGCAGGTAGTCGCGCTCGGGCGCGCTCGCGGTGCGCGAGGCGGCGGCGCGGTAGTGCGCGACGGCGCGCGCGGGATCGCCCGCACGCTCGTGCAGGTGCGCGCGCACCGCGTCCAGCCGGTAGTGGCCGGCCAGCCGTGCGTCCGCGTCGAGCGCGCGGAGCTGCTCCAATCCGACCTCAGGGCCGTGCACCATCGCGGCGGCGATCGCGCGGCTCAGCGCGACCATCGGGTTGTCGGACAGCCGCTCCAGCAGCTGGTAGAGCGCGAGGATCTGGGGCCAGTCGGTGTCCTCCGCGCGCGGCGCCTCGTCGTGCACCGCCGCGATGGCCGCCTGCAGCCCGTAGGGGCCGACGGGCCCGCGTGCCATCACGCCCTCCACCAGCGCCACGCCCTCGTCGATCAGCGCGCGGCTCCACAGCGCGCGATCCTGCTCGTCGAGCGGGATCAGCTCTCCGTGCGGGCCCGTGCGCGCGGCGCGGCGCGCGTCCGTGAGCAGCATCAGCGCGAGCAGCCCCGCGACCTCGCCATCATCGGGCAACAGCGCATGCAGCGCGCGCGTCAGCCGGATCGCCTCGTCGGAGAGGTCGGTGCGGTGGAGGCCCGGCCCGCTCGTGCTGGCGTAGCCCTCGTTGAAGATCAGATACAGCACGTGCAGCACCGCGCCCAATCGCGCGGCGCGCTCGACGTCCGTCGGCAGCGTGAACGGCACGCCCGACGCGCGGATGCTCGCCTTCGCGCGGCTGATGCGCTGCGCCATCGTCGCCTCGGGGACGAGGAACGCGCTCGCGATCTCCGCGGTCGTGAGGCCGCCCACCGCGCGCAGCGTGAGCGCGATCGCCGACGGCGGCGTGAGCGCCGGATGGCAGCACATGAAGAGCAGCACCAGCGTGTCGTCCTGCTCGACGCCGAGGTCCGCGTCGCGCGGCGGGACGAAGGGCTCGGTGGCCGCACGCTCGGCGGCGACGGCGTCCTCGCGGCGGCGGCGCGCGACCTCGGCGCGCACGTGGTCGGCGAGGCGCCGCATGGCGACCTGGTACAGCCAGCCGCGCGGGTTGGTGGGGACGCCCGCGACGGGCCACTGCTGCGCCGCGGCGATGAGCGCCTCCTGCACCGCGTCCTCGGCGTCGGCGAAGTCGCCGTGGCGCCGCGCCACCACGCCCAGCACCTGCGGCGCGAGCTCGCGCAGCAGGCGGTGGGTGGCATCGGGTGCGGTCACGCGGTGCTCACGCGTCCGGGAGCGGGCCGCTCATGACCTGGCGCACCTCGATCGGCATGTTGAGCGGCACGCCGCCGGGGCCGGGCGCGGCGGAGGCCTGCGCGGCCAGCGCGTACGCGCGCTCCGGGCTGTCGACGTCCACGATCCACCAGCCGGCGAGGAACTCCTTGGTCTCGGGGAACGGCCCGTCGGTGACGGGCGCGCCGTCCTTCCCCGCGCGCACCAGCTTCGCCGCGCCCGGCGGCGCGAGCCCCTCGGCGCCCACGAACTCGCCCGCCTCGGTGAGCTGCCTGTTGAAGCGGTGCATGAAGGCGATGTGCGCCTGGAAGTCCTCGGGCGACCAGTCGTTGATCCGGTAGCCGCCGTCGCCGCGCGGGGCGTGCATCATCATGATGAAGCGCATGGGACAGTCTCCGCTGAAGGGGGATGCGGCGCCGATCATGTGCGACGACGCCTGCATGGAGTAGTCGGAGCCGGCCGCGCGCGCTCGACATCGGGGCGCGCGGCGGGTGGACTCACTCGTCGCCCGCGGCGGGCATGCCGCCGAAGTTCGGGTTCTTGCGGCTCCCCTTCTTCGGCGGCGCGTCGGCCGGGCGCTTGGGCGCGGCGCCCTTCTTCGGCTTCCCGCGCGGATGCGCGTCGCGCGCCGCCGGCCCGCTCGTGTCCCTGCGCTTGCGCCCGCCCTTGCCTCCCTTCATCGCGCTCCTCGCCGTCCGAGTTCGTGACGCGTGCTCGCTTCGAGCGCGAAAGGTCGCGCGGCGCGAGGGAGAACGCCACGGCACGAACTGCCGGCCCTTTGGGGGATACGGATGCTCCGGATGGGAACGGATCGTTCCGATCACTCCTCACGGGCGCGCGGAGCTCCACCGCCGCGAGGAACGATCCGGCGTATCCGCATCATCCGGAGCATCCGCGTCCTCCCCAATCGGCACACGGGTCCGGCGCGACGCCGGCTCGCGGCGGCTCAGCGATCCGTCGGGAAGAGCGCGGGCTCGCCCAGATCGCCGTTGCGACCGGCGGGATAGAGCGTGAAGGACACCACCGCCCGCTCGCCCGCCGAGACGGCGACGTCCTGCGTCAGCGTCCCCTCGCGGCCCACGTAGCCGTCGCGCGGGATCAGGCGCACGCGGTGCACGCCCGCCGCGTCGACCGCGATCTCGACGTGTCCGTCGCGGCCCGACCGCGTCACGATCTGCGCGCCCGACGCCTGCGTGATGATGACCTGCGACGGCCCGGCCGGCACGCCGCCTTCCTGCTGCACGCGGACCAGGATGATGGGTGCGTCGGGCGCGGTGCCACGGCCGCCGTCACAGGCGGCGACACCGACGAGCAGCGCGAGGGCGAGGACGGGACGCATGCGGATGCTCCGGGTGGTCGGGTCTCCTCCGGCGCGGCCGCGATCGGGACGCGCGCCCGGAAAGATCGGCGCGGCACCGCGATCGGCAAGCGGGTCGCTCGGGGATCAGCGCCGGTCGTACACCACGACCGTGGTCAGCGCGGCGCGCGACACCGGATCCACCGTCACGACGACGAGCGTGCGGCCATCGGCCGGTCGGTACGCGCGATACCCGAACACCGGGCGCCCCGCGAGCAGGAAGGTCGCGTCGACGATCGACGGGCCGGCCGCGCGCAGGCGCACCGCGTCGATGCCGGGAACGCCGGTCGCGGACGACGGCACGTCGTCCGCGGCCGCCGTGAAGCGACCGGTGACGCGCCGACCGTCCGCGCGCTCGCCCGTGATGGTGCACGCCACGCGCGGCCCATCGGCCGTGCAGGTGAAGCGCTCGCGCCGGCGGCGGTCCACGCCAGGGCCGTAGTGCGTGCGGGCGAGGCTCAGCTCCCAGTCGCCCGCCAGCGTCGCCGCGGCCGGCGACGGGACCTGCGAGACATCCGACCGCGCGAGGAGCGCGACGGCGAGCAGCGCACGCGTGGCGATCGCGGGCATCGCGCGCGGTCAGTCGTCCTGCACGACCACCGGCTCGCCGAAGCGCAGGCGGTGCCCGTCCGGCGTGCGGATGCCGAACTCGCGCAGTCCCCACGGCTCGCTCACGGGCGCCGCCGCCGGCTCCGGGAGGCGCTCCGACAGCTCGGCGTGCAGCGCGTCCACGTCGTCGACGACCAGATACGCGACGTACGAGTGGTCGCCGATGTCGGACGCCGGCGGCGCGTCCGGGCACTCGCCCAGCATGACCCGGAAGTTGTCGCGCGACAGGAAGCTCCAGCCGTCGGTGCCGTCGCCGAAGTCGCGCCGGAAGCCGAGGACGTCGATCCAGAAGCGCGTGGAGGCCGCGAGGTCGCGGACGGCGAGGACGCAGCGCGATTCGAGGAGCTGGGCCATGGGAGCCTCCGGGTCATCCACCGTCGCTGCAGGATCGAACGACGAACTGCATTTGCAAGATAAGATCTGACGAGATCTGATAACGACGGATGGCGGCGGTGAAGCGCGAAACCCCTCGCCGCCATGCGGAGCCATCCGTCGTTATCAGACTTTATCCGATCTTCATCCTTGCAATGCCGTTCCGGGTCAGGCGCCGCGAGCCCGCACCGTCAGCCCGCGAGCGTCGACATGTCGAGCACGAAGCGGTACTTCACGTCGCTCCGCAGCATGCGCTCGTACGCCTCGTCGATGCGCTGCACCGGGATCAGCTCGATGTCCGAGCCGATGCCGTGCTGCGCGCAGAAGTCGAGCATCTCCTGCGTCTCCGGCAGCCCGCCGATGAGCGAGCCCGCCATCCGCTTGCGCCCCATGATGAACGAGAACGCGCTCGGCGACGAGTGCGGCGTCGGCGCGCCGCCGAGCAGGACGAGCGTGCCGTCGCGCTTGAGCGTGGCGAGGAGCGGCTCCAGGTCGTGCGGCGCCGAGACCGTGTCGAGGATGACGTCGAGCGAGTTGCGCGCCGCCTTCATGGCCGCCGCGTCCTTCGACACGACCACCTGGCTCGCGCCCAGGCGCGTCGCGTCCTCGGCCTTGTTGGGCGAGGTGGTGAACAGCGTCACGTGCGCGCCCATCGCGCGCGCGAGCTTGACCGCCATGTGCCCCAGGCCGCCGAGGCCCACGACGCCGACGCGGCTGCCGGGGCCGACCTTCCACTGGCGCAGCGGCGAGTACGTGGTGATGCCCGCGCACAGCAGCGGCGCGGCGGACGCGAGGTCCATCCCGTCGGGCACGCGGAGCACGAAGCGCTCGTCCACGACGATCTCGCTGGAGTAGCCGCCCTGGGTGGGGCGGCCGGTCTCCTTCTCGATGCCGCCGTACGTCTGCGTGTGGCCGTTCTCGCAGTACTGCTCCAGCCCCTCGCCGCACGACGCGCAGGTGCGGCAGCTGTCGACGAGGCAGCCGACGCCGACGGTGTCGCCCTGCCGGAACTTCGTCACCGCGTCGCCGACCGCGACCACGCGGCCGATGATCTCGTGCCCCGGGATCTGCGGATACTTGATGGGGCCCCACTCGCCGCGCACGAAGTGGAGGTCGGAGTGGCACACGCCGCAGAACTCGACCCGGATGCGGACGTCGGTCGGCCCCGGATCGCGGCGCTCGAAGCGCCAGGGGGCCATGGGCGAGGACGGATCGTGGGCGGCGTAGCCGAGAGCTGGAATCATGACGGGCGACCGGAGCAGCGGGAAGCGAGTGCGTTTGCGGACGCGCAGCCTAGCGCATCCGGGCCGCGCGCTCAACGCACATCGCGGCCCATCGGCTCCCGTCGGCGCCGGTGGTCGTGCCGGCAGCGTGGTGTCGCTCGCCGGTTCACGCTCGCGCTCGGTAGTGCAGCCAGAAGGTGTAGAGGGTGACGGTCATCAGCGCGATCCACACGCCACGCAGCACGAGGCGCGAGGCGCGCCGCTCCTTCGGCACGCGCATCATCAGCAGCGGGATCGGCAGGAGCAGCGCGACCGACAGGCCGCTGACGGCGCTGAGCACCTGCCGGAGATGCTCGTTCGTGTAGGCGTCGGGCACGCCGGCCCGCCACTCGCGCCACGCGGGGACCAGCAGTCCCAGCTGGACCGTGGCCAGCAGCAGCGAGACGACGAGGAACACGCGCACGCGTGCGTCGACGATGGGGGCGGACGGCGACGACGGCTCCATGCGGACCTTCCGGCTCGAGATGGCACTCCCGGGACGGGCGCCGTCGTCGGCGCCACCACCGCGATCAGACGACGACGAACTTGTACATCAGCCGGATCATCCGATAGGCGTCCGCCATCGTCGGCGCGGTGAACGCGACCGTGTAGCCGTCGACGCGCTTCACGCCGGGAATCGCCTCGAGGATCTGCGGCGTCGTGACGTCGGCCAGGCGGAGCCGCACGCGCACGGGTGCCTGACTCGCGCCGGCCGCGCCGCCGAACGCGAACGGCCGCGCCGGTGCCGCGAGCGCGCGCGCCACCGCGGCCGTCAGGCTGTCGCGCACCGCGGCCGGATGCGTCAGCCGCGCCGACTGCGGCGTCACCGCGACCTTCGTGGCGACCGTCGCCGGCGCCGTGGCGCGCAGCGCGCCCGCGCTGGCCGTGAACTGCGCGACGAACGCCGAGTCGCCGCTCGCCAGCACCACCGGCACGCCGAGCGAGCCCGCGTAGAGCGCGTTCAGCTCTCCCTCGCCGACCTCCACGTCGTTGAGCCAGAGCCCCTTCACGCTGCCGGTGCCGGTGTGCGCGAGAAAGCCGTTCGCGGTGCCGGCGCGCGCGTGGTAGCCCACGAAGATCGCGGCGTCGTAGCCCGCCTCCAGCCCCTCGACCATGCCGAGCGGCTTCACGGACCCCTGCACGTACTGCACGCGCGGGTCGAGCTCCGCGTGCAGGAGGTTCTGCATGTCGCCGTGCGAGTCGTTGACGAGCACCTGCGCGGGCCCGGCGCGCAGCACCGCGGCGACGACGGCGTTCACCTCGTCGGTCATGAGGCGCCGGCCGGTCGCGTAGTCCTTGCCGGCGGCGGAGGTCATCGCCGACGTGCCGATGCCGCCGATCCCCTCCATGTCGACGGAGACGAAGACGCGGCGCGGGCGCGACGTCGCGGGCTGCTGCGCGGCGGCGGGCAGCGCGAGGGAGGCGAGCAGGAGGAGGGCGAGTGGGCGCATGCGCGAACAGACAGCGTCGCGCGTCGGCGCGCAATGCCTCCCGGCGCTTGCCGATTCTGGCCGGCGACACGACAGTAGCGTGTCCATGCGCGTTTCCCGCTTCGGCTCCCGCGATGCTCGCTCCTTCGCTCCCGCCCTGGTGGTGCCTTGGTCACGCCGCGCCGCGCGGCGTCGTCCTCACCGCGCTGCTGCTCGCGGCGCTCGCGTGGCCGCCGCTCGCGGTCCATGCGCAGGGCCAGCCTCCCGGCGATACTGCGAGCGTGGCCGCGCGTGACTCTGCTCGGCGGGCGGCGGCGCGAGACTCGGCCCGCGCGATCGTGGTGCGCGACTCGGCAGCCCGCGCGGCCGCGGTGCGCGATTCCGTGCGCGCGGACTCGACGCGCCGGCTGATGCTCGATCGGATGCGGGCGCGCCCGGTGCCGCTCTGGATCTATCTGGTGATGGGCGGCGGCCTGCTCCTCGGCCTCGCCATCCCGATCGCCGCGGCACAGGGCGTCCGGATCGCCTGGGTCGACATCATCGTCGGCCCCGCATCCGTGGTCGGGAGCATCGCGTTGCTGGGCTTGATCTTCCTCGGCGGCGTCGAGGTAGGCGCCCGGCGTGCGCTCGCGGCCGCGCTCGCGGCAGGGCGCATCGTGCCGCCGGCGGAGCTACCCGCCACCTGGCCGGCGAGCGTGCTCGCCCTGCTCTTCGGCGTGCTCGCGGTGTTCGCGACCGTCTGCTTCTTCGCGCACGCGAGTCGGAGCTCGTGGATCGTCGAGAGCCACTGGGGTGGCTTCGGAAGCGGCGGCGGCGGCACGCGCGTCTCGGCCACCCTCCTCTACTTCGTCAGCGCGCTCGTGTTCGCGGGGCTCGCCCTCGTCATCAGCCTCCGCTCGCCGCCGACCGCCGCGGTCACCGCGCCGGCGGGGGCTTCGCCGACGACGAGCCCGTCCCCGAAGACCTGACGCCGGGGATCGATGCCCATCACCCTCGTACGGTTCCCCGAGCCGCTCAGCGATGCGGCGCTGCATGGCGCCGAGCCGCTCGTCATCGAGTCCGCCGCACGACAGCTCCTCGTCGACGAGCTGCGTCGCTACTGCGCCGGCGAGGTCGCGGGACGCTCGTTCCTGATCGCCGGCCACCGCGGCATCGGCAAGACGACGCTCGTGCGGAGCGCCGTCGACATGCTCCTGCGCGAGTGCTCGCGCGAGGAGGCGAGTGCTCCGCTCGGGCGCACACCGGGCGCGTACGCACCGCTGTCGCTGCTGCGCCCCCTGTTCATCCCGCTGCATGGCCCGACGGTCTTGGGGGAGTACGACGACTTCCCCGACGCCGACGGGTCGCCGCCGGCGGACGGCGCGACGACACAGCCGGTCGCCGGCGCCCGACTGCTCACGCGCCCGCGCGAGCGCATCCTCGTGCAGATCACGCTCGGCCTGCACCGCGCGCTCGCGACCGAGCTGACACGCGCGTACCGCAACGCGGTGCGGTGGTCCATCGATCGCCAGCGCCTCGCACAGCGAGACCGTCGGCCGTGGCAGGGCGATCCGGACGCGCGCGACCGCTTCGAGATCGCCGCGCAACTCGAGATCGAGCTCGCCGAGTGTCCCCCGCCGTCGCGACTTCGCGAGCTGTGGCTGCGCGGCGGGTTCCTCGACAGTGGGGTCCTCTACCCGCAGCGCTACGCGCTGCTGCGGGGCGCCGCGGGCCGACACTGGCCGATGGATCGGCCGCCGGCCATGGACCAGGGGCTGCGCGAGCTGGTCGCGCTCAGCACCGCGACGGCGATGTACCAGCGCCTCGCGGGCAAGCTGGTCGCGACGCAGGCGAGCGAGGACAGGCAATCGATCGAGAACGAGCGCACCGTCACGCTGTCGGCGCCGGTCCGCGAGCTGCTCTCGGCCACGCTGGCCCTGGTCACCGGCGGCACCGCCGCGGTGCTGGCGGCGAAGGATGACGCGACTCCCGGCGGCACCGTCGGCGCCGCGGTCGTCGGCCTCGTCGCAGCGCTCGGCGCCGCGGCCGTGCTGCGCATCTCGTCCACCCGCAAGCGGACGCGGTCGATCTCGCGCCGCTACGACTTCGAGCCCGACCTGAAGGTCGCGACGCTCGACCGTCAGCTCCCGGCCCTCATCGAGCGCGTACGCGCCGCCGGTCTCGCGCCGGTGTTCGTGGTGGACGAGCTGGACAAGGTCGACGGCATCGAGACGCGCTTCCCGGACCTCGCCGGCTCGCTCAAGCAGCTGCTCACGGAGAACGCGTTCTTCTGCTGCCTCACGGACCGGAGCTACTTCGAGTTCCTGCAGCGGCAGATCGCGGCGGGCGGCTTCCAGAAGGCGCACACGGCCTTCTCGCATCGCGTGCTCGTGACGCCCACGCCGCCCGACTTTCATCGGTTCCTCGGCCGAGTGTTGCGCGTGCCCGCCGATGGCGAGGAGCCCGGCACGCGCACCATGCCTGCCGCCGAGCCGGAGAAGACGGAAGCCGCGAACGCACGCGCGGATGCCACGGTCCTGCCGTATGTGCTGCTGCACCGCTCGCGCATGCACACGTACGACCTCGACCGGCGCCTCGCATCGCTCTGCGACGCGGGGTCGGTGCTCCGGTTGGTGCCGCCTGAGGTGCGGGGGCCGACCTACGGCACCGATGTCGTGCTCCAGGTCGCGGTGGAATGCTGGCTCGAGCATCGCGCGCTCGTGACACGGCTCGCCCGCACGCCGGAGCTGCGGCAGACGGCGCAGGACGCGCTGTACTATCCATCGGGCTGCTGGCGCGCCGGGCGTCCCGCCGACCTCAGTGCCGGTGACGGCGCTGACGCGTTCCGCGCCTACCTCGAGCAGCAGGCGCTCAGTGCGACGCCTGCCAGGCGCCTGACGGCCGAACCGAGCGAGGGCGGGAGCGGCGCGCCGGGCGCTTCGGACGCCGCGCCCGGCGCGGTCGCCGGCAACGGCCAGCCCGCGCTTGCCGACGCGGCACGGCACGAGGTGCTCGACCGTGCCGCGTGCGAGGAGCTGCTGCAGCTGGTGCGCTCCATGGCGCACGCGCTGACGAAGGACCTCGAGGGCTTCGAGCGGGAGGTCGCGCGCTGGACGCGTCGCTCCTTCGACACGCTGCATCCGAACGTCCGGGACGCGCTCGCGGCCAATCTGCCCGTTCTCGTTGCGGACCCGCACCGGGAGCACGCCTTCACATGGCGCGTCGCCACCGACCCATCGGACCGCGGTGACGACGCTGCCGCCGTGGGTGGCGCGCCGCCCGCACCAGGAGTGCCTCCGGAGCCCGTCCTGACAGTCCCCGCGGCACCGGTCATGGTCACGGGCGCAGCCAGACCGGCGCCGGAGTCCCTCGCGCCAACGCCAGCCACGCCAGCACTCGACCCCGAGCCATGGGAGGCCGACCGACAGTTCGTCGACGGGTTCATCCTCGCGCTGTCGCAGATCACCTGGCACTCGCGGGTCGATCTCGAGACGCTCGCGACCAGCTACGGCATCGTCGGATCGTCGCCCTCGCTCGCGGCGTACCGGAGCGCCCGCGACCGGCTACAGGAGCCCACCGCCGAGCCCTGGAGCCCCTCGCGAGCATCCGACATGGAGTGCGTGGAGCAGTTCGCGGCGCTGGTGCGTCGCTCGGCGGTGGCCATCGTCGATGCGCTCGTGATCGCCTCGTTCATCGGGAAGGTCATCAGCCGCGTCAACCAGCCCATTCAACAGCAGAAGCAGTTTCAGTGGGTCATCGCCGGACTCGACGCGCTCACGCAGGCGTTCCAGTTTCTCGACAACGACACGCGCTGGGTCGCGGCGCGCCTGCAGAGTCTGCGCGGGGAGCTCGCCGGACGCCCGGGCGTCGGGTGGCTGTCGCTCAATGGCTGGATCGAGCCACCGATGACGGTGGCCGGCGTCCGCACGTGGGCGGCCTTCACGACGGCCCGCATCGAGGAGGCGGAGAAGGCCGCGGCGGCCTTCCGCGGGATCCCGCTCGATGCGCTGTGGGAGCGCTGGCGCCAGCGCTTCACGGACGTCTTCCGGGACGGGTTGTCGCAGGCAGAGCCCCTGGTGCTCGACGACGTGCTGAGCATCGCCCTCGAGATGCGGCACACGCGCGTGCTGCATCAGGACGTCTTCCGAATGAGCCTCGGGCAGTGGGGGCGCTTGCTGAGCGACGTCTTGCGGCAGCCGCGCACGTACCCGGCGTGGCTCGCTCCAGTGGCGCTGTATGCCCTCGGCTTCAGCGATGTGCAGCGGACGCTGCTGCTGGAGCGACTGCGCGTGGCAGTGAAACAGGTCGCGCCAAGCGCAGCGTCGGGAAGCGCCACCCTCGGGGCGGAGCCCGCGGCGCAGGCGTCTGCCCAGGCTGCGATGATCGATCCGACCCTGTCGACCGATCCGACCGCCGGTTGGCCGCCGCGTCCCGACGGGCAGGGGTTCGTCGTGCTCGTCCGCACGTCGGATGACTCGATCGCCGAGCGCTGGCCGGCACACGGCGGACTCCATTCCCTGCTCCCCCTCGACATCGACATCGCCGGCGCGCTCCTGGGACAGGAGCTGCCGGCGCCTCGCCCGCCGGCGCCGCCTACCACGTTCCTCGTCGTCCCGCGCGCCGTCGTGTTCGAGCTGCCAGCGTCCGCGCGGGACATGGAGCGGGTCGTGGAGCGAGCCAGGCGCGCGATCAGTCGTGCCGTCGTCCCCTTCGATGTCCGCTTCGTGGCGCTCCACGTCGGCGTTCCGACGCCGGCAGCGGAGGTCCCCAGCGCACTCGACCCGCTGTTCATCTCGCCGGACGATGGCCCAGGAGTCCTGGACCGACTCTGACCGCGACTCGTCAGGCCTGCGCCGCGATCGTCTCCAGCTCCTCCCAGCGCGCCGTCAGCGCCTCGACCTCCGCGTCGAGCGCCGCCAGCCGCGCCTTGGCGTCGGCCACCGCCGCGCCGTCGCGCAGCAGCGCCGGATCCGCGAGCGTCGCGTACAGCGCCTCGCGCTCGCGCTCGCAGGTGTCGATGCGGTCGGGGAGCGCCGCCAGCTCGTGCGTCTCCTTGAAGGAGAGCTTCCGCTTCCTCTCCTGCTTCGCCGCGGGCGCCGGCGCCGCGGCGGCGACGGGCTTCCGCGCGGCCGGCGCCGGCGTCTCGTCGGGCGCGGGGCGCTGGCGCAGCCAGTCCGTGTAGCCGCCCGCGTACTCGCCGATGCGGCCGTCCCCCTCCAGCACCAGCGTGCTGGTGACGACGTGGTCGAGGAACTCGCGGTCGTGGCTCACCAGCAAGAGCGTCCCCTCGAAGTCCAGCAGCAGCTGCTCCAGCAGGTCGAGCGTCTCGATGTCGAGATCGTTCGTCGGCTCGTCGAGCACCAGCACGTTGAACGCGCGCGTGAACAGGCGCGCCAGCAGCAGCCGGTTGCGCTCCCCGCCGCTCAGCGCGCGCACCGGCGTGCGGGCGCGCTCGGGCGGGAAGAGGAAGTCCTGCAGGTAGCCGTGCACGTGCCGCTGCTCGCCGCCGACCTTCACCCACTCCGCGCCGTCGGCGATGGAGTCGAACACGCTGCGGTCGGGATCGAGCTGGTCGCGCAGCTGGTCGAAGTACGCGATCTCCAGCCCGGTGCCGTGGCGGATGGTGCCCGCGTCCGGCGCGAGCTCGCCGAGCAGGAGGCGGATGAGCGTCGTCTTGCCGGAGCCGTTGGGGCCGATGAGCCCCACGCGGTCGCCGCGCATGATGGTCGTCGTGAGGTCGCGCACGATGGGGCGCGCGCCGTGCGCGAAGCCGACGTGCCGCGCCTCGACCACCATGCGCCCCGAGCGCTCGGCCTCCACGGCCTGGAGCTTCACCGTGCCGGCGCGCTCGCGCCACGCCGCGCGCTCGCGCCGCATCGCGTCCAGCGCCCGCGCGCGCCCCTCGTTCAGCGTGCGGCGCGCGGTGATGGACGAGCGCAGGCGCACGGTCTCGCGCGCGATCCGCTTGTCGAACTCCTCGCGCTCCCTCGCCTCGGCCGCCAGCGCGGCGTCCTTGCGCTCCAGGTACGCGTCGTAGTCGGCGCCCCAGTCCGCGAGCTGGCCGCGGTCCAGCTCCACGATGCGCGTCGCGACACGCCGCAGGAACGCGCGGTCGTGCGTCACGAACAGCAGCGTGACGCTGCGCGAGATCAGGAACTCCTCCATCCACTCGATCGCGTCGACGTCGAGGTGGTTGGTGGGCTCGTCGAGCAGCAGCACGTCGGGATCGCGCACGAGCGCGCGCGCGAGCATCGCCTGGCGCTTGCGGCCGCCCGACAGCGACGCGAACGCCGCGTCGGGATCGAGGCCGAGGTGCAGCAGCACGGTGTCGACGCGGCTCTGGATCTCCCACGCGCCCGCGGTGTCGAGCGCGTGGTGGAGACGCTCCATCTCCTTCAGCGCGCGCTCGCTGCCCTCGTGCGCGACGCGCACCGTCGCGTCGTGGTAGCGCGCGAGCAGCCGCCCCGCCTCGCCCAGCCCCGCGGCGACGACGTCGAACGTCGAGCCGGCGATGGCGTCGGGCACCTCCTGCTCCAGCCGCGCGACGGTGGCCCCGGTCTGCCGCACGACCTCGCCCGCGTCGGGCGCGAGCGAGCCGTCGAGCAGCTGCATGAGCGTGCTCTTCCCCGCGCCGTTGCGGCCGAGGAGGCACACGCGCTCGCCGCGCTCGATCCACAGGTCGGCGTGGTCGAGCACGGGGGGACCGCCGAAGGCGATGCTGACGTCCTGGAGGCCGAGGAGGGCCATGCGTGCGTGGGTACGGGGAAGCCTGCAACCTAAAACCCGAGGCTGCGTGCTGCGTGCTCCGTGCTGCGTGGCTGGCATCCTGGCGCCGGCCCTTCTTCCTTTGGTGAGGATACGGATGCTTCGGATGGAGCGGATCATTCGGATCGCTCCTCGGAGGGCGCGGAGCGTCGCCGCCACGGGAAGCGATCCGAAGCATCCGTTCGGATCCGGAGCATCCGCGTCCTCTCCAGGAGCACCACCGCCGCGGCGCGCCGAGGCGTCCCGAGGTCGTTCACGCAGCACGCCGCACGCCGCACGCCGCACGCAGCACGCAGCACGCAGCTGCCCTTTCGCACGCCTCTTGCCCCTCCCGTCCGCCACCCTTCACCAGACAGGACGGTGTGATGCGCACGACGTTCCCTGATTCCTGGCGCCGGCTGCTGGCCGCGGGCGCGCTCCTGCTCGCGGCGTGCACGGTGAGCGACCGCAGCGACACGGCCGACTCGGCGGCGCTGGCCGCGAAGGCCGCCGTCGCGCCGGCGCCCGACACGACGGCGGCGAACGCGGCGGCCACGCCCCCTGCCCCGACCGCGGCGCCCACCACCGCGGCCGAGTCGGCGGCGATGGCGCTGACCGCGGGCGCCGCGACGGCGGTGGCGCTCTCCGACATGCGCCTCGAGGTGGATCTCGCGGCGCGCAAGCTGTACGTCATCAAGGGCGACCGCCGCCTCGCGACGCATCCCGTGTCGGTCGGCTCGCCCGAGTGGCCCACGAAGACCGGCGAGTGGAACGTCACGCAGGTCGTCTTCAACCCCGAGTGGATCCCGCCCGACGAGTCGTGGGCCGAGCAGCGCGAGCGCCGCGCGCCGGGCGATCCGAAGAACCCGCTCGGCGCCGCGCAGCTCGTGTACGATCCGCCGCGCAGCATCCACGGCACCAACGAGCCCGCGTCCATCGGCAAGGCCGTGTCGCACGGCTCCATCCGCCTGAGCAACGCGGTCATCCTGCAGCTCGCGCGGCAGGCGCTCGAGGAGGGCGGCGTGCCGAAGGACGACGCGTGGTTCCAGCGCGTGCAGGCGAACCGCACGCAGAAGGAGGTCGTGGATCTCGCGCGGCAGATCCCGATCCGCGTGTACTGACGCACGCCTCGACGCGTGCACCGACGCGTGCACCGACGCGTGAACTGACGGGGCTTCTTGACAGGGCCGGCGGCGGGGGCAACGTGGACGCACCCTCGCCGCCGGAGTGCCCATGCGCGCCACGCTCGTCGCCGGACTCGCCCTGCTCGCCGTGGCCGCTCCGCTGCCTCCTCCGGCCGCGCCGGCGCGCGCCCGCCCGAACGACAACCGCGCGCCCTCGGGCGCCCTGCGCCGCGACACGCTGACGCTGCGCCTCGAGGCGCGGCTCGCGACCTGGCATCCCGACGGCGACGGCGCGCCTGGCGCGGTGGTCGCCGCGTTCGCCGAGGTGGGGCGCGACGCGTCGATCCCGGGGCCGCTGGTGCGCGTGCGCGCCGGCACCACCGTCTCGGTCGTGCTGCGCAACGCGCTCGCCGACACGCTGCGCGTGCACGGGCTGCACGACCGCGCCGCGACGCCGGGCGCCGCGACGCCCGACGACGCGCCCACGCCGCTGGTGCTGGCGCCCGGCGCGTCGCGCGCGGTGGCGTTCCGGCTGGAGGCGCCGGGCACCTACTACTACTGGGGCACCTCCACCGGGCGACCGCTGGAGCTCCGCACGCGCGAGGACGCGCAGCTCACGGGCGCGATCGTCGTGGACCCGCCGGGCGGCTCGCCGCCCGACCGTGTGTTCGTGCTCGGCATGTGGGCCGACACGGTCGGCCGCGCGGCGGTGCGACGCCACCGCGTGCTGGCGGTGGTGAACGGGCGCGCCTGGCCCAACACGGAGCGCCTGGCGTATGCGGTGGGCGACTCGGTGCGCTGGCGCGTGATCAACGCGACCGCCGACCTGCACCCGATGCACCTGCACGGCTTCTACTTCCACGTCGAGAGCCGCGGCGACGGCACGGCCGACACGGTGTACCGCGACGGCGTGCCGCGCCTGGCCGTGACGGAGGCGATGTCGATTGGCCACGTGATCGCGCTGCGCTGGGTGCCCGAGCGGCCGGGGAACTGGCTCTTCCACTGCCACATCCCCGAGCACTTCGCGCCGCGCGCCGCGCTCGGCCTCCCGCTGGCCACGGGCGCGTCGTCCTCGCACGCCGCGCACACGGAGCGCCCCGAGCACGCGATGGGCGGCCTGGTGCTCGGCATCGCGGTGCGCGACACCACGACCGGGCGCGCGGTCGCGGTCGCGCGCGCCGCCGCGCCCACGCGCGAGCTGCGGCTGCTGGTTCGCGAGAACGTCGGCAGCACGCGCGACGTGCCGCTGTACGGCTTCGCCGCGCACGCGCGCGGCAGCGCCGAGCCGCCGCCCGACAGCGGACGGCGCGTCGGGGCGCCGCTCGAGCTGACGCGCGGGGAGCCGGTGCGCATCACGATCGTCAACCGGCTCGCGGAGCCGACGGCGGTGCACTGGCACGGCATCGAGCTGGAGAGCTGGTACGACGGCGTGCCGGGCGTCAGCGGCGCGGGGCGCCGCATCGCGCCGATGATCGCACCGCGCGACTCGTTCGAGGTGCGCTTCACGCCACCGCGCGCGGGGACGTTCATCTACCACACGCACGTCGACGAGGAGCGGCAGCAGGACGCGGGGCTCGCGGGCCCGCTGCTGGTGCTGGAGCCGGGAGAGCGGCGCGACCCCGCGGTCGACCTCCCGGTGCTCGTGTCGTCGCCCGGCGGCTTCGACGCCGAGGTGCACCAGCTGCTGCTGAACGGGATGACGGCGCCGCCGCCGCTGACGCTGCGCGCGGGCCAGCGCTACCGGCTGCGCTTCATCAACATGAGCGTGCGGCGCTCGGGCGTGATCCTGATGGTGACGCGGGCCGGCGCGCCGGCGACGTGGCGGCCGCTGGCGAAGGACGGCGCGGACCTTCCGCCCGCGCTGCGCGCGCCGGAGCCGTCGCGGCGCGTGGTGAGCATCGGCGAGACGCTCGACGTCGAGATCGTCCCGGAAGCACCGGGCGACTCACTGGCGATCGAGGTGCGGGCGCCGCCGCGCGCCGGCGGGCGACGCTTCGCGCGCTGGCCGATCATCGTCCGGTGAGCGCCACGCAGTGAGCGTCGCGCAGTGAGCGTCGTGCAGTGAGCGCCGCGCAGTGAGCGCGTCGCGCGCACGCGATGGTGCGTGCGCGACGTCACACTTCCGCGAGACGCAGCACCGCGCGCGTGCATCGTCCAGCTTGACATGGCCGCGCGGCGAGGAGAGATAGCGACGTCCGCTCCGTCTCTCCCTGTCCGCAGCACCGGTGCGCGCCGTCGTCCCGCTTCTCACCCTGCTCGCCATCGTCGGCGTCGCGCTCATCGCGACGTCGCCCCAGTCGGGCCCGCAGACGTCGCGCGGGCCGGTGCGCATCCGCGCGACGAGCGCGGGCGCCGTCACCGCCGACGACAGCGAACCGCGCGACACGCTGGACATGCGCGCGGACAGCGCGGTCCGACGGCGCCGCGGTCCCACCACGCGACACCAGCGCTGAGCGACGTCAGCCCGGCGGCGGCGCGTCGCAGGCGCCCTTCGGCTTCCAGCGCGACGGCGTGGCGCGCGGCCGGGCGTCGTCGCGGATCAGCACCGACAGCGCGCGCAGCGTGCCCGTGCCGCTGTTGACGACCTGCATCGGCACGCCGGCGGGCGGCGACACCACGCCCTCGCCCGCCGCGCCGCGCACGACGCCCTTCGACGTCTCGACGCACTGCTCCCCTTCGAGCAGGTACCACGCTTCGGGGCCCGGATGCGCGTGCACGGCCGTCCGCGCGCCCGCGGGCATCACGACGTGGAAGACGTCGATGCGGAACTGCGAGCCGCGCGGTAGCGGCAGCGGCCCCACGAGCGTCGTCTGCGCGCCGCCGCGCGGCACGTCGCTCTCCGCGCCGAAGCGGTGCAGCCACGTCTCCGCGCCGTCGTCGGTCGTGATCTCGGTGAGGATGTCGGTGAAGCGCCCCGCCGCCTGCGCCGCCTCGCGCGACGGGTAGCGCGCGAGGTGCCAGAACACGGCGCCCGCGGGCAGGCGCATGCCGCTGGGCCGCGCGAGCAGCTGACAGCCGAACGGCGCGCCGTCGCGCAGCCCCTGCTCCTCGCACGCGAACGGCACGTGTGCGGTGTCGGCGGCCGCGCGCGCGCCGTCCTGCGCGGGCAGCGCGGCGGGCAGCAGCGACAGCGTCAGTGGCAGGACGAGGAGCGTCTTCACGGGATCGCCTCCACCGCCGACGGCCGCGCCAGCTCGGCGCCGATCAGGAGCACCGCGTCCACCAGCGCGTCCAGGTCCGCGCGGCGCGTGCGGTGGTTCACGTTGGCCACGCGCAGCGCGAAGCGGCCGTGCAGCACGGTGCTCGACGGCACCGCGATGCCGCGCTCCTGCAGCCGCAGCAGCAGCTCCTCGTTCAGCGCGTCGCGCTCGGGCTCGGACATGCCGTCGGGCACGTAGCGGAAGCAGGCGATGTTGAGCGGCGCCGGCGCCAGCAGCTCCAGCTCCGGATGTGCCGCGATGCGCGCCACCAGGTGCCGCGTCTGCGCGACGTTCTGCTCGATCAGGCGCGCGAGCTTGTCCACGCCGTCGGCGCGCAGCGACATCCACGCCTTCAGCGCCTTGAAGCCGCGCGTCAGGTCGAGGCCGCGGTCCGCGAACGGGAGCCCGCCGACCGCGAGGCCGCGCGTCATGCTCGCGAGGTAGCTCGCCGGCGCCGCGAACGCCGCGTGGTGCAGCGCCGGATCGCGCACCAGCACGCACGCGCACTCGATGGGGAGCGATCCCCACTTGTGCAGGTCGAAGCCGAGCGAGTCCGCGCGCTCCATCCCCGCGACGATCGGCCGCAGCGTCTCGGAGAGGTGGACGAGCGCGCCGAACGCGCCGTCGACGTGGAACCAGAGCCCCTCGTCGCGGCAGACGTCGGCCACCGCGGTGAGATCGTCGGTGGCGCCGGTGTTCACCGTGCCCGCGGTGCCGACGACGCAGAAGGGCGCGAGCCCCGCGGCGCGATCCTCCGCGATCATCGCGCGCAGCGCCCGCACGTCGATGCGGTACTCGGCGTCCACGGGCACGCGGCGGAACGCGCGGTCGCCGAGCCCCATGAGCTCCGCCGCCTTGCGCGCCCAGCCGTGCGTCTCGCTGGAGCCGTAGAAGACCATCGGCGCCGGCGCGGCGGCGTCGGGCCACGCCTGCATGCCGAGCGCGCGCGTGTCGCGTCCCAGCTCGCGCGCCTTCGCGTGGCGCGCCACCGCGAGGCCGATCGTGCTCGCCATCGTGCCGCCGGGGAGCAGCACGCCGCTCGCGCCGGGCATCCCCAGCAGCTCGCCCATCCAGGCGACCACCTGGTGCTCCACCAGCGCGGGCGCGTGGTCGAAGCCCGCGAGGTGCGGGTTGAGCCCCGCGGCCAGCATGTCCGCCATCATGCCGAGCGGCGTGCCGGTGCCCTCGACCCAGCCCCAGAAGCGCGGATGGAGGTTGCCGTTGGGGTACGGCATCACCTGCGCGACGAAGTCCGCGTACGCCGCCTCCGCGCCGATGCCGGCGCGCGGCACCGGCTGGCCGGCGAGCGCGGCGCGCACGGCGTCGGGCATCGGCCGCCAGGTCGGCTGCGCGGGCAGGTCGGCGAGGTGCGTGAGCATGTCGTCCACCATCCGCACGGCGAGCGTGCGGAACGCCGCCCACTCCTCGGGCGTGCGCGGGTCGAACGTCTCCTCGTGCGGGGCGCGGGGCGTGGTCACCCCGGGATGCTAACGCTCCTGGCGCGCCGCGGCGATGGCGGCCAGCAGCCGCTCGTCGGGGAGCGAGGCCCAGTCGGGCGGGAGCTCGACGCGCACGGACTGCGCGCCGCCGCGCGGCGTGCACACGACGGCGAGCTTCCCGTCCCCCTCCGCGGCCCGCTCGGCCGCCTCGCGCGCGGCGTCGTCGTCACTGAGCCCGGCGAACGCCTGCACGCAGCTCCAGGTCGTGCCCTCGTCGTCGGTCACCTCGCGCGGCGTGGACGTGCTCTCGGGCGTCGTCATCTCGGTCGGATCGGATGGGGATGGGCTCAGCGCGCGGGCCGCCGGATCACGAGGCTCAGGTTGAGCAGCCGGTCCCACAGCGCGCGCTCGATGGGGTCGTCGCTCCTTCGCACCTCCCGTTCCTTCGTGCGCACGATGCCGCCGAGCTGCACGCGCCGGTACGTGCCGGTGAGCACGACCCGCGACGCGCGGGCGGAGCCGGTGATGGTCGCGCGGAAGACGGCCTCGGCGCCCTCGTGCTCGAACGGCTCGGTCTCGGGCGTGGTGCCGGAGGTCAGCGTCTCGCGCACGCGGTAGCCCTGGATGCGGAAGGTCGCGAGCGTGCGCCGCACGGCCTCGTCGCGGGAGATGGGGAGGTCGATGGCGATCTCGCGCTCCTCGCGCGCGCGGCCGGTGAGCCCCGCGCAGCCGCCCACCGCGAGCACGCCGAGGACGAGCAGGAGCCAGCGCCACGTGCGGCCGTGCTTGCCTCGCCCCATCGCGGGGCCAAGTGTAGGGACAACCTCGGGGACAACCTCACGGAGGATCGCCATGTTCTCACGCCACAGCTTCGGCATCCCCGGTGCGCTGGGGGTGCTGGTCCTGGCCTTCTGGCTCTTCGGGTGGGCGGTGATGGGGTGGCACGCCGGGCTCTACCACGTGCTCGTGCCGGTGGGCATCGCGCTGCTCGCCATGCAGTACGTGCGCCGGCTGAACATGGAGCCCGAGGACTGACGGGCGCCCGCGCGCCGGACCCGAAAGGGCGAACTGCATTTGACGGGATGACAGGATGACCAGGAGGCTCCGCTCGGCGCGACGTTCCATGCGCTCTGTGGAGCCTCCTGGTCATCCTGTCATCCTGTCTCCTGCCGTTCAGGGACACGCGCACCGGACCCGAACGGCGAACTGCATCAGACAGGATTGGACGGATTCGACGGACAACAGCCGGATTACGCTCCGCGTGGCGCATGGGACGTCGTCGCCACATGGGAAGTAATCCGGCCCTTGTCCGTTCAATCCGTCGGAATCCTGTCTACTGCCGTTCGGGTCCGGCGCGAGAGAGCTACTGACAGCTCACCGCCCCGCCCCGCGCGTCGCGCTCCTGCTGCGGGATCGGCAGCGCGGCCTGGAACGCGTCCGCCGTCCCGCGCTGGCTCGGGCCCAGGTAGGTCGGGTTGAGCAGGTTGTACGCGCGCAGGTCGACCAGCCGCTGCGCGCCCTCCAGCAGCAGCGAGAACCGCTTCTCGTAGAGCACCGCCTGCACGCCCTCGGCGCGGCTCGTGAAGGTCGGCAGCGCGGCCAGCCCGCCCTCGCGCGTGCGCACCGCGTTCACGTCCGCCGTCGCCTCCGCCAGCTGCCCGAGCTCCAGCCGCGCCTGGGCGCGCAACAGCAGCAGCTCGGCGTTGCGCAGGATCGCCAGCGGCCGCGTCTGCGTCGTCGCGCTCGCGGACGCGAGCGTCGTCCCGAACGTCGTGCTGACGCCGTTGCGCGCCACCGGTTCCGTGCGGAAGATCACCTTCGCCTGCCGCTGGTCGCCCGCCTGCAGCCCCTGCCGGTTGGTGAACAGCCCCGAGCCCGGCGCCGGCGCGGCGATCGTCGGGTTGAGGAACACCGTGCCGACCGCCAGCGGGTTGGTGAGGTCCGGCGCCGCACCGAACGCGTGGTACACGCCCGCGGTCGTCGCCGCGCTCGCGTCCACGAACGACGCGTCGAGCGCCGTGAGCGCGTCGCGGAACGACTGCTGGCGCGCGCCGATCAGCCCGCGGTACACCTCCGCGCGCGCCTTGAGGCCGCGGTTGAAGCGCGCGAAGCCCGCCGGCGTGTCGAACGCGCCGTTGCTCGCGAAGCCCGCCGGCAGCCGCACGCCGAACGTGGCGCCCGCGGCCTGCAGCTCCGCGTAGCCGCTGTCGAGCACCGCGCCGATGGACGCCAGCGCGCTCGCCTCGCACGAGATGGGGCGCAGCGCGCTCCCCGACGCCTCGATCGGCGAGACGTCGGTCGGGATGCCGTTCGGGCCGCGCAGCTCCCACGTGCGGTAGAGCAGCAGCGCCTTGAACGTGTGCGCGATGCCGCGCACGCCCTGCCGCTGCGCCTCCGTGAGGTCCGCCGCGCTGCCGATCCCCTCGAGGATCGTGTTCGCGGTGCGCACGCCGTTGTACGCGTCGTTCCACGTCAGCCCGCCGCCACCGATGAAGCCCGCGGCGTCGATCGCGTTGCCCATCAGCTCCTGCTGGAAGCGCGGCTCCGACGGATCGATGTTGTAGACGTCGCGCGCCAGCGTGCCCGCGAAGATCAGGTGGCGGAAGCCGCCGACGCCGCGGTCGCGATTGATCAGCCCCGTCGTCAGCAGCTGCGCGGTGTTGGCATTGAGCCCGTCGGCGATCACCGCGTCGGGCAGGTTGTTGAGGTCCGGGACCGTCGTCGGGTCGCTGCAGGCCTGCGCCAGGAGCAGCGCGCCGAGCGTGGCCGACGCGAGCGGGCGCGTCGTGCGGTGGTTGCGCATCATGGGATCAGAAGTTCGCGGTGACCGCGAGGAAGAAGCTGCGGCTCGGCGGATACGGCGTGACGTCCTGGAAGCGGCCGAGGTTCTGGTTGCCGAAGTTCGAGACCTCGGGGTCGTAGCCGGTGTAGGGCGCCCACGTGTACAGGTTGCGCCCCGACAGCTCCAGGCGGACGTCGCGCGTCTGGCTGCCGAACGCGCTGCGCACGAAGCGGTCGGGGAGCTGGTACGACAGGTTCAGCTCGCGCAGCTTCAGGAACGTCGCCTTCTCGAAGTAGACCGGCCGGCCGGCGACGTAGTCGCGCAGCCGCTGCTGCGACGCGGCCGTGTCGGCGAACAGGTTCGTGCTGTCGAAGTAGTTGTTCGTCAGGTTCGCGACGCCGCCCCCCTTGCGCCAATCGAGCAGCCCGGCGAGCCGCACGCGCCCGAACGTCAGGTCGTTCGAGAAGCCCATCTGGAAGTCCGGCGCGCTCTCGCGGAAACCGTAGACCGTGCCGGCCGACGTGCCGCGGCTGGTGACGACGCGCGCCGTCGTGATCGAGCGGCCCTGCTCCACCCACGCCTCGCCGTAGCGCGGCGAGAACGACGACGACGCCGAGAACGGCGGCACGTCGAGGCGCGTGATGCGGCTGTTGAAGTTCGAGAACGTCGTCCGCGACGTCCACGTCACGTCGCGCGTCTGCACGGGCGTCGCGCTCAGCTCCAGCTCCGTGCCGGTCTTGTACATCGCGCCGCCGTTGATGATGCGGATGGCGTAGCCGCTCGACGTCGCGGGCGCGGAGAGCAGGATCAGGTCGTCCACGTCCGTGCGGAACACCGTCCCCGAGAGGGCGAGGCGGCCCTTGAGCATCGTCAGGTCGACGCCGCCCTCCAGCTCCGTGGACGTCTCCGGGCGGATGGCGCGGCTGCCGGCGGTGGCCGACGGGCGCGCGCCGAGCGTGCCGCCGTAGACGCCGGTGATGAGCGCGGTGTACGCGTAGCCGAACGGCACCTGGTTGCCCGCGCGGCCGTACGCGGCGCGCAGCTTCAGCTCCTCGGTGGCCGGCGGCAGGAAGGGGAGCCGGTACGACGCCGACGCCTTCGGGAAGGTGTAGTACTTGCCCGCGTCGCCGTTGGTCGACGACCGCTCGGCGTTCAGCGCGCCCGTGATCGCGAGCCGCTCGTCGAGCGCCAGCAGCTCCTCCTGCACGTACCACCCGAAGTCGTGGACCCGGAAGCGGTCCTCGTTCGACAGCTGGTCGGCGGCCAGCGTGATGCTCTGCGCGCCCAGCGGGACGTTGCGCCCGCGGTTGAACACGACGTCGCTGTTCCGGTACTCGCGCCGCACGCCGAACGACGTCGTCGCCGACAGCGGCGCGAGCGTCAGCCGGTGCACGCCCGACGCGTTCAGGTTGGCGTACTGGCTGGTGACGTCCGTGTTGACGATCGTGCCGGGAAAGCCGTCGGCCGGCTCGAAGTAGACGGTCGGCGGCGAGTACACCTTGTTGTTCTGCGAGAACGCGTCGACGCCGCCGAGCACGGTGAAGTCGAGCGACTGCCGCGTGGACGCGAAGGCGTTGTAGGTCGCGTTGACGCTCCCCACGTAGCGGAAGACGTCCTGCGGCAGCTTGGTCAGCTCCGCGGTCTGGAACGGGTTCGTGCCGCCGAAGCCGCCCGGCAGGTACGGGTTGCGCGGGTACTGGCCGGTGGCGCTGTCGCGCGCCATCGCGTTGAAGTACTGCGGGGTGCCGGAGAAGACGCTGATCGGCGACACCACGGGCGCGTTGTCGTTGCCCGAGATCCCGCGGTCGGTGAGCGTGTGCATGAAGGCGTTGTTGGACTGCAGCGTGAGCCGCGAGCCCACCGCCTGCCCGACGTTCGCCGACAGCGACTGCTTCCCGTAGTACGTGCCCTTCTGGATCGCGTTGTCGCGCTGCAGCAGCCCGCTCACGTGGTACGTGGTCCCGCCGGCCGTGCCGCCGCGCAGCGCGAGCGACGTCTGGTACGACGGGCCGTCGGCCTTGTAGAAGGCGTCCTGAAAGTCGTGGCACTGGCCCGTGAACGGCGCCGCCAGCTCGGCCGCGGTCTCCACGCCCTCCCACGCCATCGCCTCCTCCACGGAGCCGAAGCAGCGGAGGTCGAGCTTGCGCTCCTGCTGCAGCTGGTACGTGCCCACGCGCTGCGCGAGGCTGAACGCGGGCCGGCCGGCGCTCCCGCGCTTGGTGCGGATCACGACGACGCCGTTGGCGGCCTTGGAGCCGTAGATCGCGCCGGCCGACGGGCCCTTGAGGATCTCGACGCTCTCGATGTCCTCGGGATTGAGGTCGGCGATGCGGTTGGCCGTCTGGTCCTGGCTCGTCGAGATCGTCGCGGGGCCCTGGCCGGTGCCCGCCGTCGTCAGCGAGTTGAGGCCGTTGCCGAACGCCTGGTTGCTCACCAGCACGCCGTCGACGACGTAGAGCGGCGTCGAGGCGGCGTTGATGGACGACACGCCGCGCAGCTGCACCTGCGAGCCGCCGCCGGGCGCGCCGGAGTTGGTCGAGATGATGGCGCCGGCGACCTTGCCCTGCAGCGCGTTGTCCACCGACTGCGCCGGCGCGCGCCCCACCAGCTGCTCGGCGCTGACGGTGGCGACGGCGTTGGCGGCGTTGAGGCGCGAGACGCTGGTCGCCGTGCCGGTGACGACGGCGGTCTCGAGCTGCAGCACGTCGCGCTCGAGCGCGACGCTGATCTCCGACTGGCCGGGCGCGAGCACCACGGTGCGCGCCTGGTAGCCGATGCGCCGCACGCGCAGCGTGCTCGTGCCGTTCGGCGCCTGCAGCGCGAAGCGGCCGTCGTCGCCGGTGAGCGTGCCGGTGGTGGTGCCGACGACCTGCACGGTGACGGCGCCGAGCGGCTCGCCGCTGCCGGCGACGGTGACGACGCCCGTCACGCGGCGCTGCGCGGCCTGCTGCGCGCCCAGCTGCGGCGCCACGGCCGCGACGGCGACGGCGGCGAGCAGCGCATGTTGCGTTCGGATCACGGGTCCTCCAGAGGGGTGCGAAAACGCGGGAGTGCGTACGGCGGGCGCGCATCGTACGCGGCACCCGCCGTGCGGCACATGGGACAGCTGCACCATCACGCGACGCGTCGGCGTCAACGCGTGGTCAACGCGTGGTCAACGCGTGCTCAGCGCGCGTCGGCGCGCGCGCCCGTCTCGCAGTCGAGGAAGCGGAGCAGCGTCGCCTCGCTCACCGCGTGGTCGGTGAGCCAGTCGGCGCCGACGCCGCGCAGCGCGGGCGGGCGGCGGAAGCGCACCCAGTCGACGTGGGCGCCCAGGTCCGGCGCGCCGAGGCGCGCGCGCGTGGCCGGGTCGGCGATGTTGTGCGCGAGCGGATCGCGGTACTCCGGCGGCGCGCTGGTGCCGTCGCTGTACGCGACGAGGCCGACCTGCATGGTGAACGGCAGGTCGCGGCGCAGCACGCGCTCGCGCACGCGCCACCCCTCGCCCTCGGCCCGCGACAGCAGGAGGAACGTCTCGCGCACCCGCACGATCCGCAGCTCGTGCCAGCCGGCGCGCGCGGGGCGCAGCTTCAGGTTCGAGCCGCTGTTCACCGTGCTCTTGGTCTCGATCACGGGCACGCCCGGCGCCTCACCCGTGCCGGTGGTGACGAACAGCCAGTTCTCGCCGCGCGGCGTCCACGCGTCGGGGATCACGGCGCGCGGCGCGCGCGCCATCACGCCCACCAGCGACCAGAGCGCGCGCGGCACCGAGTCCGCGCTCCCCGCCGACGCCGCGCGCACGCGCGCCGTGACGTCGAAGTCGCCGGTGACGGTCTGGTACAGCAGCGGCGCGTGGTAGTCCGCGAACCAGCCGCTGAGCGCGGGCTCGAGGTACAGGTGCCCGTCCGCCGCCGCGCCGCCCGCCATGCGGCGCAGCATCGACGGCCAGCCGTTCTGCGCGTGGAACCAGCGCCACCGCGCCTGCGGTCCGGCGAACGTGGTCGAGTCGGTGAACTCGTCGCTCAGCGCGTCGAGGTCGCGCGCGGTGCTCGGCGTGCACGCGAGCGTCTCGCCCGGCGGCGTGGGCGTGTAGAGCGAGGCGCGCACGACGGTCTGCGCGGCGGCGACGTGCGGGAGCGCGAGCAGCGCGAGGAGCGCCAGCGTCGCGCGGACAGAAGTGGTGGGATGAGTCATGCGACGACCGTACGACCGCCGCGCGTGGCGGGCATCGTCCACGTGACCCATGCCTGCGAATGCGGTAGCGCGCGCCGGACCTGTGTGGCCTTTGGGGAGGATACGGATGCTTCGGATGCAGCGGATGCTTTTCGGATCGCTCCGTGTGGCGGCGACGCGCCGTGCGCCGTGAGGAGGGATCCGAATGATCCGGCGCATCCGAAGCATCCGTATCCTCCCCAATAGCCAAGGGCCCCAGCGCGATGACGGATGCCGATGGCACCGCCCCGCATGGCAATGTCATCGTGGCGTTCGCCGGCCGCGCTCGATCACGCCGCGTCGTGGCGCAGGTGCGGGAGCGCGCGCCGCAGCCGGGCGCAGCCGCGCTGCACGCGCATCTTCATCGCCGAGTGGCCGAGGCCCGTGGCGGCGGTCATCTCGTGGTAGTCGAGACCCGCGAGCAGGCGCATCACCACCGCGTCGCGGTAGGCCGGCGGCAGCGTCGCCATCGCGCGCACGACGTCCAGCCGCAGCTCCACCCGGTGCGCCTCGCGGTCCGCGCCGACCTCGTGGTCGTCCGGCTCCATCCGCCGCACCCAGCGCTCGCGCCGCGTGCGGCGCTCGTGCACGGAGTAGCAGCGCCGCAGCAGGATGCGCCGCAGCCATGGGGCGAACTGCTCGCGGTGGACGCACTGGTGCAGCGCGCGGTGCGCGCGCGTGAGGCTCACCTGCACCACGTCCTCGGCCTCGTCGCGGCACTCCAGCAGGCGCGTCGCGATGCGCACGCACCACGGGCGGTGGCGGGCCACCAGCGCCTCGAACGCCGCCGCGTCGCCGTCCACCGCCCGCGTCACGAGCTCCGCGTCGCGCCGTCGCTCCTCGGCCTCGCGCAGCGCGCGCAGCGACGCGCCGTCGGTGATGGGGAGCGGGGCGGCGGGCGTCGGGTGCGTCGGGGACATCGCGCGCGTGACGAGGGTGGGACGTGTGCCGGGGACGGAGCGCGCACGCTACGCGCACGCCGCGCGGCACGCGTGGGTCAGCTGTCCCACCGTCGCGCGTCCGACGCGCGCGCCTCGATGCGCCGCGCCGCGCGCCGCGCCTCCTCCGCGAGCGTCCAGCCCTGCTCCGTGCGATCGACGTCGTGCGCCGCGACCCAGTGCACGAACGCGAGATCCGCGGCGTCCCCCTCGTGGCCGAGCGCCTGCAGCAGCAGCCGTCGTCCACCCGGGTCGCGCGCGAGGCCGCGCGGCCGCGCGTTCGGGTCCGCGCGGTAGCACGCGCGCATCGCCGCCACGCCGTCCGCGTGGCCCAGCTGCGCCAGCCGGCGTGCGGCCTCCCACACGTAGAGGTGCGCGTGCAGCCTGCGCGCGCCGTCCGGGTCGTCGAGCCGCGTCAGCGCGTCCGCGGCGGCGAGCGCGACGTCCACGTACGGATCGTCCAGCAGCGCGCGCAGCGACGCCGACGCGCCCGCGTCGCCGATGCGACCGAGCGCGCGCGCGGTGGCGGCCAGCAGCTCGGCGTCGCGCTCCGTGCGGCGGGACGGGCGCGCGAGACGCGCGGCGTCGAGCAGCGCGTGCAGCACCGGCGCTGCCTCGCGCACGCCCAGCAGTCCGAGCGCCGTCACGACCTCGGGATCGCGGCGCCGCCCGAGCAACCCGAGCAGCGGCGCCGCGGCCTCGCGCGCGCGCAGCCGGCCGAGCACGAGCGCCGCGGAGGTGGCCACGCGATGGCGCGGCTGCGACACGACGTCGAGCAGCGGGTCGACGACGGCGCGGTCGCCGATGACCGCGAGCGCGCGCACCGCGGGCTCCGGCGCGAGCGTGCCGGCACCCTGCGCCGCGTCGAGGAGCAGCGGCACCGCCCACGCGTCGCCGGGCATGAGGTGCTCGTGCAGCGCGGCCGACACCAGCCACGCGAGGTGCGGGAAGGGCGCCATCAGCCGCACGAGCCGCCCGACGTCGGCGGCGAAGCGGCCCGCCTCGGGCAGCGCCACGACGCCCTGGTAGACGAGCAGCAGCGCGTGGTCCGGCCAGCCGGGGCGCGGCGCGCCGCGCTCCTCCAGCTCGTCGGCCGCCCAGCCGTACATGGTGTGCGGCGCGGGTCCGAAGGTGTCGTCGGCGGCGCGGAGCGCGTGCACCAGCGGCGCGACGTCGGTGGCGAGGGTCAGGAACGAGGTGTCCGGCATGGCCGCACGGTCGGCCGCGGCCGCGGCGCGGACCATGGGTCAGCTGTCCCCGGGGCCTCGCGTGGGGATGGGTCAGGGATGGGTCACCTGCACTAGGCCCGGCCCGCCGTTATCCTGTAGCATCCGGGGACCGCTCCTCCCCTCCCGCTGGACCCGCCGCGCCCGTGACCGCTCCCGCCCCTGCGCGCGCCCGCATCCTCGTCGTCGAGGACCACGACGACCTGGCCGAGGCGCTGGACATCAACCTCACGCACGCGGGCCACGACGTGGAGCGCGTGCGCGACGGACGCGAGGCGCTGCTCGCCGTGCGCGCGCGCACGCCCGACCTGATCCTGCTCGACCTGAACCTCCCGCGCATGGACGGGTTCAGCGTGCTCGATCGGCTGCGCAACGAGGGGATGTGGATGCCCGTGCTGATCCTCAGCGCGCGCGGCGCCTCCGCCGACAAGGTCGAGGGCTTCCGCCTGGGCGCCGACGACTACGTGACGAAGCCGTTCTCGGTGGGCGAGCTGCTGGGGCGCGTGTGCGCGCTGCTGCGGCGCGCCGCCGCCACGCGCGCCGCGGAGGCCGCGCTGGCGCAGACGCCCCCCGAGGGCACGCCCGTCGCGGCCGCGCCGGCGGACGTCATCGGCTACAGCGACGAGGAGCTGGTCGCCCGCTTCGGGCTGACGCTGCGGCAGGCGGCGGTGGCGCGGCTGCTGGCGCGCGGCCTCACGAACCCCGAGATCGCGAGCGCGCTGTCGATCAGCCGTTTCACCGCGCGCAACCACGCGGAGCAGGTGCTGGCGAAGATCGGCGTCGTGAGCCGCGGGCGCGTGGCGGCGGCGCTGCGCGCCGCGTACGACGCCGACCAGCACTCGGCGGCGTGAGCCCGCCGGCCCGCCGCGGTCCGCTGGCCCGCGCGCGGCGGCGCGTGGCGGCGGTGCTCGCGTCGCGGCGGCGCGACCTGCTGTTCGTCGCGGCGATCGCTACCACCGTGCTGCTGGTGGGCGTGGCGATGCTCTCCATCCGCAACCGCTGGCAGGACGAGCGGGCGGCGATGCAGCGCGCGCTCGTCGAGGAGATGAGCGACGTCGGCGGGATGATGATGGAGGGCTTCCACGCGCAGCGGCAGGCGATGGAGCTGACGCTGATGGCGCCCGTCCACGGCCTGGTGAGCGCGCCCGGCGACCCGCCCTTCGGCCTCGACCGGTTCGCGCGCTACACGGCGGAGCATCTCGCGGGCATGGAGATGCAGGGCGACCCGCGGCACGGCGTCTTCCGCATCGCGCTGGACGAGCCCTGGCCGACCGCGGCGTCGCTGCAGGCCACGGGCGCGCTGCGCGACCCGGCGCTGGCGTCGGCGATCCTCGCGCACCTGGCGGCGCGGCGCGACAGCCTGCGCGCGCCGCTCGCGATGATCTCGCACAAGCGGCTCACCTTCCGCGGCGAGCCCGTGGGCCTGCTGTTCGCGCGCGAGCGCACGACCGACGGCCGGGTGCGCGCGGTGCTCGGCGTCACCTACTCGCCGGCCCACTGGTACGCGCACATCGGCCGGTCGCTGTACGAGAAGACGGCGCTGCTGCCGCCGTCGTTCTACGGCGTGGACTGGACGTCGGTGCAGTGGGCGACGCGCGACCGCGAGGGGCGGCCGCGGCGCGACACGTTCGGGCGGACCGACAAGCGCCACAACCGGATCCTCAACATCCGCGTCACGCAGCGCAACGGCAACGTCGTGTTCCGCACGCCGGGCGCGACGGGCGACCCGACGCACGAGCGCTACCACTCGTTCGCGATCCCGTACGACGGCCCGCGGGTCGACGTCTGGATGTCGCGCGCGCACGGCGACCGGCTGGTCACCGCCGCGGTGCCGATCGGCGCCGAGCAGTGGCTGATCGCGGGCATCGCGGTGCTGGGGGCGATGTTCGTCGCCGCGACGATCCTCGAGCTGCGGCGGCAGCACGCGCTGGCGGAGGAGCGCCGCAACTTCGTCGCCGCCGTCTCGCACGAGCTGCGCACGCCGCTGGCGCACATGGTCCTGCTGAGCGAGACGATGCTCGGCCCCGCGGCGCAGACGTCGGAGCAGCGGCGCCGCTGGCTGCACGTGATCCACCGCGAGAGCATGCGGCTGGCGCGCCTGGTGGACAACGTGCTGCTGCACGCGCGCGGCGAGCACCACGAGCTGCCGCTGGAGCGCCGGTGGGTGGACGCGTGCGACGTGGTGGACGAGGTGGTGGGCCACATGGGCGCGGCGGCCGCGGCGCGCGGCGCGCAGCTGTGCGGCGTGACGCCCGCGCGCTGCTCGGTCTACGTGGACCCGGACGCGCTGCGGCAGATCCTCCTCAACCTGCTGGACAACGCGATCAAGTACGGGCCGGACGGCCAGACGGTGACCGTGACGCTGAACGCGCCGACCGTCGCCGACCCGGTGCTGCGGCTGACCGTGGACGACCAGGGGCGCGGCGTGCCGGCGCGCGACCGGCGGCGGGTCTGGTCGCCGTTCGTGCGGCTGGAGGACCGGGCCGGCTCCACCGGCGGGAGCGGGCTGGGACTGAGCGTGGTGCGCGACCTGGCACGGCGGCACGGCGGGCGGGTAGAGATCCTCGACGCGCCCGGCGGCGGCGCACGGCTGCTCCTGACCCTTCCGCAGGACGACGTCGCCGACGATGCTCCGTTACGGCTCGCCTCCGGCTGATCACCGGCTGATCATCGGCTGACCCTCCGCGCCCCCGCCCGTGTCCGCACCCATCTCGTCCTCGCCCTCGCCGCGCCCGACGCGGCGTCCTCGCGCCGCCGTCGTCGCGGGCGCCGTCGGCCTCGCGGGCGCCGCGCTGGCCGCCACCGCCTGGCGCGCGCCCGCGCCCGAGGGCGCGATGCTCGAGCAGGTGATGCAGCTGGTCGCCGACCGCCACCTGCAGGAGGGCGCGCCGATCGACGTCTACGAGACGACGGCGCGCGGGCTGGTGAAGGAGCTGCGCGATCCGTACAGCGTGCTGCTCGCGCCCAAGGACCTCGAGTCGTTCAACCGCACGACCCTCGGCCAGTACGCGGGGATCGGCGTCGAGGTGAGCACCGTGGGCGACGCGACGCTGGTGGGCGAGGTCTACCCGAACGGGCCGAGCGCGGCGGCGGGGCTGCGCCGCGGCGACCGGCTGGTGGCGGTGGAGGGCCGGCCGATGCGCGGGCTGTCGCTCGACAGCGTGGTCGCGCAGATCCGCGGCACGCCCGGCTCGCCCGTGCGCGTGACGATCGCGCGCGGCGCGGGCGAGCCCACGGACGTGACGCTGACGCGCGCGGTGGTGCACGTGCCCGCGGTGCCGTACGCGTTCGTGGACCGCGGCGTGGGCTACCTGCCGCTGCCGTCGGTGTCGGGGACGGCGGGACAGGACGTCGCCGACGCGATCGTGCGGCTGCGGAGAGCGGGCGCGCGCAAGCTGGTGCTGGACGTGCGCGGGAACCCCGGCGGCGCGGTGCCCGAGGCGGTGCGCGTGGCGGGCGAGTTCCTGCCGCAGGGGAGCGAGGCGCTGGATGTGCGCGAGCGCGGGCGCACGATGACGCTGCGCACGCCGCTGCCGGGCGCGCACCACGACCTACCGGTGGTCGTGCTGCAGGACGGGCGCAGCGCGAGCGCGGCGGAGATCATCACGGGCGCGCTGCAGGACCACGACCGCGCGCTCGTCGTCGGCACGCGCTCGTACGGCAAGGGGCTCGCGCAGGCGGTCTACCCCGTGGAGGGCGGCTACGCGCTCAAGCTCACGACCGCGCGCTGGTACACGCCGAGCGGCCGCACCATCCACCGCGACCGCACGGCGGCGGACTCGCTGCGGCACGGCGACGAGGACCACGTCGCGCGCGACTCGGTGCACCGGAGCCTGGGCGGCCGCACGCTGATCGGCGGCGGCGGCATCGTGCCCGACGTGGTGGTGGACTACGACACGCTGACGACGGTCGAGCAGAAGGTCGCGGGCCGCCTGGCGCGCGGCGCCCGCTCGGCGCAGGTGCTGGCGAACGTGACGCACGCGCTGTCGGTGGGCGTGGACAGCGCGTTCCGCGTGACGCCGGAGTGGCGCGAGCGGCTGCGCCGCGAGCTGGCCACCGCCGGCGTGCCGATCGACTCGACCGACTGGGCGGGCGCGGCGCCGTACGTGACGCGGCTGATCGAGGGGCGCGTGGCGGAGTTCGCGTTCGGCCGCGCGGAGTCGCGGCGCCGCGCGCTGGCGTCGGACCGGCAGTACGTGGTGGCGGACTCGCTGCTGCGCGCGGCGCGCACGCCGGCGGAGCTGATCGCGGGGGTGCGTACGCCGCGCTGAGCGACGACAGCAGACAGGATGACAGGATGACCAGGAGGCTCCGCGTGGCGCGAAGTTCCAAGCGCCATGCGGAGCCTCCTGGTCATCCTGTCCAGTGCCGTTCCGATCACTGCGCGCTGGTCCCTTTGCCTTTGGAGAGGATACGGATTCGTCGGATGTAGCGGATGCTCCGGATCGCTCCACGTGGCGGCGACGCTCGTTGCACTACACGGAGCGATCCGAATGATCCGTTCCGATCCGGAGCATCCGTATCCCCTCCAACAGGCAGAAGGATCCGCCGCACCGACGCGTCCCGAGCGGCCGGACACGCAGCACGCAGCACGCTGCACGCAGCGTCAGGATCCGCAGCCCTGCGCATCCGCCGCCACATTCGCCTCGTGCGCCGCACGCTGCAGCAGCCGCGCCGTCTCCGCGGGGACGCTCAGCCGCTGCCCCGCCACCGCGACCACCGCGGGCAGCGCGCGCGCATCCCGGCCGGTGATCCGCTCGTACATCACGAGCGCCGCCAGCCACGTGCCCAGCGGGCCCGGATGGAAGTCGTCGGGGCCGTACAGCGCGAGCGACGCGTCGGCGCGCCACGCCGCGCGCCACGCCTCGCCCGCCGGGAGAAAGGCGCCGTCCACCGCGCACGCGGCCGCGCGGTACGCGTCGCGCACGCCGTCGAAGTCCGCGAGGTTCGCGCGCGCCGGCCACACCATGTAGAGCGCCGGACGCGCGCCCGCGGCGCGGATGGAGCGCGCGAGCGCCTGCGCGCCGATCACCAGCGTGTCGCGGTTCACGCCGCGCGACGAGGGGCCCTGCTGCATCACGACCCACTCCCACGTCCCGCGCCCGATCGTCGCCACCGCGTCGCTCTGGCCCGCCGCGTGGTCCACCAGCGCGAGGTTCGGCAGCGCCACCGCGGCCGTGCGGATCGTGTCGCCGCCAGCCGTCGCGAGGTCGCGCAACGTGCGCGGCAGGTCGTTCGTGTACGTGAGGCTGTTGCCGACGAACAGCACGTGGTGCCCGCCGGCCGGCAGCGGCCGCACCGGATCGCCGGCGCCGAGGCAGGCGGCGCCGAGCGTCGCCACGAGGACCAGCCGCATCGTGCGCATGCCGCCGTGGACTCGCGCGAGCGCCGCGCGCGTCACCGCGCCCCGTTCCGCGACTGTTCGGCGTCGGTCAAATGCGCGCGCGGCGCTCCGCCCCAGTCGTCGGCGGACGCGGGCGTCAGTCGTCGTCGCGCAGCCGCTCCATCAGCGCGAGGGCGTTCTTCGTCGCGCAGCCGAGCGCCGTGTTGTCGAAGATGCACCACACGTCGCGTGCGGCGTCGGCGTGCGCGTCCGCCAGCATCCGCACCGCCAGCGCGTCGAGGTACGCGTCGTCGTAGTCCGAGTAGTAGATGCGTGGCGATCCGTGCAGCCGGTAGTAGACCACGCGCGGATCGCCCGCCGGCTCCGCGGCCGCGGGCACCTTCGCGGGATCGGCGGCCACGCGCGCGATGCCGTGCGCGAGCAGCGGCCGCTCCGCCTCCGGCGTGAACCAGGTCGCGTGCCGCGGCTCCAGCGCCACCGCGCCGTCGTGGCGCGCCCGCAGCGCACGCAGGAACGCCTCCACCACCTTCGCGTCGTACGCGAGGCTGGGCGGCAGCTGCACCAGCAGGCAGCCGAGCGCGGGGCCCAGCGCGGTGGCCTCGGCGAGGAAGCCGTCGAGCGCGTCGCCCGCATCGCGCAGGCGGCGCTCGTGCGTGATCGCGCGCGGCACCTTCACCGCGAAGCGGAAGCCGGCCGGCACGCTCTCCGCCCAGCGGGCGTACGTCGACGGCCGGTGCGGGCGATAGAAGCTGGAGTTGATCTCGACGGCCGGGAAGCGCGCCGCGTACCGCTCCAGGTGCGTCCCTTCCACCGGAAACGCGTCCTGCTCGGCCTTCGGGAGCGACCAGCCGGCGGTGCCGATGCGGAAGCGCGCGGACGACGGATCGGGGCTCGACTCGTGGATCGACGACGACATGCCCGCGGGCCCGTGCACGTCACGGGCCCGCGGGCATGTCCATCACGCGCGGCGCTCAGTTCTCGAGGATCTTCGCGCCCTTCAGTACCAGGTCGCTCGCGGCCTTCACCGTGATCTTCCCGCTGCCGTCGAGCGTGACATCCTTGCCCTTCAGCGTGATCGAGCCGTCGTTCTTCAGGGTGGTCGTCGAGGCGCCGGATGCCAGCGTGAGGGACTCGCCGCTCGTGAGCGCGAACGACTTCCCCGTCTGCAGCGTGAGCGCCGCGCCGACGTTCCACACGGCCCGCATGCCGACGGTCAGCGTGTGGACCGCGCCGACGGTCGTCGACTGCATGCCCCCCACCGTGGTGACGAAGCTGCCGCCCACCTCGATGTTGAGGCTGCCCGGGACGACGAGCGTGACGCCGGCGAGCGAGATCGTGAGCACCTGATCGAGCGCCGCCATCCGCGCTTCCAGCGCCTCGATGCGCTGCAGCAGGCCCGCGAGGTTCGACGGGGCGCCGAGGGCGGCGTTCGGGTTCGCCGGGAAGGTGCCCGTGACGTGCGACGACGGCTTGGACATGGGCGTTTCGTGCGCGGGTGGTCCGACCGGTGGTCCGGCGGCGATCGGGCGCGGGTGCGTCGACACCCGGCCCTCCGACGCATGCGAGCGCCGAATATTCGTGCGACCCGTCGCCCACGCCATACGCCCGCGCACGGCGCGCGGTGCCCGTCAGGCGACCTCGGGCGCCGCGAAGTCGAACGCCACCACCGCCGTCGCGCCCTCGTCGTCCTCGTCGTCGCCGTCCGCCGGCTGCGAGAGCTCGAGGATCAGCGCCGACGCGGGGAGCAGCTCCAGCACCTTGGTCAGGAACTCGTCCCAGCTGTCGGTCTGCTCGACGAGGTCGATGATGCGCTGCTGCCGCTTCGCGTCCTCGCCCGCGTACGCGTCCGGCTCGGCCAGCGCCAGCTCGCCCTCCCAGTCGATGAAGAACCGGACGTGCTCGCACGTCTGCTCGGCCGGTCCGTCCTCCGCGGTGTAGACCGCCGACGCGCAGGCGGGACAGTAGAGGTCGGGAACGCCCTCTTCGACTTCGATCTGGACGCGGGACGCGGGCATGGAACGCGTGGCTGGAGATGGTGGGACGGACCTTCCTCGATTCCGCGCGTCACGTCCGCACGGCGCGGGCCGCGCGTTCGTGCCGCGCCCGCCCCACCACAACGGCGGGCTCCTCTCAGCCGTTGACGGCGACCAGCGTCATGTACGCGACGTACGCCTGCACCACCGCGTCCATGCGCGCCTTCAGCGCCGCCTGCGAGGCGGGCGCCAGCTCGGCGATCGGATCGCCGGCCAGGCGCCGCTTCATCTCGGGGCTCGCGGCGGACATGTCCATCTCCTGCGGGCCGTCGATCCTCCCCTGGAAGTCGAGCGTCGAGAGCACGCGGTGCAGCGTCGCGCGCACCTGGCGGTAGCGCGCGAGGGGGATCCCCGCGGCCTGCGCGCCGCCGGCGATCGTCGCGTCCTCCCACTCCGCCTGCGCGGCGGCGCTCCGCTCGGCCGGCGTCCTCGCGTTGCGGCCACGCTCGCGCGCGGCGCGCACCAGTTCGGCCTCGCGCGCGATGCCGCGCTCGTAGGCCGCGACGTCGGCGGCGGTGAAGGCGAACGGCGCGGCGGCGGTGACGACGGTGACGACGGTGACGACGGTCGCGGGCGTGGCAGCGAAGGTGGCGGCCGGCGCGAGCGTCGCGGCGGCGAGGGCGAGGACGAGGCGGATCATGAGCGGGACTCCGTTCCGTGAGTGGCAGCAGCGGGACGGAGGGAAGCTCGGGCGCGCGCGAGGTCGTCAGTAGGGGAGTTCGACCCATCCTCCTGCGCCACGTGCACGCGTGAGGTTGCTCGCGTCGGGGCGCCATGCGTGCTAGCGTGCGATCGCCTCGCCGACGCGGCCATCGCGACCGCCGCCGTCGCGGTCCCCGGACGCCATGGCGCGTCCGCGGAATCCCTGCCGGAGGCTCGCATGCAGCGCTCCGCACACACCGCCGCGCTCACGGCGGTCACGCTCGCCGCCTGTGGCGGCTCCGAGCCCACGCGCACGATCGACACGCCGCCCATCGACACGACGACCCTCGTCGGGACGTGGATCGGAACCCTCGACGGCGGCAGCGCCGCGAACAGCTACGGCTCGTCCGGCATCACGATCGTGCTCAGGGCCGACTCCACGCTGACCGCGAAGGCGACCAACCCGCTCTACTGCGATCTGAGCGACACCCGGTGGCGGGTGACCGGCACGCAGTTCACCGCCAACGGCCGCGATTGCGACGGCGTCGTCGTCACGTTCGCCGCGCCCGTCGGGACGGTGCGCCTGACGGGCACGTGGACCGCGAGCAGCGGCCGCGCGGGCACGTTCACGATCGCGAAGCAGTGAGAGCCGGGCGCGCGCGTCAGGCCACCTCGCGCCCCGCGCCCGCCTCCCACACCGCGTACCACTCCTCGGCCGTCAGCGGCACGGCGAGCGCCGCCACCGCCTCGCGCACGGCCTCGATGCGCCGCGAGCCGGTGATGGGTACGGGCTTCGACGGGTGGCGCAGGATCCACGCGAACGCGATGGTCGCCGCCGACACGCCGTACGTGCGGCCGAGCGATTCGAGCGTCGCGCGCACGCGCACCGCGCGCGCGTCGTCGCCGGTGAGCAGCCGTCCGCCCGCCAGCGGCGACCAGACCATCGGGCGGATGCCGAGGGCGAGGCACTGGTCGAGCGTGCCGTCGTGCAGCGGATCGAGGTGCAGCGGCGACAGCTCGACCTGGTTGGTGACGACGGGGTGCCGCCCGTGCAAGAGCGCGAGCTGCGACGGCGCGTGGTTCGACACGCCGACGTGGTGCACGGTGCCCGACTCGCGCAGCGCGCGGAACGTCTCCGCCAGCGCGTCGGGGTCCATGAGCGGGTCGGGGCGGTGGAGCAGCAGCAGGTCGATGCGGTCGGTGCGCAGCGCGCGCAGCGACCGCTCCACCGATGCCAGCACGTGCGCGGGCGACGTGTCGTACGACTTGCGCGCGTGCGCCGGCCGGTGCGGCGACACGAGGCGGATGCCGCACTTGGTGACGAGCTGGATGCGGTCGCGCAGCCCGGGCGCGGCCGCCAGCGCCTCGCCGAACAGCGACTCCACCTGGTAGTCGCCGTAGATGTCGGCATGGTCGAAGCTCGTGACGCCGAGCGCGACGCACGCCTCGATCCAGCGCACGCGCGCGGCGACGTCCAGCTGCCACGCCGCCATGCGCCACATCCCCGCGACGATGGCCGACAGCGTGGGGCCGTCGGCGCCGAGCGGGACGTGCGGGGCGTGTGGAACGGCCGTCGTCATCGCGTGCTCACGGCTGGTCGTAGTAGATCGACGCGTCCCACTCCGGCTCCGTCCAGCCGTAGCGCTTCTCGGGCGCGAGGTACTGGTGCCACTCCATCGTCACGGGGCTGTAGCGGAAGAAGGTGCGGTAGTGGTCGGGCGTGTAGAAGATCTCGCCCGTCTCCGCGATGATGATCCGCTCCAGGTTCACCTGCCCGCCGTCCGCCACGAGGTAGTTGCCGAGCGTGTTGCGGATGTGCTGGGGCGCGGGAGCGCCGGCGAGGGTGCGCCAGTCGAACTGCATCGCCGCCGGCACGGGCGTGAGCCAGCCGTACTCGTAGTACTTCGCCTTGACGAGGTCGAACGGGTTGTCGCGCGTGGGCAGCTCGCGCGAGTTGTTGTAGTACTGCGTGTTGAAGTGCCCGTGCGCGGGGTTCACGGCGCCCGACGCGATGAGGCGCAGCTCGCGCTCCAGCGTCTTGTTCGGCACCGTGGGCAGGTAGTACATGGGGCCCGTCTTGGGGAACGGGCGGCCGAGGCGCACGGGGGGCAGGCGCGGGTTGCGCACGGTGTTGGCGAGCACGCGCACGCCCAGCGGGACGGGCGACGCCGGCGGGCCCGGAAGCGGCCTGGCCTGCCGCACGACCTTCTTCAGCTTCACGCCCTGCAGGAGCTCCGGCGTGATCGCGCCGCCGCCGGGGACGGGCGGCTTCATCGCGGGCATCGGCGGGAGCGCGGGCGCCTTGGGGATGGCGGGCGGGGTCGCGACGGGCGGGGTCGCGACGGGCGGCGTCGGCGGCACGACCTCCTCCGGCGAGTCGTCGAGCTTCCCGAGCGCGCGCTCGACCTTCGTGCTGCCGCAGTTGGGGCACGGCACGACGGACTTCGCCCTGAACGGGACGCGGCAGGCGGTGCAGACGTAGAGCTTGTTGCGCGGGCGCGGCATCGGGGTCGGTCAGGGGCGGGAGATCTGGGCGAGCATGACGCGCGCGCAATCTCGGGTCGGGACGTCGTGCGCGCCACGGGTCGCACGGCAGGCTGCTGAACTGCTTCAGACAGGATTACAGGATTTGCAGGATTTACAGGAATGCTCCGCGTGGTGCGACGCGCCGTGCCGCCCCGAGGAGCCATGAATCCTGTGAATCCTGGAAATCCTGAAATCCTGTCCAATGCTCTTCGGGCCCTCGCGCGCCGGACCCGAACGGCAGTTGCAAGGATAAGATCGGACAAGATCTGATAACGGCGAATGGCTCCGCATCGGTGCGAGATCCCTCGCCGCCGCACGGAGCCATCCGTCGTTATCAGACCTTATCCGAACTTCATCCTTGCAATGCCGTTCGCCGTTCGGGTCCGGCGCACCGACGCAGGCTACCGCTCGCCCGGCCGGTAGCTCCGCACCTTCTGCCGCTCCACGTCCTCGCGGTAGTACGGCACGTCCTTGAACTCCCCGCGCGCGTAGCGCTCCGCCTGGTTCACGAAGTACGGCGACGCCGGATCGCCGCTCACGCCGCCGGCGAGGATGCTCTTCGCCCGCACGCGCGGCCCGAACTCGACCGCCGCCACGAAGCTGTTCCCGCGGTTCCCGTAGATGCGCTTCGTCGTGCGCGGGCCCGTCTGCCCGTACGCCGCCAGCGAGCCCCACGTCGCCGACCCGAACGGCACCGGGAGGCTCGGCTTCGCGTCGTCGTTGGGCTGCACGATGTCGCCGGTGAGGCGCTGGTAGCGGTTGATCTCGCCCCACGGCGTGCGCCACGTGCCGAAGTCGCGCGTCAGCCGCGCCACCGCACGCCCCAGCGCCTCCACCCGCTCGTGCGGCGCGACGCCCGTCGCCAGGTACTCGAACACCGACACGCCGCGCGCGCGCGCCGCCGGGGCGCTGCGCGCCATCAGCTCCTCGCCCCAGTAGTGCGCGAGCGACGTCGGCACCGACGCCAGGCCGAAGCGGCGGTCCCAGTCGCGCAGCGCCGCCACCGGCTCCGCCAGCTGCGTCCGCAGCGTGTCGGTCGCCGGCAGCGCCTCCCAGTCGCGCACCAGCAGCGGCACGTACGTGTCGAACGCCGGCAGCCAGGAGTCGTACGCCGCCGCGATCAGCCCGTCGAGCGTGAACCCCGTCTTCCCCTCCAGCACACGGAGCGCGTGCGGCCCGCGCCACTGGAAGCCGCTGGCGTTCATGTAGCGCGCGAACCTGGTCGAGTCGGGGCTCGCGGCCGTCGTCACGGCGGCCCGCCACGGCCAGTCGTTGCTGTTGTAGAGGAGGCCCGACGCCGGGTTCCTGAGCGCGATCAGGTCGGAGACGGCGTGCAGCCCCTTCCAGTCCGTGCGCGGATCGCTGCCGTCCACCGGCTTCGTGAAGTCGATCGTCGTGTCGCGCTTCGGCACGAAGTTGCCGTGCCAGTAGGCGACGTTGCCGTCGGCGTCGGCGTACATCGTGTTGTTCGACGAGTTGGTGCGCAGCTCCATCACCTGCGCGAACTGCGCGTACGTGCGCGCCTTCGTCCGCAGGTACGACTGCTGCAGCGCCTTGACCTCCTCCTGCATCAGCCGCACGGCCACCCACTTCCCGTCGGCCGCGCGCACCACCGGGCCGTGGTGGCTGAAGTACGCCGTCACCACGCGCTGCCCCATCCCGCCCGACGGCAGCCGGTACGGCAGCGTGATCGCCTTCGCGCGCAGCGCGCGCTCGCCGTTGCCGTATCGGTAGAAGTGCTGCCCGTTCCGCTCCGTCACCGTCTCCAGGTACTCGTCGATCACGTCGCCGCCGCCCGACGTGTGCATCCATCCCAGGCGGTCGTTGAAGCCCTGGTAGACGAAGAACTGGCCCCACGTCACGGCGCCGTACGCGTTCAGCCCCGCCTCGCTGACGACGTGCACCTCGGGGCGGAAGTAGAACGACGTGTGCGGGTTGATGAGCAGCAGCGCGTGCCCGCTCGCGCTGTTCTTCGGCGCGATCGCGATGCCGTTCGAGCCGCCGGGCTCGGGGTTCGCGGGCGCCTCCTTCGTCACGCGCGGGCCGCGCGCGGGCGCGTTCCCGGCGGGCCGCGGGCCGTAGAACGCCGCCAGGTCGTCCAGGTCCACGCTCTCGATGTCGCCGCCGATGCTCCCCTCGCTGAACGTCAGCGCCATCCACGGCTCGAAGCGCGTCAGGAGGCGCGGCTTCACCTCGGGGTGCGTCGCGAGGTAGTAGTTGAGCCCATCGGCCCACGCGTTCATCAGCGCCTTCAGCCACGCGGGGCTGGCCGCGTACTTGGCGCGCATGTCCGCCGGGTCGATGAACAGCTTCATCCGCAGGTCGCGCCAGATCTCGCGCTCCCCCTCCACCTCGGCCAGCCGCCCCATCGCGTTGATGAAGTTCGTCTCGACGCGGTTGAAGTCGTCCTCCGCCTGCGCGTACACGAGGCCGAAGACGGCGTCCGCGTCGGACTTCCCGTAGACGTGCGCCACGCCCGAGCTGTCGCGGACGATGGTCACACGCTGCGCGATCGCGCGCTGACGGGCGAGGGCGGCGGACGCCGTGCCCTGCGCGCCGAGCGGCGCGGCGCTCGGCGCGAGGAGCGCGGCGGTGAGGGCACTGACGGCGAGGGCGGGGAGCAGCGGGTGTCGCATGGGCACGGGCGGTCCGGAGCTGGGTGAGCGGGGCATCGCAGCCCGGAAGCTACCCTGCGCGCAGCGTCCGTCCACGCTCCGCCCTGCTGCGCGTGCAGGTCTGGTCCGTCGCGCCGGACCCCTGTTGCCTTTGGGAGGGATACGGATGCTCCGGATGTGAACGGATGCTCCGGATCGTCCCGCGTGGCGGCGACGTCCCATGCGCTTCACGGAGCGATCCGAATGATCCGCTCCGATCCGGAGCATCCGCATCCTCCCCAAGAGGCAAACGGCGGCGGCCCGCGCGTCGCCCAGCGCCCGGCGTCGCCGGTGCGTAGAGCGGGCGGCGGGGCGCCGAGGAGCGCGCCGCCCGACTCGCCGCACCCGCCGCTCCACCTGCATGCGCCTCCCCGTCCTCCCGCTCCGTCGGGCTGCCCTCGCCGCGGCCGTCCTCGCGCCGGCCGCGGCGCACGCCCAGGCCGCACGCCCCGCAGCGCGCCCCGTGGCGGCCGCGCCGGTCGTCCGCGTGGACCTCGCGCGCGACCGCGTCGGCCGCGAGCCCACGAGCTTCGTGCCGATGGTCGGCAACTGGGTCGTCACGACCGACGCCGGCCGCAAGGTCGTGATGGTCGACGGGCGCGCGTGGAAGCGCGGGCAGCCCGCCGGCGGCCTCGCCGACAAGGCGCGCGCGATCTACGGCGCGCGGCACGAGGACTTCATCGACAACGTCAAGGCGTTCGCGTACTTCCCGATCGCCGTCGCGCGCGACGTCCCCGACTTCCGCAACGGCGACGTCTCGCTGCGCTTCAAGATGATCGCCGGGACGCTCGACCGGTGCGCGGGCATCCTGTTCGACGTGAAGCCCGACGGCGACTACCTCGCCGTGCGCTTCAACGGCACCGAGGACAACGTCGTGCTCTGGACCTTCACCGACGGCACGCGGAGCTTCGTGAAGCGCGGCGCGCAGAACTTCCCGCTGGAGCTGGGGACGTGGCACGAGCTGCGCGCGAGCGTCCACGGCACCGACTTCAAGGCGTACCTCGACGGGCAGCTGGTGCTCGAGCACACGCTGAAGGCGCCCGTCTCGGGGAAGGTCGGCCTCTGGTCGAAGACGGACAGCATGTCCGAGTTCGCCGACTTCACCGTCACCCCGACGGCCCAGTGACGCGCGCCGTGCGCCTCCTCGCGCGCCTCCTCTTCGGCGTCGTGCTGCTGCTCGGCGCGCGCCCCGCGAGCGCACAGGCCGTCCGCAAGGACGCGCCCGCGCGCGCGCCGCGCACCACGCGCCGCTGCCGCGTGGACAGCGCCGCGCAGTGGTTCCGCCGCCAGCGCGCGTGGGCCGACGAGTCACGCCACGACTGGAGCGACGAGCCGCTGCGCGCCGCGCTGCTGCGCGCCGCGGGCATCGACGCCGCGGACGCCGCGCTGCCCGGCTTCGAGATCGTGGGCCGCGCCGCCGACGCGCCCGCCCGCGGCGACGCGGCCGAGCGGACGCGGATGCTGGACTCGCTGCGCGCGCTGGCGAAGGATCGCCGCGCGCAGTGGCCCACGCGCTCCGTCGTCGGCCCCGCCGGCGTCCACGCGGTCTGGCTGCTGGTCGCCGCCGACTCGGCGCTCTCGCGCACCGCGCTGCACCGGATGATGGAGGCCGGCCCCGACGAGTCGCCGCCCGCCGCCGTCGCCACGCTCGAGGACCGGCTGCGCGTCGCGGCCGGCCGCAAGCAGATCTACGGCACGCAGTTCGTGCTCGCGCCCGACGGCACGCCGCAGCCCGCGCCGCTCGAGGACCCGCCGCGCGTGGACCTGCGCCGCGACGCCGCCGGGCTGCCGCCGCTCGCCGCGTCCGTGTGCGCGTCGCGCGCGCCGCCGCGCCCCTGACCCTCCTCCCACCATCTCGTCGTCGATGCCGATCGCCGTACCCGCACTCGCCGTCTCCACGCGCGCGCTCGGACGCGCCGCCCTCCTCGCGCTGCTCGCCGCCCCCGCGGCCGCGCACGCCCAGCGGACCGGGACCCTGCGCGGGACCGTGACCGCCGCCACCGAGAAGTCGCCGCTCGCCGGCGCGCGCGTGGCCATCGTGACGCCGGAGCGCGTCGCCATCACCGGACCCGCGGGCCGCTACGCGCTCCGCAACCTCCCCGCCGGCCACTACGAGGTGCTGATCACGGCACTCGGCCGCGCGCCGCAGCGGCGGGAGATCGACGTCGCCGCCGGCGACACCGCGACGCTCGACGTCGCCCTCGCCGACGGATCGCTCCTCCTCTCCAGCGTCGTCACGACCGCGACGCGCACGCCGCTGGAGGCGAGCCGCGTCGCCACGACGGTGAACGTGCTGACGCCGGAGCACGTGCGCACGAGCCCCGCCCGCGAGTCGCAGGACCTGCTGCGCGAGATCCCGGGCGTCGAGCTGCCGCGCACGTCGAGCCTCGTCGGCGGCACCGCGCAGATCGTCTCGATCCGCGGCGTGGACGAGGGGCGCACGGCGGTGCTCTTCGACGGCATCCCGGTGAACGACGCCTGGGGCGAGTGGATCGAGTGGGGGCGCGTGCCGAAGGGGATGCTCGATCGCGTGGAGGTGGTCTCCGGCGGCACGTCGAGCCTCTACGGCAACGGCGCGATGGGCGGCGTCATCTCCTTCTTCTCGCGGCCGCTCGCGCCGGGCGCCGTGACGGCGACTGTCGAGGGCGGGAGCCGCGACGCGCGCCACGTCTACGCGGCCGCGGGCGTCCCGATCTGGGGCGCGCTGACCGCGAACGTCAGCGCCGACTACCAGGACGGCGGCGGCTACCGGCTGGTGGGCGCGGGCACCACGCGCGCGACCATCGCGGGCCGCGACACGATGGTGTCCACGGTCGCGCCGGGGCTCGTCGACGTCGCGTCGGGCGTCGTCCAGCGCAACGCGTACCTGCGGCTGAACTACGCGCCGTCGGCGCGGTGGTCCGCGTTCGCGACGGGGCACCTGTTCGGCGACACGCGCGGCACGGGCACGCCGCTCTCGCGCCAGACGCGCGAGCTGCAGCACGTGGACCTGGGCGTCGACTACGGCACCGCGGCCACCGGCCGGCTCAGCGTGCGCGCGTGGGACGGCCGGCAGGACGAGCACCAGCGCTCCGCCACGGTGCGCGCGAGCTCGGCGACCTGCGCGACGGCGTCGACCATCGCGCGGCAGTGCGAGGACAGCAGCGTGGTGGCCGACATCCCGAGCCACGACTGGGGCGCCTCCGCGCTCTGGACGCGCGCGGTGCCCGGCCTCGAGTCGATCACGATCGGCGGCGACTACCGGCACTACAGCGGCAACTACGACGAGGTCGACTTCAACACGTCGTGCCCCGGCGCCAGCTGCGGCCGCATCACGCGCACGATCCTCTCCGGCGGCGAGCAGGCGCTGAGCGGCGCCTTCGTGCAGGCCATCGCCGCGCCGGTCGCGCCGCTGCGCGTGGAGCTGAGCGCGCGCGTGGACCGCTGGGACAACACGAACGGCCGCTCCGCGGACGCGACGGCCGGCGTCACGAGCTACCCCGACAGCAGCGCCGTCGCCTTCTCGCCGCGCGTCGGCGCGCGGTGGCAGCTGCTGCGCGGCCTCGCGGTGCACGGCGCCTACTACCAGGCCTTCCGCGCGCCGAACCTGGCCGAGCTCTATCGCAAGCAGATCACGCCGACGCAGGTCACGCTCCCCAATCCGTACCTCAAGGCGGAGCGCGCGCTCGGCCGCGAGGTGGGGCTGGAGTGGCAGCCGGCGGCGTGGGTGGACGTGAAGGGGACGTGGTACGTCGCCGACTACCGCGACTTCAACGTGCCGACGACGCTCTCCACCACGGGCGGCGTGACGACGCGCCAGCGGCGCAACGTGACGCGCACGCGCAGCCAGGGCGCCGAGGCGTACGTCGCGCTCCGACCGATCGAGGCGCTGTTCCTCAGCGCGGGCGTCAGCTACGACGACGCGCGCCAGCAGTCGAACATCGCCGACCCGGCGCACAAGCCGCACGTCAACCGCGTCCCCTCGCCGCGCCAGACGCTCCGCGCGACGTACACCTCGCCGCTGCTCGGCGCCTACACGGCGATCTGGCGCCACGAGGGGCACACGACGACGCTGCAGGGGGCGTGGCTCGACCCCTTCACGGTCGTGGACCTGCACGGGCGCCGCGAGGTGATCCCGGGCGTCTCCGCGTTCGCCGCGCTGGAGAACGTCGGCGACACGCGCTACCAGGTGAACCTCACCGGCGCGGGCACGAGCGCGCTGATGTCGTACGGCATGCCGCGCACGCTGCGCGTCGGCCTGACGCTCGACCGGCAGTGATGGAATCGCCCGCGCGCCTCGCCGTGCGCGCGCTGCGCAAGCGCTTCGGGGCGATCGAGGCGGTGCGCGACGCGACGTTCGACGTGCGCGCGGGCGAGGTCGTGGGGCTCCTCGGCCCCAACGGCGCGGGGAAGAGCACGATCCTGGAGTGCCTCGCCGGGCTCCTCCCCGCCGACGGCGGCACGGTGCACGTGGACGGACGCGCGCTCGCGCCCGACGCGCGCCGCGCGGCGCTGTTCTACCTGCCCGACGGCGTCGCGCCGTGGCCCGACGCGACCGTCGCTCACGTGCTGGACCTCGCGGCCGACGCGTGGGGCACGCCCGCCGACGCGCGGCGCGCGTGGGCCGACGACGCGGCCGTCGCGCTCGACGTGGCCGCGCTGCGCGACCGCCGCGTCGGCGCGCTCTCCAAGGGGCAGCGCAAGCGCGTGCTGGTCGCGCTGGCGCTGCTCGTGCCGCGGCCGCTCGTGCTGATGGACGAGCCGTTCGATGGGCTCGACCTGCGGCAGACGCGCGCGGCGATCGCGCTCTTCCGCCGCGTCGTGGCCGGCGGCCGGTCGCTGCTCGTGTCGATCCACGCGATGCGCGACGCGGAGCGCGTCTGCGACCGGCTGGTGCTCGTGAGCGACGGCGTCGCGCGGGCCGAGGGGACGCCGGACGCGCTGCGCGCGCAGGCGGGGCTGCCGGGCGGCGACCTCGAGGACGTCTTCCTCGCGCTGGCGTGAGCGGCACGGCACGCGCCCTTCGCGCGCTGTTCCGCAAGGAGTGGCGCGAGCTCGCGGCCTCGCGCGCCACGCTGCTCTTCGCCGCCGCGCTCGGGCCACTCGTGGGCGACGCGTACCGCACCGCCGCGCGCGCCTACGCGGAGGCGAGCGGCGCGGCGGGCGGGCCGGCGGCGCTCGCGCAGGGGCTCAGCCCCCTGGACGGCATCGTCGTGCCGACGTTCGGCGCGTACGCGCTGGCGGCGGCGCTGCTCTTCCCCTTCGTCGTGATCCGGCTCGTGTCGGCCGAGAAGGAGAGCGGCGCGCTGCGGCTGTTGCTGCAGGCGCCGACCGGCGTGGGCGCGCAGCTCGCGGTGAAGGCGGCGACGCTGCTGACGGCGTGGCTGCTGGCGTGGATGCCCGGCCTCATCGCGCTCGCGCTCTGGCGTGCGTCCGGCGGCCATCTCGATGCCGCGGAGACGCTCGCGGTGCTGATGGGCCACCTGCTGCGCGGCGCGCTGGTGGTCGCGCTGGGCGCGCTCGCGGCGGCGGTCACGGAGAGCGCGGCCAGCGCGGCCGTCGTCGCGCTCGCGGCGACGCTGGGCGCGTGGGCGCTCGACTTCGCGGCGCAGGTGAACGGCGGCGCGCTGGTGGCGGTGGCGCGCTTCACCCCCGACGCCGCGCTGCGCGCGTTCGAGCGCGGCGAGGTGCGGCTGGACGTGACCGCGGTCGTCGTCGTCACGGTGGCGGGACTGCTCGCGCTCGCGGCGGCGTGGCTGCATCCGGGGCGCGCGCGCACGCCGCGCCTCGCGCGCACGGCGGTGGTGCTGGCGCTGCTCGCCGTCGCGCTGCCCGCGGCGGCGCGCCTGCGCGCGAGCGCGGACGCGAGCGAGGACCGGCGCAACTCGCTGTCCGCCGCCGACGCGCGCGCGCTCGCCGCCGTGCGCGCGCCGCTGCGCGTGACCGTCCACCTCGCGCCCGAGGACCCGCGGCTGGCGGACCTGGAGGGCGGCGTGCTGCGGAAGCTGCGCCGCGCGCTGCCACGCGTGGACGTGCGCTACGCCGCGTCCACGTCCACGGGGCTGTTCGAGCGTCCGGGCGAGCGCTACGGCGAGATCTGGTACGAGATGTCGGGGCGGCGCGCGCTGCAGCGCTCCACCACGGAACCGATCGTCCTCGAGACCGTGTACGGGCTGGCCGGCATCGCGCAGCCCGCGCCCGACGACGCGCCCGCATATCCCGGCCATCCGCACCGCGCGCCCACGCGCGGCACGGCGTGGCTGCTCTTCGGCGCGTGGCCGCTGGCCGTCACGCTGCTCTGGCTCCTGGGCCGACGGCAGCGCACGGGACCCGAACGGCGAACTGCTTCAGACAGGATTACGACGGATTGAACGGACAAGAGCCGGATTACGCTCCACGCGGAGCGAGAGGCTGTCCCGCCACGCGGAGCGTAATCCGGCTCTTGTCCGTCTAATCTGTCTAATCCTGTCTAATGCTTTTCAGGGTCCGGCGCGCCGACCGTCCTCACGAGCTGCACGACAGCATCGAGCACCCCGCGCGGTCGCGCGCCCACTCGGGCCGCCGCGCGGCGAACTGCGCATGCTCGGGCTGGTCGTCGTACGGGCGGCGCATGACCTCCAGCAGCGTGTGCACCATCGACGGGTCGCCCGCCTCCGCCGCGTCGATCGCCTGCTGCGCGAGGTAGTTGCGGAGCACGTAGCGCGGGTTGGCGGCGTGCATGCGCGCGCGCCGCGCCGCGAACGGCTCGCCGGCCGCGACCAGCGCGTGCCAGCGCCGCAGCCACGCGGCCAGCGTCGCGCCGTGCGCCGCGCGCTTGTCCGCGTCGTAGAAGACGTCGCCGAGCAGCGCCAGCGCGGCATCATCGTCATCGGGCACCGTCTCGATCTCGCCGAGCGCGCGGAAGAACAGCGTGTAGTCCACCTCCGCCTCGTAGAGCAGCGCGAACGCCTCGCCCACGAGCGCGCGCGCCGGGTCGGTGGCGTCGCTCAGCGCCGGCAGCCCGAACTTCGCCGCCAGCATCGCGTCGTACTCGGCCACGTACGTCGCGTGGTAGCGGTCGATGCCCGCCTGCAGCGGCTCGACCGACGGGAAGAGCGGCGAGATCGCGCGCGCCAGCTGCATCAGGTTCCACTGCGCGATCGCGGGCTGCTGCTCGTAGCGGTAGCGCCGCCCGCCCGCGTCGGTGGTGTTGGGCGTCCACGTCGGGTCGAAGTCGTCGAGCCACCCGTACGGCCCGTAGTCGATCGTGAGGCCCAGGATCGACATGTTGTCGGTGTTCATCACCCCGTGCACGAAGCCCACGCGCATCCAGTGCACGATCATGCGTGCCGTGCGCTCGCACACCTCGCGGAACCAGCCGGCCCGCATCTCCTCGGCCGTGCCCTCGAGATGCGGGTAGTCGCGCGCGATGGTGAAGTCGACGAGCCGCGCCAGGTTCTCGGTGTCGCCGCGGGCGGTGAAGATCTCGAAGTTGCCGAAGCGGATGAACGACGGCGCGACGCGGCACACGACCGCGCCCGGCTCGGGGCGCGGGTGGCCGTCGTAGAACATGTCGCGCACGACCTGCTCGCCCGTCGTCACGACGGACAGCGCGCGCGTCGTCGGCACGCCCAGGTGGTGCATCGCCTCGCTGCACAGGAACTCGCGGATGGACGAGCGCAGCACGGCGCGCCCGTCCGCGGTGCGCGAGTAGGGCGTGGGGCCCGCGCCCTTGAGCTGCAGCTCCCACCGCTCGCCGGCCGCGTTGACGACCTCGCCGAGCGTGATCGCGCGCCCGTCGCCGAGCTGGCCGGCCCAGTGCCCGAACTGGTGGCCGCCGTAGCACGCGGCGTACGGCTGCATGCCGGGGAGCAGCGCGTTGCCGCCGAACACCTCCGCGAACCACGGCTCGCGCACGTCGTCCTCGGTGAAGCCGACGAGCGCCGCGACCTCGCGCGCGTGCGCCAGCAGCCGCGGCGCGGCCACGGGCGTCGGCGCGACGGGGCTCCAGGCGGCGCCGAGCACCTGCCGGCGGCGGGGCGACTGCTCGGGGTCGCCGGGCAGCTCGGCGACGAAGCGATTGTCGAAGGTGGGAAGCGTGGGTGCGGCGGTCACGGCGATGCGGGCAGCGGTCGATGCGGCGCGGAACGAGGGCGCACCTGTGCTACACCACGAATCGTGCGCGGCCGAGTCCTTGGGCCTTCGGAGGGGATGCGAATGCTTCGGATCTGAACGAATGCTTCGGATCGCTCCTCGAAGCGCACGGAGCGTGGCCGCCATGCGGGACGATCCGGAGTATCCGCACTCATCCGAAGGATCCGCATCCCCCCAACAGGCACGGTCGTCCGGCGCGCCGATCAGCGGTGCCCGTCCAGCCGGTCGAAGTCGCGGGCGGGGATCTCGACGGTCGTGAAGCCGTTCGTCACCCACGCGCTCTCCAGCCCGAGCGACGTGCGCAGCCAGCGGTAGAGCTGCACGTCCGACAGGCTCGGCGCGTTGGCGCCGGCGACGTCCGCGTCGCGCTTCTCGAGATAGAACGGGTGGTTGTGCAGGTGCGCGCGCACCGTCCACCCGTCGGCGCGGTCGCGCGCGACGTGCGCCATGAGCGGATCGAGCTTCGGCGGCCACGGCGCGCCGCTGGCCGCCTGGTAGACGCGCAGCTGCGCGGGCCGCTCGCCGGTCGCGGCACGGTGGAGCAGCAGCGCCTGGAGCTCCGTCGGGCGCGCGGCCATCGGGAAGCGCGCCGCCTGCGCGTCGATCAGCAGCGCCTCCAGGCAGCCGATCGGGCGGAGCGTCCCGACGACGCCGTCGCGCACGAGGCGCCCGTTCCCAGCCTCGCGCCGCAGCGTCGAGTCGGGGCGGCTGCCCAGGTGGTCGATCTGCCGCTGGAGGAGCGTGCGCGCGTCGGTCGCGCCGAGCGCGGCGGCGACCGTGTCGCGGAACGCGCGGAGCGCGGGCAGCGCGGCAGGGTCCCAGACGGTCGGCAGGGCGTCGGCCGGGAGGGTCCATCGCTGCCAGGCCGTGTCGGCGCGCTGCGCCAGGATCTCCGGTGCGGCCGGCCAGGCACAGCGACCCGCCGGACGCGTCGCCGCCCCCGGACGCGCGCAGGCCGTACAGGCGGCGAGGATGCCGCCCCCGAGGACGGCCAGGGTCACGCCGCGCTTGACGGATCGAACGAGCGAGCATATATAACTCACAGGTTATATAAATAGAGAGCTATCCGATGCGCCTCTCGCCGCACCTCGACGCGACCTTCGCCGCCCTCGCCGACCCGACGCGGCGCGCCATCCTCGCCCGGCTGGCCACCGGCGAGGCGACCGTGACCGAGCTGGCCGAGCCGTTCGCGATGAGCCAGCCGGCGATCTCGAAGCACCTCAAGGTGCTCGAGCGCGCCGGCCTGATCAGCCGCGGGCGCGACGCCCAGCGGCGGCCGTGCCGCCTGGAGGTGGGCCCGCTCGACGAGGCGACCGCCTGGATCGAGCGCTACCGCGAGCTCTGGGCCGCCAACTACCAGCGCCTCGACGCCCTGCTCGGCGAGCTCCGGGCGGCGCACGGCGACGACTCCACCACCAAGGGAGGCTGACCATGCCGCACACGCTCGACGTGACCCTGCCGTCCGACCGCGAGATCCGCGTCACGCGCACCTTCGACGCGCCGCGCGCGGTCGTCTTCGCCTGCCACACGGAGCCCGACCTCGTGCGCCGCTGGCTCCTCGGCCCGCCGGGGTGGAGCATGCCCGTGTGCGACATCGACCTGCGCGAGGGCGGGCAGTACCGCTACGTCTGGCGCAGCGACGCCGACGGGAGCGAGTTCGGCTTCCGCGGCGAGTTCCGCGAGATCGTCGCGCCGGAGCGCGTGGTGCACACCGAGCGACCCGACGCCGCCGCGAACATGGGCGACGCGCTCTGCACGCTGACGCTCGTCGAGCGCGACGGCCGCACGACGCTCACGCAGACGATGCGCTTCGACACGCCCGCGATCCGCGACCAGGCGCTGCAGACGGGGATGACGGACGGGATGGGCGCGAGCTACGACCGCCTGGAGCGCGAGCTCCTCCAGCAGCCGGTCGGCTGAGGGCGGGCGTCCGCCGCGCGCGCGCTCGCGACACTTGCGGCGCGCGGCGGACGCCCGCACCGTCGGGGCATCTTTCCGGAGGTCGCCATGCTGCGTGCCGTTCGGTCTGCCGCCCTGCTCCTCGCGCTCGCCACCGTCCCTGCCGCCGCGCAGGACCACGCGCACCCGCGCGACACGACGGCCGAGCGGCTGGGGACCGTGCACTTCCCGACGTCGTGCGCACCGGCCGTCGCGCCGCGCTTCGACCGCGCCGTCGCGCTCCTGCACTCGTTCGAGTTCGGCGCATCGCTGCGCGCGTTCAACGAGGTCCTCGCCGCCGACTCGACGTGCGCGATGGCGCACTGGGGGATCGCGCTGAGCCGCTGGGGCAACCCGATGGCCGCCGGCAACCGCGCCCCCGCGCTGCTGAGCGCGGGCCGCGCGGCGAGCGATGCCGCCGCGCGCCTGGGCGTGAGCGCCACGGAGCGCGAGCGCGGCTACATCGCGGCGGTGGCGCAGCTGTACGCGGAGGCCGAGCGCCGCGACCAGGCGACGCGCGTCGCCGCGTACGAGCGCGCGATGGCCGACCTCGCGGCGCGGCAGCCCGCGGACACCGAGGCGACGATCTTCCACGCGATCGCGCTCACCGCGTCCGCGTCGCCCACCGACAAGACGTACGCGCGGCAGCTGCAGGCGGGCGCCATCCTCGAGCCGCTCTGGGCGGCGCAGCCGGATCACCCGGGGCTCGCGCACTACATCATCCACACCTACGACTACCCGCCGCTGGCCGCGAAGGCGCGCGCGGCGGCGCAGCGCTACTCGCGCATCGCGCCGTCGGCCGCGCACGCGAGGCACATGCCCTCGCACACCTTCACCCGCGTGGGCCTGTGGCGCGAGTCCGTCGAGTCCAACCTCGGCTCGATCGACGTCGCGCTGCGCAGCGCGTCCATCGGCGAGGCGCTGCACGCGTCCGACTACGTGACGTACGCGTACCTGCAGATGCGCCGCCTGGACGACGCGCGGCGCGTGCTGGACGGACAGCCGGCGCTCGCGGCGCGCTTCGATCCACAGGCCGTCACGGGCGCCGCGCCTCCGTCCGCCGCCTACTTCGCGATGGCCGCGATTCCCGCGCGCTGGGCGCTGGAGCGGCGCGACTGGGCGCAGGCCGCGCGTCTCGTGCCCACGACCACCGCCTACCCGTGGACGGAGGCGATGACGCACTTCGCGCGCGCCCTCGGCGCATCGCACACGCGCGACCTCGCGACCGCGCGCGCGTCGATCGACTCGCTGGCCGCGATCCAGCCGCGGCTGGTGGCGCGCGGCGAGAGCTACTGGGCCGAGCAGGTGGCGATCCAGCGGCTGGGCGCGCAGGCGTGGCTGGACCACGCGCAGCGGCGCGACGACGCGGCGCTGGCCGCGATGCGCGAGGCCGCCGAGCGCGAGGACGCGTCGGAGAAGTCCGCGGTGACTCCGGGCCCGCTCGCGCCCGCGCGCGAGCTGCTCGGCGACCTGCTGCTGGAGCTCGGCAAGCCCGCGGATGCGCTGGCGGCGTACCGTGCCGCGCTGCGCACCGAGCCCAATCGCTGGCACACGCTCGACGGCGCGCGGCGCGCCGCGCTCGCGAGTGGCGATCGCGCGGCCGCCGCAACGTACGCGGACCAGCTGAAGCAGCTCACCGCACGCTGAGCGTCAGGGCGAGCTGCTCCGCTCCACGGGGCGGTAGAGGTAGATCGTGCCGCTCAGCACGTTCTCGGGCGAGAGGTTGAGGCGGAGGCGCGAGACCCTTCCCTTGTCGCCCGTGAGGTGGGCGTTCAGGAGGGTGAGGAAGAGGCCGGGCTCGACGCGCTCGACGATCGCGGAGTGCCGGTCCGCGAAGGTGTAGTGCCCCTTGAACGTCTCGGTGATGGTCCTCCCGCCCTTCTCATAGGTCCTGACCCACTCCCGATGGACCTTCACCTTGAAGAACTGGATGATGTCCCCCGGCTGCGCGTCCTCGAGTCGCGCGACCGGCTGCCCCCACACGTACAGGTCCTTGCCGAGGTCGTGCGGGGTGCTGGCGCCGGCGTGCTTCAGCGCCGCGAACGGGAAGTCCCAGCAGGTCCCCCTTCCCGGAGCCTTATGCTCCACGCGTGCGCGCGCATAGTCGAGCACGCGCTGCCCCGCGGACTTCGTGGGGGACTTCGGATCGGCCGCGAGCGACGTACCCATGCGAGTACCCTCGGGATGGCGGTGATCGACAGTATTCGATCGCCGGTCGCGGGGCGCCAGCACGGGCGCGGAAACGGCGGAGGACGGAACGGCGGAGGACGGTGAAGCGGAAGACGGAAGGGCGTGAAACGAAGAGGCGGACCCTTCGCGCTTGAAGCCTCAAGCGAAGGTCCGCCTTCTCGTTTCACGCTCCATCGTCTTCCGCCCTTCCGTCCTCCGCCGTTCCGTCCTCCGCTCTTACGGGACCATCGCGACATAGATCGTGTGCCTCGCGCCCGAGCCGGCATGCACTCTCGGCCGATCGATCTCCAGCACGAGCTTCGCGCGCCGCAGCAGCGCCTCGAACGTCCGATCATCGCCCGCGGACCACCACGCCACGCGCCCGCCGCGGCGCAGCGCGTCGGCGGCGAGGCGCACGCCGCCACGGCCGTACAGCGACGCGTTCCCCGCGCTCGTCATCGCCTCGGCGCCGTTGTCCACGTCCAGCATGATGCCGTCGTAGCTCCCGCGGCCCTCGCGCAGCAGCTCCGCGACGTCGGCGTGTCGCAGCTCGACGCGCGGGTCCGCCAGCGCGTCGGCGGCGAGCGGCCACTCGGGGTTGCGGTTCCACGCGATGACCTCGTCCAGCAGCTCGGCCACCACGACGTGCGCGTCCGCGGGCAGCAGGCGCAGCGCCTCGCGCAGCGTGAAGCCGAGCCCCAGCCCGCCGATCAGGACGCGCGCGCCCGCGACGCCGGCGAGCGGCGCGCACACCAGCTCCGCGAGGCGGTCCTCCGAGTGGTGGCGGCGCGTGGACATCAGCTCCACGCCCGACACGCGGATGCTGTACGCACCGTCGTGGCGCAGCAGCGTGAGGACGGTGCCGTCGGGCGCGACGGCCTCGCCGAGCTTCTCCGTGGGCTTCACGTGCCCCTCATGCGCGCGGCGCGTCCAGCGACTCCGCGAACAGCTGTCGCATCGCCGCCCAGCTGCGCGCGTCGGCCGCCGCGTCGTAGCGCGTGCGCTCGGGGTGGCCGGTGCGCAGCTCGACGTCGCGCTCCGTGAAGCTGTGCACCACGCCGCCGTAGGTGTGCAGCTGCCAGTCCGCGCGCGCGGCCGTCATCTCCTGCTCGAACGCGGCGCGCTGCGCGGGCGGGATGCTCGGGTCGTCGGCGCCGATGCACGCCAGCACGCGCGCGCGCACGACGCCCGTCTCCGCCGGACGCTGCGTCGCCAGCCCGCTGTGGAAGCCCACCACCGCGAGCAGCGCCGCGCCGTCGCGCGCCAGCTCGAGGGCCATCGTGCCGCCGAAGCAGAAGCCGATCGCGGCCGTGCGCGCGGCGTCCACCTCGGGGCGCGCGACGAGCGCCGCGAGCGCGCCGCCCGCGCGCGCCCGGATGCGCGCGGGCGTCTCGCGCAGCGCGCGCACCGCGGCGATCGCGGCGTCGAAGTCGGTCATCTGCGTCCCGCCGCCGTGCAGGTCGCACGCGAGCGCCACGTAGCCGAGCGAGGCCAGGCGCGCGGCGCGCTCACGGGCGTGGGCATTGAGGCCGCTGGCGTCGGGGAAGACCAGCACGCCGGGCCGCGCGCCGTCGATGCGCGCGGGGAGGAACAGCTCGCCCGCCATCGCCAGGCCGTCGGCGTCGTAGCGGACCGTCTCGGGAGTCGTCATGTCGTCACCGGCCCTGCGAAGTCATTCCTTGCGCACCGCGTTCACCGGCACCGGCGAGTACGCGACGCCGTCCGACCACGTGCCCGTCGGCGCCCATGCGACGATCGCGCCACGCGCGAGGTCGATCGTGACGACGCGGTTGCGGCCCTGCAGCGTCACGAACGCCCACCGCGAGTCGCGCGAGATCGCCACGCCCTCCGGCGACGGCGACCCCGGCACCTCGGCCGTCGGCAGGAGGCTGTCGGCCGGCACCGCGATCGCGAACCGCTGCCGGCGGTCCGCCGCGCCGAACGCGCGCACCTCGCCCTTCACCGGGTCGCTGACGACCGCAGTGCGCGCGTCCGGCGAGACGGCGATGCGGTACGGCATCCCGAAGCCGCGCAGCGTGTCGAGGGTCGCGCCGGTGCGCGCGTCGAGCACCAGCACGGTGCTGTCCCGGTTGCTGCCGACCCACAGCTGCGCGCCGTCGGGCGTGACGGCAATTCCCTCGGGCGCGCGGCCGACCTTCAGCAGCCGCACCGAGTCGCGCCCGCTCACGTCGAGGGCCGAGACGGTGGCGTCGGGGATGTTGGCGGTGAAGACGCGGTCGCCGCGCGCGGTGAGCGCCAGCATGTGCGAGCCGCGGCCATTCGTCGCCAGCGTGTCGGCGACGCGCCCGTCGCGCACGTCCACCAGCAGCACCGCGCGGCCGACCTCCGACGTCACCGCGACGAGCGTGTCGCCCGGCAGGAACGCCATCCCGTGCGGCCGCTCGAAGCCCGCGAGCGTGAGCGTGCGCGCTACCGCGGCGCGCGCGACGTCGATGACGGTGATCGTGCTCCCCGGCTTGCCGCGCACGCCGTAGTTGCTCACCAGCGCGGTGCGCCCGTCGTGCGACACCGCGACCTCGTGCGGCCCCTCGCCCGTCGGCAGCGTCGCGTGCACGCGCCCCGTCGCCGCGTCGATGATGGTGGCGGTGTGGTCGTTCATGTTGCTGACGACCAGCGTGCCGGCAGGAGCGCCGGGCCGCTGCGCGAGCAGTGGCGTGGCGGCAAGCAGTGACGCGGCGAGGAGGACGCGAAGGCGGGGCATGCGGGCGCGATGGAGGGTGAGGGTCGCGTCCAAGGTAAGCCAGGCGCCAGGGCGCGGGCGCGACGCGCCGCGGCGTAGCCGTCAGAAGGTTGTCGAAGGGCCCGACCGTTGACAGCCGGCGGCGCGGCGTGCGAGCGTGGGGGCAGTGCGCACCGGGGCGCCACCTGTCCGCGGCAAGGGAGCCCGCTCCCACCCGATCGGTTCGTCGTCCGTCGATCGAACCTTCTTCCAGCCTGTCGCTCAGCGGACCTCAGGCGCCATGGGAGGAGGTCGCATGTCCCGGCCGTCCCGGCACGTCACGTCCGCCACCACCCTCGAGTCGCTGCGGCGCGAGGCGAAGCGGTGGCTCCACGCGCTCCGCGCACACGACGCGGAGGCGCACGCGCGGCTCGCGCGCGCCCTGCCCGACGCACCCGCCACGGAAGCGCCGACGCTGCGCGGCGTGCAGCACGCCCTGGCGCGCGAGCACGGCCTGTCCGGCTGGAGCGCGCTCCGCGCCCGCGTCGCCGCACTCGGCGCCACGCGCCGCCACGAGGAGGTCGCCGCGGCGCTCAAGACCGCGTACGACACCGGCGACGCCGCCACGCTGCGCGTGGTGTGGAACTACTTCGGCCACATGCGCGCGCTCGACGGGATGCGCCGCTACGTGCGCCTCGACCTGGGCCGTAGCGAGACGCCGGCGCCCGGCGAGGTGGACACGATCACGCTCGACGAGGCACGGCGCCTGGTCGCGCACGCGCAGGGCTTCGCGACGTGGCAGGCGCTCGTCGACGACGCGCTCACGCTGCCCACCGACGGCCGCCCGATCGCGACGCGCGCGGTCGCGGTGCACGCGGTGGACGACGCGGGCGAGGGACGCGATCCCGTCTTCACGCGCGACTGGGACGCGGCGTTCGCGCTGCTCCGCGAGCGGCGGCTGCCGGCGCTGCGCGCGCACGGGCAGATGACCGACGCACTGCTCGCGCGGCTCGCGCGAGTGCCCGACATCGTCCACGTGACGACGCTGGACCTGAGCGGCTCGCGCGCGGTGACGGACGACGGGCTGCGGCAGCTCGCGCGGCTGCCGCAGCTGCGGCACCTGAACCTGTCGGGGTGCGCGATCAGCGACGCGGGGCTGGCGGTGCTGCGCGACCTGCCGATGCTCGCGTCGCTCGACCTCGCGTGGACGCCCGTCACCGACGCGGGCGCCGCGCACCTCGCGTCCTGCCCGCGCCTGCGCGACGTGAACCTCATGGGCACGCCGTCGGGAGACGGTGCGCTCGCGGCGCTGGCGGGCAACGACGCGCTGCGCACGCTGCGCTCGGGCAGCCGCGTGACGGACGCGGGGCTGCCGGCGCTCCACGACATCCCGGCGTTCCGCACGTGGCTGGGTGGCGCGGAGCGGCTGGAGCTCACCGGCCCGGGCACGCGCCCCAACGCGCTGACGCTGCGCGGGACGTTCACGGACGCGGGGCTCGCACGGCTCGTGGGGCTCGACGGGCTGTACGCGCTCGACCTCGACGACGAGCGCCTGGCGATCACCGGCGCCGGCCTCGCGCCGCTCGCCGCGCTGCCGCATCTCGCCTGGCTCGGCGTCGACGCGAAGGACGCGGACATGGCGCACGTGGCGGCGCTGCCGCACCTGCGCTTCCTCGTCTGCCAGGACACGACCGCCGGCGACGACGGCTTCGTCGCGCTGTCGGCGTCGCGCACGCTGGAGTACCTGTGGGGGCGGCGGTGTCACAACCTGCGCGGGCGCGGCTTCCGCGCGCTGGCGGCGATCCCCACGCTGCGCTCGCTCTCGGTGAGCTGCCTGAACGTGGACGACGACGCGCTCGCGGCGCTGCCGGACTTCCCCGCCCTGCGCGAGCTGATGCCGATGGACGTCCCCGACGACGGCTACCGGCACGTCGCGCGCTGCACGGCGCTGGAGTCGCTGGTGCTGATGTACTGCCGCGAGACGACCGACGCGGCGACCGCGCACGTCGCGACGCTGCCCGCGCTGCGGCGCTACTTCGCGAGCTACACGCGCATCACCGACCGGACGCCCGCGCTGCTGTCGGGCATCGGCACGCTGGAGTCGGTGACGTTCGACAGCTGCGCGGGGCTCACGGACGCGGGGATCGCCGCGCTCGCGCGACTGCCGCGGCTGCGTGAGATGCGCGTGTCGGGGATGGCGGGCGTGACGCCCGCGGTGGGGGCGGCGTTCGGACGGGAGGTGCGGGTGTCGCACGACCCGTGACGTGCTCCGTCGCGCCGGACCCGGAGGAGCGAACTGCATTAGACAGGATTAGACGGATTTAACGGACAAGAGCCGGATTACGCTCCTCGCGGCGCACGGCGCCTCGCCGCCACATGGAGAGAAATCCGATCTTGTCCGTCCAATCCGTTGTAATCCTGTCTAATGCCGTTCAGGTCCGGCGCGAGGACGCAGCTCAGCTCCAGTCCTGGTCCGCCGCGGGCTGCAGGCGGCGCGCGGCGTCGATCACGTCCTGCAGCTCCACCGGATCGCTGAACGGATCCTCGTCCAGCACCGTCACGCGATTGAGCTCACGCTGCCACCGGCGCAGCTCGGCCACGTACGCGGCGCTCGGCACGCGGCGCAGCTGCCCGCCCTCGTCCACGACGTCGAGGATGCCGTTGTGCAGCCAGGCGCCGGTGTGCCAGTCGGGCATGTCGACCGCGGGATAGAGGCACACGCCGTGGAGGTCGATGCCGCGGTTCACGGCCGCCAGCGACTCCTCCATCACGTCCTTCAGCCACGCCGCGCGCCCGTCGCCCATGCCGCTCGTCTCGCCGATGATCATCGGCCGACGGTACCGCTGCCACGCGTCGCCCAGCATGTCGCAGAGCGGGCGGATGCGCGGATCGCGCGGCGCCATCGCGTGGTGCGGGCCGCTCGCGCGGTACTCCATCTGCCCGAACGCGTAGCAGTTCGCGCCGACGATGTCGAGGATCTCCGGCGCGCCGCCGAGCTCCGGGTGCAGGCGCCCCGCGAGCACGTCCCAGGCGAAGAACGCGTCGTCCGTCGCCTCGTGCCGCGCCTCGTCGGCGAGGTCGGGGCGGTCGGGCGGCGGCACCACCTGGATCAGCGGCTCGGTGTGGACCATGCGCGCGTCCGGATCGACCTCGCGGATCGCGCGCACGCCGGCGATCGCCGCCTCGCACAGCACC